>NZ_BJOR01000001.1:613971-1227943 GCF_006540305.1 Streptomyces sp. 6-11-2 | reverse complement strand
GTCGATGTAGGCGATCTGCTGCCCGAAGCGGGCGGCGACCGCCGGCTCCACGGACGCGCCCGGTCTCTCCTCGGTGGGGTCCGGCACGGGCCGGGCGAATCCGCGCGCGTAGAGCGCCTTGACCAGGCCGCCCACCATCGCCTTCTGCGGGTCCTTGAAGCCGGCGCAGATCTCCGCCACGGTCCGGCTCCCGTCCAGGTGCGGGACGAGGAGGGTGGCGAACCGGTAGGCGGACGGGGAGCTGAGCTGGAAACCACCATCGGCGTTGTGGAAGATCACGCCGCCCGGTGTCTCGGTGAACAGCACGTCGCGGCGCACCCTGGGCCGTGTGTGCGCGGTCTCCTCGTACGGCGTCGTGGGCATGCGGGGATCGCACCTCCGGGTCGGGGCCTGTCGGCCGCTCTGGTCTGAACGGATGGGAAAGGGCGAGGCGTTCGTGGTGTGGGCCGGCTGAGCCGGGCCGCGTTCCGCGCGGTGGCGCCGGGGCCGTCAGGTGGCTCCGGACGGAAGCGCGCGGCGGGCCGGGGAGCCGACGGTCTGCGGGATGTCGCCGGTCCGGGCGGCCCTGTGCAGCGCGTGGGCGCGGAACAGGGAGTTCATCCGGAGCGTCCCCGGCTGCTCCTCGTCGAGGAGCCCGGTGTCGAGGAGTCGCTCAAGCAGTTCCTCGGCGTGTGTCTCGGGGACGGAGAGGGCGGCGGCCGCGGCCGGCCCGGTGATCTGCCCGTTCAGTCGTGCCAGGCGCAGGTGTGCGTCGGCCAGCGGGGCGGGCAGCCGGTCCAGGGCCCCGTCGAGGGCCAGGGGAACGGACATCCGGGGGTCGTCGGGCAGGGCCAGCCGGGCGGGCAGGTCCCGCCGCACCCAGGCGGCGTAGTCCGCCAGGCGCAGCTTTGGCCGGGTCAGCAGCCGGGCCGCGACGATCCGCAGGGCCAGCGGGACATGCCCGCACGTGTCCGTGAGGGTTCGTGCGGCCGTGGCCTCGGCCGCCACCCGTTCATGACCCAGGACGGCGGTGAGGAGCGCGTGGGACTCCTGCGGCGACAGGGCGCCGAGCTGCAGTACCGCCGGGCCGTGCGTGGCGACCAGGGCGGCCAGTCCCAGACGGCTGGTGACGACGACGGCGCCGCAGCCGCTCACGTCGAGCAGCCCGCGTGCCTGGTCCGGGTGCACGACATCGTCGAGTATCACCAGGCACGATCCGCGGGAAGCGCCGGCGGGGAGCAGGGAGCGCAGTTCGGCGGCCGCCTCGTCGGCGGGCCGTGGCCTACCGTCGGGTCCGGTCAGCCGCAGCAGTACGCCGCCCGCGGGGTACCGGTCCGCCACCAACTGCGCGGCGTGCAGGGCCAGCGCGGTCTTGCCCATGCCGGGGCCTCCGGAGATCACCGCGATCACCGGGGCGGCGTCCGCCCGACCGGCGCTTCGGCCGCCGCCGCTCAGGTGGCTCACCAGGTGGGCGGTCTCACCGGTGCGCCCGGTGAAGCCGGGGACGTGGGGCAGCCGGGGCCCGGGCGGGTCGGCCGGACCCGGGGACAGGTGGCCGCCGGGCGGGACGGGTCCGGCCGCAGCGGTGCGCCCGTGCTGCACCGCGGGGTCGTCGGCCGTGGCGTCGCCCGCCGCGGGTGCCCCGTGCGGCGTCAGTGTGAGCGGCGTGGCCTCGAAGGCCGGGTCACGGGGTTCGGCGCCGCGCAGGATGGCCAGTTCCAGGCTCTGCAGTTCCGCGCCCGGGTCGACGCCGAGTTCGTCCCGGAGATGCGTCCTGATCCTCCGGTATTCGGCCAGCGCCTCGATCTGCCGTCCCACCCGGTAGAGCGCCCGCATCAACTGGGCGGCGAATCCCTCGTGCTCGGGGTGGGTCCGGGTGGCCTCCCAGAGGTCCACCAGGACCTCGCGGCATCGTCCCCGGGCCAGTTGGATCTCGCAGACACGTTCCAGGACGCGCAGGCGCTCCTCGACCAGCCGGGGCACCTCGTCGCGGTGTATGAGTGCGGAGGGGACATTGGCGAGAAGCGGTCCCCGCCACAGGCCGAGTGCCGTGCGCAGCAAGGGGAGTTCGGACTCTCCGGCCCCGGCCGCCCTGGACACCAGGCTGCGGAAGTGCAGCAGGTCCAGGGTGTCGCCGTCGGCCGGGAGGCGGTAGCCCCCGGCGACCGCGACCACCGACTGCTCCTCTATGTCGTACTTCGCGAAGAGGCGGCGCAACCGCAGGACGCAACTCTGCAGGGCCGCTTTCGCCGTCGCCGGCTGCGCCTCCCCCCAGACGGCCTGCCGGAGACGATCCGTCGGGACCACCTCGCCGGGGCGGACCAGCAGCGCCGCCAGCAGCGACGTCGGTTTGGACGGCGGAAGAACGACCACGTCACGCCCGTCGGTGATGCTGAGCGGACCGAGCAACTGAAAACGCACCGAGTTCCCCCGTTGACCGTCGAACACCTGCCGGCCCGGCTCACCACGGCGCCTTCAGGGAAGTGGTGTCCTGCCGCCATGGCCGCTCCTGCCGGGAGCGGTGGCTCACACAGGACCCTGATCTCACCTCTGGTGCGGGCGGGACGGAGCACGTGTGAAGTCGTCTTCACGAAACGATTCGGCCTTGTGGCAGTGGTGAGTGTCTACTGGCGTAGACCGTGGGTCAAGAGGTGGTCAAGAAAAGCTCAAGGGGCAAATTTCAGCCACTGACTATGCGTCAACATGCTTTGAAAACAGCGTCGTTACTGGTCACGGACCTGTCGGTGTCCCGCGCCGGGCGGACGCTCCCGAGAAGGCAGGCGCGTTTGACGGATGACGTTCTCCAAAACTTGTCACGGCATTCACTCCCGCTCCGGACGGCCCGGGGCCGGCCCGCGCGCCGCCGGGCGCCGGTGCGACCGGTCCGCGGGCACGGCGAACGCCCGGTTCGCGACCGCCTCTTGACGAGGGAAGGCGCGAACCGGGCGCTGCGGCACCGGACCTGGGCTCAGGCGGAGCAGGAGGTGGTGCTGCAGGTGGAGCTGGAGGTCGAGGTGGAGCTGGTGCTCGTGCAACCGGCCAGCACGACCTCGCTGGCGTCCGAGTAGTCGGAGATCTCGAAGGTCTCGGCCTCGAGCTCGAGGATCTCGTCCGCGAGGGTGCTCAGGTCCTTGTTCATGGTGCCTCCCGATGAGTCGGGGCGGACCGCCGTGGCCGGCAGCCTCCGCCGTGTGGGGTACGGGACCATTCCAGCGGCCCCCGCTCACCGTTCGGCACGTCTGCCGCTGGCATCCCGCTGGCGCGCGGCGCCAGCGGGCGACCGGGGGCGCGCGGAGGGATCGGCTCGCCGGTCGGAACTCCCCGGATTCTCCCCGTATAGCCTGGGAGGATGCTCACTGAGGTCCACGCCACCCGCTACATAGCGCCGCTGCGGTCCGGTGGCTCCGTACCCGGAGTCGTCGAGGCCGACGACCTCGGCACGTACGTGGTGAAGTTCACCGGCTCCGCGCAGGGCCGCAAGGCGCTGGTCGCCGAGGTGATCGTGGGTGAGCTGGCGCGCGCCCTCGGACTGCGGTTCCCCGAGCTGGTCCTCGTGCACTTCGACCCCGCGCTCGCCGCGCACGAACCCCACCAGGAGGTGCGCGACCTGCTCGACGCGAGCCCGGGCGTGAACCTCGGCATGGACTACCTGCCGGGCGCCGTGGACTTCACCCCCGAGGTCGCCGAGCACTTCCCGGTGGACCCCGTGGAGGCGGGCCGGATCGTCTGGCTGGACGCGCTGACCGTGAACGTGGACCGCACCGTCCACAGCTCGAACCTGATGGTGTGGCCGACCTTCGGCACCGCGCCGCCGCGCCTGTGGCTCATCGACCACGGCGCGGCCCTGGTCTTCCACCACCGCTGGGACGCCTCGGAACCGGGAAAGACCTACGACTTCCGCCACCACGCGCTGGGCCGGTACGCGCCGGACGTGCGGGCCGCCGACGCCGAACTGGCCCCCAGGGTGACCCGCGAGCTGCTGCGGTCCGTCCTCGCCGAGGTGCCGGACGCCTGGCTCGCCGACGAGCCCGGTTTCGCCGGCCCGGACGAGGCCCGGCACGCCTACGTCGACTACCTCGCCGCCCGCGTCGAGGCCACCCCGGCCTGGCTGCCCACCGACTTCCCCACCCGTGAGGAGCTGGCGGCGGAGGAGTCCCGGCGGGCCGCGCGGACCCGGGCGGGCCGGCCGGACTGGCTCAAACACGTCCCCGACCTGCACGGCAGACCGGCCGCGGCGCGGGACTGGTCCGTGCACCTGGGATGACCGGCCGCGGCGAGGGGCTGGTCCGTGTGCCCGGGGTGACCGGTCGCGGCGCGGGGCTGGTCCGTGGGCCTGGGGTGAGCCGGGGCATGACGCGAAGCGGCCCCGGAGGGTTCCGGGGCCGCTTCGCGTGGTGCGGTTGTCAGCCCTCGAGCTGCTGGTAGGCCGGCAGGGTCAGGAAGTCGGCGTAGTCCTCGTCGAGGGAGACCTGGAGCAGCAGGTCGTGGGCCTGCTGCCAGTGGCCGACGGCGAAGGCCTCGTCGCCGATCTCCTTGCGGATGTTCTCCAGTTCCTCGGCGGCGACCTCGCGGGCCAGCTCCGGCGTGACCTTCTCGCCGTTCTCGAACTCCACGCCCGCGTTGATCCACTGCCAGATCTGCGAGCGGGAGATCTCCGCGGTGGCCGCGTCCTCCATCAGGTTGAAGATCGCGACCGCGCCCAGCCCGCGCAGCCAGGCCTCGATGTAACGGATGCCGACCTGGACGGCGTTGACCAGTCCCGCGTACGTCGGCTTGGCGTCGAGGGAGTCGACCGCGATCAGGTCGGCCGCCTCGACGTGCACGTCCTCACGCAGCCGGTCCTTCTGGTTCGGCTTGTCGCCGAGGACCTTGTCGAAGGACTCCAGGCAGATCGGCACCAGGTCGGGGTGGGCCACCCAGGAACCGTCGAAGCCGTCGCCGGCCTCGCGGTCCTTGTCGGCGCGGACCTTCTCGAAGGCCACCTTGTTGACCTCGGCGTCCCGGCGGGAGGGGATGAAGGCCGCCATGCCGCCGATCGCGTGCGCGCCGCGCTTGTGGCAGGTGCGCACGAGGAGTTCGGTGTAGGCGCGCATGAACGGAGCCGTCATCGTGACCGCGTTGCGGTCCGGCAGGACGAACTTGGCCCCGCCGTCACGGAAGTTCTTGACGATGGAGAACAGGTAGTCCCAGCGGCCCGCGTTCAGTCCGGCGGCGTGGTCGCGCAGTTCGTAGAGGATCTCCTCCATCTCGTACGCGGCCGTGATCGTCTCGATCAGGACGGTGGCGCGCACGGTGCCCTGCGGGACGCCGACGTAGTCCTGGGCGAAGACGAACACGTCGTTCCACAGCCGCGCCTCCAGGTGCGACTCCGTCTTCGGGAGGTAGAAGTACGGGCCCTTGCCGAGGTCGAGCAGACGCTGCGCGTTGTGGAAGAAGTACAGGCCGAAGTCGACGAAGGCGCCCGGCACCTGGGTGCCGTCCGCGTCGACGAGGTGGCGCTCGTCCAGGTGCCAGCCGCGCGGGCGCATGACGACCGTGGCGAGCTCCTCGTTCGGGCGCAGCGCGTAGGACTTGCCGGATCCGGGGTCCGTGAAGTCGATGTTCCGGGTGTAGGCGTCGATCAGGTTGAGCTGGCCGAGGACCACGTTCTCCCAGGTCGGGGCGGAGGCGTCCTCGAAGTCGGCGAGCCAGACCTTCGCACCCGAGTTGAGCGCGTTGATGGTCATCTTGCGGTCGGTGGGACCGGTGATCTCGACCCGGCGGTCGTTCAGGGCCGCGGGAGCCGGGGCCACCTTCCAGGAGTCGTCCGCGCGGATCGCGGCCGTCTCCGGGAGGAAGTCGAGCGTGGAGGTGCGGGCGATCTCGGCGCGGCGCCGCGCCCGGCGGGCGAGAAGTTCGTCGCGGCGCGGCGTGAACCGCCGGTGCAGCTCGGCCACGAAGGCGAGCGCCGCGTCGGAGAGGACCTCGTCCTGCCGGGGCAGGGGCTCGGCGTCGACGATGGCCAGCGGGGACGGCGCTGGTGCGGACATGAGCTGTCACTTCCTTCGGGGGAGCTTCTTCAGCGAACCACGTTCGGTGCCACCACGCCGTGGCACCGGATGCCAATGGCTATGAATGCGGCATTTCGCACCCGAGGAGCGGTCGAGTGCTTCTGAAGTGTGGATAGTAGTTTCCTCATGGTGGAAGTTCAATGGTGTGTTGACGTCGAGATTCTTCGAGTCGAGTGAAGGTGGCGCTCGGTGCCATCCCGCTCACTCAAGGTGGCCCAGGTCGGCCTCGGTGTCGATGTCGTACGCCCGTGCCACGTCCCCGCACTCGACGAGGGTGATCGATCTCTCGTGCGCCCTCAGGTAGGCGCGTGCCCCCCGGTCGCCGGTCGCGCTCTCCGCGACGCCGCCCCAGTGGGCCGCCCCGAGCAGCACCGGATGGCCGCGCACGCCGTCGTACGCGGCCGAGACCAGCGAGCCCTCGTCCCGGTACGCGGCCCGCACCCGGGCCACCGCCTCGGCGCTCACACCGGGCTGGTCCACGAGCAGGACCAGGGCCGCGCGGGCCCCCGTACCGGCGAGGGAGTCCAGCCCGGCCCGCAGCGAGGAGCCCATGCCCTGCTCCCAGCGCGGGTTCTCCACGAGCACGCAGCCGGCCAGTGCCGCGCGCCGCCGCACCTCGGCCGACCGCGCGCCCAGGACCACGTGGACCCGTTCGCATCCGGCCGCCCGCAGGGTCCCGACCGCGTGCTCCACCAGCGGCCGGCCCCGGTGCGCCAGCAGCGCCTTGGGCCGCCCGCCGAGCCGCCGCCCGCCGCCGGCGGCCAGCACCAGTCCCGCGATCTCGTCCTCTGCGCGTGTCATGGGTCCTGCATACCGCGGACCGTCCACCGTCGAGCCCGTGTGCGGGGGCTGAATTTCGGTCCCCGCGGTGGCGCACCCCGGTCCTGGTGGCGTTTACTGATCGGCGTCCCCCGGCGCCCGACCCGCTCGACAGGGATGTCCGACGGGACCACGGAGGGGACGGCGCACGACGGCGTGCGAGGGGGAGGGGCTGTGTTGCGGAGCTTGGACCGGCGGCCGGCGACCGGCGGCAAAGAGGATCCCAGGGTGACGGAACTGCGGACCGCCGTGGCCCGGCTGCGCCGTGAACTCGCCGCGCATCCGGCGGAGTTCTCCGACCGTGCCATCGCCGAGGACGAACTGGCCGCCCTCGCCGCGATGGCCGCCCACGGCACTCCCGAGATCCCGCGGCTGCGCCGCTCCCTGCTGCTGATCGCCGGATCCATCGGCTCGGTCAGCGCCCTGGCGCACGGACTGTCCCAGGTGCGTACCGCGGTCGACCTGTTCGCGGAGCCGCCGCGCGGTTGACGGACCCGTCAGTCCCGGCCGGTGTCCGTGCCCGGAGGCCCGGTGTGCGCGCCGGCGGGCCCGTCCGTGCCCGGAGGCCCGGTGTCCGCGCCGGCGGGCCCGTCCGTGTCCGTGCCCGTCACGGTCTCAGGCGCCGGATGAGGCCCTGCCCGGTTGCCGCCGCCACCGCCGCGGTACGCGACTCGACGCCCAACTTGGCGTAGATGTGCACCAGATGGGACTTCACCGTGGCCTGGCTCAGGAACAGGCGCTTGCTGATCTGAAGGTTGGACAGGCCGTCGCGGACCAGTTCCAGCACCTCCAGCTCGCGGCGGCTGAGCGCGGCCGCGGGCGTGCGCATGCGGTCCATCAGACGGTGGGCGACCGCGGGCGCGAGGGCAGAGCGGCCGGAGGCGGCGGTGCGCACCGCGGCGGCCAGCTCCTGCGGCGGCGCGTCCTTCAGGAGGTAGCCCGCCGCACCGGCCTCCACCGCGGCGAGGATGTCCGCGTCGGTGTCGTACGTGGTCAGCACCAGGACGCGCGGGGCGCCGGGCCGGGCGGTGATCGCCGCCGTCGCCTCCGCACCGTGCGCGCCGCCCGTGCCGAACTGCAGATCCATCAACACCACGTCCACACCGCCCGCCGCGGCCAGTTCCACGGCGCGCTCCGCCGTCGGCGCCTCCCCGGCGATCTCGAAGTCGGGCTCGGCGGACAGCACCGCCTTCAGGCCCGCACGGACCACGGGATGGTCGTCCGCCAGCAGCAGCCGGATCGTCATGCGCCGCCCCCGGAGACCGGGTACGGCAGCGTGACCGCCACCGCGGTGCCCTGGCCGGGCGCCGACTCCACGGCGAACGTCCCGCCCAGCGCCTCGGCCCGCGAGCGCATCGCGGGCAGCCCGAAACCGCCGTCCGCCGCCCGGTCGGGCCGTGCGGCGGTGTGCCCGGCGCCGGGATCGAAACCCGCGCCGTCGTCGACGACGTCCAACGCCACCGCCGTGTCCATGAAGCTCAGGGTGATCTCCGCGCGGTGGGCGCGGGCGTGCCGCAGGGTGTTGCCGAGCGCCGACTGGGCGATCCGGAGCAGCGCCACCTCGTAGGGGGTGGGCAGCTCGGCCGGAGCGCCGCTCATCGTGAAGCGGACCTTGGTCGGCGCGGCCACGCCCGAGCACAGCCGTTCCAGGGCTCCGGCCAGTGAGCCGCGTTCCAGGTCGGGCGGGGTCAGCGCGTGCACGAAGCGGCGGGCCTCGGCGAGGTTGTCCTGCGCGGTCGCGCGGGCCTGCTCGATGTGCGCGGCGGCCGGGGAGCCGTCGGGCAGCGCACGCTGGGCGGCACGCAGCAGCAGCTGGATGCTGGACAGGCCCTGGGCGAGCGTGTCGTGGATCTCCCGGGCCAGCCGCTCCCGCTCCGCCAGCGTGCCGGCGGTGCGCTCGGCGCCGGCCAGCTCGGCGCGGGTGGCCACCAGCTCCTCGATCAGCTCACGGCGCCGCTCGCTCTCCCGGTACAGGGCCTCGTAGCCGAGGACCGTGGCGACGGCGACCGCCGCGCCGAGCAGCGGGCCGATGAACGCGCCCGCGGTGATCTGCCCCCCGTGCCCGATGAAACCGACGATGGCCGCGCCCGCGGTCGCGGCGACCGCGGGCAGGCTCCAGCGCACCGGCAGCAGGTGCAGTTGCAGGAAGTACAGCGGGAAGGCCGCCCACAGGGCCTCGGGAGAGAACGCGAGCAGCACCAGCCAGGCCACGCCGAGCGCCGCCAGCCACATCGCCGCCGCACGCCGGGAGCGCTGCACCGCCGGGCGCAGCACACCCCAGGCGAACACCGCGCCCGTGCCGAGAGCCGCCACCACAGTGGCAGGACTCGGCGCGCGAACCGCGGCGAGCGCCAGCAGGCCTGCGAACAGCGCGTACAGGCACAGGCGCAGGGTGACGACGACGGAAGAGTGGGTGCGGACATCCATGACGGGTCCAGGGTAGGCGGGCCGGGCGGGACGCCGGTCAACCGAAAGTTCGAAAGACGGGTGCGTCCTTCGATCCGCGGCAGCCGTGCCTCGGCGCGATGCCCGGCGGGGGCGGTGCCGCGCAGGGTGGAGGACATGTTCGTCGCATGGAGAGACCTGCGCTTCGCCAAGGGGCGGTTCGCCCTGATGGGAGCCGTGGTCACACTGATCACCCTGCTCGTGGGGCTGTTGTCCGGGCTCACCGCCGGGCTGGCCGAGGAGAACGTCTCGGCGGTGAAGGGCCTGCCCGCCGACCACCTCGCCTTCGCCGCGCCACCCGGCGGCCGGCCGGTGTCGTTCACCGGTTCCTCGCTGCCGCCGGAGGCCGTCCGGCGGTGGGCGGAACGCGTCCCGTACGCGGAGCCGGTCGCGATCCGCACGCTCGACGCGGCCGCCGGGAGCCGTACGGCGGCGGTGTCCGTGTTCGCCGTACGCCCGGCGGCCGGCATCTCACCGGACGGCGTGGCGCCCGGGCGGGCCGTGCTCTCCGCCGAGGCGGCGTCCGCACTCGGCGTCGCCGCCGGGGACCGGGTCCGTCTCGGCTCCGCCGTCCGGACCGTGGCGGCCGTGACGGGCGGTGCCTCCTACAGCCACACGCCCGTGGTGTGGACGGCGTGGGACGGCGGCCGGGCGACCGTGATCGCGCTGCGCACGCGGGGCGCCGACGTTCCGGCCGGGGACCGGAGCGCCGGCACGAAGACCCTCGCCAAGGACGACGCGCTGACCGCGATCGGCTCCTACCAGGCCGAGAACGGCTCGCTGCAACTGATGCGCGGTTTCCTGTTCGCCATCTCCGCGCTGGTCGTCGGGGCGTTCTTCACGGTGTGGACGATCCAGCGGTCCCCCGACATCGCCGTACTCAAGGCGCTCGGGGCCTCCACCGGCCACCTGTTGCGCGACGCGCTGGGACAGGCCGCGGTGCTGCTCGCCGCCGGGACGCTGCTCGGCACCGGGCTCGCGGCCCTGACCGGTGCCCTGGTACGGGGCGGCGCGATTCCCTTCGTGCTCGACCTGCCGACCGTCCTGCTGCCCGCCGCGGTGATGGCCGCCCTGGGCGTGCTGGGCGCCGGCCTCTCCGTCCGGCGGATCACCGCCGTCGACCCGCTGACCGCGCTGGGAGGCGTGCGATGAGCCTGCTCCTCGACGACATCACCCTGACCTATCCCGACGGCGACGGCAGGCTCACCGCCCTGGACCGGGTACGCCTGGAGGTGCCCGCGGGCACGGTCACGGCGGTGGCCGGGCCGTCCGGCTCGGGCAAGTCCAGCCTGCTCGCGGTCGCGGCCACGCTGATCACGCCGGACAGCGGACGCGTATGCGTGGACGGTACGCCGACCGGGGAGCTGAGCGCCGCGGAGCGGGCGGTGCTGCGCCGCCGCGGCATCGGGATCGTCTTCCAGCAGCCCAACCTGCTGCCGTCGCTGACGGCGGCGGAGCAGCTGGAGGTGATGGCCCGCCTGGACGGCCGCCGGGCGGCGGCGGGCCGGGTCCGCGAACTCCTGGCCGCCGTGGGCCTCGCCGACCGGGCGCACCGGCGCCCGCACCAGCTCTCCGGCGGTCAGCGCCAGCGTGTCAACATCGCCCGTGCGCTGATGAACGACCCTTCCGTCCTCCTGGTCGACGAGCCCACCAGCGCCCTCGACCACGAACGCGGCGCGGCCGTCCTCGACCTGCTGACCAGCCTCACCCGTGCCCGCGGCACGGCGACCGTCCTCGTCACCCACGACCGCACCCACCTGGGCGCGGCGGACGCGGTGCGGGAGATGAGAGACGGACGGCTGGCCCCTCCAGCCGCCGACCGCCCCGGTGATTCGGGACACCGACTGGGCGAACGAGGAAGGGCCTGAGGGCGGCGGCCGGCCCGGTGGTGGGGGGCGGGAACCGGGGCGGCCGGGGTGGAGCCGGTTGGCCGGTGGTGCGTGCCGGCCCCGGCCGGGGGCAGGGGCGGGCCGGGGGCAGGGGCCGGCCGGGGCCCAGCCCCTTCGGGCCGCCCGGCCGGCGGTCCGTCACTGCGTGCGCGTCCCCGCCCGCGGGCGGGGACGCGCACGTCCGTGGGCGGGATGCGCCGACCGGCTGCCGGCGGGCCGGGAATCAGGCCGCCGGGCCCGAGCTGGCGAGGGCCTTGGACAGTTCTCTCGCCACCTGCTGGAGGACCGGGACGATCCGTTCCGTCGCCGTGTCCGTGACCCGGCCCGCAGGGCCGGAGATGGAGATCGCCGCGGCGGTGGGGCTGTCGGGGACGGTGACCGCGAGGCAGCGGACCCCGATCTCCTGCTCGTTGTCGTCGACCGCGTAGCCGAGCCGGCGGACGTCCTGCAGGGCCGCCAGGAAGCCGTCCGGGGTGGTTATCGTCTTGTCCGTGGCGGCCGGCATGCCGGTGCGGGCCAGCAGCGCGCGCACCTCGTTGTCGGACGTGTGCGCCAGCAGGGCCTTGCCGACGCCCGTGGAGTGCGGCAGCACCCTGCGGCCCACCTCGGTGAACATCCGCATGGAGTGCTTGGACGGCACCTGCGCCACGTAGACGATCTCGTCCCCGTCCAGCAGTGCCATGTTCGCGGTCTCGCCGGTCTCCTCCACCAGCCGTGCCAGGTACGGCCGCGCCCAAGTGCCGAGCAGCCGCGAGGCGGACTCGCCGAGGCGGATGAGGCGGGGACCGAGCGAGTACCGCCGGTTCGGCTGCTGCCGCACATAGCCGCAGGCGACCAGGGTCCGCATCAGCCGGTGGATGGTGGGCAGCGGCAGACCGCTCGCGGCGGAGAGCTCGCTCAGACCCACCTCGCCCCCGGCGTCCGCCATCCGCTCGAGCAGGTCGAAGGCACGCTCGAGGGACTGGACCCCACCGGTGGCGGCGGGGCCGGCGGAGGCGGAGGACTTGCGCTCGTCTGACGGCGGCACGTCGCATTCCTTTCTGCGGGTGTGGCCGCATGCTACCGGCCTGGTCGGATGCCTACCGAGGTCCGTCACGGGATGTTCCTACCGATCAGCAAGGGTTTGTCCATATCCTTGTCTGCATTGCGGTCGGGCTCTTGACGGTGCTCTCGGTGAAAACTACGTTCTGGCCACCGGAAGTTTACTTCCGTTCTGTGGAAAACACCGAACGTTCCCCCACTTTCCCCTCCCCGGGAGCCCCCTATGCCTCCTGCTGTGGATGACCGATCGTCCGTGGATACCGGCAACACAGGCAACACAGCCAGTTCCGGCCTGTACACGTACGATCTCGCCCCCACGAAGAAAGAAGGGCGCCGCTGGGGCGCCTACAACGTCTTCACGCTCTGGGCCAACGATGTGCACAGCCTCGGAAACTACGCCTTCGCGATCGGTCTGTTCGCGCTCGGCCTGAACGTGTGGGGCATCCTGGCCGCCTTCGCACTCGCCTCCGTCCTGCTCTTCCTGCTGCTCACCCTGTCCGGGTTCATGGGACACAAGACGGGCGTCCCGTTTCCCGTCATGAGCCGCATCGCCTTCGGCATCAAGGGCGCGAAGATACCGGCCGGCGTCCGCGGCGCCGTCGCCATCGCCTGGTTCGGCATCCAGACCTACCTCGCCTCCGCCGTCCTGAGCGCGCTGCTGGTGGCCCTGTTCCCCGGCCTGAGCCGGCTCCAGGCGCATTCCGTGCTCGGCCAGACCCTGCTCGGCTGGCTCACCTTCATGGCCCTCTGGGTGCTCCAGGTGCTCATCGTGAGCTACGGCATGCAGATGATCCGGCGCTACATGGCCTTCGCCGCGCCCACCACGCTGATCACCATGTCCGCCCTGGCCGCCTGGATGTTCTTCCGGGCCGGCGGATCGATCTCCCTGTCCGACGGCGCCGCGCTCACCGGCGGCGCGATGTGGCTGCACATCTTCCAGGGCGCCGCCCTGTGGGTGGTGATCTACGGCACCTTCGTACTGAACTTCTGCGACTTCACCCGGTCGGCCAGGAGCCGCGCCTCCATCGTCCGCGGCAACGTGATCGGCATCCCGGTGAACATGCTCTTCTTCGCCGTCATCGTGGCGGTGCTCAGCGGCGCGCAGTTCAAGCTCGACGGGCAGATCATCACCAGCCCCACGGACATCGTCCGCACCATCCCGAACATGATCCTGCTGGCCGCGGCCTCGCTCGCCCTCATCGCCCTGACCGTCGCGGTGAACCTGCTGGCCAACTTCGTGGCACCGATCTACGCCCTGGTCAACCTCTTCCCGCACCGGCTGAACTTCCGCCGCGCCGGCCTCGTGAGCGCGATCGCCGGCCTGGTGATCACGCCGTGGAACCTCTACAACAGCCCGATCGCGGTGGAGTACTTCCTCGGCGGACTCGGCGCCCTGCTCGGGCCCCTCTTCGGCGTGATCATGGCGGACTACTGGCTGCTGCGCAGGGCCCGGATCAACGTGCCCGACCTCTACACCGAGGACGCGCAGGGCGAGTACCACTACCGCCGCGGCTACAACCCGCGGGCCGTCTGGGCCTTCGTGCCGTCCGCGGCCATCGCCGTCGTCCTCGCCCTGGTGCCGGTCTTCCACGCCGTGGCCGGCTTCTCCTGGTTCGTCGGCGCCATCCTCGCCGCCGTCTTCTACACGGTCATCGCCGACCGCGGCGCCCTGATCCACGACGTGGACGGCGAGGCCATCGCGGTCGCCGCCGAATGAGCCGCGAACCGGCCACGAACCAGCCGTGGATCAGCCACGAACGAGCCGTCCAGCAGGACCACCCAGAAAGCGAACCATGCGCATCCTCGTCGTGAACGTCAACACCACGCAGTCCATCACCGACTCGATCGGTGAACAGGCGGCGGGTGCGGCGTCCCCCGGCACCGAGATCGTCCCGCTGACCCCGTCCTTCGGAGCGGAGTCCGTGGAGGGCAACTACGAGAGCTACCTCGCCGCCATCGCCGTGATGGAGGCCGTCCGCGCCCATCCCGGACCCTTCGACGCCGTGATCCAGGCCGGATACGGCGAGCACGGCCGCGAGGGCCTTCAGGAGCTGCTCGACGTACCCGTCGTCGACATCACCGAGGCCGCCGCGAGCACCGCCCAGTTCCTCGGCCGCTCCTACTCCGTCGTCACCAGCCTGGACCGCACGGTCCCGCTGATCGAGGAGCGCCTCCACATCGCCGGGCTGAGCGCCCGGTGCGCCTCCGTGCGGGCCAGCGGGCTCGCCGTGCTCGATCTGGAGCGGGACGAGAAGGCCGCCGTCGCCGCGATCGCCGAACAGGCCGCCCGCGCGGTGGAGGAGGACCGGGCTGAGGTGATCTGCCTCGGCTGCGGGGGCATGTCCGGGCTCACCGAGCGCGTCGTCGAGCGCACCGGCGTCCCGGTCGTCGACGGCGTGACCGCCGCCGTGACGATCGCCGAGTCCCTCGTCCGGCTCGGCCTGTCCACCTCCAAGGTGCGCACATACGCGCCGCCGCGGCCCAAGCGCATGGTCAACTGGCCCCCGCGCACGCGTTGACGCAGGTCGCACGAGGCCCGCGCAGGCCGCCGCGACGAGGTCCGCTCCGCCAAGAAGGTCTTGACTCATGAGGTTCGGCCATGAAGACTCCGTCTACAGGAAACTTGTTTCCGCTCTCCGGAATATTGCTTGCCTTGCGGGTGAGTGACAGTGAATAGAGGAACAGCACCAGAGGAGGGGCGTCCGTTGCCCGACGTACAGCTCGTACTGCGCTCCACACGCGTCGTCACCCCCGAGGGCGTGCGCCCCGCGTCCGTCACCGTCGCCGACGGCCGGATCGTGGCGGTGCTGCCGCACGACGCCGAGGTTCCGGCGGGAGCGTGGCTTGAGGACGTCGGTGACGACGCTCTGCTGCCCGGCCTCGTCGACACCCATGTCCATGTGAACGACCCCGGGCGCAGCGACTGGGAGGGCTTCTGGACGGCCACCCGGGCGGCCGCCGCCGGAGGCATCACCACCCTCGTCGACATGCCCCTCAACTCGCTGCCGCCGACGACCACCGTCGACAACCTGCGCGTCAAGCGGGAGGTGGCCCGCAGCAAGGCCCACATCGACGTCGGGTTCTGGGGCGGCGCGCTCCCGGACAACGTCAAGGACCTGCGGCCGCTGCACGACGCGGGCGTCTTCGGCTTCAAGTGCTTCCTGTCCCCGTCCGGGGTCGACGAGTTCCCGGAGCTGAACCACGACCAGCTGACCGCGTCCATGGCGGAGATCGCGGGCTTCGGCGGGCTGCTCATCGTGCACGCGGAGGACCCGCACGAACTCGGGCTCGCCCCCCGGTTGAGCGGTCCGAAGTACGCCGACTTCCTGCAGACCCGCCCCCAGGTCTCCGAGGACAGCGCCATCGACGGGCTCATCGCCCTGGCCCGCCGGCTCGGCGCGCGGGTCCACATCCTGCACCTGTCGTCCTCCGGCGCACTGCCGCTGATCGCCGCCGCCAAGCGCGAGGGCGTTCGCCTCAGCGTCGAGACCTGCCCGCACTACCTCACCCTCACCGCCGAGGAAGTGCCCGACGGGGCCAGCGAGTTCAAGTGCTGCCCGCCGATCCGCGAGGCCGCCAACCAGGACCTGCTGTGGGCCGCGCTCGCCGACGGCACCATCGACTGCGTCGTCACCGACCACTCGCCGTCCACCGTGGACCTCAAGACGGCCGACTTCGCCACCGCCTGGGGCGGCATATCCTCGCTCCAGCTGAGCCTGCCGGCCATCTGGACCGAGGCGGCCCGGCGCGGCCACGGCATCGAGGACGTGGTCCGGTGGATGTCCGAACGCACCGCGAACCTCGCCGGTCTGGACCGCAAGGGCGCCATCGCGCCCGGCCGGGACGCCGACTTCGCGGTCCTGGCCACCGACGAGACCTTCACCGTCGACCCCGCCGCGCTCCAGCACCGCAACCGCATCACCGCGTACGCGGGCAAGACCCTGCGCGGTGTCGTGAAATCCACCTGGCTGCGCGGCGAGCGCATCTACGGCCCTGCGCTCGACGGCCACTTCACCGAACCCACCGGCCGACTTCTGGAAAGGACGAACTGATCACCGTGACGGCGACCCTGAGCTTCACCGGCGACGCGAACCCCTACGGCGGCGGCGACCCGTACGCCGACTTCCGTACGGCCGACTTCCCCTTCACCAGGCACGCCAACCTGGCCGACCGCCGGCTCGGCGCGGGTGTCATCGCCGCCAACGACGAGTTCTTCGCCCAGCGCGAGAACCTGCTGGTGCCCGAGCGGGCCGAGTTCGACCCCGAGGACTTCGGGCACAAGGGCAAGGTCATGGACGGCTGGGAGACCCGCCGCCGGCGCGGCGTCTCGGCCGAGCACCCCTGGCCCACCGAGGACGACCACGACTGGGCGCTGATCCGGCTCGGCGCGCCCGGCGTCGTCCGCGGCATCGTCGTGGACACCGCCCACTTCCGCGGCAACTACCCGCAGGCCGTCTCCGTCGAGGGCACCTCGGTCGACGGCGCCCCCACGCCCGAGGAACTCCTCGCCGACGACGTCAAGTGGACGACCCTCGTCCCGCGCACCGCCGTCGGCGGCCACGCGGACAACGGCTTCGAGGTGAACGCCGAGCAGCGCTTCACGCACCTGCGTCTCAAGCAGCACCCCGACGGCGGCGTCGCGCGCCTGCGGGTGTACGGCGAGGTCGTGCCCGACCCCGCGTGGCTGGCCGCGCTCGGCACCTTCGACGTGGTGGCGCTGGAGAACGGCGGCAGCGTCGTGGACGCCTCCAACCTCTTCTACTCGCCGGCCACCAACACCATCCAGCCGGGCCGTTCCCGCAAGATGGACGACGGCTGGGAGACCCGCCGCCGCCGCGACCAGGGCAACGACTGGATCAGCTACCGTCTCGCCGGGCACACCGAGATCCGCGCCCTGGAGATCGACACCGCCTACCTCAAGGGCAACAGCGCCGGCTGGGCGTCGGTCTCCGTCAAGGACGGGGAGGACGGCGAGTGGACGGAGATCCTGCCGCGCACCCGTCTCCAGCCCGACACCAACCACCGCTTCGTGCTGCCCGCGGCGGCCGTCGGCACGCACGCGCGCGTGGACATCTTCCCGGACGGAGGCATCTCCCGGCTCCGTCTGTTCGGCACGCTGACCGAGCAGGGCGCGGCCGCACTGGCGGCCCGTCACCAGGAACTGGGCGGCTGACCCGTCCGTACCCGCGGGGCGGCCGGCCGTAGCCGTACGGACCGGCACGCCCCGCCCAGCGGGGGCCGATGAGTTCGGGTGCCGATGGGGTTCGGGGCCGGTGGGGTCCGACCGGTGACGAGGGCTTCGGCCGGTTCACGGCCGAGGTCTTCGACCGTGCCGGCGCCTTCCTCCTCGGCCGCCGCACCTACCGCCCCCGGTACGGTTCCGACCTGGATTAACTCCCCGCGAATTCATCGAACTTGACGGTAAATTCCTCGGACTTGTCATTGACATGCCAGTGTCTACGCGCGTCATGATGAGCGCATGAGATTCCCCCCACGCACCACCCGCATCGGCGCTGCCGGCGCCCTCCTGTCCGCCCTCCTGGTCGGTGGCACCGTCGCCGCCGCCCCGGCCGACGCCGCCGCGACCGCGGTCGGCAGCATCTGCTACAGCGCGCTGCCCTCCCAGGCGTACGACACGCTCCGTCTGATCGACAAGGGCGGTCCCTACCCGTACTCCCAGGACGGCTCCGTCTTCCAGAACCGCGAGGGCGTCCTGCCCAAGCAGTCGACCGGGTACTACCACGAGTACACGGTCGTCACCCCGGGCTCGCCCGACCGTGGTGCCCGACGCATAGTCACCGGCCAGAAGACCCGGGAGGACTACTACACCGCGGACCACTACGTCACGTTCAGGCTCGTCAACTTCGGCTGCTGACACACGAGTCCACCGCACGTCCCTCGCCTCGCGGACCCTCCACGCACACCGGCCGCGGGGCGAGCCGCTGCCCGGCTCCGGCCCCGGCCTCGGAAGGGGCCGGTGCCGCGGGCCTTCCTGAGCAGCGTCCACTTCGTCGGGCGGGGGGTGGCCCTCGTGGTCGGCCACCCCGTCCCGGTGCGGTGCGCCCGGCGGCGGTGGGCTGCCCGGACGACCGCTCCCGCGGAACGGGGAGCCGGTGGCGGGCAGGTGCCGGACGGGCCCGGGTCAGGGGCGCAGCACCACGCGCCGGCCGTGGAGTTCGCCCCGTTCCATGCGCTGGTGGATCTCCGCCGCGGCGCTCAGGGGGAGGTACTCCACCGAACGGGGCCGCAGCCCGCCCGAGGCCAGGAGGTCGTTGACGGCGGTCGCCGCCTCGGCCAGTTCCGCGGCTGTGGCGTTGGAGATGGCGAACCCGCGCAGGGATCCGTCCTTCATGTAGAGCGGACCGACCGGAAGGGCCGGCTCGTCGCGGGCCCCGGACAGGACGACGATGCGGCCGCGGTGGGCGAGGAGGCCGACCGCGGTCCTCAGATCGTTGTGTCCCGAGGTGTCGACGTGGACGCCGACGCCGGACGGAGCGAGCCGCGCCAGCCGCGCCGCGAGATCGGGGGCGTGGTAGTCCACGACCTGCGCCGCGCCCAGGGACCGGACGTGCTCGTGGTCACGCGGTGCGGCCGTGGCGAGGACCCGCGCGTACGCCCGGTGCGCGAACTCCACCAGCGCGCCGCCCACGTTGCCGGCCGCGCCACCGACCAGGACCGTCTCACCGGGGCGCAGCCCGCCGTGCGTGAAGAGCGCCAGATGGGCGGTCGCGGCGGGATGGAACACGGCCACCGCCTCCTCCGGGCGCACGCCCGCCGGCAGCCGGTAGAGGCGGTCGGCGGGCACCACGGCCTGTTCGGCGGCCGCTCCCTGCCGGCCGTCGTGGCCCAGGCTGTTGCACCACACCGTCTCGCCGACGGCGAAACCGGAGCCCGCGGACGCCACCGTGCCCACCAGGTCGCGCCCGACCACGAACGGGAACGGCAGCGGTGTGCGGAACAGCCCCGAGCGGACGAAGGTGTCCACCGGGTTGACGGTGGTGGCCAGCACATCCACCAGCACCTCGCCCGGCCCCGGCACGGGAGCGGGCAACTCACCGAAGCGGATGACGTCGGGTGGCCCCAGCTGTTCGACATAGGCGGCACGCACGACCGCCCATTCTCCCACCGCACCGGCCGCGCGTCGCTCGCGGAGCCTGCGGGCGGGCGAGTTCCGGTGGTGGGGTGGGCTGGTGAGCTGGGGGCCGTCAGCGGGCGCGGGCCGTGAGTTCGGTGTGCGGGCGCCGGGCCCGCCACGGTCCGTGCCCGTCAGTGACCCGCCCCATCCCGGTGTGCCCACCGGGGCGGCCGCGCCGCCGGTCGGGCGGGGTCACGGATTGGCCGGTGGCCGCCGGTCGGCCGTGGGGCGGCGGCCGGTCAGGCACCGCTGGCCGTACGGGAGCCGCCGCTCGACAGCGAGACGCTGTTTGGCTGTGCACCGCCGATTGGACGGAGCCACGGGTTGGCCGGAAGCCACCGGCCGGCCGTGCGCCGGCGGTCGGCGGGGAACCTCTGGCCGACGGGGAGCCGCCGGTCGGACGGGAGTTACCGCTCGGCCGGCAGCCACCGGGTGACCGCGCGTCGGCGGTCGGCCCGGCACCCCTGGTCGGGCGGAAGCCGCCGCTGGGCCGGAAGCCGCTGCTGGCCCGGAAGCCGCCGACCGGACGGGAGCCACCCGCTCGACAGGCAGCCGCCGGTCGGACGCGAGTCACCGCTCGGCCGGTACCCGGCGGCCGGTGTGAAAGCCGTCCGGGGCTCCGGGAGTTCAGGCGCCCGGACGGCGGCTCACCGTGGGTGTGGGTCCGTCACCGGTAGACCGCCCGGTCGCCGCCCGGGATCTCCGCCAGGCTCACCGGGCGGTGTTCACGGCGGGAGACCTCACAGGCCTCGGCGATGCGCAGGGCCTGGAGTGCCTCGCGGCCGTCGCACGGGTTGGGGCGCTCACCGTGCAGCACCTGCACGAACGCGGCCAGTTCGGCTTCGTAGGCGGGGCCGAAGCGTTCCAGGAAGTCGGGCCAGGGCTTGTCCGCGGCCGGTGGGCCGGTCGGCTCGGTGGACGCGATCGGCGTGCGGTCGTCGAGGCCGACCACGATCTGGTCCCGCTCCCCGGCCAGTTCCATGCGGACGTCGTAGCCCGCGCCGTTGAGGCGGGTGGCGGTGGCGGTGGCGAGCGTGCCGTCGTCGAGGGTGAGCAGCGCCGCGCCCGTGTCGACGTCGCCCGCCTCGCGGAACATCGTGGGGCCGGCGTCGGACCCGGCCGCGTACACGCTGAGGACCTCGCGGTCCGTCACCCAGCGCAGCATGTCGAAGTCGTGGATCAGGGTGTCCCTGAAAAGCCCGCCGGAGAGCGGAAGCCACTGGGGCGGTGGCGGTGCCTGGTCGGAGGTGAGCGCGCGGACCGTGTGCAGACGGCCGAGGCGCCCGGAGCGCACCGCCTCGCGCGCGCCGGCGTAGCCCGTGTCGAAGCGGCGCTGGAAGCCCATCTGGAGCACCGTGCCGGCGGCTTCGACCTCGGCGAGCGCCTGTAACGTGCCCGGCAGGTCCAGGGCGATCGGTTTCTCGCAGAACACCGGGAGCCCCGACCGTGCCGCCCGGCCGATCAGTTCGGCGTGGGCCGAGGTCGCCGTGGTGATCACGACCGCGTCCACGCCCCAGGTGAAGATCTCGTCCACCCCCGGTGCCGCCGTCTCACCCAGCCGGAGGGCGAGCGACTGTGCCCGCGCCGGATCGGCGTCCGTGAGGATCAATGAGCCGACCTCGCGGTGGCGGCTGAGTGTGTTCGCGTGGATGGTGCCTATGCGGCCCGTACCGATGACCCCGATGCGCATGGGAACAAAGTGAGGGCGGACCCCGGACCGTGTCAATCCGCTTGTCCGGACAATCGGACTTCACGACTTCCCGTCAACCGGCCGCGGAGCTACGCTCGGGCCGTGCCGAAACCAGAAGTGGACCCCACCGTCTCACTCGAACTCCATGTGGACCGGAGTTCCCCGGTACCGCTGTACTTCCAGTTGTCCCAGCAGCTCGAGGCCGCGATCGAACACGGCAGCCTCACCCCCGGCAGCCTGCTGGGCAACGAGATCGAGCTCGCCGCGCGGCTCGGCCTGTCCCGGCCCACCGTCCGCCAGGCCATCCAGTCGCTGGTCGACAAGGGCCTCCTGGTACGTCGCCGCGGTGTCGGCACGCAGGTCGTGCACAGCCGCGTCAAGCGCCCGCTGGAGCTGAGCAGCCTCTACGACGACCTGGAGGCGGCCGGTCAGCGCCCGGCGACGAAGGTCCTGGTCAACACGGTGGTCCCGGCCTCCGCCGAGGTCGCCGCCGCGCTCGGGGTGGCCGAGGGCGAGGAGGTCCACCGCGTCGAACGGCTGCGCCTGACCCACGGCGAGCCGATGGCGTATCTGACCAACTACCTGCCGCCCGGACTGCTCGACCTGGACACCGGTCAGCTGGAGTCCACCGGCCTGTACCGGCTGATGCGCGCCGCCGGGATCACCCTGCACAGCGCTCGCCAGTGCATCGGCGCCCGCGCCGCCTCCTCCGCCGAGGCCGAGCGGCTCACCGAGGCCGAGGGCGCCCCGCTGCTCACCATGCAGCGCACCACCTTCGACGACACCGGCCGCGCGGTGGAGTACGGCACGCACACCTACCGGCCCTCCCGTTACTCCTTCGAGTTCCAGCTCCTCGTACGCCCCTGACCGTGCCCTGCGCCCGCCCGGTGTGATCCAGGCACCCTCCTCATGTCCGGACAATGTGACCGGTCACCACTCCCCGGCCGCGGAACCAGTGGTTCCGGTGTCCGATAATGGAACGTTCGGGGCTGGTGGGATGGTCATCGGCCCCTTGCGTACGTTCGGGCACAGCAAGAAGGGCACGGCCTCGTGGCACGGTTTCCAACCTGGGTAGTCATCGCGCTGACAGGGGCACTGTCCCTGTCGCTGGCGGGGTGCAGCAGCACCGGCGGCAAGCGGGCGGAGGACGCCCGCAAGGCCGCGGCGGCCCAGGGCAGAGCCGCCGTGAACACCCCCCGCTGGACCTTCGCGATGATCACGCACTCCGGGGACGGCGACACGTTCTGGGACATCGTGCAGAGCGGCGCCAAGCAGGCCGCGGTCAAGGACAACATCAACTTCCTGTACTCGCACGACGCCGAGGCCCAGCAGCAGGCCCAGCTCGTGGACGCCGCGGTGGACAAGAAGGTCGACGGCATCATCGTCACCCTCGCCAAGCCCGACGCGCTCAAGGCCGCCGTGGCCCGCGCCGAGAAGGCCGGCATCCCGGTGATCACGGTCAACTCCGGATCCGCGCAGTCCAAGGCGTTCGGCGCCCTTACGCACGTCGGCCAGGACGAGACCGTCGCCGGTGAGGCCGTCGGGCAGGAGCTGACCGAGCGCGGAAGGAAGAAGGTGCTCTGCGTCCTGCACGAGCAGGGCAACGTCGGGCACGAGCAGCGCTGTGCCGGGGTGGCGAAGACCTTCTCCGGCACGGTCGAGAACCTCTACGTCAACGGCACCAACATGCCGGACACGCAGGCCGCGATCGGCGCCAGGCTCCAGGCGGACAGGTCCGTCGACGCGGTCGTCACGCTCGGCGCCCCGTACGCGGACACCGCCGTCAAGGCGAAGGCCGACGCAGGCAGCAGGGCCGAGGTCGACACCTTCGACCTGAACGCCAAGGTCGCCGCCGAGCTCAAGGACGGCACGCTCGGCTTCGCCGTCGACCAGCAGCCCTACCTCCAGGGCTACCAGGCCGTCGACCTGCTCTGGCTCTACAAGTACAACGGCGACGTCCTCGGCGGCGGCCGGCCGGTGCTCACCGGCCCGCAGATCGTCACCAAGGACCAGGCGGCCACGCTGGAGGAGTACACGAAGCGGGGCACCCGATGACCGGGACGACCACGAACCGCCCTGCCGCCCACCCCGAGACCTCCGCTGCCGAAACGTTTCCGCAGAACTCGGCGCTGCGCAGACTGCTCACCCGTCCCGAGCTCGGCTCGGTCGTCGGCGCGATCGCCGTCTTCGTCTTCTTCGCCTGCGCCGCAGACGGCTTCCTGCGCGCCTCCAGCCTCAGCACCGTCCTGTACGCGTCCTCGACCATCGGCATCATGGCGGTTCCGGTCGCGCTGCTGATGATCGGCGGCGAGTTCGACCTGTCGGCGGGCGTGATGGTGACGTCCTCCGCGCTGGTCTCCTCGATGTTCAGCTACCAGATGACCGCGAACGTCTGGGTGGGAGTCGGCGTATCGCTCCTGGTCACTTTGGCGATCGGCGCCTTCAACGGCTTCATGCTGACCCGTACCCGGCTGCCCAGCTTCATCGTCACCCTGGGCACCTTCCTGATGCTGACCGGGATGAACCTCGGCTTCACCAAGCTGATCGACGGCACCGTCTCCACCAAGACGATCGGCGACATGGAGGGCTTCTCCAGCGCGCACGCGGTGTTCGCCTCGACGCTCACCATCGGCGGCGTCGACGTCAAGGTCACCATCCTGTGGTGGCTCGGCCTGGTCGCCCTCGCCTCCTGGATCCTGCTGCGCACCCGCACCGGCAACTGGATCTTCGCGGTCGGCGGCAACAAGGACGCGGCCCGCGCGGTCGGCGTACCGGTCACCGGAACCAAGACCGGCCTCTACATGGGCGTGGGTCTCGGCGCCTGGATCTGCGGGCAGCACCTGCTCTTCTCCTTCGACGCGGTGCAGTCCGGCGAGGGCGTCGGCAACGAGCTGATCTACATCATCGCCGCCGTCATCGGCGGCTGCCTGATCACCGGCGGCTACGGCAGCGCCATCGGCTCGGCGGTCGGCGCCCTCCTGTTCGGCATGACCAGCAAGGGCATCGTCTTCGCCGAGTGGAACCCCGACTGGTTCAAGTTCTTCCTCGGAGCGATGCTGCTCCTCGCGACCCTGCTCAACACCTGGGTCCGCAGGCGGGCGGAGGCCACCAAGTGACGCAGACCGAAGCACGCACGGCACTCGTGGAGCTGTCCGGCGTCAGCAAGCACTACGGCGGTGTCCGCGCCCTGGAGGACGTCGGCCTGGAGGTCCACGCCGGGGAGATCACCTGCGTCCTGGGCGACAACGGCGCCGGCAAGTCGACCCTGATCAAGATCATCGCGGGACTGCACCAGCACGACGAAGGCGTCCTGCGCGTCGACGGCGAGGAGACCCGGCTCACCTCACCGCGCGACGCCCTGGACCGGGGCATCGCCACGGTGTACCAGGACCTGGCGGTCGTGGGCCTCATGCCGGTCTGGCGGAACTTCTTCCTCGGCTCCGAGCCCCGCAAGGGGGCCGGCCCCTTCAAGCGCCTGGACGTCGACCTCATGCGCAGGACGGCGCGGGCCGAACTGCTGCGGATGGGAATCGACCTGCGCGACGTCGACCAGCCCATCGGCACCCTGTCGGGCGGCGAGCGCCAGTGCGTCGCCATCGCGCGCGCGGTGTACCTCGGCGCGAAGGTGCTCGTCCTGGACGAGCCGACCGCGGCGCTCGGCGTGAAGCAGTCGGGCGTGGTGCTGAGGTATGTGGCGGCGGCCCGCGACCAGGGTCTGGGTGTTGTGCTGATCACCCACAACCCGCATCACGCGTACCTTGTAGGTGACCGATTCGTCCTGCTGAGGCGGGGTGCCATGGTCGGTCATCACACTCGGGACGGGATCACCCTGGACGAGCTGACCCGGCAGATGGCGGGCGGCACCGACCTGGACGATCTACGCCATGAGCTGCAAGGGACCTGAGGGCCCGCGGGGTTGTGGCATCATGCCGCTCCGCAGCGCGGACGCGACGACCCCGACACGTCCGCATCCCGTACAAACCGGGCACCGACCCCTCGGTGCCCCGAACGGAACCCTTAACCACCGTGCGGCAGAATCGGGCCCGATGAGCACCTACCGCGACCTCACCGCCCCCATCGGCTCCCGCCGCGCCCCCGTACTGCGCACGGTCGGTACCCGGGAGCGGCGCTCCCACCTGACCGCACCCCGCGTCCCCACGGTGGGCATCGACATCGGCGGCACCAAGGTGATGGCGGGCGTCGTCGACGCCGACGGCAACATCCTGGAGCGGCTCCGCACGGAGACCCCGGACAAGTCCAAGAGCCCGCAGGTCGTCGAGGACACCATCGTCGAACTGGTCCTCGACCTGTCCGACCGGCACGACGTGCACGCGGTCGGCATCGGCGCGGCCGGCTGGGTCGACGCCGACCGCAACCGCGTGCTGTTCGCCCCCCACCTGTCCTGGCGCAACGAACCCCTGCGTGACCGCCTCTCCGAACGCCTGTCCGTGCCGGTCCTGGTGGACAACGACGCCAACGCCGCCGCCTGGGCCGAGTGGCGCTTCGGCGCGGGCCGCGACGAGGACCACCTCGTCATGATCACGCTGGGTACCGGGATCGGCGGCGCGATCCTGGAGGACGGCCAGGTCAAGCGGGGAAAATTCGGTGTCGCGGGCGAGTTCGGGCACATGCAGGTCGTGCCCGGCGGCCACCGCTGCCCGTGCGGCAACCGCGGCTGCTGGGAGCAGTACAGCTCGGGCAACGCCCTGGTGCGCGAGGCGCGTGAGCTGGCCGCGGCCGACTCCCCGGTCGCCTACGGGATCATCGAGCACGTCAAAGGGGACATCGCCGACATCACCGGGCCGATGATCACCGAGCTGGCCCGCGAGGGCGACGCCATGTGCATCGAACTGCTCGAGGACATCGGCCAGTGGCTCGGCGTCGGTATCGCCAACCTGGCCGCCGCCCTCGACCCGTCCTGCTTCGTCATCGGCGGCGGGGTCTCCGCGGCCGACGACCTGCTGATCGGCCCCGCGCGGGACGCGTTCAAACGGCACCTCACCGGCCGCGGCTACCGTCCCGAGGCCCGTATCACCCGCGCCCAGCTCGGTCCCGAGGCCGGCATGGTCGGCGCCGCAGACCTCGCCCGGCTGGTCGCCCGCCGCTTCCGGCGTGCCAAGCGGCGCCGGGTCGAGCGGTACGAGCGCTACGAGCGGTACGCGCAGGCGCGGCGCGCGGCCCGGGAGGCGCTGTGACGATGTCGTTGCCACGCCAGGCGGCGCCCCCGGACGGGCGGCCGCCGCGTGTCGAGGACCGCCGGCACCGCAACCGCCGCAGGACCCTCACCCTGCTGATCATCGGGCTGCTCATCGGCGTCCCGGCCGGTTACCTGGTGATCTCCGCCAACCAGAGCCGCGACAGCGGCAAGGACAAGGAGGCCCGGTACGCGGTGAAGGGCCTCGCGCCCGGCTACCCGTCCAAGGTCCAGCGCCGCCTCTACCAGGTGCCGATCCCGCACCCGGCCGACAAGGTCTCCTACTACGAGACGAACAACTGGAAGACCAGCCGTCTCTACGTCCAGTTCCGGACCACCGAACCGGGCCTCACCTCCTTCCTGGAGGCCATGGGAGTCAACCGGAGCGACCTGAAGGAGGGCGCCGTCACCGTCGGCGCCCGGGACAAGAAGACCACCGGCTGGACCTTCACCAGCACCGGCCCCTGGTGGGGCCTCACCCACGGCCAGAAGAACCCCGCCCCCACGCAGGACGTGGTCGTGAACCTGTCCAACCCGGTCCTGCCGATGGTCTACGTCGTCTCCCGCACCGTCCCCTGATGCCGGCCGTGGCCCGATCCAGGCCGCTGGAGCCGATTGTCGGACCCCGCCCGTACAGTCGGAGACGACTGGGCCGGACTGCGAGCGGGAGGTGACAGAACGTATGAGCGACATGGCTGTCGGAGCGACGGACAGCGCGACGCGCCCGTTGTCCGTGTCCCCCCGCCTCGCCGCCGTCTTCCTCCCCGCCTCCCTTCCGCGCGACAGCCGCATCGCCTTCTGGGACCCGAGCGGCGACGTATGGGCGGGGCGCGACCCCGCCGACGGCAACGGTCGAGCGGCCGACGCCCGCTCGGAGGGCGCCGTACAGGGAGCGACGAGCACGCCCGGGCCGCATCCGGGCGGCGGTGGGCCGGAGCCTGCGGAGCTCACCGTCGTGCGGCGGCACGGGGCGGGGGCCCGGCGCAGGAGCGCGTCCGCGCTGTCGCTGCCGATCGAGGACGCGCTGCCCCACCTCGTACGGGCACGGCACGATCCGGCGGCCCATCCCGCCACGGCATGCTGGGGCGCCGCCGCCCTGCACGCGCTGCGGCTCGTCGCCCGTGGACGGCTGCTGCCCGGCCTGACCGCCACCGGGCACGACGCCTGGCGCGCGGGCCCCCTCGACCCGGACGACATCGCCCACCTGCGCGCGATCGCCGCCGCCCTGCCCTACGAGGGCCACGCGGTCCCGCTGTCCGGTTCCGGACCGCTCCGCCTGCCCGAACCGGAGGCGCTGCTGCGCGCCTTCCTCGACGCGGTCGCCGACACCCTGCCCCGCACCCCGGCCGCACCCCACACCTCCGGGAAACCCTTCGCCGCCCGCGGGCCGCAGCACCTGCCGCACGCCCACGACTGGGCGGCCGAGGTCGCCGCCGGCATGGACGCGGGCGTACGCGTCTCCCTCCGCCTGGATCTGTCCGCGCACAACCTGTTCGACGGCGACGGCGGCAACGGCGACCGGGCCACCCGCAGCGCGGGCGCGGCGATCGTCCAGGTGCACAGCCTCGCCGACCCCACCCTCGTCGCCGACGCGGCGGCCCTGTGGGCGGGCGAGGCGGACACGGCGTTCGGCCCACGCGCACGCGTGGACGCCGCCCTGGCCGTACGGCGCGCGGCCCGCGTCTGGCCCCCGCTGGACCGGCTCTCCGAGCAGGAGGTGCCCGACGTCCTCGCCCTCTCCGAGGGCGAGGTGAGCGAGCTGCTCGGCGTGGCCGCGACCCGGCTCGCCGCGGCAGGCGTCGCCGTGCACTGGCCGCGCGACCTGGCCCAGGACCTCACGGCGACCGCGGTGGTGCGCCCCGCGCCGGGCTCCGCCAAGGACGGCACCGGCTTCTTCGAGGGTGAGGAACTGCTGCGGTTCCGCTGGCAGTTGGCGCTCGGCGGCGATCCGCTCAGCGACGCCGAGATGGACGCGCTCGCCGAGGCCCACCGCCCGGTGGTGCGGCTGCGGGACCGCTGGGTGCTCGTCGACCCGGCCCTCGTCCGCAAGGCCCGCAAGCGCGAACTCGGTCTGCTCGACCCGGTCGACGCGCTCTCCGTCGCCCTCACCGGCACGGCGGAGGTCGACGGCGAGACGGTCGAGGCGGTGCCCGTCGGCGCGCTGGCGACCCTGCGGGACCGGCTCACGGCAGGCGTACGGCCCGCCGAACCGCCGCCGGGCCTCGACGCCACCCTGCGTGACTACCAACTGCGCGGTCTGGGCTGGCTCGACCTCATGACCTCGCTCGGCCTCGGCGGCTGCCTTGCCGACGACATGGGCCTCGGCAAGACGGTCACCGTCATCGCGCTGCACCTCAAGCGGGCGCGCGACGAACCCACCCTGGTGGTCTGCCCGGCCTCCCTGCTGGGCAACTGGCAGCGGGAGATCACCCGGTTCGCCCCCGGCGTCCCCGTCCGCCGCTTCCACGGCCAGGACCGCACCCTGGACGGCCTCGACGGAGGCTTCGCGCTCACCACGTACGGCACGATGCGGTCCGCGGCACCCCTGCTGGCCGAGCAGCCCTGGGGCATGGTCGTCGCCGACGAGGCCCAGCACGTCAAGAACCCGTACTCGGCGACCGCGAAGGCGCTGCGGACGATCCCGTCCCCCGCGCGCGTGGCCCTCACCGGCACGCCCGTGGAGAACAACCTCTCCGAACTGTGGGCCCTGCTCGACTGGACCACCCCCGGGCTCCTCGGCCCGCTGAAGTCCTTCCGTGCCCGGCACGCCCGCGCGGTGGAGACCGGCGGGGCCGAGGACAACGGCGAGGCCGTGCAGCGTCTGGGCCGCCTGGTACGCCCCTTCCTGCTGCGCCGCAGGAAGTCCGACCCCGGCATCGTCCCCGAGCTGCCGCCCAAGACCGAGACGGACCACCCCGTCCCCCTCACCCGCGAACAGGCCGCGCTGTACGAGGCCGTGGTGCGCGAGTCGATGCTCGCCATCGAGACCGCCGAGGGCATGGCCCGGCGCGGGCTGGTCCTGAAGCTGCTGACCTCGCTGAAGCAGATCTGCGACCACCCGGCGCTCTACCTCAAGGAGGAGCACGCCCGTGGCGGCGACAGGTTGGCGGCGCGCTCCGGGAAGCTGGCGCTCCTGGACGAGCTGCTGGACACCCTGCTCGCCGAGGACGGCTCGGCGCTGGTCTTCACCCAGTACGTCGGCATGGCCCGCCTGATCACCTCCCACCTCACCACCCGCGCGGTCCCGGTGGACCTGCTGCACGGCGGTACGCCGGTCCCGGAGCGCGAGCGCATGGTGGACCGCTTCCAGAGCGGCGCGACCCCGGTCCTCGTACTGTCCCTGAAAGCGGCGGGCACGGGCCTGAACCTCACGCGCGCGGGCCACGTCGTCCACTTCGACCGCTGGTGGAACCCGGCGGTCGAGGAGCAGGCCACCGACCGCGCCTATCGCATCGGCCAGACCCAGCCGGTCCAGGTGCACCGCCTGATCACCGAGGGCACCGTGGAGGACCGTATCGCCGAGATGCTCGCCGCCAAGCGCGCCTTGGCCGACGCGATCCTCGGCGCGGGCGAGTCGGCGCTCACGGAGCTGACCGACCGCGAGCTGTCCGACCTGGTCTCGCTGCGGAGGGAGGCCTGATGGACGAGCGCCCCGCCGAGGGAGGCCTGATGGACGAGCGCCCCGCCGACGCGGCACGCCGGGCCCTGCGCGCCGCCCGGGAACAGCAGACCCGGACCCCCGACGGCCCCGCGGACCACCGCAAGCCCGTTCCGGGCGATCCGGCCGGTGCGGGGAACCGTCCCGGGGACGCCGCACGGGACGCCTTGCGGCGCGCGGTGAACGCCCGGCGCGGCGACGGTCCCGCGGACGACGGGGCCACTGTCCAGGACGCGGACACGGATGAGTCGGTGCCTCGGTCGGAGGCGGCCTCCGGCGGTCCGGTGGAGGGCGTCGCGTCGCGGTGGTCGGCTGGGGCGCGTTTTTCGGAGGTCGTGCGGGACGCGGACGTGGATGAGTCGGTGCCTCGGCCGGAGGCGCCCTTCGGCGCTCCGGTGGACGGCGCGGCGCTGCGGTCGGCTGGGGCCCATTTCTCGGAGGCCGTGCCGGAGGTGGACGCGGACGAGTCGGTGCCCCGGTCGGAGGCGGCCTCCGGCGGACCGGCGGATGGCGCCGCGTCGCGGCGGTCGGTTGGGGCCCGCCCCGCGGAGGCCGTGCCCTCGGCGGACGCGGCCGAGTCGGTACCCCGGCCGGAGGTGCCGTTCGGCGCTCCGGTGGACGGCGCCGCGCCACGGCGGCCCGCGGGGGCACGTCCCTCGGAGGCCGCGCGGGAGGCGCTGCGCGGCGCCCTGGCCCGGCGGGCGGCCCGTGCGGAGGCCACGCAGGCGGAGACCAGGGCCGCTCGCCGTCGGACCCCGGCCCCGCGTCGAGCGACGCCGCCGGCGCCCGCCGAGTCCCCGGCCGGAACCGCCGCCGCACACGACGGGGCAGGCACCCACGCCGGCGCGCCCACCGGTCCCTTCCGGACGCCCCCGGCTGCGCCGGGCCACGATGCGAACGCCGGCGGCAACAGCCCGACCGATCAAGGAAGCCCTGAGCCCCGGACGTTCCCGCCCACACCCGTGTCCTCGGGGGAGGACCTCGCTACTGCGGGCCCCCTGGCAGCCATCCCGACCGCCGCTTGGGCTGCCGCATTGCGGGGCGTCCTGACGCCCACTGTTACCTCGGGCGCCCCGGCCGACGGCTCTCCGAGCCGCGCGCCGCAGGACGGCGGCTCTGTCGCCTCCCACGCCGACACGTCGCCCACCCCGTCCGGCGGCTCTCCGAACCGCACGCCGCAGAAGGGCACCCCCGTCGCCCCCTCCGTGGCCACCTCGTCCGCACCCTGTGACAGTCCACCGAACCCCACCCCACAGCCCGGCACTCTGGGTGCCAACCCCGACGCCCTCTCGGTGGGGACGGAGGAGTGGGCCCCGGCAGGCCCTCCGGACGGCGCCTGGGCGGCGATGGGTGAGGGCGCCTCGGAGCGTGCCCCGGACGCCCCCTCAGCCGCACCGCGGCACTGCGCGTCAGCGGGTACCTCGGGCGCCCCCTCGGTGGCGACGGGGGAGGGCGTCCCGGACGGCGTCTCGGCGGGCGCTCCGGACGCCCCCTCAGCCGCGATGCGGGACAGCGCCTCGGCAGGCACTCCGGGCGCCCCCTCAGCCACGACGCGGGACGGCGTCTCAACGGGCGCCCCGGACGCCCCCTGGACAGGCGCCCCGGACGCCCCCTCGGTAGGCACCGCGGACGTCCCCTCGGCAGGCACCCCGGAAGCCCCCTCGGCAGGGAGGCGGGCGTACGGCCGCCAGTCGTCCCCGTCCTCGGCCGGGGCGGGCTCCGGAAGTGCCTCGTTCTCACCGGCGCGGGACGGCGCCGAGCCCCCCGCGCCGCCCCGGGTCCCCCGGACCATGGCTTCCCCCCGCCGGGACGGCGCCGAGCCCCCCGCGCCGCCCCAGGTCCCCCGGACCATGGCTTCCCCCCGCCGGGACGGCGAACTTCGGCGTACCTTTCCGGCGTTCCCGGCGCGGGCGGTGGAAGGGGAGCGGTTCGCCGAGACCTGGTGGGGCGACGCATGGGTCGACGCGCTGGAGGAGGGCGCGCTGGACGTGGCGCGGCTGGCCCGTGGGCGTGGGTACGCGCGGACGGGGCACGTGGACGCCGTCACGGTCACCCCGGGGCTGGTCCTGGCATACGTGCAGGGGAGCCGGCCGCGCCCGTACCGGGTCCAGGTGCGGCTGCGGACGCTGGACGACGCCGACTGGGACCGGTTCCTGGACGCCGTCGCGGAGCGCCCCGGGCACATCGCCGCGCTCCTCGACAAGGAGATGCCCCAGTCGCTCGCCGACTGCGGGGTCCCGCTGCTCCCCGGCCCCGGAGACCTGGAGCCGCACTGCAGCTGCCCCGACCACGGCCACCCCTGCAAACACGCCGCCGCCCTCTGTTACCAGACCGCACGCCTGCTGGACGCGGACCCCTTCGTCCTGCTGCTGCTCCGCGGCCGGGGCGAGCGGGAACTGCTCGACGCCCTGTCCCGGCTGAACGCCACCCGCGCGGCCCGCGCCGCGCAGGAGCGGGAACCGGAGCCGTTCCCGGGCGTGCGCGCGGGCGAGGCACTGGCCGAGCGGCGACGCCCGCCGCTGCCCGCTCCGTTGCCCGCGCCCCCGCACCCGGAGCAGCCCCCGGTGTATCCGGCGGCACCGGGCGGCCCCGACCCGTTCGCCCTGGACCAGCTGGCCACGGACGCCGCCGCCCGCGCCCACGCCCTGCTCACCACCGGCCGCGACCCGGTCGGCGGGCTCACACTGTGGCAGGACGCGGTACGCCTCGCGGCCGCCCGACCCGGCTCCGGACTGACCGCGGCCACCCGCTCCCTGTACGCCTCGCTCGCCTCCGCCACCGGCCGCGGCACGGCCGAACTGGCGCGGGCGGTGGCGGCCTGGCGGCAGGGCGGCCCGGAAGGACTCGCCGTCCTGGAGGAGCCCTGGGACCCGCCGGCCGGCCGCTTCGACCGGGCGCGCCCGCTGCTCCTCGCCGCCGACCTGCCGGCCTTCCGCCCCTGGCGCAACCGGCTCACCCACCCCCGCGGCCACCTCCAGCTCCGCCTGGGCCGGGACGGCCTGTGGTACGCGTACGAATCGGAGCCGGACCGCGACGACTGGTGGCCCCGCGGCACCCCCGACCTCGACCCGGTCGGCGCCCTGACCGGCCTGGGCCCACCGGGCGCCGTCTGACGGCCCCCTGCCGGACCTGTGGGCGTCCTGCCGGACCCCGCAGGACTTGCCGGACCCGAGGGGCGGCCCTGGCGGCCCCTCGGACGAGGCCCCGCCTGGATCTCGTAGGCAGCCCGGTGCCTGCCGGATCCGTGGGCGCTCTGCCGGATCCGTGGGCGGCCTTGCCGGACCCGAGGGGCGGACCTCCGGGGGCCGTCGGCGAGGCCCCGCCTGATCCCGTAGGCAGCCCGGTGCCCGCCGGATCCGTGGGCGTCCTGCCGGACCCCGTGGGCGGCCTTGCCGGACCCGAGGGGCGGACCTGGCGGCCCCTCGGACGAGGCCCCGCCTGATCCCGTCGGCGGCCCGTGCCTGCTCCGTGGATGGCCAGCACCTGCTCCGTGGGCTTCCGCGGACTTCCGTGGCCTAAGGGCCGGCGGTGCGTTGCAGCGCGACCACGGCGGCGTCGTCGGCCAGGCGCCCGCCGACGTGGTCCAGGAGATCGGCCCGCAGGTGATGGACCAGAGCCACCGGGCTGTCCTGCGCCCAGGAGATGGCCCGTGCGGCGAGCGGGTAGAAGACGCCCCCGGGGTCGCGTGCTTCGACCACACCGTCGGTGTAGAGCAGCAGGAGATCCCCGGGCTCCAGCTGGAAGGTGTCCACCCGGTACTCCGGTGTGCCCAGCTCGCCCAGGCCCAGCGGCGGAGCGGGAGCGCTGGGGCGCAGCGTGACGGCCTGCCGGCCGCGCAGCAGCAACGGCGGCGGGTGCCCGCAGGTCACCATCTGCGCCTGCGGCAGCGCGTCGGGGATGTCGATGATCGCGGCCGTGATGAAGCATTCTCCCTCCTGGCCCGGCTCGGTGGGCTCGGCCAGGTTCCAGCACACACTGCGCTCCAGGTAGGCCATCAGCTCGGGCAGGGCCGCCTTCCGGTGCGCGGCCTCCCGGAACGCGCCCAGCAGCAGCGAGGCGTCGCCCATCGCGGTCAGGCCCTTGCCCATCACATCGCCGATGATCAGCCGCGTGCCGGTCGGGGTGCGGACGGCCGCGTACAGGTCGCCGCCGATCAGCGCCTCCTCCTGAGCCGCCAGGTACACCGACGCCACCCGCAGCGGCCCGATGCGCCTGGGCAAGGGCCTGAGCACCACTCGCTGCGCGGCCTCCGACACTCTGCGTACCTGCTCCAGCTCGCGGTTGTGCCGCTCGCGCAGATAGCGGAACACCGTCACGACCACCGAGACCACGACCAGGGAGATGATCTGCGCGCCGACGCTCTCCGTGGTCAGCAGGCGGAACCCCGCGCCGACGCCGAGCAGGGCCCCCACGGCGATGGCGCCGACCAGAGCGGTGACGAAGGGACTGGCGAAGGACGCGGTGATCGCGGGTGCCACGATCAGCAGCGGCCCCAGCGGCACATGGGGCCCGGTCAGAATGTCGGCGACGAGGATGGCGGCGATCAGACCGAGCGGCACCGCGAGCAGAGCGTCGCTGGCCTGCCACGAGTGGAAGCGGTGCGAGATCCGCCGCCCTGGACGCATGCTTCCTGCTTACACCCCCCACTCGGACGCGGCAGCCCGGACGGTCCGGCCCATCCGCTCCTCGGGGGTCGCGGCGGCCGGCCGCAGGAAGGCGCCGTCGGCCAGCCGGCGAAAGCGACAGGCGTTGCACACCTCTGAGGAGAGACCGTCACTTCCCGCTGAAGCCGAGAAGGAGAGGATCTTCGCGAAGTCACCACAACCTGGGGCGGCTTGCGAGGGGCTCCGACCCAAGCACGTGAGAATTTGTGTGATGTGAGAGCGTGCAGGGCGTGAGTGACACACCGACGAACACCCTGCAATACCGCTTCGACGGGCGGGAAGACGCCCCAGTCCTGATCTTGGGTCCCTCACTGGGTACGACCTGGCACATGTGGGACCGGCAGGTCCCGGAGCTGACGAAGCAGTGGCGTGTCTTCCGGTTCGACCTGCCGGGACACGGCGGAGCGCCCGCGCACCCCGCCGACTCGGTCTCCGACCTGGTCACCCGGCTGCTGGCCACCCTGGACGGACTGGGCGTACAGCGCTTCGGCTACGCCGGGTGCGCGCTCGGCGGCGCGATCGGCGTCGAACTGGCGCTGCGCCACCCGGAGCGCCTCGCCTCCCTCGCCCTGATCGCCACATCGCCGCGGTTCGGCACTCCCGACGAGTTCCGGCAGCGCGGGGTGATCGTGCGGACGAACGGTCTCGACCCGATCGCCCGCACCTCCCCGGAACGCTGGTTCACCAGCGGTTTCGCCGCCGCGCAGCCCGCGATCACCGACTGGGCCGTGCAGATGGTGCGCACCACCGACCCCGGCTGCTACATCGCCGCCTGCGAGGCGCTGGCCGTCTTCGACGCCCGCGCCGACCTCGGCCGCATCGGCGTGCCCACGCTGGTCCTGGTCGGCTCCGACGACCAGGTCACCGGCCCCGCCGAGGCACGCACCCTGGTCGCCGGCATCCGCGACGCGCGCCTGGCCGTCGTGCCCGGCGCCTCCCACCTGGTGCCGGTGGAGCAGCCCGTCGCCGTGACCGACCTGCTGGTCCGGCACTTCTCCACCGCCTGGCACCCCGGATACGACTCGACCACGGGACACATGGCGATCGTCCGGCCCCCGGTCAAGCCGGTGCTCGCCGCGCCCCCGCAGGTCTCGCCCATCGCCGAGATCGCCCCGGCGCCCGTACCGGCGCAGGTGGCGGGCGGGCCGGACCGGTACGACATCGGTCTGAAGATCCGCCGCGAGGTGCTGGGCGACGCGCACGTGGACGGGGCGCTCGCCGAGGCGGAGGACTTCTCCGGCGACTTCCAGGAGTTCCTGACCCGCTACGCCTGGGGCGAGATCTGGGACCGGCCCGGCCTGGACCGGCGCACCCGCAGCAGCGTCGCCCTCACCGCCCTGGTCGCGGGCGGCCACCTCCAGGACCTCGCCGCCCACACCCGGGCCGCCCTGCGCAACGGACTGACCCCGGACGAGATCAAGGAGGTGCTGCTGCAGACCGCGGTGTACTGCGGGATTCCCGCGGCGGGCGCCGCCTTCGGGATCGCCCAGCAGGTCATACGCGAGGAGACGACGCTCACGGAGTGACCCCGGCGTGACCTCCGGCCGGGCGCCGCCACCGGGAACCACCCGCGCGCCCGGCGCGCGGGTGGTCCAGGCTGGGGAGCATGAGACTCACGAAGAAGGCGCACGCCTGCGTTCGTCTGGAGAAGGACGGGCGGACGCTCGTCATCGATCCCGGCGGGTTCAGCGAGCAGGACGCCGCGTCCGGCGCGGACGCGATCCTGGTCACCCACGAGCACGCCGACCATTTCGACGAGGGGCGTCTGCGCGCCGCCCTGGAGTCCCGCCCCGGCGCCGAGATCTGGACCCTGAAGTCCGTCGCGGAGCAGATCGCCGCCGCCTTCCCGGGCCGCGTCCACACCGTCGGCCACGGCGACACCTTCACCGCCGCGGGCTTCGACGTGCAGGTCCACGGCGAGCTGCACGCGGTGATCCACCCGGACATCCCGCGCATCACCAACGTCGGCTACCTCGTCGACGGCGGCCGGGTCTTCCACCCGGGCGACGCGCTCACCGTGCCGGACGTCCCGGTCGAGACGCTGATGCTGCCGGTGATGGCGCCATGGAACAAGATCTCCGAGGTGATCGACTACGTCCGCGAGGTCGGGCCGCAGCGCGCCTACGACATCCACGACGCCCTCCTGACCGATCTGGCCCGCCCGATCTACGACCGGCAGATCGGCGCCCTGGGCGGTGCGGAGCACCTGCGGCTGACGCCGGGCGCGTCGGCGGAGGTCTGAGCCGGGCCCGGAGCCGGGCGGAGGGCGTTGTCAGCGGTGCCCGGTAGGTTGTGAGGCATGCGCATCGCGACCTGGAACGTGAACTCGATCACCGCCCGTCTGCCCAGGCTGCTGGCCTGGCTGGAGAGCAGCGGCACGGACGTGCTGTGCCTCCAGGAGGCCAAGGTCGCCGAGGACCAGTTCCCCTTCGACCAGCTGCGCGAACTGGGCTACGAGGCGGCGGTCCACGCGACCGGACGGTGGAACGGCGTGGCGGTGCTCTCCCGCGTCGGGCTCGAGGACGTGGTCCGCGGCCTGCCCGGCGGCCCCGGCTACGAGGGCGTGGAGGAGCCCCGCGCCATCTCGGCGACCTGCGGCCCGGTCCGCGTCTGGTCGGTGTACGTGCCCAACGGCCGTGAGGTGGACCACCCCCACTACGCCTACAAGATCCAGTGGTTCGAGGCACTCAGGGCGGCCGTCGCCGGCGACGCGGGCGGCAGCCGCCCCTTCGCCGTCCTCGGCGACTACAACGTCGCGCCGACGGACGACGACGTCTACGACCGCGCCGCCTTCGAGGGCGCCACCCACGTCACCCCGGCCGAGCGCGCCGCCCTGACCGCCCTGCGCGAGGTGGGCCTCTCGGACGTGGTCCCCCGGCCCCTGAAGTACGACCACCCCTACACGTACTGGGACTACCGCCAGCTCTGCTTCCCCAAGAACCGCGGCATGCGCATCGACCTGGTGTACGCCAACGAGCCCTTCGCGAAGGCGGTCACCGACTCCTACGTCGACCGCGAGGAGCGCAAGGGCAAGGGCGCGTCCGACCACGCCCCGGTGGTGGTGGACCTCGACGTCTAGTGCCGTGGCCGGAAAGGTTGCCGGGCGTCGCGGGCCGGTGAACCTTTCCGGTCACAGCATGGGGTCTTTCCTTCGGATCAGGCCGGATCAGGCCGGATCAGGCCGGATCAGGGCGCGGTGCCAGGGCCCGCGCGCCTGTGGTGCGACCGGCGGTGCGGATGTCACCCTGGGGCCATGGACATCCCTTTCCTCGGCAGGTGGCGCAAGAGGCAGGACTCGTCCGTCGGTGCCGTGGTGTTCCCCGAGGGATCCGAGGGCCGGGCGGGCCTCGCCCAACTCCTCTCCGAGTGCGAGCTGTTGCGTTCCCAGGTGTCCGGGGCGGGCCTCCGGCTCGACGACTCCGCCGCCTCCCTTGAGGCACTGGACCAGTTGCTGCCGCGCTGGCGCGACGACGAGGACACCCTGACCTGGCTCGGCAACGACGCCGGGCTGTACCTGGGCACGGTCGTCGTGCGGACCGTGCCCGGCGCGGGCTGGGAGATCGGGCCGGGCGGCCGGCCGGTCGTCAGGCTGGCCTCCGGACGCGAGATCGACGTGGTGACCGCCGGCCACGACTGGGCCGGCTCCGGGGTGCCCGAACTCTCCCAGCTGTACGCGGAGATCGCGGAGGTGTGAGCGCCGCAGGAGCGTGGCCGCACGGCCCCCGAAGGGCGTTCCTCCACACCGCCGGGCCAGGCGCGCCCGACCTCGACTACGATGTTCCGCTCGTCCCTGTGGTGATGGCGCCCCTTGGCCCACCGCCACCGGGACGGGGACGCTGCTGCCGGGTGAGGCACCCCCACGGCGGCCCCTCGACCGTAGGGGGCAGCAGGTCACAGAGAGCCATACCCGGCCGGCGGCAGCCGGAGATCACTGCTCGCGCGGTGGGACGGACCGATATGACGGGTCGTCCGCCGGCGAGGGGAAGGTCAGCTGCGCGCCGGACGGGTTGTGCTCGACGCGGATCCACACCGGACGGCTCGCCGTGGGCGCCGCCGTAAGTTACGTGCTGGTAACGCTTGTTGAGGGATCGCTCTCGGGCTCCGGCAGGGGGGTCCGTGCCGCGCGGGTCACGTCCGCGACGAGTTCGACCACGTCCGGGCCGTAGGCCTGGGAGTTGATCACCTTCAGCAGCAGCACGAAGGAGCCGTTGCCGTACTTGCGGTGCAGCCGCTCGTGGTTGCGGGCCAGATAGCGGGTCGCGGCCTGGTTGTCGATCGCGCGCTGGCCGCAGAACAGGAACACCGGCCGGCTGCCGCCGCGCTCGCCCGCGGTGAGACGCGCCAGCAGCACGTACTCCGTGACGCCCGAGTCCATGCGGTAGTGCTCGGTGCCGATCCGGAAGGCGCACCGGTCCGGGCCGGGCTCCCGGTCGGTGTTCACCCGTACGCCCGGCAGCATGGCGGACATGTGCGCCATCATCCGCCGGTTCGACCCCGGACCCCCCACGCAGAACTCCGTGCGCTCGCCGAATCCCTGATGGACCGAGTCCTGGGTGACCATCTGGACGTTCGCGCCGCAGCTCTTGATCAGTGCTGCCAGTTCGAGCAGGGCGAACACGTCGAACCGGTGCACCGCGAGTTCCGCCGTCGCCGGGTCGCGGTTGACCACCAGCAGCGACTCGGCGTTGTCGGGAAGCCCGAAGAACGCCTGCTTGCGGCGCAGCCTGCGCCGCCACAGATAGGTGCGGGCCAGCCAGCCGAACGCGGCGCTGACCCCTGTCGCGGCCACTCCCAGGACGATGTTGCGCACGTCGTCGTTCATGGCCGCGCATGGTAGCCGGTCCCGCGTACCTCTGTTCGACACCCGACTGGCCCTGTCGGCCTGACGGGAGCATGGCAATGAATTAAGCTGCGCGAACGGTCAGGCTACCGAACCACAATCAGCGTGGAGGTGCGGATGCGTCGCCCTGTCGCACGGAAACTGGCGGTCCTGGCGGTCTCGGCCGCCGTGGTGACGGTGGGAGCCGCGGCGCCGCCCACCGCCCAGCCGGAGGCGAAGCCGAGACCGGTCCAGAAGGTCCCCGTGGCGGCCGGCTACGGCGGCGCCGTGGCCAGCGTCGACGCGGACGCCTCCGCCGCCGGTATCGAGGTGCTCAAGCAGGGCGGCAACGCCGTCGACGCGGCGGTCGCCACCGCCGCCGCCCTCGGCGTCACCGAGCCCTACTCCGCCGGCATCGGCGGAGGCGGCTACTTCGTCTACTACGACGCCCGCTCCCGCACGGTGCACACCATCGACGGCCGCGAGACCGCCCCGCTGACCGCCGACTCGTCGCTCTTCACGGAGAACGGCAAGCCGCTCGCCTTCGACGACGCCGTCAGCAGCGGTCTGAGCGTCGGCACCCCGGGCACGCCCGCCACCTGGCAGACGGCGCTGGACCACTGGGGCACCAGACGACTGGGCACGGTCCTGAAGCCGGCCGAGAAGCTGGCCCGCGACGGCTTCACCGTCGACGAGACCTTCCGCTCGCAGACCGCCGCCAACGAGACCCGCTTCCGCTACTTCCCCGACACCGCCAAGCTGTTCCTGCCCGGCGGAAAGCCGCCGGCGGTCGGCTCCACCCTGAAGAACCCCGACCTCGCCCGCACCTATCAGGAGCTGGCCGCCAAGGGCGTCGGCGCGATCTACCGGGGCGACCTCGGCAAGGACATCCTCAAGACCGTCAACCACCCGCCCGTCGACCCGAAGTCCGGCTGGAACGCCCGCCCGGGCAAGCTGTCCGCCAAGGACCTCGCGGCCTACCGCGCCAAGCTCCAGGCGCCCACGCAGACCTCGTACCGGGGCCTGCGCGTGTTCTCCATCGCGCCCTCCTCCTCCGGTGGCACCACCGTCGGCGAGGCGCTCAACATCCTGCAGCGCTCGGAGCTCTCGACGGCGAGCGAGTTCCAGTACCTGCACCACTTCATCGAGGCGAGCCGGATCGCCTTCGCCGACCGCGGGCGCTGGGTCGGCGACCCCGCCTTCGAGAACGTGCCCACGAAGCAACTGCTGTCGCAGAAGTACGCCGACTCCCGGGCCTGTCTGATCAAGGACGACGCGGTCCTCACCAGCCCGCTCGCACCCGGCGACCCGCGCCACCCCGCGGCCTGCTCCCGAGGCGGCACGGCCGCGCCGACGACGTACGAGGGCGAGAACACCACGCACCTGACGGTCGCCGACCGGTGGGGCAACGTCGTCGCCTACACCCTCACCATCGAGCAGACCGGCGGCAGCGGGATCACCGTGCCCGGCCGGGGCTTCCTGCTCAACAACGAGCTGACGGACTTCTCCTTCGCCCCGGCCAACCCGGCCGTGCACGACCCGAACCTGCCCGGTCCGGGGAAGCGGCCGCGCTCGTCGATCTCGCCGACGATCGTGCTGGACCGGCACGACCGGCCGGTGGTGGCGCTGGGTTCGCCGGGCGGGGCGACCATCATCACCACCGTGCTGCAGACCTTGACCGGGTTCCTCGACCGGCACCTGTCCCTGGTCGACGCGATCGCCGCACCGCGCGCCAGCCAGCGCAACGCCGCGCAGACCGAACTCGAACCGGCCCTCTACGACAGCGTGGCGAAGAAGCAGCTGGAGGCGATCGGCCACTCCTTCAAGCTCAATCCCGAGATCGGCGCCGCCACGGGCGTCCAGAGCCTGCCGGACGGCAGGTGGCTGGCCGCCGCGGAGAAGGTGCGCCGGGGCGGAGGCTCGGCGATGGTGGTGAATCCGTCGCCGTGAGCCGGGCCGGTGACACGCCGGCCGGCACGGCGGGGCCCGCCTCCCGGAAGGGACGGCGGGCCCCGGCCGTTCACGCCCGGCTCGTTCACTCCGTGGGTGAAGGCGCGGGCTCCTTGTTCTGGGGGTCGAAGGTGAGCCGGTCGTCCTTCGCGTCCACCACGACCCGGCCGCCCTCGCGGACCCGGCCGGCCAGGAGCAGCCGGGAGAGCTGGTTCTCGACCTCGCGCTGGATGGTGCGGCGCAGCGGACGGGCACCGTACTCGGGCTGGTGGCCGCGCCGGGCGAGCCAGTCCACGGCCGCCTCGGTGAACTCGACGGTGACGTCCTGCGCGTGCAGCAGCCGGCGCGTCTTCTCCAGCAGCAGGTCGGTGATCTGCCGCAACTGATCGGCGGTCAGCTGGCGGAAGACGACGATCTCGTCGATCCGGTTGAGGAACTCGGGCCGGAAGTGCTCGCGCAGCGGCCTGAGGATCTGCTCGCGCCGCGCCTCCTCGTCCGCCTCCGCACCGCCCGGGCCGAACCCGATGCCGGCCCCGCGCCGGGTGATCGCCTCGGAGCCGAGGTTGCTGGTCATCACGATGACGGTGTGGGTGAAGTCCACCGTGCGGCCCTGGGAGTCGGTGAGCCGCCCGTCGTCGAGCACCTGGAGCAGGATGTTGAAGACGTCCGGGTGCGCCTTCTCCACCTCGTCGAGCAGCAGCAGCGAGTACGGGTGCCGGCGCACCACCTCGGTGAGCTGGCCGGCCTCCTCGTGACCGACGTACCCGGGCGGGGCGCCCACCAGCCGGCTGACCGTGTGCCGCTCCTGGTACTCGCTCATGTCCAGGCGGACCATGCGGTCCTCGCTGGAGAACAGGACCTCGGCCAGCGCCCGGGCCAGCTCGGTCTTGCCGACGCCGGTCGGGCCGAGGAACAGGAAGCTGCCGATCGGCCGGTCCGGGCTGGCCAGCCCGGCCCGGGAGCGCAGCACCGCCTCCGAGACCGCGCTCACGGCCTCCTCCTGGCCGACGACCCGCCGGTGCAGGTGCAGCTCCAGGCCGAGCAGGCGCTCCTTCTCCTCCTGGGTGAGGCTGCTGACGGGGATGCCGGTCTGTCGCGACACCACCTCGGCGATGGCCTCCGCGGTGACCTCCAGATGCTGACCCTCGTCGGCCTCGCCGCCGCCGGTGGCCTGGCCGATCCGCTGCTTCAGCTCGGTGATCCGGTCGCGCAACTGCGTGGCCTGCTCGTACTGTTCGTCCGCGACCGCCTGGTCCTTGTCCAGGGTGAGCTGCTCGACCTCGCGCTCCATGGCCCGTACGTCGGTGCCCTTGGTGCGTGCCCGCAGCTTCACCCGGGCACCGGCCTGGTCGATCAGGTCGATCGCCTTGTCCGGCAGACGGCGCTCCGTCAGATAGCGGTCGGACAGCTCCACGGCGGCCACCAGCGCCTCGTCGGTGTACCGCACCTGGTGGTGGGCCTCGTAGCGGTCGCGCAGCCCGCGCAGGATCTCCAGTGCGTCCGCGACGGACGGCTCGGGCACCAGGATCGGCTGGAACCGGCGGGCCAGCGCCGCGTCCTTCTCGATCCGCCGGAACTCCTCCAGCGTCGTCGCGCCCACGATGTGCAGCTCGCCGCGGGAGAGGGCGGGCTTGAGGATGTTGCCCGCGTCCATCGCGCCGCCCTCGCCGCCCGCACCGGCGCCGACGACGGTGTGCAGCTCGTCGATGAAGACGATCAGCCGCTCGGAGTTGGTGCGGATCTCGGTGACGATGTTGTTCAGCCGCTCCTCGAAGTCGCCCCGGTACCGGGTGCCCGCGACGACGCCCGTCAGGTCCAGGGCCACCACCCGGCGGCCGGTCAGGACGTCGGGCACGTCCCCGTCGGCGATCCGCTGCGCCAGCCCCTCCACGATGGCGGTCTTGCCGACGCCCGCGTCGCCGATGAGCACCGGGTTGTTCTTGCCCCGCCGGGAGAGCACCTCGATGGTCTGCTCGATCTCCTGCTCCCGCCCGATCACCGGGTCGATGCGCCCCTGCCGGGCCAGTTCGGTGAGATCGCGCCCGTACCTGTCCAGGGTCGGTGTCGAGGTGGACCGCTGCCGCTCCGTCCCGGGCGGCGCCGCGGCGTCCGGCGTCTCGGGCGGCAGGCCGGAGGAGGCGTACCGGGCCGCGTTCAGGATGTGCCCGGCCGCCGAGTCGGGGTTCGCGGCGAGCGCGCTGAGCACGTGCTCCGGACCGATGTAACCGGCGCCGCTGGCCCGTGCCATGTCGTGGGCGTCGAGGAAGGCGCGCTTGACCGCCGGGGTGAGCGAGAGGGAAGTCGGCGGTGGCGCCTCGCCCGGCGGGTGCTGCACGGGGCCGGCCCGCTCGTCGATCTGCGTCGCGAGCGAGTCGGGGTCCGCACCGGACCGGCTGAGCAGACTGCGGGTGGGCTCGGCGGCGAGGGCGGCCCGCAGCAGGTGCTCCGTGTCCAGATCATGGCTGCCGTGCTCCGCGGCGTATTGCGCCGCGCCCCGCACCAGTTCCCGGGCGGGCTGGCTCAGCAGCCGGCCGATGTCTATCTGCCGGGGGCCGGGGCGCGGTCCGCCGAAGAAGCGGGCGAAGAGTTCACCGAAGGGGTCGCGGTCGCGGTCGCCCTCCGGGCCGTTGAAGCCGCTGGTCATCGCTGTCCGTTCCGTCGCTGACAGTGGCTCCCGCCGGGTAACCGGTGTGGGGGTCGTTCATGCCACGATGGCACGAGTTCCCGCGGACGGCATACGGAGCGCCCGCGGGCCCCGGGCACAGTGCCGTCGTGCGGCCGCGGGTGCGTCGCGGCTGGTCGCGCCCGCGCGACGGAGCCGCACATCGATACGGCTCCGCGCCCCGCGAGCGGGCGGCCCTACCGTTCCGTGAGGATGCGCGGGCCCGTTTCCGTGATCGCCACCGTGTGCTCGACGTGGGCCGCGCGGGAGCCGTCGTCGGTGCGCAGGGTCCAGCCGTCCGGGGCCGCGTGGTAGCCGTCCGTGCCGCCGGCGATCAGCATCGGCTCGATGGCGAGGACCATGCCGTGACGCAGGGGCAGGCCCCGGCCCGGCCGGCCCTCGTTCGGGACGCCCGGGTCCTCGTGCATGTGGCGGCCGATGCCGTGGCCGCCGAACCCGTCCGGGATGCCGTAGCCCGCCGCGCGGCACACCGAGCCGATGGCGTGGGCGATGTCGCCGATGCGATTGCCGACCACGGCCGCCTCGATGCCCGCGGCCAGCGCCCGCTCGGCGGTCTCGATCAGCCGCAGGTCCGCGGGGCGCGGCCGGCCCACGACGAAGCTGATGGCCGAGTCGCCGGCCCAGCCGCCGAGCTTCGCGCCGAAGTCCAGGGAGACGAGGTCGCCGTCGCGCAGCCGGTACTTCGTGGGGATCCCGTGCACGATCGCGTCGTTCACCGAGGCGCAGAGCACGGCGGGGAAGGGGGTCGGGGCGAAGGAGGGCCGATAGCCCAGGAACGGCGAGGCCGCGCCCGCCTCCCGCAGGACGTCGTGGGCCAGTTCGTCCAGCTCCAGCAGGGACACTCCCACGCCGGCGGCCTTGCGTGCCGCGGTCAGGGCCCGTGCCACGACCTGGCCGGCCTCGTACATCGCGTCGATCGACGTGTCCGTCTTCAGTTCCACCATGCCAATTACTATACCGGTATTTGAATCGCGGTAGGATGCCCGTATGGTGCGCACCCCCCTGACCCCCGAGGAACGCGAGCGCGGTGAGCGGCTCGGCCGTCTGCTGCGCGCGGCGCGCGGCGACCGCAGCATGGCTCAGGTCGCGGCGAGCGCGGGCATCTCGGCCGAGACGCTGCGCAAGATCGAGACGGGCCGCGCCCCGACCCCGGCCTTCTTCACGATCGCCGCGCTGGCCCGGGTGCTGGGACTGTCCATGGAGGAGCTGGCGGAGCGGAGCGCACTGGCCGCGGTGTGACCGTCCGCACGGCCCGCGGTGGCCGTCGGCATGAGGTGGACCACCGCGGGCGGTACGGGGCTCAGGGGGCGGACGTGGTGTCGGAGGACCGGCTGGGGCCGCCGGGTGGCGGAACCGCGGGGCGGCCCTGCGCCGCGCCGGGGGTGCCGGTCCTGAGCCGGACGGTTCTGGGGCGGCTGGCCGCCCAGGCCATCAGGCCCGCGTTGTCCAGCGCGCCCACCCACAGGTCGGCGAGGGTGGCGGCCTCGGGGCCCGGTCGTGGGCCCACCCCGACCACCCGGAGGCCGGCGTCCGCCGCGGCCTTCAACCCGTTGACCGAGTCCTCCACGGCCAGGGTGTTGCCGTCGGTCACCCCGAGGCGGCGCACGGCCTCCGCGTAGGTGCCGGGGTGCGGCTTGGGGCGGACCTCCTCGTCGGGCACGACGATGTGCCGGAAGTGGTGCCGTAAGCCCACCGACTCCAGGGAGAACTCCACCACGTCGGCGGGGCAGTTGCTGGCCACGGCCAGCGGTGCGACCCGGCTCAGGATCGTCACCAGACCCTTGGCGCCGCGCGCGGCCACGGGCTCGCGCGCGACGAGGGTACGGAAGGTCGTCAGCAACCGCTCGGTCATCTCCTCGGCGGCGTCCGGCCTCCCGGCGACGCGCGCCATGAGGGCGCCGCACTCGGTGTAGTGCAGTCCCTTCGCGCGTTCCGTGAAGTCCGGGCCGGGTTCGCAGCCGAAGTCCCGCAGGACGCTGACCCGGGCCTGCTGCCAGTGCTGTTCGGAGTCCACCAGTGTGCCGTCGCAGTCGAAGACGACGGCTTCGGGGGTCCAGTCGAGGTCGAACATGTGATGTGTGGCCATGTGCTCTTGCCGTTCTGGCGCGGGACGGACCTGCCGGAGGGCGGCGCGATCCGCCGGTCGTGGACGTCGGCGCCTGCTGTTCGTCACGCGTTTCAAGGCAGCGTGAAGTCGCAGGCGGACAGGGATGGTTGAGAAGTGAGGTGGTCACACGCACCGCACTGCGTGGTTTCCGGGAATTCATCCGGAACCGGAAACATAATGAACGTTACGCTCCACTTGACCGGTCGCGGACATCCACTGCCGCAATACGCACGTGTGGGTGACACCTCACGGGTATCGCAATACGCCTTCGGCCGTGGTGGTGCCGCCCTGCCGGAAAAGGAATGCGCCGGTGCGGCCCTGGGTGGAGCAGTGAATGACGGCGGGCGGGGCGTGCTCGGTGAACCGCAGGGCCGACATCCGGCAGGCGACGGGCCGCACGAGCCGTCCTCCGCTGCGCAGGGCGATCGCCTGCCGCGCCGCCTCCAGCAGGGCCGTCCCGGGCACGTGGTCCGTGCCGTGGTCGAACAGGAACGGATGACGCGGATCGGCGGGGCACACCAGCAGTTCCTCGCCGGCCGCGACGACGACGGCGTCCGACTCCGACGCCAGCCCCAGCAGCGTGGGTTCGGGCCGAGGCCCGGCTCCGGAGGGCACGGCCGCGCCGGCGCCGGACCGGAGCCGGTCGTAGCGCTCGGCGTCGAGGAACCGCGCCCCGCCCGCCGCGCGGGCGAACGGCCGCCGGCCGACCAGGAAGTCGACCCGCATGCGCAGCCCGGTCAGCGCGTCTCCGTCGCGGTCGGTGCGCAGGCCGCCCACCTGCACCAGGCAGGTGACCTCGCTGGCCCCGTGCGGTGCCGTGGGCTCCGCGGCCACATCCAGGGCGTAGGACAGGTCGTCGATCAGGAAGCGGGCGGTGCGGGGCACGTCCAGGTGCCGCAGCGGGATGTAGATGCCGAGCTGGCGCAGGGTCTCGACGATCATCCAGGGGCTGTGCCGGTCGTCGCGTCCGCGGGGGAACGTGGGATGCGAGCGCGGCCACGCGGCGGCGGCGCGGAAGGAGAGCGGACCGTGGGGGCGGACGTCGGTCAGCAACACCTCGGCCACGGAGGTCCGGTGGACCAGTTCGCGCTCGACCGTCCGGGACCGGTTGAGCGGGGAAGGCGGGGAAGGCGGCGAAAGACGGGAAAGGGCGGTGGGGTCGCCGGACCCGGTCGACGGGGTGCGGGAATCCCGTGCGCGCGATCCGGAGTCCATGGAAAAATGCTAATAAGACTATTAAGAGTTTCGCATGTTGGGCTCTCCCGGCCAGGCGGCAAAGGCCGATAGATTTTTCCTCGCGATGCACCTACGGACGAGGGAGACGCGTGCAGGAACGGGCGGAGGAAACCCGCAGGGCCGTATTGCAGGCGGCGGCTCACCTGTTCTTCGAACGGGGTTACGCGGGGACCAGTATCGCCGACATCAGCGCACGGTCCGGCCGTACCAGCGGGGCCATCTATTTCCACTACACCAACAAGGAGCAGCTCGCCCTCGCCGTGGTCACCGCGCACTTCGCCGCCTGGCCGGCCCTGGTCGCACAGCACGAGTCGGTGGCCGAGCCCGCCCTGGAGAGGCTGGTGCGGCTGAGCTTCTCGGTGGCCCGGGCGTTCCGTGACGACGTCGTCGTACGCGCCGGCGCGCGGCTGTGGGCCGAGCGGCGGTCCATCGACGTGGAGATGCCCCCGCCGTTCGTGGACTGGATCGCCACCGTCGAACGCATGCTCGCCGCCGCCCGGAGCGAGGGAGGACTGGCCCCGGGGGCGGAGCCCGGCCGGGACGCTCCCACCCTGGTCGCCGCCTTCTTCGGCCTGCACACGCTCTCCGACGTCCTCGACGACCGCCTGCTGATCGAGGACCGCCTGGCCGCCCTGTGGCTGCTGCTGCTTCCCGGACTCCTGGTCGATCCCGTCGGCCCCGCGGCGCCCCACGACCTGCTGGCCAGAGCGCGTGCCCCGGTCCCGGCCTCGTCGTGACGCCCCTGCCGCCGGTCCCCGCGCTCACCCACAGGAGTGCGAAACACGATTGACTTCGCGGGTTGACGACAATGGTCTTGGCAAGCCAGGAGAAGAGGCTTACGTTCGTGCCTCTAGGCCTGTTCTACGGGCGTAGAGGCTCTGACGTACGTCGAAGGAGCAGCTCATGGCCAACGTCGTCCGTGCGGCCCTGGTCCAGGCCACCTGGACCGGCGACACCGAGTCCATGGTCGCCAAACACGAGGAGCACGCCCGCGAGGCGGCTCGTCAGGGTGCCCGGATCATCGGGTTCCAGGAAGTCTTCAACGCGCCGTACTTCTGCCAGGTCCAGGAGCCGGAGCACTACCGCTGGGCCGAGCCGGTGCCGGACGGGCCCACGGTGCGACGCATGCGCGAACTCGCCCGCGAGACCGGCATGGTGATCGTCGTCCCGGTGTTCGAGGTCGAGCAGTCCGGCTTCTACTACAACACCGCCGCCGTGATCGACGCCGACGGCAGCTACCTCGGCAAGTACCGCAAGCACCACATCCCGCAGGTCAAGGGTTTCTGGGAGAAGTACTACTTCAAACCCGGCAACCTCGGCTGGCCCGTCTTCGACACCGCCGTCGGCCGGGTCGGCGTCTACATCTGCTACGACCGCCACTTCCCGGAGGGCTGGCGGCAACTCGGCCTGAACGGCGCCCAGCTCGTCTACAACCCCTCCGCCACCCACCGCGGCCTGTCCGCCTACCTGTGGCAGCTGGAACAGCCGGCCGCCGCCGTCGCCAACGAGTACTTCGTCGCCGCGATCAACCGCGTCGGCCGGGAGGAGTACGGCGACAACGACTTCTACGGAACGAGCTACTTCGTCGACCCCCGCGGACGGTTCGTCGGAGACGTCGCCGACGACTCCAAGGAGCAACTCCTCGTCCGTGACCTCGACTTCGACGTCATCGAAGAGGTGCGGCAGCAGTGGGCCTTCTACCGCGACCGCCGCCCCGACGCCTACGAAGGGCTGGTGCAGCCGTGAACGACCTGTACGACCGTCACCGGGCCGTCACACCCGACTGGCTGGCGCTCTACTACGAGGACCCGATCGAGATCACCCACGGCGAGGGACGCCACGTCTGGGACGCCGACGGCAGGCGCTACCTCGACTTCTTCGGCGGAATCCTCACCACCATGACCGCCCACGCGCTGCCCGAGGTCACCAAGGCGGTGACCGAGCAGGCCGGGCGGATCATCCACTCCTCCACGCTCTACCTCAACCGCCCGATGGTCGAACTCGCCGAACGCGTCGCCCAGTTGAGCGGCATCCCGGACGCCCGGGTGTTCTTCACCACCTCCGGCACCGAGGCCAACGACACCGCCCTGCTGCTGGCGACGACGTACCGGCGCGCCAACACCGTCCTGGCCATGCGCAACAGCTACCACGGGCGCTCCTTCAGCGCCGTCGGCATCACCGGCAACCGCGGCTGGTCCCCGACCTCCCTGTCCCCGCTCCAGACGCTGTACGTCCACGGCGGCGTACGCACCCGCGGCCCGTTCGCCCACCTGAGCGACGCCGAGTTCATCGCCGCCTGCGTCGAGGACCTCAGGGACCTCCTCGGCCACACCCGCCCGCCCGCCGCGCTGATCGCCGAGCCCGTCCAGGGCGTCGGCGGCTTCACCTCCCCGCCCGACGGCCTGTACGCCGCCTTCCGGGACGTGCTCCAGGAGCACGGCATCCTGTGGATCTCCGACGAGGTGCAGACCGGCTGGGGCCGCACCGGCGACCACTTCTGGGGCTGGCAGGCGCACGCATCCAGCGGACCGCCCGACATCGTCACCTTCGCCAAGGGCATCGGCAACGGCACGTCCATCGGCGGGGTCGTCGCGCGCGCCGAGATCATGAACTGCCTGGACGCCAACAGCATCTCCACCTTCGGCGGCACCCAGCTCACCATGGCCGCGGGCCTCGCCAACCTCAACTACCTCCTGGAACACGACCTCCAGGGCAACGCCCGGCGCGTCGGCGGACTCCTCATCGAGCGGCTGCGGGCCGTCGCCGCCCAACTGCCCGGCGTGCGCGAGGTCCGCGGACGCGGGCTGATGATCGGCGTCGAACTGACCCGGCCGGGGACGGACCAGGCCGACCCGCAGGCGGCCACCGCGGTGCTGGAGGCGGCCCGGCGGGACGGCCTGCTCATCGGCAAGGGCGGCGGACACAACACCAGCGCCCTGCGCATCGCCCCGCCGCTGTCCCTGACCGTCGCGGAGGCCGAGGAGGGCGCCGCGATCCTGGAGGGCGCACTGCGCGCCGCCTACTAGTGCTGTGGCCGGAAAGGTTTGCCGGGAAGCTCGCGGCGTCCGGTGCCGGGGGCACCTCCCACGCCCTTCAGGCAGTGGGGGAGCCTCGCAAGGCGGAGCATTGCCCGCGCACTGGATGTACTCGGGTGATGCGACAACGCGGCGTGGGGGTACCCCCGGCCGAAGGCTGGGGGGGTGCCGTGCCGGGCGTCGCGAGCCGGTGAACCTTTACGGTCACAGCACTAGCGGAGGCGAACCGGACCGTACGCAGAGGGGAACGTCGACATGACCACCGCCTCGGACACACCCCCGACCACCTGGAACCCGCCGGAACCCGCCCTGTCGGTGCGCCAGGTCCTCACCCTGGAGCGGGTGCTCGCGGGGGAGCCCGAGGTGGTGGCCGGCGCCGGCCACCTCGACCGGCCCGTGCGCTGGGTGCACGTCGCCGAGGCCGCCGACGTCGGCGTGATGCTCAGCGGCGGCGAGATGGTCCTCACCACCGGCGTGCTGCTCGCCGGCGACGAGGAGAAACAGGCCGAGTACATCCGCTCCCTGCACCGCGCGGAGGCCGCGGCCGTCGTACTGGGCCTGGGCCGGGCCTTCCCCACGCCGCCGGACGTGATGCGCCGGGCCGCCGAGCGGTGCCAGCTGCCCCTGGTCGTCCTGCACCGCCCCTTCCCCTTCGCCGAGCTGACCGAGGAGGTCCAGTCCCGGCTGGTGCGGCGCAAGTTCGCCTCCGTCAGCCTGTCGGAGGCCGTACGCACCGCCCTCACCGCGCTGATCACGGCGGGCGCCCCGCTCCAGGCACTGCTCGACGAGATCGCCCAGCACAGCGCCTGCCCCGTCGTCGTCGCCAACCTCGCCCACCGCGTCCTGGCCACGGCGGGGGAACGGTCGGCGGTGGACGACGTGCTGCGGGACTGGGAGCGCATCGCCCGGCAGGCCGGTGCCGGGCAGGGCGACGGCTGGATCCGCGCCGAACTGGGCGGACGCGGTGAGCGGTGGGGACGGATCGTGCTGTGCGGGCACCGCGGCGACAGCGCCACCGGACGGCTGCTGGCCGACCGCGCCGCCGAGGCCCTCGTCCTGCACCGCATGCTCGGCCGCAACGCCGGCTGCTCCTGGGAGGAGCAGTCCGCGCAGAGCCTGCTCACCGACCTCGTGGGCGGAGCCGTACCGGCCCGGCAGCTGCTGCCCCGGGCACGGGCCGCCGGGCTGCCGGTCAACCGGCGCAGCTTCGTACCGCTGGTCGTACCGGACGGCGACGTGGCCGGACTCGACCGGCTGCTGCGCCTGCTGGGCCTTCCCGGGCTGGTCGCCGAGCTGACCGAGGGCGCCACCGCCGTGCTGCTCAGCCTCGCCCGCGACCAGGACGCCGACGCCCTCACCGAGCACTTCGCGGTCCGGCTGCGCGGCGGATCCGGCGCGGACCGCACGGTCGTCGCCGCCGCGGACGCACGCACCGTCTGGGACGACGTGCCCGCCGGGCTGCGCGAGGCGCGGCACGTCGCCCGGGCCGTGGCCGACTCCGCCGCGGCCCTGGACCTCCCGGCCGTCGTACGCCTGAAGGACGTGCACCTGCGCGGCCTGGTCCGGCTGCTGCGCGACGACCCGCACGTGCAGTCCTTCGCCGAGCGGGAACTGGACGGCCTGCTGCGACGGGCCGACGACGACCTGCTGTCCGTGCTGCGCACCTACCTCGCCACGGGCCGCAACAAGTCCCGCACCGCCCAGCTCCACCACGTCTCCCGGCCCGCGCTCTACCGCCGCCTGGAGTCCATACAGGCGTGCCTCGGGGTGGACCTCGACGACTTCGAGCAGGCCGCCTCGGTGCACATCGCGCTCCTCGCGCACGACGCGCAACAGGAGTGAGCCGGAAGAACGGCCGGGAGAACGGTGGTGAGACATGGGACGGACCCGGAGTGACACGGTGGCACGCACCGCCCCCGCAGACGTGACACGGTGCACCTCAAAGCGGAGCCGCCGGCTTTCTACGCTCCCCGCACATCCAGCGAGTGGAGGTCCCGATGAGCAAGGTGATCCGCGCCGCCCTCTTCCAGACCGCGTGGACCGGCGACAAGGAATCCATGATCCAGGTCCACGAGCAGGCGGCCCGCGACGCGGCCGCGCAGGGCGCCCAGGTGCTGTGCTTCCAGGAACTGTTCTACGGACCGTACTTCTGCCAGGTCCAGGACCCCGCGTTCTACGAGTACGCCGAGCAGATCCCCGAGGGCCCGATCGTCCGGCGCTTCCAGGCGCTCGCGAAGGAACTCGGCCTCGTCCTGGTGCTGCCGATGTACGAGGAGGAGCAGCCCGGCGTCCTCTACAACACCGCCGCCGTGATCGACGCGGACGGCTCCTACCTCGGCAAGTACCGCAAGACCCACATCCCGCAGGTCAAGGGTTTCTGGGAGAAGTTCTACTTCCGGCCCGGCAACAGCGGCTGGCCGATCTTCGACACCAAGGCGGGCAGGATCGGTGTCTACATCTGCTACGACCGGCACTTCCCGGAGGGCTGGCGGGCCCTCGGACTGGCCGGCGCCGAGATCGTCTTCAATCCGTCGGCCACCTCGCGCGGACTGTCCGGCTACCTGTGGCAGCTGGAGCAGCCGGCGGCGGCCGTCGCCAACGAGTACTTCGTCGGCGCGATCAACCGGGTGGGCGTCGAGGAGCACGGGGACAACGACTTCTACGGCACCTCGTACTTCGTGGACCCGGAGGCGCAGTTCGTCGGCGAACCGGCGAGCGACAAGGACACCGAACTCGTGGTGCGCGATCTGGACCTGGCCAAGCTGCGCGAGGTCCGCGACCGCTGGCAGTTCTACCGCGACCGCGCCCCGGGCACGTACGAGCCGCTGACCGCGCCCTGACCGGGGACCCGCGACCCACCGTGCACACCCGACCGGAAGGAGAGGGAGCATGAGCCGCACCGTCATCCGCGGCGGCCTCGTCATCACCGCCGCCGACGAGATCCACGCCGACGTCCTGATCGAGGACGGCCGCATCGCCGCCCTCGCCGCCTCCGGCACCCCGGCCGCCGGGGCGTTCGCCGCCGAGCGGACCATCGACGCCACCGGCAAGTACGTGATCCCGGGCGGGGTCGACGGCCACACCCACATGGAGATGCCCTTCGGCGGCACCTACGCCGCGGACACCTTCGAGACCGGCACCCGGGCCGCCGCCTGGGGCGGCACGACCACGATCGTGGACTTCGCCATCCAGACCGTCGGCGCAACCCTGCGCGAGGGCCTGGACGCCTGGCACGCCAAGGCCGAGGGCAACTGCGCGATCGACTACGGCTTCCACATGATCGTCTCCGATGTGAACCAGGAGACGCTCAAGGAGATGGACCTCCTGGTGGAGGAGGGCGTGACCTCCTTCAAGCAGTTCATGGCCTACCCGGGAGTCTTCTACAGCGACGACGGGCAGATCCTGCGCGCCATGCAGCGTGCCGCCGACAACGGCGGGCTGATCATGATGCACGCCGAGAACGGCATCGCCATCGACGTCCTGGTCGAACAGGCACTGGCCCGCGGCGAGACCGACCCGCGCTACCACGGAGAGGTCCGCAAGGCCCTGCTGGAGGCCGAGGCCACCCACCGCGCCATCCGGCTCGCCCAGGTCGCGGGCGCGCCGCTGTACGTCGTGCACGTCTCGGCGCAGGAGGCGGTCGCCGAACTGGCCAGGGCACGCGACCAGGGACTGCACGTCTTCGGCGAGACCTGCCCGCAGTACCTGTTCCTGTCCACCGACAACCTCGCCGAGCCCGGCTTCGAGGGCGCCAAGTACGTGTGCTCGACGCCCCTTCGCCCCAGGGAGCACCAGGCGGCCCTGTGGAAGGGCCTGCGCACCAACGACCTCCAGGTGGTCTCCACCGACCACTGCCCCTTCTGCTTCACCGGCCAGAAGGAACTCGGCCGCGGCGACTTCTCCAAGATCCCCAACGGCATGCCGGGCGTGGAGAACCGGATGGACCTGCTCCACCAGGCCGTCGTCGACGGGCACATCTCGCGCCGCCGCTGGATCGAGATCGCCTGCGCCACCCCGGCCCGCATGTTCGGCATGTACCCGAAGAAGGGCACGATCGCGCCGGGCGCCGACGCGGACGTCGTCATCTACGACCCGCACGCCGAGCAGGTCATGTCCGCCGAGACCCACCACATGAACGTCGACTACTCGGCGTACGAGGGCAGGCGGATCACCGGCCGGGTGGAGACCGTGCTCTCCCGCGGCGAACCCGTCATCACCGAGCGGGAGTACACCGGGCACGCCGGGCACGGCGTCTACACCCCGCGCTCCACCTGCCAGTACCTCGACTAGGAGTGCCGCCCATGGACTTCGGACTCGTCCTGCAGACCGACCCGCCGGCCTCGCGCGTGGTCAGCCTGATGAAGCGCGCCGAGCACAACGGTTTCCGCTACGGCTGGACCTTCGACTCCGCCGTGCTCTGGCAGGAGCCGTTCGTGATCTACAGTCAGATCCTCGCGAACACCGAGAAGCTGACCGTCGGCCCCATGGTCACCAACCCCGGCACCCGCACCTGGGAGGTCACGGCCTCCACCTTCGCCACCCTCAACGACATGTTCGGCAACCGCACGGTCTGCGGGATCGGCCGCGGCGACTCCGCGATGCGGGTGGCCGGCCGCAAACCCAACACCCTGGCCCGGATCAGCGAGGCGATGAAGGTCATCCGGGCGCTGGGCAGGGGCGAGGAGGCCGACCTCGGCGGCACGGTGATCAGGTTCCCGTGGATCAAGCCGGGCGCGGAACTGCCCGTGTGGATGGCCGCGTACGGCCCCAAGGCGCTGAAGATGACCGGTGAGGAGGCCGACGGGTTCATCCTCCAGCTCGCCGACCTCTATCTGACCGAGTACATGGTGAAGGCCGTGAAGGACGCGGCGGCCGCGGCCGGGCGCGACCCGTCCGAGGTGAAGATCTGCGTCGCCGCCCCGGCGTACGTCACCGCCGACGACTCGCCCGAGGCGCTCGCCCACGCCCGCGACCAGTGCCGGTGGTTCGGCGGCATGGTCGGCAACCACGTGGCCGACCTGGTCACCCGCTACGGCGAGCACTCCGCCGCCGTCCCCGACGAACTCACCGACTACATCAAGGCCCGCCAGGGCTACGACTACGCCCACCACGGGCGCAGCGGCAACCCGGACACGCAGTTCGTGCCGGACGAGATCGTCGACCGGTTCTGCGTGGTCGGACCGGTCGAGAAGCACATCGAGAAGCTGAACGCGCTGCGTGAGCTGGGCGTGGACCAGTTCGCCGTGTACGACATGCACGACGCGCAGGAAGCCGTGATCGACGCGTACGGGCAGCAGATCATCCCGGCCGTCAACTCCTGAGTCCCCGAGTGCTGTTCCCATCCCCCCTCTGTCCCCCCTCCCCACCTCCCCGGGGAGGGGCCGGGCGCCCGCACCGCCCCGTTTCGACCCGTCTCATCGATTGGGCTGCCCATGACCGACACCGCTCCTCCGGCCATACCGCCGTCCGCGCAGGTCACCCTCGCCGATGGGCGGGTGGAGATCGCCCCCGGCACTCCGCCGCCCAGCGGCCCCTACGCCAACGCGGACCTGCTGCCCGTCCCGGTCGCCCAGCGCACCTGGACCACGTACAACTTCTCCGCACTGTGGGTCGGCATGGCCCACAACACGGCCTCCTGGACCCTGGCCTCCGGTCTGATCGCCGTCGGGATGGACTGGAAGCAGGCGGTGTTCACCATCGCCCTGGCCAACCTGATTGTGCTCGTCCCCATGCTGCTCACCGGGCACGCGGGACCCAAGTACGGCATCCCCTTCCCGGTCTTCGCGCGCGCCTCCTTCGGCGTGCGCGGCGCCAACCTGCCCGCCGTCGTACGGGCGTTGGTGGCGTGTGGCTGGTTCGGCATCCAGACCTGGATCGGCGGCGAGGCGATCTACTTCCTCGCCGGGAAACTGATCGGGAGCGGCTGGACGGACGCCGCGAAGGTGGGCGGCCACGCCTGGACGATGTGGCTGTCGTTCGCCATCTTCTGGCTGATCCAGGTGGCCGTCATCTACCGGGGCATGGAGACCATCCGCCGGTTCGAGAACTGGGCGGCGCCCTTCGTGCTCGTCGGCGCCTTCGTGATGCTGTGGTGGATGAGCAGCAAAGCCGGCGGACTCGGCCCGCTCTTCGACCAGCCGTCGAAACTGGGCTGGGGAGCGGACTTCTGGAGACTGTTCGCGCCCTCCCTGATGGGCATGATCGGCTTCTGGTCCACCCTGTCGCTGAACATCCCGGACTTCACCCGGTACGGCAGGAGCCAGAAGGCGCAGACCCGGGGCCAGGCGCTCGGACTGCCCACGACCATGACCCTGTTCGCGTTCCTGTCCGTGCTGGTCACCTCCGGCTCCCAGGCCGTGTACGGCGAACCGGTGTGGGACCCGGTGCAGTTGGCGGCGAAGACGGACAACGTGGTGGGCCTGGTGTACGCGCTGGTCACCGTGCTGGTGGCGACCCTGTCGGTCAACATCGCGGCCAACATGGTCTCCCCGGCCTTCGACTTCTCCAACGTCGCGCCGCGCAAGGTCAGTTTCCGCACCGGCGCCCTGGTCACCGCCGTGCTCGCCGTGGTGATGTGCCCGTGGAAGCTGTACGCCGACCCGCAGGGCTACATCTTCACCTGGCTCGGCCTGGTCGGCGGACTGCTCGGCACGGTCGCCGGCATCCTCATCGCCGACTACTGGGTCCTCAGGCGCTCCCGGCTGGACCTGGGCGACCTGTACCGCGCGGGCGGACGCTACTGGTACGAGGGCGGCTGGAACTGGCGGGCGGTCGTGGCCTTCGTGGTGGGCGGCGTGCTGGCCATCGGCGGCGCGGACTTCCACCCGCTGATCGACGGCCGACCCATCCCGGCCCTGAAGTCCCTCGCCGACTACGGCTGGGCAGTGGGCCTGGGCACCTCGCTGGTGCTGTATCTGCTGCTGATGGCGGCGCGCGGCCGGCAGCGGGCCACCGTCTGACGCGCGTCACCGTTCGAAGCGTTTCACCGCCCTGGGAGGACGGTCAGCCCGTGCGACCGTTCTCCAGGGCGGCCATCGCCTCCTTGGCGGCCTTGATGGCGCCCTTGTTGATCTCGTCCGTGCTCGGCGCCTTCTTCGACTCGAAGTCGCTGCCGTTGTACGTGACGACCACGATCGCGTTGGCGGCGCGGGCCAGCACCACGCCCTCGCGGGTCTCCTGCTTGTCCTCGGTGGTCAGGTTCACCACCGAGTAGGCGCTGTCACCGAGACCGGGCACGGCCCCGCCGCCGCTCTTGTCGGTGGTCCGCTGCTCGTACGACTTCAGCGCCGCCTCGTCCGTCGCCATGATCTCGAAGGACACGTCGAGCCAGCGGTAGTCGTAGTCCTTGAGCGCGTTCCAGGAGCAGGTCCGGCGCACGTTGGTGTCCGTCGACGGGATCTCCTTGCCCGCGGCCTTGGCGCCCGGCACCAGGGACGTGATCGTCTTCTCGGCGACGCTGGTGCACGGTGCGGGGGCGGACGCGTACGTCTTGGTCACCGCGGTCGACGACGGAGCGGACGGCTCGGAGGACGCCCCGTCGTCGGCGCCGCGGTCCTCCTGCTGTGCGGCCTTGGGACCGGCGGCGGCCGGGGAGGCGGCGAACGGGCCGGACGTCAACGCCCAGCCCGCGCAGGCGAGCACGACGACCGGACTCAGTCGCGCGGTGAGCGCGAGAGGGAGAGGAAGTTCACGCACGGCGCACTTCTCGTGTGGGGGACGGACGCGGTGGGGAGCGACTCCGCACCGCGGACGGAACCTCAGTGTCACACGACTCCCCGTGTGGCGGAAGCGGTACTCCGCTCCGTGCCCGCGCGGTTACGGCCGCCCGCTCCTGACGTACCGTTTGCCGTTTATGTCCCGGCGGAGGGAGGTGAAACTGAGCAGGGCCCTTGAGGCCGCGCGGAGCAACTCACCGTCCCCGCCGAGCAGTCGGGGCCGGTGACTGCGCGCCTGGACGCTACGGCACCCGCGCCGTCCACCGCTCCGAACCGAACTTCGTCCGCGCCAGCTCCCGCGCGCGGGTCAGCTCCTCGTCGGTCGCCTTGCCGTCCGTCAGCCCGTACCGGGCGCGGAAGGACTCCACCATCCGCGCGATGACCGCCTCGCGGGCGAGCCCGGTCTGCCGGCGCAGCGGGTCCACCCGCTTCTTCGCGCTCCCGATGCCCTTGTCGGACAGCTTCTCCCGCCCGATCCGCAGCACCTCCAGCATCTTGCCGGCGTCGATGTCGTACGACATGGTCACGTGGTGCAGCACCGCTCCGGGACCTCCGCCCGGCCCCACCATCCGCTTCTGCGCGGCGCCCGCGATCTTTCCCTGGTCGGTGGCGATGTCGTTCAGCGGCTGGTACCAGGCCCGGATCCCCATGTCGCCGAGGGCGCCGAGCACCCAGTCGTCCAGGTAGGCGTAGCTGTCCTGGAAGGACAGCCCCTGCACCAGCGCCTCCGGCACCGACAGCGAGTACGTGATCGTGTTGCCCGGCTCGACGAACATCGCGCCGCCGCCGGAGATCCGGCGCACCACCTCGACGCCGTGCCGCGCCGCCCCCTCGGGGTCCACCTCGTTGCGCAGCGACTGGAAACTGCCGATGATCACCGCGGGCGCGGCCCACTCCCACACGCGCAGGGTCGGCGGACGCCGGCCCGCGGCGACCTCCGCCGTCAGCACCTCGTCCAGTGCCATGTGCAGCGCGGGGGACTGCGGGCCCTCGTGGACGAGCTGCCAGTCGTAGTCCGTCCAGTCCGTGGCGTGCGCCAGCGCGCGGCGCACCGCGATCCCGACGCCCTCGGACGTCAGCCCGTACATCACGGTGCCCTCGGGCAGCGCCGCGTCGATGCGGGCGGCCAGGCCCGCCGCGGCGGTGTCCGCGGGTGCGCCCTCCAGCGCGCGGTTCACGGCCTCCAGGGCCTCGTCCGGCTCCAGGAAGAAGTCGCCCGCCACGCGTACGTGCCGCAGCGAGCCGTCCTCGACCTCCACGTCCACGACGACGAGCTTGCCGCCCGGGACCTTGTACTCACCATGCACCGTCCGACCTCCGATCTGCCGCAGCAGACCAACACCGCGGGCTTCCATGGTGTTCCCGCGGGCCGGGTGGGAGCGGGCGAGGTCACACGGGTGCCGGAGCGGTGGATGTTTGAGCTGTGGATGCCGGGGCGGCCCCGTCGTGGCGTGCCTGCGTCGGCTGTGCGCTGGGCAGGGGCAGGTCCAGCAGTTCTCGGATCCGGCGGACGTACGTGTCTCCGTTGTGCTCGTTCACCGAGCGCAGATGCCCGAGGAAGGTGTCCGCGTCGGACGCCTTGGTGGCCTGCCGCCAGAACGGCAACCCCGCTTCGAGCTCCGCCACGAGTTGTCCGGCCGGCCGCTGAGCCCCGGGCAGGTCGGCGTCCTTGAGCAGCCGGATGGTCTCGGCCTGCGCCTCGGCCATCTGGCCGGCCCAGGCCTTGGCTCCGGCGAGGTCCTGCCGGGGGCCTTCCGCCGGACGGAGCACGCCTGCCGCGTTCAGCGGCTTCACGGCGGAGAGGAAGGCCAGCTGACCGGAGTCCAGATCGGACGCGTCGCGCTTGACCGTGGTGTCGAGTTCGGCGTCGCCCTTCGGGGCCACCCAGCACCGCACGGTGCGATTCCCGGCTGCCCAGCTCCGTTCGGCCGGATAGTAGTAGTAGGTCTGCAACGGCCCGTGGGCCACCGGGTCGAGCGAGTACTCGAGAAAGAGTTTCGCGCACCGCGGCATCGCGATCGCCGCGATCGTGTCAGTGCCTGGGAAGTCCCGCTGTCCGGAGAGCGTGAAGGAGGCGTAGGCCTCCCCTCGATGCGACGTGTCGCACGGCACCAGCTCCACACTCGCGTCATTCAGTGTTGATTTGTCCCGCTCTATCTCGGTGCCCGGGTTGAAGCAGTCACCGGTACGGAGTGAGAGGATCGTGGTCCACCCGCTTCTCGTGACCTCGCCGCTGCTGTCTCTGCCGGGAAGCGTCCACACCTTGAAGTCGGCCGTCCCCGCGACGAGGGCGGCCAGCAGCAGAACGGCACCGGAGACGGAGATCCCGGCAATCGCGAGCCCCTTGCCCCGCTGTCCCTTCCTGGATATCTGCACCAGCGCGACGATGCCGAATATCAATCCCAGGGGTGCGAGGCACACCAGTGACGTCACCAGTGCCGTGACCGCGAAGCCGTTCAGCGTCGGCTGAACCGGCTGCCCCGCCGGGTTCCACTGTGGCCCCCAGGGCTGTCCGGGGCCGGGCGCGGACGCGGGCGGCTGAGGAGGAGGGGACGGCGGGGGAAACGACACGGATTCTGAGCCTTTCTCGATACAACGGAGACTCGGCGCCAGTCCATGCGCGTAGGGCGCCGGTCCATGCGCGTAGAAAGACGCGGTGAGGACGCACCACGTCCAGCCGGGTGGCGCCGAGCCGTCGTGCTGAAGCGCCAGTCGGAGCCTACGAAGCCTGTGGGGCGGGAGTGTTCTTCATAGCCGTGACGAACGACGTCCAGGCGGGGGCCGTGACCGTGAGAACCGGGCCGCGGGAGAGCTTGGAGTCGCGGACGGGGGCGACACCCGTGAGACCGTCGGCGACCTCGACGCAGCTCCCGCCGTCGCCGTTGCTGTAGCTGCTCCTGCGCCAGATGGCGGTGGTCAAGTCAACCCCGCTGCTTGCCATTTCGGTCATCCTCAGCCGTTTCCTCGATCAGGGCGAGGGACGCCTCCGGAGGCAGTGCGGCGGCCCTGAGCAGATCGTACGACCTGCGGTACTCCTTCACGAGGGCTGGATCGTCGATGGTGTCGCCGCTGTGCAGCGCCGCTGTGCAGACCGGGTGCGGGGCGTCCGGGTTCCGGAGTGATGAGGTCGAGGACGAGCCGTCGTGTGTGTCGATATGCGCGGAATGACCGTCGGGATGATCGCGGCCGAGTGTTGCTGTACAGTCCGCGCCGCTCCGCCGTGACGTAAGGAAAAGGTCCATGCGAACTCGCCTCCGGTCTGCCCTTGTGCTCGTACTCCCGCTCGTGTTCTCACTGGACGCATGTGGAGTTGAGGCGGGGGAGCCGGCCGGGGCGGCGGGAAGCCCCGAGGTGGCGGCGCCTTCGTCCGCGACGCCCGAGCCGTCCGCGACGCCCGAGTCGCCGTTGGACTTCCTCGACCTCGCGGCGAAGGCGATGGCCGAGGAGCCCGCCTGGACCTTCTCCGTGAAGGGGGAGGAGGGGCTCACTCTTCAGGGGCAGAAGAACGCGGCGACCTATCGGGCCACGGTCCGGAGCTCGATGAAGCCGGAGGTGCTGCGGTCCGAGGGCGTCACCACCAGCAGCAAGGGGACCAGGAAGAACGAGGAGATCTACGTCGTCGACGGCACCGCCTACCTCAGGGAGGGTGACGCGCCCTGGAAGCACGCACCCGTCACCGACCCGGAGATGCGGAACAAGGTCGAGGACCCGGTCGCGGTCGTCGAGGAGTTCCGGACGTACGCGAAGGCCACCGGGGGAGACGTGAAGGTGACCGGGACGGGCGACGGCACGGTGGAACTCCGCGTCGCGAGCGGCAAGCGGAAGCTGAGTGCTGTCGCGGACCGGGCCTGGGCGAAGAAGGCGAAGCGCGAGTTCGCCCCGACGGCTGAACAGCTCCGCACGGTGGGAGTGGCCGTCGAGGATGCCCGGTTGACGCTCTCCGGCCTTGACGAAGTGCTGGTCCTGGAGGCGAAGACGTACCGGATCAGGAGTCACCGGTTGGACTTCGGCTTCCTGATCCCGTACGGCGGCGCCGACATCACGTTCGAGCAGCATGTCGGTGAGGAGAACCAGGGGGCGTACGCCGGGAGGATTGAGCTGCCGGCGGACGTGCGGTGAGATGAGGTCGTTCGCCCGGACCGACCGACGCGCGGAAACAGCGAGGTAAGACACCGCATGTTCACCACCCGGCCCACCCTCCAGGGCACCTTCGGCATGGTGTCCTCCACCCACTGGCTCGCCTCGCAGTCGGCGATGGCCGTGCTGGAGGACGGTGGCAACGCCTACGACGCGGCCGTGGCCGGGGCCTTCGTACTGCACGTCGTGGAGCCGCACCTGAACGGGCCCGCCGGTGAGGTGCCGATCCTGCTCGCCCCGGCCGGCGGTGAGGTACGGGTGCTGTGCGGGCAGGGTGTCGCCCCGGCCGGGGCCACGGTCGCGCACTACCGGGCGCTCGGGCTGGACCTCGTACCCGGCACCGGCCCGCTGGCCGCCGCCGTGCCGGGCGCGTTCGACGCGTGGATGGTGCTGCTGCGCGACCACGGCACGAAGTCCCTCGACGACGTCCTCAAGTACGCCATCGGGTACGCCGAGCACGGGCACGCGCCCGTGGAGCGCGTCGGCGAGACCGTCGAGACCGTGCGGCGGCTGTTCGAGACCGAGTGGACCTCGTCCGCCGAGGTCTACCTGCCCGGCGGACACTCGCCGCGCCCCGGCACGCTGCTGCGCAACCCCGCGCTCGCCGCCACCTGGAAGCGGGTGCTCACCGAGAGCGCCGGCGCGGGGGACCGGGAGGCGCGGATCGAGGCCGCGCGGGAGGCGTGGCGCACCGGTTTCATCGCCGAGGCGCTGGTCCGGCAGGCCGGGCGGCCGACGCTGGACACCAGCGGCGAACGGCACACCGGCACCCTGACGGCCGCCGACCTCGCCGCCTGGTCCGCGACCTACGAGACTCCGGCGACGTACGACTGGAACGGCTGGACCGTGTGCAAGGCCGGCCCCTGGAGCCAGGGCCCGGTGCTCCTCCAGCAACTGGCCCTCCTCCCGTCCGGACTGCCCCCGTACGGCTCCGCCGACTATGTCCACCTGCTCATCGAGGGCTGCAAGCTCGCCATGGCCGACCGGGAGGCCTGGTACGGGGACGCCGCCGAGGTGCCGCTGACGGAGCTGCTGTCGGCGCCGTACAACACCGAGCGGCGCAGGCTGGTCGGCGCCGCCGCCTCGTACGAGCTGCGGCCCGGCAGCCCCGGCGGGCGCGTCCCGCGGCTGAGCACGCACGCGCACGCGGTGGCCGCCGGCGAGGGCGAGTTCGACGCGATGGGCGTCGGCGAGCCGACGTTCGCCAAGAGCCCCGCCTCACCCGTGCCGGGCGAACCCGACGTGGCCGCCGACGGCGGCACGCGCGGTGACACCTGCCACATCGACGTCGTCGACCGCTGGGGCAACATGGTCGCCGCCACCCCCAGCGGCGGCTGGCTCCAGTCCAACCCCGTCGTGCCCGAGTTGGGCTTCCCGCTCGGCACCCGGCTCCAGATGGCCTGGCTGGAGGAGGGCCTGCCCAACTCGCTGACACCGGGCCGCCGTCCACGCACCACCCTCACCCCCTCGATCGCGCTGCGCGACGGGGTGCCCGTCATGGCGTTCGGCACGCCCGGCGGGGACCAGCAGGACCAGTGGCAGCTGCACTTCCTCCTCGCGGTCGCGCTGCGCGCCGCCGTCCGCGGGGGCTTCGACCTCCAGGGCGCCATCGACGCGCCGAACTGGCACAACGACAGCTTCCCCGGCTCCTTCTATCCGCGTGGGACGCGCCCCGGCAGCGTCACCGTCGAGTCCCGCATGGACGCGGAGGTCGTCAGGGAACTGCGGCGCCGCGGCCATGACGTGACCGTCGGCGGGCCGTGGTCCGAGGGCCGCCTGTGTGCCGTCGCCCGCTGCCCCGAGACCGGCATCCTGTCCGCGGCCGCCAACCCGCGGGGGATGCAGGGGTACGCGGTCGGCCGGTGAGGCCGGCCGGCTTCCGCCGCGCGCCGGCCGCGGGCCTGCACCGGACGTACCGGGATGTCCGATGACGGGTGTTCACGCCGATTCCATCCGGAGTGCACCGGCCCGGCGGGGAATGTCAGTGGGGCATGGTCTCATAGAGACATGATCGAAGAGACGGAAACCATCGAAGAGTTTCTCGCACGTCACTCGGCCGACGTGGAGGAGGCGGTCCGCAAGGCCGCCGCGGCCGAGATCATGCCCCGCTTCCGGCGGCTGGCGGAGCACGAGGTGGACCAGAAGTCCGGACCGCACGACCTGGTGACGGACGCGGACCGGCTGGCCGAGCGGTACCTCACGGACGCGCTCGGCGCCCTGCTGCCGGGCTCGGTCGTGGTCGGCGAGGAGGCGGTGCACGCTGATCCGGCGGTCTACGAGGCGATACGGGGCGACGCCCCCGTCTGGATCGTCGACCCGGTCGACGGCACACGGCAGTTCGTGCACGGCGACCCCGGCTTCTGCACCCTGGTGGCCCTCGCCCGGCACGGGGTCGTGCTCGCCTCCTGGACGTACGCGCCGGCGTGCGACCAACTCGCCACGGCCGTACGGGGTCAGGGCGCCTTCCTCGACGGCGTACGCCTGCGCTGCGGTGCGCCCGAGCCGGGGCGGCCCCTCGAAGTCGCCACGTCCCACCCCGACTACACGACGGACGAACAGAAGCGGGCCCTGCGCGGCCTGTGGTCGGACGGTGTCGCGCCGCGCCCCTGCGGGTCGGCGGGGCTGGAGTATCTGGCCGTCGCCCGGGGCGAGTTGGACGCCACGGCCTTCTGCTGGGAGGCGGCCTGGGACCACGCGGCGGGCCTCCTCCTGGTCGAGGAGGCCGGCGGCACCCACCTGACCCTGACCGGCACTCCTTTCCGCATCACGGGCGGCAACACCCTGCCGTTCACAGCGGCGCGAGACACGGCGACGGCCCGCCACATCACCGGCCTCCTCACCGCCCCGGACGCCCACACCCCCTCGCCCGGCGTGTAAGGCCCCCGGCGCCCTGATCCCGACGAGTCCGGGTATGGCGGGCACCGGTCCCGACCTCGGCGAGTCCGGGTACGGCCGACCCCGACCCCGGCGAGTCCGGTCACGCTGGGCCTCGGCCCCCCGATCCCGGCAAGCCCCTGCGACACCGCCCCGTTCCCGGGCCCGCTGCCCCGCCCTCGGGGTGTCAGGGGTGCGGCATATCCTGGGGCCGAGTGGCCATCGGCTGACTAGGGGGTCCGAAGGTGCCGTCGATGCTCGATGCGGTCGTGGTGGGTGCGGGGCCGAACGGACTGACCGCTGCCGTGGAGCTCGCCCGCCGCGGCTTCGACGTGGCGGTGTTCGAGGCGCGGGACACCGTGGGCGGCGGTGCCCGCACCGAGGAGCTCACCCTGCCCGGCTTCCGGCACGACCCCTGCTCCGCCGCGCACCCCCTCGGCATCAACTCGCCCGCGTTCCGCGCCCTGCCCCTGGAGCGCTACGGCCTGCAGTGGCTGCACGCCGAGCTGCCCATGGCGCACCCCTTCCCGGACGGCACCGCGGCCGTGCTGGCCCGTTCCGTCGCCGAGACGGCCGCCTCCTTCGGGCCGCGCGACGCGGGCACCTACCGCAGGCTGGTTCAGCCGTTCCTGCCCAGGTGGGACACCCTCGCCCGCGATTTCATGTCGCTGCCCCTGACCGCGCTCCCGCGCGACCCGGTCACCCTGGCCCGCTTCGGCCTGGTCGGCCTGCCCCCGTCCACGTGGCTGATGCGCCGCTTCCGGGACGAGCGGGCCAGGACCCTCTTCGCCGGTCTCGTCGCCCACGTCATGGCCCCCCTCGGCGGCTTCGCCACCGGCGCCGTCGGCCTGATCTTCGCACTCGCCGCGCACGCCCGCGGCTGGCCGGTGGCCCGCGGCGGCTCCCAGGCGATCTCCGACGCCCTCGCCGCGTACCTCAAGGACCTCGGCGGCGCCGTGCACACCGACTACGAGGTCAAGCGCCTCGACGACCTGCCGCCCGCGCGGGCGTACGTCTTCGACACCTCGCCCACCGCGCTGGCCCGTATCGCCGGCCTCGGCCGCTACTACGACGGCTACCGCTACGGCCCCGGCGTCTTCAAGATCGACTACGCCCTGGACGGCCCGGTGCCGTGGACCGCGCGGGAGCCCCGAAGCGCCGGCACCGTGCAGATCGGCGCGGACAGCGCCGAGATCGGCACCGCGCTGCGCGCCGCGTCCCGCGAGGGCCGCGCCCCCGACCGGCCCTTCCTCATCACGGTCCAGCCCAGCGTCGCCGACCCCACCCGCGCCCCCGCGGGCAAGCAGGTCTTCTGGGCGTACGGCCATGTCCCCAATGGCTGGACCGGCGACCTCACCGACGCCGTGGAACGCCAGCTGGAACGCTTCGCCCCGGGCTTCCGCGACCGCGTACTCGCCCGCGCCACCGCCGGCCCGCCCGAGGTCGCCGCCCGCAACGCCAACTACGTCGGCGGCGACATCGCCTCCGGCTCGGTCTCCGGGCTCCAGCTCCTGCTGCGCCCGAAGCCGTCGCTGTTCCCGTACAGCACCCCGCACCCGGCCGTCTTCATCTGCTCGTCGGCCACCCCGCCCGGCCCCGGCGTGCACGGCATGTCGGGGCACAACGCAGCGAAGGCCGTCTGGAGGAGGCTGCGGCAGACATGACCACCGTCATCACGCTCGTCCAGGGCGACATCACCAGGCAGCGCGCCGACGCGATCGTCAACGCCGCCAACTCCTCCCTCCTCGGGGGCGGTGGCGTCGACGGCGCCATCCACCGCCGCGGCGGCCCCGCGATCCTCCAGGAGTGCCGCGCCCTGCGCGCCTCCCGCTACGGCAAAGGCCTGCCCACGGGCCAGGCGGTCGCCACCACGGCCGGCGAACTGGACGCCCTCTGGGTGATCCACACCGTCGGCCCCGTCCACAGCCGCACCGAGGACCGCTCGCACCTGCTGGCCTCCTGCTACCGCGCGTCCCTCGGCGTCGCCGACGAGCTGGGCGCCCGCACCGTGGCGTTCCCGGCGATCTCCACCGGCGTCTACCGCTGGCCGATGGGCGACGCGGCCCGGATCGCGATGGAGACCGTGAGGGAGACCGGCACCTCGGTCGAAGAGGTTCGGTTCGTCCTCTTCGACGACCGGGCCTACGAGGCGTTCGCCGCACGCGTCGGCTGACCCGGCTACCCCCATACGGGGCGGAATTCCGGCAAATCGCCCTATATTATGGCTGATTATGGCGGGTAGGAGCCGAGGCACAGCCGCTCACGCCGGCGTCGGTCGTCATCGGGCAGTGACGTCGGGGCAGTGACGTCGCGATGATCTGGGAAATGCTGGGCCTGGGTTTCGTACTCGGCCTGGACAATTTCCGGGTGTCGATAGCGCTCGGCACCGTCCCCTTCGGTCTGAAGCGCGCGATGCAGGTCGCGCTGACCTTCGGGCTGTGGGACGCGGTCATGCCGCTGGTCGGGCTGCTCATCGGCCGTGAAATCGGGGAGGCCGTCGGGGGCGTCGCCGATGTGGTGGGCGCGGTCGCGCTCGGCGGGTACGGCCTCTACCTCGTCATCTCGTCCCTCCGGAACCCCGAGCCGGACGAGCTGGACCAGCCGTGGGCGCTGTTCGGCATCCCGTTGACGCTGAGCCTGGACAACCTGGTCGCCGGCGCGAGCCTGGGCATCCTCGGGCTCTCGCCGTGGTTCTCGGCCCCCGTCTTCGGCCTCATCACGGCGGTGATGTCGCTGATCGGGCTCCAGCTCGGGCGGGCCGCGGCGCGCCTCGTCCGGATCCGCGCGGACCTGGTGAGCGGGGTCAGCCTGATCATCGCGGCGGCGGTGCTGCCGTTGGTGTTCGGTGGCTAGTACGACCGCTCACTCGGCCCCGGAGGCGGCCCGGCCCGCTCGATCCGGCCGGCGGCCCCGGTGCGAGCGGGGGATCAGCCGAAGGGCCTCGGCGCGCGAGCCGGCGTTGGCGGCCTCGACCGCCCGGGCGACCAGGTCGTGGTCGGGCGACAGATGGCAGACCGGGTCGGTGCGGGCGGCGTCGCCGGTGAGCAGGAACGCCTGGCAGCGGCACCCGCCGAAGTCCACCTCCCGCCGGGGACAGCTCCGGCACGGTTCCGGCATCCAGTCGGTACCCCGGAACGCGGTCATCACCGGGGACTCGGCCCAGATCCGCGCCAGCGAGTCCTCCCGCACGCTGGCCCGCGGCAACGGCAGGGACTGGGCGGCCGGGCAGGGCAGGACGTCACCGTTCGGCGTCACGGTCAGCTGCCGGGAGGCCCAGCCGCTCATGCAGGGCTTCGGGTAGCGGCTGTAGTAGTCGGGCAGGACGTAGATGACGTCCATCCGGTCCCGCAACCGCTCGCGGGCGGCCCGTACGACGACCTCGGCCGCCTGGAGCTGGGCCCGGCTCGGCAGCAGCGCGTCACGGTTCCGCCAGGCCCAGCCGTAGTACTGGGTGTTGGCCAGCTCCACCCGGTCGGCGCCCGCCTTCTCGGCCAGCCCGAGGACGTCGGCGACGCGGTCGATGTTGTACCGGTGCAGCACCACGTTCACGGTGAGCGGCCAGCCCAGCTCCTTGACCACGCCCATCGCCTCGACCTTGCGCTCGAAGGACGGGATCCCGGCGATCCGGTCGGACACGGCCGGCTCGTCGGCCTGGATGCTGACCTGCACGTGGTCCAGGCCGGCGGCCCGCAGCCGCTCGGCCTTCGGACGCGAGAACCCGACGGCGCTGGTGATGAGGTTGGTGTAGAGACCCAGGTCGTGGGCGTCCGCCACGATCTCCTCCAGGTCGCGCCGCAGCAGCGGCTCCCCGCCGGACAGGTGGCACTGGAGCACCCCCAGATCGCCCGCCTCGGCCAGCACCCGCCGCCACTCGTCGGTGGTCAGCTCGTCCCGGTAGTCGCCCAGGTTCAGCGGGTTGGAGCAGTACGGGCAGGCCAGCGGGCAGCGGTAGGTGAGCTCGGCGAGCAACCCGAACGGGCTATCCATCGGCGAGCTCCACCCAGCGCCGGGCCACGAGCCGGGCCAGGAACCGCCGCACCTGGTCGTCGGGGACGGACTCGTAGCGTGTGCCCAGCTCGGCCATGATCTCGGCCACGGTGTGCCGCCCGTCGCACAGCTTGAGGATCTCCGCGCCGCTGCCGTTGAGCACCACCACCGTCTCGGGGTGCAGCAGGACCGGACGCTGCCTGGTCCGGGAGTAGGCCAGCCGCACATGGCGCGCCAGGCGGGGCCGGTCCGTGCCGGACACCTCGACGAAGGGGCGGGTCCCGGATGTGGTCCGGGTCGTTCCGGTGGGGGTCGGGTCCATGGTGGTCACTCCGGATAGGCCTGGTCGACGGCGTCCATCAGGCTCCACAGGACGTCGCACTTGAACGACAGCGCGTCGACGGCGCGTGCCTGGGACTCGGCGGAGAGGCAGTGCGCCGTGACCACTTCGAGGGCGTGCTCGCAGTCGCGGGGCGCCTGCTCCAGCCGGGTACGGAAGTAGGCGAGGCCCTCGGGGTCGATCCACGGGTACCACCGCTCGAACGCGGCCAGCCGCGCCGCCATCAGATCGGGCGCGAACAGCTCGGTGAGCGAGGACGCCACCGCCTCCACCCACGGGCGGGTCCGGGCGAAGTTCACGTAGGCGTCGACGGCGAACCGCACCCCGGGCACCAGGTGCCGGTGGTCCCGGACCTCCTCGCGGGTCAGCCCCGCGGCCTCGCCGAGGCGCAGCCACGCCTCGATGCCGCCCTCGCCGGCGGCGGTGCCGTCGTGGTCGGTGATCCGCCGGATCCAGCGGCGCCGGACCTCCAGGTCGGGGCAGTTGGAGAGGATCGCGGCGTCCTTGCGGGGGATGTTCTCCTGGTAGTAGAAGCGGTTGGCCACCCAGCCCCGCACCTGCCGGCGGCTCAGCCGGCCGGCGTTCATCCGGACGTGGAACGGGTGCTGGTCGTGGTAGCGCCGCGAGTGGGCCCGCAACGCCTCGACGAAGCCGTCGGCGCCGGTTCTCGTGGTCGTTGTCGTCACGGCTCTACACCTGGACCTCTAGGCCGTCCGTAGCCACTTCCATGCCGCTCTTCTCCACGATACGACGCTCGGGAGTGTCCTCCAGAAGGATCGGGTTGGTGTTGTTCATGTGCACGAAGACCGTCCGCCGCACGCCCAGCGACGGGAGCTGCGCCAGGCTGCCGTCCGGGCCGTCGATGGGCAGATGGCCCATCTCCCTGGACGTCCTGCCGGCCAGGCCGAGCCGAATGAGTTCGTCGTCGCTCCAGCAGGTCCCGTCGATCAGCAGGCATGCGCAGCCCTCGATCTCCCCGCGCACCGCCGGCGCCAGCGACTGCACCCCCGGCAGGTACACCAGCGTCCCGCCGGTGCGCTCGTCGGTCAGCCGGTAGCCCACTACGCGGCCGTGGTCCTGCCCGGTTCCGAACCGGTCGCGTTTGCCGGTGGGCACGTCGAACGCCCGGCAGGACAGCCCGTCCGCCAGGGCCAGGGCCAGGCCGGCGCCGGGGGGCACCGCCCGCCACTCGACCGGGCAGTAGCGTTCGAGCGTGCGCAGGATTCCCGAGCCGACGCACAGGGTCTCGCGCACCGCCGGTGTGGCGTACAGCCGCAGGGCGCGGGCCTCGCGCAACAGCAGCAGGCCCAGCGTGTGGTCCAGCTCGGCGTCGGTGAGGAGCACCGCCTCCAGCGGCGTCGTCCGGTCGTCACGCGGGTGCAGTGCGGGGAAGGCTTCGATCTGGGCGCGGACGTCGGGCGAGGCGTTGATGAGGAACCACCGGCGGCCGTCGGCGCTGACCGCGACCGACGACTGGGTGCGCGCGAGGCCCCGGGAGCGGACCGCGACGCACACCGGGCAGCCGCAGTTCCACTGCGGGGAGCCGCCCCCCGCCGCCGAGCCCAGCACGCGCAGCAACACGCCGGCACTCCGTTCGTCGAAGAGGTCCGGGTCCGTCGCCCGGCCCGGTCGTCCGTGGCCGTACTGGACCCTCGGGGGGGGCGCCGGACCGGGTCCGGCGCCGTCCCACGTCCGCCAGTCCGTCAGTCCCCTAGTCCTCCATCCGGGCGACGTACATGGTCACCTCGGCCGCGACCGCGATCTCCTCGAACTCGGGCGGCTCCCACACTTCGAGCGCTTCCAGCACTTCGAGCTGAGACTCCATGGATGCACCTCCTCTCTGCCCGAATCCTCTCTGCCCGAAGGGGGCAGGTTCCGGTCACGCGCTACGGCGATTCCGGGAGGGCGAAGACCATCAGGGCGCTTCCGTGCCCCGCGCCGAGCATGCCGGGGAGGAATCCCTCGGCCCATCCGCCCCAGCCGACGGGCACGGCGATGTACTGCCTGCCGTCGACCATGTAGGCGGTCGGGCTGCTGTGGTGGCCGCTTCCGCACTGGAACTGCCACAGCAGTTCCCCGGTACGGGCGTCGAGCGCGTTGAACTCCCCGGAGGCCTCACCGGCGAACACCAGATCACCGCCGGTGGCCAGCACCGAGGCGCACATCGGGAGTTCGTTGCGCCACCGCCACTTCTCCTCGCCGCTCGCGTCGAACGCGCTGATGGACCCGGCCATGTCCTCGATGTCCACCTGAACGCCCGCGCCCCAGTACGGAATGCTCTCCTTGAACTCCCGGCGCCGCCGGGTGGCCGTGGCCCCGGTGTCCTGGACCGGGACGTAGAAGAGCCCGGTCTTCGGGCTGTAGGCCGCGTGCGTCCATTCCTTGGCACCGGCCGGACCCGGGTAGAAGTGGACCGGCACTCCCTCCTCGTCCGGGTACGCCTTCGCCGTCACCTGGCCGTCCCTCGTGATCGCTCCCCAGGTGATGCGGTCCACGAAGGGGGTGATCCCGACCCTCGCGCCGTTCGTGCGGTCGAGGACGAAGAAGTAGCCGTTCTTGTCGAAGTGCCCGAGCAGTTTGCGCCCGTCCCGCTCGAACAGGATGCACTCGGCGATGCTGTCGTAGTCCCACACGTCGTGCGGGGTGCACTGGTAGTGCCAGCGGATCTGACCGCTGTCCACGTCGATGGCGATGATGCTGTCGGTGAAGAGGTTGTCGCCCTCGCGGACGGCTCCGTCGAAGTCGGGCGCCGGGTTGCCGGTGCCGACGTACAGCAGGTTCGTCTCCGGGTCGAAGGTGCCGGTGACCCAGCAGTTCGCCCCGCCCCGGGCCCAGGCCTCGCCGTCGGCGGGCCAGGTCTCCGAGCCGGGCTCCCCGGGCTTCGGCACCGTGTAGCAGCGCCACTGGTGCTCGCCTGTCTCGAGGTCGAACGCGTCGAGGTGGCCCCGTACGCCGAACTCGCCGCCGGAACTGCCGACGATGAGCAGGTTCTTCACGACCAGCGGGGCGAGGGTGGCGCTCTCCCCGGCGCGGACGTCTCCGTAGGTCCTGTCCCAGACCCGCTTGCCGGTGGTGGCGTCGAGCGCGAGCACACGGGCGTTCGCGGTGACGAAGAAGACCTTCCCCTGCGCCACGGCGACCCCGCGGTTGACGTTCCCGCAGCACAGGGACACGTCGAAGGGGACCGCGTGCTTGTACCGCCAGATCTCCACACCCGTCTTCGCGTCGAGGGCCCAGACCCAGCCGTCCCAGCCGGAGAGGAACATGACCCCGTCGACGACGATCGGGGCTGCCTCGAAGGAGTAGGTCGACGCGCCCGCGATCAGTCCGGTCGTGCCGGCCTGGAAGACCCATGCGGGGACCATGCGCTTGACGGTCTCCGTGTTGATCTGGTCCAGCGGGCTGTACCGCTGCCCGTCGTAGGCGCCGTAGTAGGTGAGCCAGTTCTGGGGCTCCTCGCGGGCGTTGAGCAGGCGTTCGTAGTCGACGCCGGCCACCACGGGCGGCGCGATGTCCCCGCCCGCGACCTTGCCGCTCAGGCTTCCCTGGTCGACGGCCCAGCCCGCGTCCACGTACTCGACGGCCATGTGCTCCACCTCCTTGTTCCTACGGCCGCGGCTGTTCGGGCCGGTCGAGGCGGGCCTCCGGCGGAGCGTCACCCATGACGACGATGGCCCCGGTCAGACCCCGGCCCTCGTCATTGCCGGTGGGGGAGCCGAACCAGTAGTAGCCCGGTCCGTCGAGGTTGAGGGCCGCCCGTCCTCGCGAATGGTTCACCAGCCAGATGAACTTCCGGTCGCCATTGCTGGGCAGGAGCGCACAGTGCGTGTTCCGGTCGTCATTGACGAGTTCGAGCTCGATATCGCCTCCATGGGGCATGACCAGAATGGAGGGATCCCAGGCCAGCTCGTCCGGGTGGATGCGAATGGTGGCCTCCATGCGGCCGTCCGGCCTCACGGTGGCCTGCCCAATGCTTCCGGTTCCCAGCACTTGCCCCAGCGCTGCCTTGTTCTGTCCGGCCAACCCGATCTTGTCAAGGAGGCTGGACCGTTCCTGCGCGGTCGTCATCGGGGCTTCACTCTCCTCACCCGAATCCGAAGGGACCTTGAATTCACGAATTTATGAATTCGCGCCGAAAACAGTAAAAAATTGGTCATCAAAGAGCACGCTACGCCGGAGGAATCACACCGGGCGGCGCATGCCGTTCGTCCGCGACCAGCCACCGTTCGTACCCGAAGTGCCGCCGTCGGGAGGGGCGGAGGAATCAGGCGAGGTCGTACCGATCGAGGTTCATGACCTTGTCCCACGCGGCGACGAAGTCCCGCACGAACCTCTCCCGCGCGTCGTCGCTCGCGTAGACCTCGGCGAGGGCACGCAGCTCGGAGTCCGAGCCGAAGACGAGGTCGACGCGGCTGCCGGTCCACTTGACCTCGCCGGTGGCGCGGTCGCGGCCCTCGAAGGTTTCCCCGGTCGCGGACGTCGGGCTCCATTCCGTGCCCATGTCGAGCAGATTCACGAAGAAGTCGTTGGTCAGCGACCCGGGCGCCGAGGTGAAGACACCCAGCGGCGACTGCCGATGGTTGGCGCCCAGCACCCGCAGGCCACCCACGAGGACGGTCATCTCGGGCGCGCTCAGGTCCAGCAGGTTCGCACGGTCGACCAGCGAGTGCTCCGACGGCAGTCGGCCGCCTTTGCCGCGGTAGTTGCGGAACCCGTCCGCGGCCGGCTCCAGCGGGGCGAAGGACTCCACGTCGGTCCACTCCTGGGCGGCGTCCGTGCGCCCCGGTGCGAAGGGGACCTGGACGTCGTGGCCGGCGGTCCTGGCGGCCTGCTCGACGGCGACGGCCCCGCCGAGCACGATGAGGTCGGCCAGCGAGATCCTCTTGTCCCCGGTCTGGGCGCTGTTGAAGGATTCCTGGATCCCCTCCAGGGTGCGCAGCACCCCTGCCAGCGTGCCGGGGTCGTTGACCTCCCAGTTCCGCTGCGGCTCCAGGCGGATGCGCGCGCCGTTCGCCCCGCCCCGCTTGTCGCTGACGCGGAACGTCGAGGCCGACGCCCACGCCGTCGAGACGAGCTGGGAGACCGACAGCCCGGAGGCGAGGACCCGGCTCTTGAGCGCGGCGATGTCCGCCGCCCCGACCGATTCGTCGTCCACGGCGGGGACCGGGTCCTGCCAGCGCAGCGTCTCCCGGGGGACCAGCGGCCCGAGGTAGCGCCGGACCGGGCCCATGTCGAGGTGCGTCAGCTTGAACCAGGAGCGTGCGAACGCGTCCGCGAGCTGGTCCGGGTGCTCCAGGAAGCGCCGCGCGATCGGCTCGTAGACCGGATCCGACCGCAGCGCGAGGTCCGTCGTCAGGATCGTCGGGGCGTGGGTCGCCGACGGGTCGTGGGCGTCCGGCACGGTGCCGGCCCCGCCGCCGTCCCTCGGGATCCACTGCCACAGACCGCCGGGACTCAGCTCCAGCTCCCACTCGTAGCCGAACAGGGTCTCGAGGAAGCCGTTGTCCCACCTCGTCGGGGTGGGCGTCCACGTGCCTTCCAGCCCGCTGGAGATGGCGTCCGCTCCCTTTCCCGTGCCGTACCCGCTCTTCCAGCCCAGGCCCTGCTGTTCGAGCGGGGCGCGCTCGGGTTCGGGGCCGAGGCAGGTGTCCGGGTCGGCCACGCCGTGGGTCTTGCCGAACGTGTGGCCGCCCGCGATCAGAGCGACGGTCTCCTCGTCGTTCATCCCCATGCGCCGGAACGTCTCGCGGATGTCCCGGGCGGCGGTGAGCGGGTCCGGGACGGTGTTCGGACCCTCCGGGTTGACGTAGATGAGGCCCATCTGGTCGGCGGCCAGCGGACTCTCCAGCTTCCGGACGCCCCCGTGGCGTTCGTCGCCGAGCCAGGCGCGCTCGGGACCCCAGTAGACGTCCTCGTCGGGCTCCCAGACCTCCGCCCGGCCGCCGGCGAAGCCGAAGGTCGTGAAGCCCATCGTCTCCAGGGCGCGGTTGCCCGCGAAGACCATCAGGTCCGGCCAGGAGATCTTGCGGCCGTACTTCTTCTTCACCGGCCACAGCAGCCGGCGCGCCTTGTCGAGGTTGCGGTTGTCCGGCCAGCTGTTCAGCGGCGCGAAACGCTGCATGCCGGCGCCCGCGCCACCGCGGCCGTCGTCGACGCGGTACGTCCCGGCGCAATGCCACACCATCCGGATCACGAGCGGCCCGTAGTGGCCGAAGTCGGCCGGCCACCACTCCTGCGATGTCGTCAGCACCTCGTCGACGTCCCGCGCCACGGCGTCGAGGTCGAGCGTCCGGAACTCCGCGGCGTAGTCGAAGCGCTCGCCCATGGGGTCGGCCATGGCGGGGTGCTTCCGGAGGACGGCCAGGTCGAGCCGGCCCGGCCACCAGTCGCGGTTGCACGCGCCCCCGGGGTTCATCGCGCCGGCAACGGCGTCCCGACTGTCCGTCACGGGACCCTCCTTCCGGGAACAGCGGTGGTGCCGGGGGACTCAGAGGTCCAGCGCGCGACGCACGGCCGGCGCGTTCCGCCGGGAGACCGGCACCATCTCGCTGGTCCGGCCGTCCATGACCAGGGACAGCTCGCCCTTGAGCCCGCGCTCGATCTCCCGGATGCGGCCGAGGTTGACCACATACCGGCGGTGCACCCGCAGGAATCCGGCGTCCGCCAGCTCACTGTCGAGCTTGTCCAGGCTCACGGAGGCGGCCCGCAGCCGCCCCTGATCGGTGGAGAGCCACACGTCGTTGCCCCGCGACTCGGCGAAGGAGACTTCCGGCAGCCGCAGCAGCACCAGCCGGTTGTCGCGCACCGCGACCAGCCGGCGCGGCGGCACCCGAGGATGCGCGGGTCCCTCCACCTGCGGCACCTGCGCCCCGTCGGAGGCACCGAACGAGACCAGGTGCCCGATCAGGCGCCCCGACGAGAAGACGGGCCGGATGCCGATCGACGTCGGCTCGTCGGCGAGATGGGCGAAGATCTGCGTCGAGCCGACCCAGTCGGGATTGTGGGCCGCCTGCCCCGTGGCGTACCGGGCGGCCGCGATCAGCTCCGGCAGCCCGGGCTTCCAGCGCAATGTGGGGTCGACCGCCGGGGTGCAGGCGGGGACGCCCAGGAGCACGCTCGCCATGTCGTCGGCGATCACCACCTTGCCCGCGGTGTCCACCGCGGCGAGCGCCGCACCGGAGCGCGCCCTGGCCTGCGTGCAGGCCGCGACCAGCTCGGCGCCGCTGTCCCGGGCGCGCCTCTTCAACGGGTACTGGGTCATGGTGACCGCGTTCGCCAGCCAGCCGCTCGCGGACGCGGGCAGCGGGCTGCGCCAGCAGCAGATGGTCATGACCGCGATCGGGTCCTTGGTCACCACGTCACGCACCGCGACGCCCGCGCAGACCCAGTCGTGGAACGCCTGGCACCAGTGCTCCGCGCCCCTGATCGGTACCGGTCCGTGCGCCTCCAGCGCCGTGCCCATGCCGTTCGTGCCGACCGCGCACTCGGACCAGCAGAACCAGGGCGCCAGATTGGCCTCGCCGGCCCGGGCGAGCGTGGCCTGGTCACCCCACTCGGCCAGGATCCTGCCGGCGGCGTCGGTGACGGTGACGACGCCGCCGAGGCCGCCCACCTCATGGGCGACGGAGGCGGCACGGAAACCCAGCTCGGCGAACACGACGTCGTGCTCGGGCGTGTGGTCGGGCTCCGCGACGGCCACCGGGGCCCGCGTGAGGTGGGGATCCACCCGGTACTGCTCCCGGCAGCGGTGCCAGGAGATCGCCACCAGGGGCCGGACGTCCGGGACGTGGTCCTCGCCCTGCACGAACCGCTCCCACGCCGCGAGCACGGTGCCGCTGCCCAGGTTCGCCGAGACGGGCTCGAGCCGATGTACATCCCTCATGGTTCAGAACCGTCCTTGGTCCCTCTCCACCCTCCAGACCTGCATCCCCCACCCTAGGTTCCGTCGTCGGGCCGTGCACGTCCCTCTTCGGGCCGGTCCGAGGACCGCCGGCTGTCGTGGACGAGCAGTCCGTCCTCGCGCAGACGTACTCCCTCGCCGAGCCGATGGGGGACGAGCCGGCCGTCGTGCATCAGGTGCACGACGGGCCGTCCGCGGGCGAGCACCACGAAGTCGGCGATGACACGGCGGTGGCAACGCCACCAGACCGCCTCCGCGCACATGACGGCCGTCCGCCGCCGCGCGGCCTCGTCGAGGAGCCGGGCGATCGCGTCGAGGAACTCGCCCGTGCGCGTGTGTGCGGCGTAACCGCGGAAGGCCTCGTTGCGCCAGACGGTGTCCGGCGAGTCCGGAGGCACTGTGCGGAATCCGCCCAGTCGCGGTTCCCAGCGGTAGGCGGTCCCGCGCTCGGGCAGCCACCGCAGCAGCCTCTCCCGGCCCACGTCCGGGTTGTGGCGGCTTCCGGGCGCGGTCCTGACGTCCACCACGGCGGCGATCCCCGCCGCGCGGATCAGCTCCGTGAGGCGCTCGCGGTCCGCCGTACCGTGCCCGAAGGTGACGAGCGGCTGCTGCTCCATGCCTCCAGGATCGTCTTCATGCCTCCGGAGCGCCGGAGAGCCTCGTCCCTCCGAGGGCGATCCCCACGGGTCGACACGATCGCCACGGAGCGATCGCCACGGCTCGATCCGATCGCCACGGACCCAGGACACGATCGCCACGGACGCAGGACACGCGAGGTCGATGTCGGATTCCCGCCAGCCCCGGGCCGCCCGGTGCCGGATGCTGGACGCATGCAGAAAGGGATGTACACCCACCGGGAGCGCTGTGTGCGCGCCGTCCAGTCCAAGGACGCGCGGTTCGACGGCTGGTTCTTCACCGCCGTCCTGACCACCCGCATCTACTGCCGGCCCAGCTGTCCGGTGGTGCCGCCCAAGCCGGAGAACATGACCTTCTACCCGAGTGCGGCCGCCTGCCAGCAGGCCGGCTTCCGGGCCTGCAAGCGCTGCCGCCCCGACACCAGCCCCGGCTCACCGGAGTGGAACCAGCGCGCCGACGCCGTGGCCCGCGCGATGCGGCTGATCGCCGACGGAGTCGTCGACCGCGAGGGCGTGCCCGGACTCGCCGCCCGCCTCGGCTACAGCACCCGCCAGATCGAGCGCCAGCTCCGCGCCGAACTCGGCGCCGGACCGCTCGCGCTCGCCCGCGCCCAGCGCGCCCAGACCGCCCGGCTGCTGATCGAGACCACCGCCCTGCCCATGGCGGAGATCGCCTTCGCCGCCGGCTTCTCCTCGATCCGCACCTTCAACGACACCGTGCGCGAGGTGTTCGCCCTGTCGCCCAGCGGACTGCGCACCCGCGCTCCTCGGCGACCCAACGAGCCCGGCGCACTTCCCGGCACCCCGGGCAGCCCTGGCTCCCCGGGAACCCCCGGTGCCCTCTCTCTGCGCCTGCCGTTCCGCGCCCCGCTCAACCCGGACAACCTCTTCGGTCACCTCGCGGCCACCGCCGTACCCGGCGTCGAGGAGTGGCGCGACGGCGCCTACCGCAGGACCCTGCGCCTGCCCTACGGCCACGGGATCGCCACGCTGACCCCGAAGCCGGACCACATCGCCTGCCGCCTCACCCTCGGCGACCTGCGGGACCTTCCGGTCGCCATCAGCCGCTGCCGGCGCATGCTCGACCTGGACGCCGACCCGGTCGCCATCGACGACCAACTGCGCACCGACCCGTTCCTCGCGCCCCTGGTCGACAAGGCCCCCGGCCGGCGCGTGCCGCGCACCGTGGACGAGGGCGAGTTCGCGCTGCGGGCCGTGCTCGGCCAGCAGGTCTCCACGGCCGCCGCCCGCACCCACGCGGGCCGCCTGGCCGCCGTGCACGGCGAGCCCGTCGACGACCCCGAAGGCGGTCTCACCCACCTCTTCCCCGCCCCCGAGGCACTGGCCGCCCTCGATCCCGAGTCGCTGGCGATGCCCCGCACCCGTCGTACGACACTGCTCACCCTGGCCGGTCAACTCGCGGACGGAACACTCCACTTGGGCGTGGAAAGCGACTGGGAGGAGACTCGCGCCCGCCTTCTGGCACTCCCCGGATTCGGCCCCTGGACCGCCGATGTCATCGCCATGCGCGCCCTGGGCGACCCGGACGCTTTCCTCCCCACCGACCTCGGCATCCGGCGCGCGGCACGGGAACTCGGCCTGCCGTCCACCCCGGCCGCGCTCACCGCCCGCGCGGCGGCCTGGCGGCCCTGGCGGGCGTACGCCGTGCAGTATCTGTGGGCGACCGACAGCCACCCGATCAACTTCCTTCCCGTCTGAGGACGTTCCGCCATGAAGCAGTACACCGTGATCGACAGCCCCTACGACCTGCTCACCCTCGTCGCCGACGACGGCGTCCTGTGCGGCCTGTACATGACCGATCAGCGCCACCGCCCGCCCGAGGAGTCCTTCGGCGAGCCCGACGACGGCCCCTTCGGCGAGGCCGTCGACCAGCTGGAGGCCTACTTCACGGGCGAACTGAAGGAGTTCACCGTCCCGTTGCGCCTGCACGGCACCCCGTTCCAGCGCACGGTCTGGGACCAGCTGCGGAAGATCCCCTACGGCGAGACCCGCTCCTACGGCGAACTCGCCACCGCCCTCGGCAGCCCGGGCGCCTCCCGCGCGGTCGGCCTCGCCAACGGCAAGAACCCCATCGGCATCATCGTCCCCTGCCACCGCGTGATCGGCGCGGGCGGCAGCCTCACCGGCTACGGCGGCGGCCTGCCCAGAAAGCAGCGCCTGCTGGACTTCGAACGGGGAACGGCCCTCTTCTAGCCGCTGTGCGAGCCGTCGCGCAGCCCGCGCAGCAGCGTGGGAAGCGCCGTACCGATCGGCTCCCGCACGACCTCGTCGGCGATGTCGTCGTACGGTGTCGGCTCGGCGTTGATGATGACCAGCCGTGCTCCGTGGTCGGCTGCCACGCTCGCGAGTGCGGCGGCCGGCTGGACCTGGAGGCTGGTGCCGACGGCGATGAACACCTGGCACGCCTTGGTGATGGCTACGGCCTCGCCGAGGACCGCCGGGTCGAGGCGCTCGCCGAACATCACGGTGGCCGACTTCAGGATCCCGCCGCATTCCCGGCACGGCGGGTCGTCCTCCCCGGCCGCCACCCGTTCCAGGGCGTCCTCCATCGGGCCGCGCGCCCCGTACCGCGTGCACACCACACTGCGTACGCTGCCGTGCAGTTCCAGTACCTTGCGGGCGGGCATCCCGGCGAGCTGGTGCAGGCCGTCGACGTTCTGTGTGATCACCCTGACCGGTACCCCGGCCCGCTCCAGCTCGGCGACGGCCCGGTGCGCGGCGTTCGGCTCGGCCGTGAGCGCGCGGTTCTTCCGCCGCATCTGCCAGGACCGCCGCCGGATCTCCGGGTCGCCCATGTAGTACTCGTAGGTCACGAGCTTCTCGGCCTCGGGATCCCGCCGCCACAGCCCGTTCGGGCCGCGGTAGTCAGGGATGCCGGAATCGCAAGGCATCGGTGGGTGCAACACAACAGAGTCGGGTCTCTGCAGCTGACGTCGACCGCTGGTCCCCATACCGATGGTGGCGCGCTGCCGGCGAGGTCGGCGAACCCGCATCCGCCAATACCGCCGGACGATGAAACGGCGGCTCGCTCGGATGGCTTGAGCTCGATCTGTCCGCTGCGTCGGTGGAGGCGATTGCCGGTCAGCTGTCGGGGTCGTACTGAAAGGCGCGTACCTCCTGCGCGCATCGGCAGGCGACCGCGATCTTCGCTGCCCACTCCAACGCCGCCTCGCGGGTGGACAGCTCCAGCACCGCGTAGCCGCCTTCGATGTGCCTCGTCTGATCGTAGGTGCCCTCGGTCACAGTCCCGTCGCCACCGACCATGACAGGCGGCACGCTCTCGTCGATGCCACCACCGAACACCCACACGCCGGCGTCCTTCGCCTCCTTCACGACCGCGTGAGCCGCATCCGAGACGGACTGCAGATCCTCGTCGGGAAAGACCATGGCGGCACTGGGGAACGAGATGAGGTACTTCGTCATCGCCTCGACTCCTTCTTCGCGTTTCGGGGATCGGACTCGTTCTGACTGACGCCGTCGCGCTGAAGAGTCGGCAATGATGCCAACCGCAAAGTGCGGCCCGCCGGAACCAGAAACCTAAAGGGATTATTTACTCTCCGGGCTCAGTCGACGCAGAAGTTGGGGCAGGGCTGTGCCGATTGGTTCGCGGATCACCTCGTCGGCGTGATCGTCGTACGGGGTCGGCTCGGCGTTGACGATGATCAGCCGTGCCCCGTGGTCGGCGGCCACGCCGGCGAGCCTGGCGGCGGGCTGGACCTGGAGGCTGGTGCCGACGGCGATGAAGACCTGGCATGCCTTGGTGATGGCTACGGCCTCCCCGAGCACCTGCGGATCGAGGCGCTCGCCGAACATCACGGTGGCCGACTTCAGGATGCCGCCGCATTCCCGGCACGGCGGGTCCTCCTCGCCGGCCGCCACCCGTTCCAGGGCGTCCTCCATCGGGCCGCGCGCCCCGCACCGCGTGCACACCACACTGCGCACGCTGCCGTGCAGTTCCAGCACCTTGCGTGCGGGCATCCCGGCGAGCTGGTGCAGGCCGTCGACGTTCTGTGTGATCACCCGGACGGGCACCCCGGCCCGCTCGAGCTGGGCCACGGCCCGGTGCGCGGCGTTCGGCTCGGCCGTGAGCGCGCGGTTCTTCCGCCGCATCTGCCAGGACCGCCGCCGGATCTCCGGATCACCCATGTAGTACTCGTAGGTCACGAGCTTCTCGGCCTCGGGATCCCGCCGCCACAGCCCGTTCGGGCCGCGATAATCAGGGATTCCGGAATCGGTGGAGATACCGGCTCCGCTGAGGATGGCGACGAGGGGTTTGGTCATGGGGCCGAGGGTAGGGCGGAGGGGCGGGGCGGGCGAACGGATATTCGCCCGGGCCCGGTCTGGGTCATCCGGTGGTCATCCGGGGCGGTGGCCGTTCTCCAGTTCCGCCGTGCCCGTGCCGTCGGTCAGGACGTCGAGGGCGGTCAGGACGCGGCGGCCCAGGGCACCCGGGAGGTGGGCGGCGAGTTCGTCGCGGGCGACCAGGCGCCAGGACAGCAGTTCCTCCTCCTGGAGGCGGATCGCCTTGAGGTCGTCGTCGGTGAGGAACCCGCCGTCGTAGAGGTACGCCACCAGCGGCGGCCGTGCGGTGCCGGGCACCCAGTCCACGACGAGCAGCCGACCCGGCTCGCGGTCGAGCCCGATCTCCTCCAGCGTCTCGCGGCGCGCGCCCTGGCGCGGAGTCTCCCCGTCGTCGGATTCGACGGTGCCGCCGGGCAGCGTCCACCCGTCCCGGTAGTTCGGCTCGACGAGAAGCACCTGGCCCTCCGCGTCATGGAAGACGCAGGCGGCAGCGGCGAGGACCCGGGGAAGGCCGGCGATGTACGTGGCGTAGTCCGCGGTGGTCATCCAAGAAGGGTAACGAGCCTCGTGGCAGCCGGTGCGACGCACCGCGTCGCCGGTCCCGCGCCCGGGGCACCGGGACCGGCGTCCGGCGTGGTCACATCCGGGCGGCGACCTTGCGGGCCAGCTCCTCCAGGCGCCGGTCGTTGTCGGCCCGGTCCGCCACCACGGTCATCGCGACCCAGGTGCCCGACGTGCGGAACAGGAGCCCGAACGTTCCGTGGTCCTTGTCGTCGTAGGCGGTCGCCTCGTCGCCGATGCCGGTGAGCGGCTTGCGGTCGGCTGCCCGGAGCATGTCGTCCATGAACTGCCGGGCCTCGTCCCCCTGGATGGTGGACGCGATCGGTACCCCCTCGTGGGTGTATCTGCAGCCGCCCGCGGTGTCCTCGCTCTTCTGCCCCTCGACGGACGTGCCTCCCAGCTCCTGGGCCTCCTGAAGGGAGATGAGCGCGCACGGGTCCGCCGGGGCCTTCTTCGACGGAGCGGAGGGGGCGGCTCCCCCCTGTGAGGCGGTCGCGGAAGGCGCGGAGCCGGCGGCGGGCGCCTTCTCGCCGGAGCCGCCGCAGCCGGCCAGGCCGAGGACCGCGAGCAGGGTCGTGGACAGCAGCGCCGAGCCTCGGCGCACACGGATGAGAGTCATGGTGTTCTCCTGGTTTCTCGCGACGGTCAGGGCTGGTGGAGCCGTTGCCGGACCAGGATCCCGGCCCGCGGGGCGAGAGTCCGGGTGTGGTGCGGATTGGTGACCGCTGTGTGTCCATGTTGTGGAGAAGTGCGATGAGGGCGGACGGAACGCACCATGCCGTTGCAGGAGCGGGCGGGAAGCGGGTCCTGCGGGTGCGGTCCTGTCAGGCGTCGAGGCGGGCCAGACACAGGGTGCGCTCGGCGAGTTCGCCGATGCTGACGCCGTCGAAGCCGAAGACCGCGCTGCGGACCGTGTCCTCGAGGGGGTCCTTCCACTGGGCGGGGACGGACGCCGCACCCGTCATGACGCCGGCCACCGAGCCGGCCGTCGCGCCGTTGGAGTCGGTGTCCAGGCCGCCGCGGACGGTCAGCGCGATGGTACGGGTGAAGTCGCCTCCGCCGTAGAGCAGGCCGGACGTGATGACGGCGGCGTTCGGCACGGTGTGGATCCAGCCGAGACCGGCGGTCTCCTCCGCGAGCGTGTCGAGCGCGTCCTCCCAGGGCAGGCCGGCCTCGTGCAGGGCGAGGGCCCGGCGCACCGTGCGGGCCAGACGGCTGCCGGCCGGGATCACCGTGAGCGCGGTGTCGACGGCGGCGCGGACGGTGGGCGCGGTGAAGGCCGCCGCGATCAGTGCCGCCGCCCACATGGCGCCGTAGACGCCCTTGCCGGTGTGCGACAGCACCGCGTCGCGGCGGGCCAGCAAGGCGGCGCGGCGCGGGTCGCCGGGGCTGGTCCAGCCGTGGATGTCGGCGCGGATCAGGGCGCCGATCCACTCCTGGTACGGGTTGTCGTACGTGGCCGTCAGGGGCGGCTTGAGCCCGTTCGCGAGATTGCGGTACGCGGCCCGCTCCGCGGTGAACGTCTGAAGGTACGGCAGGCGCCGCAGCCACAGCTCGCCGACCTGCTCGGTGATGAAGCCGAAGCCGTGCGTCTCCAGGAGGTCGAGGCCCAGGATCGCGTAGTCGACGTCGTCGTCGCGGCAGCTGCCGTGGATGCGGCCGCGGACGCAGCTCCGCCACTCGGGGCGCAGCGGCGGGTCGTCGTCGCCGGCCGGCTCGGGCAGGTAGTCGGTGAGCGGCAGCGCGTCGGCGGCGCGCAGGTAGCGGTCGATGCGGTCGCGCGTCCACACGTCGCCCTGCTCCACCGGCTTGCCGAGCATGTTGCCGGCGATCCGGCCCAGCCAGCCGCCGAGGATGCGGTCGGCGAGCGCTGGTCCGGTGTCCACGGCGGTGTCCACAGCGGTCATGGGAACCGGTCTACCGGATTCCGGGGGCGGCCGCTCGAGGTTCACGGGCACGCCCTCGGGGTTCACCAGCACGTCAGGGGCTTCTCAGGGTCCGGGCGGGGCATGACGGCGGGGGCGGTCGCCGGTTAAGGTCGCAGCGGCGCGACTGGCCCTGACGTGCGGGGCCCCGGAGAGCAAGGGGATGTCAAGGTGGCGGACGCTGCAGTGCGAGGCACCCGGAGGGTGCTGGTTGCCGCGGACAAGTTCAAGGGCTCGCTGACGGCCGTGCAGGTCGCCGAGCGCGTGACGGCGGGGCTGCGCCGGGTCGTGCCGGACGTGGAGGTGGAGGCGCTGCCCGTCGCCGACGGCGGCGACGGGACCGTGGACGCGGCGGTCGCGGCCGGGTTCGAGCGCCGGGAGGTACGGGTCGCGGGTCCCCTCGGGGACGAGGTGACGGCCGCGTTCGCGCTGCGCGGCGACACGGCGGTCGTGGAGATGGCCGAGGCCAGCGGGTTGCAGCGGCTGCCGACCGGTGTGTTCGCGCCGCTCACGGCGTCCACGTACGGCTCCGGGGAGCTGCTGCGGGCCGCGCTGGACGCGGGGGCGCGCACGATCGTGTTCGGCGTCGGCGGGAGCGCGACGACGGACGGGGGCGCGGGGATGCTGGCCGCGCTCGGGGCGCGGTTCCTGGACGCGGACGGGGAGCCGATTCCGCCCGGCGGCGGGGGGCTGGCGGAACTCGTCCGGGCGGACCTGTCCGGGCTCGACCCGCGGCTCGCCGCGGTGGAGCTGGTGCTCGCGAGCGACGTCGACAATCCGCTGACCGGGCCGAAGGGCGCGCCGGCGGTCTACGGGCCACAGAAGGGCGCCTCGGCGGAGGACGTGTCGACGTTGGACGCTGCGCTCGCACACTTCGCGAAGGTGCTGGAGGGAGTGGACGGGGTCGGGAACCGGGCGGCCGAGTACGCGGCGTCGCCGGGGGCGGGTGCGGCAGGTGGTATCGGGTTCGGGGCGATGCTGCTCGGGGCGCGGTTCCGGGCGGGGATCGAGGTCATGCTCGATGTGCTGGGGTTCGCCCCCGCGCTGGAGCGGGCCTCGTTGGTGATCACCGGTGAAGGCTCCCTGGACGAGCAGACGCTGCACGGGAAGGCTCCGGCCGGGGTCGCGGCGGCGGCGCGGGCGGCGGGGAAGGATGTCGTCGCGGTCTGTGGGCGGCTGGCGCTGGAGCCGGAGGTTCTGGAGCGTGCGGGGATCCGGCGGGCGTATGCCCTGACCGAGGTCGAGCCGGACGTGGCGAAGTGCATTGCGGATGCGGGGCGGATCCTTGAGCAGGTGGCTGAGCGGATCGGGCGTGACTGTCTGGGGTGACTGTCTGGGGTGACGGGGCGGGGGCCTGCCCGGCTGGGTCGGTGTGACGGGGCGTTCCCTGGGGCTGCGCCCCTGCGCCCTGCCGGGGCTGCGCCCCGGGTGCTTTGCTCGCCCGCCCGCCCGGCTCGGTGGGGCTCAGGTGACCGTCCCCTGGGGCTCCGCCCCAGACCCCGGCGGGGCTTCGCCCCAGACCCCGGCGGGGCTGTGCCCCAGACCCCGGCGGGGCTGTGCCCCGGGTGCTTTGCTCGCCCGCCTGCCCGGCTCGGTGGGGCTCAGGTGACCGTCCCCTGGGGCTCCGCCCCAGACCCCGGCGGGGCTCCGCCCCTGCACCCCAGCGGGGCTCTGCCCCTGCACCCCGCCGAGGCTCCGCCCCTTTCGCCCCAGCGTCCCGCCCCACCCAGGCGGCCACCCTGCGGCCCCGGCTGAGACGTTCCCCAGCGGCCCAGCGGCCCAGCGGCCCAGCGGCCCAGCGGCCCAGCGGCCCCGCGGCCCCGCGGCCCTGGCTGGGATGCGCCCCCTGCCCCTGCACCCACACCCCCACCGGCCTACTCGACACCTCCCCCCGCCCTCGTGCCCCCCTCCGCCCACGATCCCGTCCCCCCTCGGAGGCCCGGCCGTGTCCCGTAACAAGAACACCCGTAACAAGAACATGGGAAGGGCCCCGAACCTCACGGTTCGGGGCCCTTCCCATGCGGCGGCCGCAGCGGAGCGCTACGGCTGGGCCGCCCGTGCCTCGCGGCGGTTGTCGCGGAAGTTGTTCACTCGGCGGGCCGTGGCGAACAGGGGGATCACCGCGCCCATGACCAGTTGCAGGGCGCAACCGGTCTGGAGGAGGAGCTGGCCGCTCGGGGCGTCGAAGGCCCAGGCTGCCAGGAGGCCCATGGACAGGACGATCCAGGACAGCATGGCCACCGCCAGGCGGCCCCTCGGCTTCGGGTACTCCACGCGGCTCACCATCAGCCACGCGGTGCCGAGGATGGCCAGCAGCGTGGCCACGAAGGGCAGCTCGAGGAGGACGATCGAGACCACCGTCAACGCGCCGAAGGGAGAGGGCATGCCCTGGAACATGCCGTCCTTCAGCGTCACGCAGGAGAATCTCGCGAGCCGGAGGACCACCGCCAGCAACACCACGATCGCGCCGAGGGCCGCCACCCTCTGGTGGGCGTCGTCCGCGACCATGCCGTAGACGAGGACGAAGTACGCCGGGGCCAGGCCGAAGCTGATCAGGTCGGAGAGGTTGTCCAGCTCCGCGCCCATGGGGGAGGAGCGCAGCTTCCTCGCGACCAGACCGTCGAACAGGTCGAAGACCGCCGCGCACAGCATCAGGATGACCGCCGTGGCGGCGCTGTGCCGGGCCATGCCCGCCGACTCGTCGTTGCCGGTCAGGTGCGGGATCAGGATGCCGGTGGTGGTGAAGTACACCGCCATGAAGCCGCAGGTCGCGTTGCCCAGGGTGAGGGTGTCCGCTATCGACAGGCGCAACGAGAGGGGCATCTCCTCCTCTTCGTCCACCTCGTCCGCCTCCGGCACCCAGCCGGCCTGGGTCTCGGGATCAATCACGGTCAATGCGAGTCACCCCAGCCACGGTCTTCTGGCCGACCTCGACCGCGACGTCCACACCCTCGGGCAGGTACAGGTCGACGCGCGAACCGAAACGGATCAGACCGATCCGCTCGCCCTGCTCGACCTTGGTGCCGGACGGGATGTAGGGGACGATGCGGCGGGCCACCGCGCCGGCGATCTGGACCATCTCGATGTCGCCGAGCTCGGTGTCGAAGTGCCAGACGACCCGCTCGTTGTTCTCGCTCTCCTTGTTGAAAGCCGGAACGAACCCGCCGGGGACGTGCTCGACCGAGGTGACCGTGCCGGAAAGCGGGGCACGGTTGACATGGACGTTCAGCGGGCTCATGAAGATCGCGACGCGGGTGCGGCCGTCCTTCCACGGCATGATGCTCTGCACCACACCGTCGGCGGGCGAGATGACCCGGCCCTGGGCGATCTCGCGCTCGGGGTCGCGGAAGAACCACAGCATCCCCGCCGCCAGCGCGGTGGCGGGAACGGCTACGGCCTTGGCTGCACCCGAGCGGCGGGCGCGGAGAAGGCTGACGGCTGCGGTGGCGACGGTCGGAAGAAGCCACGGCGATGCTCCGCGCGCAAGGCGTACGCCGGCCAGGCTGTCACGATGTGCAGAGGTTTGGCTGTGGGGCATGGATGACCTTCGTAGCGGATGATGCCGCGCTTTCGACGGGGGACGGCGGCTTTCCGCGATCGTAGCGGTTAAGGGCCACAACTGGGTAAGCCGAGCTGCCGAGTCGGCAGCCGAACACCGCTGACGGGGTGTGATCTTCTTCTCGAAGAAAACACCCCGTAGCCGGACATTCAGCCCTGGAACCGATACTCTTCGAGCAGCCTGCGGCCGATGATCATTTTCTGGATCTCGGCGGTGCCTTCACCGATGAGCAGCATGGGTGCCTCACGGTACAGGCGCTCGATCTCGTACTCCTTGGAGAAGCCGTAGCCGCCGTGGATACGGAAGGCGTCCTCCACGACCTCCTTGCAGTACTCGGAGGCCAGGTACTTCGCCATGCCGGCCTCGAGGTCATTGCGCTCGCCCGAGTCCTTCTTGCGGGCCGCGTTCACCATCATGGCATGGGCTGCCTCGACCTTGGTGGCCATCTCCGCCAGCTTGAACTGGATGGCCTGGTGCTGGGCGATCGGTTTGCCGAAGGTGTGGCGCTGCTGGGCGTAGGCCACACCGAGCTCGAAGGCGCGCTGGGCGACGCCGCAGCCCCGGGCCGCCACGTTCACGCGGCCGACCTCGACGCCGTCCATCATCTGGTAGAAGCCGCGGCCGGTGACGCCGCCGAGCACCCGGTCGGCCGGGACGCGCAGCCCGTCCATGATCAGCTCGGTGGTGTCGACGCCCTTGTAGCCCATCTTGTCGATCTTGCCGGGGATGGTCAGTCCGGGGCGGACCTCGCCGAAGCCGGGCTCCTTCTCCACCAGGAAGGTCGTCATGGACTTGTGGGGCGCGGTGCCCTCGGGGTGGCCCTCGTCACTTCTGACCAGGACCGCCACGAGTGACGACGTACCGCCGTTCGTCAGCCACATCTTCTGGCCGGTCAGGACGTACTCGTCGCCGTCCTTCACCGCCTTCGACGTGATCGCCGACACGTCGGAGCCCAGGCCCGGCTCCGACATCGAGAAGGCGCCGCGGATGTCGCCGGCCGCCATCCGGGGCAGGAAGTGGTCCTTCTGCTTACGCGTGCCGTGCTGCTTGAGCATGTACGCGACGATGAAGTGCGTGTTGATGATGCCGGACACCGACATCCAGCCGCGGGCGATCTCCTCCACGCACAGCGCGTACGTCAGCAGCGACTCGCCCAGGCCCCCGTACTCCTCGGGGATCATCAGACCGAACAGGCCCAGTTCCCTCAGGCCGTCCACGATCGCTTGCGGGTACTCGTCGCGGTGCTCCAGCTCGGTCGCGACCGGGATGATCTCCTTGTCGACAAAGTCACGGACGGTGGAGACGATCTCCTGCTGCACGTCCGTCAGACCGGCGGTCTGGGCGAGTCGGGCCATGGCCTACTTCTCCGTCTTTTCCGAAGGGACGTTCGGCTCCGGGCGGCCCGGCTGTTCGCCGCCGCGCTCCTTGGTGTACGTCTCGGTCGGCACCATCACCTTGCGCCGGAAGGTGCACACCAGCGTGCCGTCCTGCTTGTAGCCCCTGGTCTCGACGTGGACGATGCCGCGGTCGCTCTTCGACGCCGACGGCCGCTTGTCGAGCACGGTCGTCTCGCCGTAGATCGTGTCGCCGTGGAAGGTCGGCGCCACGTGCCTGAGCGACTCGATCTCCAGGTTGGCGATCGCCTTGCCGGAGACGTCCGGGACGGACATGCCGAGCAGGAGGGAATAGATGTAGTTGCCCACGACGACGTTCTTGCCGAAGTCGGTCGTCTTCTCGGCGTAGTTGGCGTCCATGTGGAGCGGGTGGTGATTCATGGTCAGGAGGCAGAACAGGTGGTCGTCGTACTCCGTGACCGTCTTGCCCGGCCAGTGCTTGTAGACCGCCCCGACCTCGAACTCCTCGAAAGTTCGTCCGAACTGCATGCCGCTCAGCCCTCCGGGATCTCGAACGTGCTGGTGCGCCGCATGCCCGCCGCGCGGCCCTTGCCCGCGACGACCAGCGCCATTTTGCGGCTGGCCTCGTCGATCATCTCGTCGCCGAGCATCGCCGAGCCCTTCTTGCCGCCCGCCTCGGACGTGCAGTACTCGTACGCGTCCAGGATCAGCTCCGCGTGGTCGTAGTCCTCCTGGGACGGCGAGAAGACCTCGTTCGCGGCCTCCACCTGGCCGGGGTGCAGCACCCACTTGCCGTCGAATCCGAGGGCGGCGGCCCGCCCCGCCACCTCCCGGAAGCCGTCGACGTTGCGGATCTGAAGGTAGGGGCCGTCGATCGCCTGGAGGTCGTTGGCGCGCGCGGCCATCAGGATCTTCATCAGGATGTAGTGGTAGGCGTCCGCCGGGTAGCCGGGCGGCTGCTCGCCCACGACGAGCGATTTCATGTTGATCGACGCCATGAAGTCGGCGGGGCCGAAGACGATCGTCTCGACGCGCTCGGAGGCCTGCGCGATCTCGTTGACGTTGTTCAGGCCCCGCGCGTTCTCGATCTGCGCCTCGATGCCGATGCGGCCCACCTCGAAGCCCATGGTCTTCTCGATCTGCGTCAGCAGCAGGTCGAGCGCCACGACCTGCTGGGCGTCCTGCACCTTCGGCAGCATGATGCAGTCCAGGTTCTGGCCCGCGCCCTCGACCACCGTCACGACGTCCCGGTACGTCCACTCGGTCGTCCAGTCGTTGACCCGGACCACCCTGGTCTTGCCCGTCCAGTCGCCCTCGTTGAGGAACTTGACGATGGTGTGCCGCGCCTCCGGCTTGGCCAGCGGCGCGCACGCGTCCTCCAGGTCCAGGAACACCTGGTCGGCGGGCAGGCCCTGCGCCTTCTCCAGGAAACGGGGGTTGGAGCCCGGTACGGCCAGGCAGGAGCGCCGCGGACGCAGGCGGTCGACCTGGGGAGCGGGGCTGGTCATGCGGGGACCTCCAAGGGGTCGAGCTTGTTGGCTTTCCTGATCTCGTCGACGATACGGCCGATGATCCCGGTGATGTCGAAGTCCTTCGGGGTGAAGACCGCGGCCACTCCCGCGGCCCTGAGCTGCTCGGCGTCACCGTTCGGAATGATCCCGCCGGCGATCACCGGGATGTCGGCCGCGCCGGCCTCGCGCAGCCGCTCCAGCACGTCCGGCACCAGTTGGGCGTGCGAGCCGGACAGGATGGACAGGCCGACCGCGTGCACGTCCTCGGCGAGGGCCGCGTCCACGATCTGCTCGGGGGTGAGCCGGATGCCCTGGTAGACCACCTCGAACCCGGCGTCGCGGGCCCGTACGGCGATCTGCTCGGCGCCGTTGGAGTGTCCGTCCAGGCCCGGCTTGCCGACCAGGAAGCGCAGCTTGCCCACGCCCAGGTCTCGGGCGGTGGCGTCCACCTTGCGCCGCACCTCCGACAGGGCCGAGCCCTCCTCGGCGGTCACGGTCACCGGAGCGGAGGACACCCCGGTGGGCGCCCGGAACTCGCCGAACACCTCGCGCAGGGCGCCGGCCCACTCGCCGGTCGTGACACCCGAGCGGGCGCACTCCAGCGTGGCCTCCATGAGATTGCCGGCGCCCTTGGCCGCCTCCTTCAGCCGCTCCAGCGCCTTGCAGGGGCGCGGGTGGTTGAACGGCGGCTGGTAGCGGGTGTCGCGCCAGTGCCGGAGCGAGTCGGTCACGCGGGCCTCGACCGCCGGGTCGACCGTCTGGATCGCGGTGTCCAGATCGGCGGTGAGCGGGTTCGGCTCGGTGCCCTCGAATATGTTGACGCCGACGATCTTCTCCCGGCCCGACTCGATCCGGGCCCGGCGCTCGGCGTGCGAGGCGACCAGCTGCGACTTCAGGTAACCGGACTCCACGGCGGCCATCGCGCCGCCCAGCTCCTGGATGTGCTCGATCTCGGCGAGGACCGCCTCGACCAGCTCCGCCACCTTCGCCTCGACCACCTTCGAGCCCTCGAAGATGTCCTCGTACTCCAGCAGGTCGGACTCGTACGCCAGCACCTGCTGGATGCGCAGTGACCACTGCTGGTCCCAGGGCCGGGGCAGGCCGAGGGCCTCGTTCCAGGCCGGCAGCTGCACGGCACGCGCGCGTGCGTCCTTGGAGAGGGTGACGGCCAGCATCTCCAGGACGATCCGCTGGACGTTGTTCTCCGGCTGCGCCTCGGTCAGGCCGAGGGAGTTGACCTGGACGCCGTAGCGGAAGCGGCGGTGCCTGGGGTCCTCGATGCCGTACCGCTCGCGGGTGATCCGGTCCCAGACGCGGCCGAACGCCCGCATCTTGCACATCTCCTCGACGAAGCGGACGCCCGCGTTCACGAAGAAGGAGATGCGGCCGACGACATCGCCCATGCGCTCCCGCGGCACCTGGCCGCTGTCGCGCACCGCGTCCAGGACGGCGATCGCGGTGGACATCGCGTACGCGATCTCCTGCACCGGCGTGGCGCCGGCTTCCTGGAGGTGGTAGCTGCAGATGTTGATCGGGTTCCACTTGGGCATGTGGGAGACCGTGTACGCGATCATGTCCGTGGTGAGCCGGAGGCTCGGGCCCGGCGGGAAGACATGGGTGCCGCGGGACAGGTACTCCTTGACGATGTCGTTCTGGGTCGTGCCCTGGAGCTTGGTGATGTCCGCGCCCTGCTCCTCCGCGACGACCTGGTAGAGCGCCAGCAGCCACATGGCCGTGGCGTTGATCGTCATCGAGGTGTTCGTCTGCTCCAGGGGGATGTCCTGGAACAGCCGGCGCATGTCGCCGAGGTGCGCGACCGGCACGCCGACCCGGCCGACCTCGCCGCGGGCGAGGACGTGGTCGGCGTCGTAGCCGGTCTGCGTCGGCAGGTCGAACGCCACCGACAGACCGGTCTGGCCCTTGGCGAGGTTGCGCCGGTACAGCTCGTTGGAGGCCTCGGCCGTGGAGTGGCCGGCGTAGGTGCGCATGAGCCACGGCCGGTCTCTGTCCGCGTGCGCCCGCGGTGTCTGACGCTCACTCATGTGCGCCTCTCAGATGTTCCGGAAGCGGTTGATGGCGTCGATGTGCCGGGCGCGCATCTCCTCGTCGCGCACGCCCAGGCCTTCCTCGGGCGCCAGGCACAGCACGCCGACCTTGCCCTGGTGCAGGTTGCGGTGCACGTCGTACGCCGCCTGCCCGGTGTCCTCCAGGGAGTAGACCCGGGACAGCGTCGGGTGGATCTTGCCCTTGGCGATCAGGCGGTTGGCCTCCCAGGCCTCGCGGTAGTTGGCGAAGTGGGAGCCGATGATGCGCTTCAGGGACATCCACAGGTAGCGGTTGTCGTACTCGTGGGTGTAGCCCGAGGTGGAGGCGCAGGTGACGATGGTCCCGCCCTTGCGGGTGACGTACACGCTCGCGCCGAAGGTCTCGCGGCCGGGGTGCTCGAAGACGATGTCGACGTCCTCGCCACCGGTGAGTTCGCGGATGCGCTTGCCGAAGCGCTTCCACTCCTTGGGGTCCTGGGTGTGCTCGTCCTTCCAGAACCTGTAGTTCTCGGCGGTGCGGTCGATGATCGCCTCGGCGCCCATGGCGCGGCAGATGTCCGCCTTCTGGTCGCTGGAGACGACGCAGACGGGGGTCGCGCCGCCGGCGAGGGCGAACTGCGTGGCGTAGCTGCCGAGTCCGCCGCTCGCGCCCCAGATGAGCACGTTGTCGCCCTGCTTCATGCCGGCGCCGTTGCGGGAGACCAGCTGGCGGTAGGCGGTGGAGTTGACCAGGCCGGGGGCGGCGGCCTCCTCCCAGCTCAGATGGCCGGGCTTGGGCATCAGCTGGTTGGACTTGACGAGCGCGATCTCGGCGAGGCCGCCGAAGTTGGTCTCGAAGCCCCAGATGCGCTGCTCCGGGTCGAGCATCGTGTCGTTGTGGCCGTCGCTCGACTCCAGTTCGACGGACAGGCAGTGCGCGACGACCTCGTCACCGGGCTGCCAGGCGTTGACGCCGGGGCCGGTGCGCAGGACGACGCCGGCCAGGTCGGAGCCGATGATGTGGTACGGCAGGTCGTGCCGCTTGGCCAGCTCGTTGGTGCGGCCGTATCGCTCCAGGAAGCCGAACGTCGACAGCGGCTCGAAGATCGAGGTCCACACCGAGTTGTAGTTGACCGAGGAGGCCATGACGGCCACCAGGGCCTCGCCCGGGCCCAGCTCGGGCAGCGGCACCTCGTCCAGGTGCAGGGACTTGCGCGGGTCCTTGTCGCGGGTGGAGAGCCCGTCGAACATCTCCGTCTCGTCCTTGTGCACGGTGATCGCGCGGTACGACTCGGGCAGTGGCAGGGCGGCGAAGTCGGCGGGCGTGGAGTCCGGCGACTGGATCGCGTCCAGGATGTCCTTCACGGTCACGGTGTTGCCTCCGGCGTCGAGCGCCCTGAGGGAGGGGCGCTGAGGGTTACGTCGGTGCTGCTGAGGGGCGGTGAGGGGGGCCGTCGGTCCGGCCGGGTGCCGTCGGTTCGGCGGGTGGGGCTTCGGCAGCGCTTTGTGGCGCGGGAGGTTGCCTGTGACGCAGGCGTCCGGGCGTGCGAGCCGCCATCGGCTTGCTGGGACAGCCGGCGTGCGTGCGGTTCTCCGCGCGCCGGCCGCCCGGACACCTTCAACGTATGACACCGCGTGTCACCGTGCAAGGCGCTGAGTGCCAGAATTCTCGCTCAGACGAAAACTTTACGCAACAAATGAGCGATGATCGATCGAATGGCAGTGCCGAGACGGGTGAAAAGGGGCTCCGACATGCAAAAACAGCCACCCCGTGGGGTGGCCGTCGGTGACGTGGCACTCGTGGCCGTGAGGCGGTACGTGGCCCCTCGCGGTCGTGAGGCGGTACGCGGCTCTCTCGTGGCCGCGAGGCTCTTCAGCGCTCTTTCAGCGCCTCCTCGATGGTGCGCATGACCTCTTCCAGCGGGGCGTCGGTGCGGGCGACCGCCACCAGTACCTCGCCCTGCTGGGACACCGCCGCCGAGGGCGCGGAGCCGGACGCGGGCGCCGCGGCGCGGCCGGCCCCGATCCCGGTGCCGAACGTCTTGCGCACGATCGCGAAGGCGTGGTCGAGCTGCGCCTCCACGTCTCCCTGGCCGTCGGCCCGCAGCCAGCGCCGCAGCACGTGGTTGTGCGCGGTGACCACGGCCGAGGCGGCGACCTCCGCGAGCAGCGGGTCGTCGTTGGCGTCGTCGGCGTGCACGCGCTCGTCGAAGTGGCCCAGCAGATAACGCGTGAACAGGCGCTCGTAGCGGGCCACCGAGGCGATCTCCGCCTCGCGCAGCGTGGGCACCTCGCGGGTCAGCTTGTAGCGGGCGACCGAGATCTCCGGCTGCGCCGCGTACATCTTCATGACTTCCTTGATGCCCCGGCACACCGTGTCGAGCGGGTGCTCGTGCGCGGGGGCCGCGTTGAGGACGGCCTCGGCGCGGATCAGGGTGTCGTCATGGTCGGGGAAGATGGCCTCTTCCTTGGAACGGAAGTGCCGGAAGAAGGTGCGGCGGGCGACCCCGGCCGCCGCGGCGATCTCGTCGACCGTGGTCGCCTCGTACCCCTTGGTCGCGAACAGCTCCATCGCGGCGGCCGCCAGCTCCCGGCGCATCTTGAGCCGTTGGGCGGCCGCGCGGGAGCCGGCGGCGCTCTCCGGCGCGTCGGGCGTGGCGGGTGTACGTGTGGACTTGGCGGGCTGGGGCATGACCCGAACGTACTGCATCCGCGCAGCCCGGCGCGCACGTCCCCGGGTTCCTCCGTCCTCGGTGGGCGGGGGAGCGGTCGCCGGTTCCAGCAGGCCGCCCCACTCCCGCCCGTCCGCGAACCGGTCGCCGGGCCGGTCAGCGCCGGGCATGTTCGCGGAAGCCGCGGCCGGTCTTGCGGCCGAGGCAGCCCGCGGCCACCAGATGCTCCAGGAGCGGTGCCGGGGCCAGGCCCGGGTCGCGGAACTCGCGGTGCAGGACCTTCTCGATGGCCAGCGAGACGTCCAGGCCGACGACGTCGAGCAGTTCGAACGGGCCCATGGGGTAACCACCGCCGAGCTTCATCGCCGCGTCGATGTCGTCCAGGGACGCGTAGTGCTCCTGCACCATCTTGACCGCGTTGTTGAGGTACGGGAACAGCAGGGCGTTGACGATGAAGCCCGCGCGGTCCCCGCAGTCGACGGCGTGCTTCTTGATCCTGACGCAGACCTCGCGGACCGTCGCGTGGACGTCGTCCTCCGTCAGCACCGTGCGGACGACCTCGACCAGCTTCATCGCGGGCGCCGGGTTGAAGAAGTGCATGCCGATCACCTCGTGCGGGCGCGAGGTGGCGCGGGCGCAGGCGACCACGGGAAGCGAGGAGGTGGTGGTGGCCAGGATCGCGCCCGGCTTGCAGACCTTGTCCAGCGCCGCGAACAGCTGCTGCTTGACCGGCAGGTCCTCGGCGACGGCCTCGACGGCGAGGTCCACCTCCGCGAAGTCGTCGAGGGTGCCGGTCGCCGTGATCCGGTCCAGGGTCTGCGCGGCGGCCTCGGCGGTCAGCCGGCCCTTGTCGACAGAGCGTGAAAGCGACTTGCCGATACGGGCCTTGGCGGCCTGTGCCTTCTCCGCGCTGCGGGCGGCCAGCACGACCTCGTACCCGGCCTTCGCGAACACCTCGGCGATGCCGGAGGCCATGGTGCCCGAGCCGGCGACGCCGACGGAGCGCACGGGGCGGCCGGGGGCGAGGACGTCACCGGCCGGCGGGGTCAGCGCGTCCCGCACGACGGTGCCGCTGCCCGGGGCCTCGTAGGTGTAGAAGCCGCGGCCCGCCTTGCGGCCCGTCAGACCGGCCTCGCTGAGCTGCTTCAGGATCGGCGCCGGGGCGTGCAGCCGGTCGCGCGACTCGGCGTACATGGCCTCCAGGACCGTGCGCGCGGTGTCGACGCCGATCAGGTCGAGCAGCGCCAGCGGGCCCATCGGCAGTCCGCAGCCGAGCCGCATCGCGGCGTCGATGTCCTCGCGGGTGGCGTACCTCCCCTCGTACATCGCCGCGGCCTGGTTGAGGTAGCCGAACAGCAGCCCGTCGGCGACGAATCCGGGCCGGTCGCCGACCGCGACGGGCTCCTTGCCCAGTTCCAGGGCGAGGTCGGTGACCGCCTCGACGGCCTGCGGGGCGGTCAGCACCGAGGAGACGATCTCGACCAGCCTCATGGCCTGCGCGGGGTTGAAGAAGTGCAGGCCGAGCACCCGCTCCGGGTGGGCCGAGTCGGCGGCCAGGCGGGTCACCGACAGGGCGTTGGTGCCGGTGGCCAGGATCGCCCCCGGCCGCACGATGCCGTCCAGTTCCCGGAGGATCTGCTGCTTGGTCTCGTACGACTCCGGCGCCACCTCGATGACCAGGTCGGCGTCGGCCGCCGCGGCCAGGTCGGTGGAGGTGCGCACGCGGGCGAGCGCGTCCGTGCGCTCCCGGTCGGTCAGGCGCCCGCGTTCGACGGCGCGGGCGGTGGAGTTCTCCAGGGCGGCGACGCACCTGGCGGCCGCCGCCTCGCTGATGTCGATGCCGACGATCTCGCGGCCGGCGCGGGCCAGGACCTCGGTGATGCCGGTGCCCATGGTGCCGAGGCCGACGACGGCGATCGTCTTCAGCGGGGACAGGGAGATGTCGGAGAGGGGAGTGGCCATCGCGGGACTCCAGGAATGAGAGTGACGACTGGGAACGCGCCCCGGATGCGCCGACGGGCGCAACGGGTGCGGAAGGAAGGGGTTGCGGGTGCTGCCGGGCCGAATGCGCACACGCCCGGTGCCGTTCGCCGCGGGCGCCTGTGCGCCCGGCAGCCGGCGGAGCCGACCGGCTCTGTCCCGAAGCCGGGTCGTACTGCGGTACTCGGGGTACCGAACCGACAACACTCGCGGTGGCTGCGTCACCAGGCCACTGCGAGAGGGTGCGAGAGGGTGCCTCGCTCGTATGAGCTTAACCGGTGGGTAACGAGCGCGCCACCCCCCTGAGTCTCCTCGAGTTTGTGATGTACGTCCCGCGTGGCGGGCCACGATCCTAGGCTGGCCTTCGTGGACGAAGAGTTGCGATCGCTCACGGAGCGCATACGGCAGGAGACGGGCGGATCGGCGGCGTACGAGCATCTGGTGGCCACCCGGGACCCGGGCGAGCTGGCCGAGGTGCTCACGGCTCCCGGGCAGCCCCTGTGGGCCCGGGAGCTGGCCGCGTTCCGCCTCGGCCTCGCGGGGGACCGGCGGGCCTTCGAGTCCCTGGTGCTGCTGCTGAACCACCGCGACCCGCCGCGCTGCGTCGGTGCCGCGTACGCGCTGGCCCGGCTCGGCGATCCCCGCACCGCCCGCGCCGCGGCGGCCCTGGCCACCAACGAGCTGCGGGTCGCCTACGCGCTGCATCCGGTACGGCTGCTGGTGGAGCTGCGGGCCCCCGAGTCCGTGCCCGCCCTGATCACCACGCTGGAACGCCGGCTCCGCCCGGACGACCCCTACCGCCGGGTGGCACTGGCCTGTGTGGAGGGCCTGGGCACGCTGGGCGACGTCCGGGCCCGCCCCGTCCTCACCGAGGCCCTCGCTCATCCGGCCCTGGCACAGGCGGCGGTCGACGCCCTGGCCCGCATCCCGAAGTCCGGGTGAGCGGCCGGGACCCGCGGGAGCACGCGGACGGCTCCGGCGGCCGCACGTGGGCCCCGACGGCCGGGCCCGCCCGCGCGTTGACACCTCACCCGGGTCACTCGGGCGGTGCGACGGGAACACCTCACTCGGGCAGTACGGCGAACGCCTCGACCTCCATCAGGAACTCGGGGCGGACCAGGGCCGCGACCTGGACGGCCGAGGAGGCGGGCAGGCGGTCGTCGGCCAGGTGGGCCGTGCGGGCGGCGCGGATCGCCGGGAGGTGGGCCGTGTCCGTGAGGAAGTAGGTGAACTTGACGACGTTGTCGAAGGTCGCGCCGGCGGCGGCCAGGCAGTGGCGGAGGTTCTCGAAGATCTGCCGGGCCTGCGCGTCCGGGTCGCCCTCGCCCACGAGCTCGCCGTTCTCGTCCAGGGCGACCTGGCCGGAGATCGCGACGAAACGGCCGGTGCCCATGACGACATGGGAGTAGTGCGCGGCGGGGGCGACCCCGTCGGGGGCGGGAATCCTGGTTGGCTCGCTCATGAGTCCATGGTGGACCATGCGTCCGGCAACCATGAACCGGTCACCGCCCCCGACGGACCGTCAGACCGCTTGCGGCGACCCGGGGTAGCCGGTTCGGCCGCTCAGCCGCGGAAGCGGACGAGGTCGTGCAGCGCCGCCCCGCGCGAGGCACCGGACGGGGAGGCGGCCGCGGCGGCCGCCGCCGCGCTCAGCGGCTTCGGGTCGGGCAGCCGCCGGCACACCGCGTCCGCGACACCGTGCCCGCGCGGCACCTTGCCCTTGGTCAGGTACGTCGCCAGGTACTTGTCCAGGCAGGCGTTCCCGCTCAGGGTGATGCCGTGGTTGCCGCCGCCCTGCTCCACCACCAGGCTGGAGTTCCGCAGCAGCCGGTGCACCGTGACACCACCCTCGTACGGGGTGGCCGCGTCGTCGGTCGCCTGGAACAGCAGCACCGGCGGCAGCTTGCTGTTGGCGACGTTCGCCGGGCGCTTGGAGGAGACCGGCCAGAAGGCGCAGGGCGCGTTGTACCAGGCGTTGTTCCAGGTCATGAACGGCGCCTTGGCGTACACGGCCCAGTTGTCCTTGCGCCACTGCCGCCAGTCTCGCGGCCACGAGGTGTCACGGCACTGCACGGAGGTGTAGACGCTGTAGCCGTTGTCGCCGGAGGCGTCCACGGTGGCGAAGTTCTCGTACGCCTCGACCAGCGGCGCGGTCTTCTTGTCGTTCGCGTACGCCGCGAACGCCTGGGCGAGGTAGGGCCAGTAGCCGTTGTAGTAGCCGCCCGGGATGAAGGTGTCCTCCAGTTCGGAGGCGCCGACCTTGCCGCCCGCGGGCTTCTTGGCGAGCGCCGCCCGCATCGCGTACCACTTGGCCTCGATCTTCGCCGGGTCCGTGCCCAGCCTGTAGGTCGAGTCGTGCTTCGCGATCCACGCCATGAAGGCCTGCTGACGGCCCTCGAAGGCGTAGTCCTGCTGGATGTTGTCCTCGTACCAGACGCCCGTCGGGTCCACGATCGAGTCGAGGACCAGCCGGCGCACCCGCTCGGGGAAGAGCTTGGCGTACACCGCGCCGAGGTAGGTGCCGTAGGAGTAACCGAAGTAATTGATCTTCTTCGCGCCGAGGGCCCGGCGGATCGAGTCCATGTCGGTCGCCGCGTTGACCGTGTTGATGTGCGGCAGCACGCTCGCGTACTTCTTGCCGCAGGCGGCGGCGAAGGACTTCGCGCGCGCGAGGTTGGCGTTCTCGATCGTGGGCGTGTTCGGCACCGAGTCCGGGCGCACGGGGTTGAAGGAACCCGGCTTGCAGTCGAGCGCCGGGGAACTCCTGCCCACGCCGCGCGGGTCGAAGCCGATGACGTCGTACTGGGCCGCGACCTCCTTGGGCAGGGAGGAGGCGACGAAACCGGCGAGCGAGAGGCCGCTGCCGCCGGGACCGCCGGGGTTGACCAGCAGGGGGCCCTGGTAGGTCTTGGCGGTGTGCGGGACGCGGGACAGCGCCAGCGTGATCTTCTTCCCGGACGGATGTCTGTAGTCGAGCGGCACCTTCAAGGACCCGCACTGGAGGGTCGGATAACTGGCGGTGCCGCACTTCTTCCAGGTGACCTTGGCGGCGGATGCGGCGGATGCGGCGGCGGGATGCGGCGTGCTCGCGTCGGCGGGGACGGCCGTGAGGGATCCGGCCATGACGACGGCGGCACCGCACAGCACGGCGGCGCTTCTTCTCATAAGTCCTCCCAGGACGGAGAGGCTGCGCACCGCGGTCTCGCGGTGCTCGCCGCATCGTCCCGGAAAGAACTAGCGGAAGAACGCGTTCTGACAATTCTTGACCCAATTGGGCCGGGTGATGCGCTCGAACGATCTCAAATGAGCGTGAGTTGAGTCGGTTCGGGCATCGGGGGTGGCGTCGGCTCGGCCGGCTGGATGTGGCGGGCCGCTCCCGCGCGCGCCGGCCCGATCCCGTACTCCCGTGCCAGCTCGTGCACCTGACGGGTGATCCGGCGCTGGTACCACTTGGGGGCGTAGGCGCCCTCGGCGTACAGCCGCTCGTAGTGGCGCACGAGGTGCGGGTGGTGCTGTTCGAGCCAGGCCATGAACCACTCGCGGGCGCCGGGCCGCAGATGCAGCACCAGCGGGGTGACGGAGGTGGCCCCGGCTGTCGCGATCTCCCTTACGGTGTCCCGCAGTTGGGCCGGCCTGTCGCTCAGGAACGGGATCACCGGTGCCATCAGCACTCCGCAGCCGATGCCGTGCTCCCCGAGGGTGCGTACGACGTCCAGGCGCCGTTCGGGCGCGGGGGTGCCCGGCTCGACGGTGCGCCACAGCTCGGTGTCGGTGAAGCCCACCGAGACGCAGACGCCCACGTCGGTGACCTCGGCCGCCTGGGTGAGCAGGTCCAGGTCGCGCAGGATCAGCGTGCCCTTGGTCAGGATCGAGAAGGGGTTGGCGTGGTCGCGCAGCGCGCTCAGGATGCCCGGCATCAGCCGGTAGCGGCCCTCGGCCCGCTGGTAGCAGTCCACGTTCGTGCCCATGGCGATGTGCTCGCCGTGCCAGCGGCGTGAGGCCAGCTGGCGGCGCAGCAGCTCCGGGGCGTTCACCTTGACCACGATCTGCGTGTCGAAGCCGATGCCCGTGTCGAGGTCCAGATAGCTGTGCGTCTTGCGCGCGAAGCAGTACACGCACGCGTGCGTACAGCCGCGGTACGGGTTGACCGTCCACTCGAAGGGCATGCGCGAGGCGCCCGGCACCCGGTTGATGATCGAGCGGGCCCGGATCTCGTGGAAGGTGATCCCGCGGAACTCGGGAGTGTCGAAGGTGCGTGTGGTGACCGCGTCCGCCCCGAAGAGCGCGGCGTCGGCCCGGCTGTGACCGAAGTCCCCGGGGTTCCCCGGGGCCGCGGTGAGGTTGTCCCAGCGCATGGCGCCTCCTCGGTAGTGCTCAGCACAGAATAGAACACATGTTCCCTTGATCGTGCGGGTGACCGTACGGACGCCGTTCCCGATCACTCCCTGTGCCGTGTTCGATCACTTGCCGGGCCCCGATTTGGGGCCCCGGGCGGCGGGGTGATTGGCTTGGCCCAAGCCTGAGAACGGATGTCCTGGAGGAAGCCATGGCGCAGGTCGAGGCCACTACGGAGCGGGTCGTCGCCGCCGACGCGGAGACGGTGTTCGACGCGGTCGCCGACTACAGCGGCACCCGCCCGAAGGTGCTGCCCGAGCACTTCAGCGAGTACGAGGTGCGCGAGGGCGGTGACGGCGAGGGCACCCTCGTCCACTGGAAGCTCCAGGCCACGAGCAAGCGGGTCCGCGACTGCCTGATGGAGGTGTCCGAGCCCACCGACGGCGAGCTGGTCGAGAAGGACCGCAACTCCACCATGGTCACCGTCTGGCGCGTCACCCCGGCCGGCGAGGGCAAGTCCCGCGTCGTGGTCACCACCACCTGGAAGGGCGCCGGGGGCATCGGCGGCTTCTTCGAGAGGACGTTCGCCCCCAAGGGCCTCGCCCGGATCTACGACGCGATGCTCGCCAAGCTCGCCACCGAGGTCGAGAAGTAGCCCTTCCGGGGCAACTCCTCTGCCAACGGGCCCCGTTGGCTCCTCACCGGTTCGAGTGGATCTCCCCTCGGACCGGAGGCCCGCCGTAACTCGTCGCCTTGTCCGCAGTTGTCGCATTGCGCGGCAATCGTGCGGCAGGTGCGACGAGGGAGCGGTACGTGGGCGGGATCACTCTGGTGCAGGACGAGCCGGTCGCGGCGCCCCCCAGAATCCCCGCCCCGCCGCCGGCCCCCGCCCCGCGGCTCGCCCCCCGCCGGGTGCGGCTGGTCTTCGTCGGGCTGATGCTCGCGCTGCTGCTGGCCGCGCTCGACCAGATGATCGTCGCCACCGCGCTGCCGAAGATCGTCGGCGAGCTGCACGGCCTGGACCGGATGTCTTGGGCGATCACCGCCTACCTGCTCACCGCCACCGTCGGCCTGCCCGTCTACGGCAAGCTCGGCGACCTGATCGGCCGCAAGGGCGTCTTCCAGTTCGCGATCGCCGTCTTCGTCGCCGGCTCCGCGCTCGCCGGACGGGCGCAGACCATGGACCAGCTCATCGCCTTCCGCGCCGTGCAGGGCATCGGCGCGGGCGGACTGATGATCGGTGTGCAGGCCATCATCGCGGACATCGTGCCGCCCCGGCAGCGCGGCCGGTTCATGGGACTGATCGGCGCGGCCTTCGGCCTCGCCTCCGTCGCCGGGCCGCTGCTCGGCGGCTACTTCACCGACCACCTGTCCTGGCGGTGGTGCTTCTACATCAACGTGCCGTTCGGCCTGGTCACCCTGGCCGTGATCACCGTGGTGCTCAAGCTGCCCAGGCCACGGGTCAAGGCCCGCTTCGACGTGCCGGGCGCGCTGCTGCTGGCCGCCGCCTCCACCTGCCTGGTGCTGCTGACCAGCTGGGGCGGCACCGAGTACGCCTGGGACTCACGGGTCATCCTGGGGCTGGGCGCGGGCGCCGTCGCCGCCACCGCGCTCTTCCTCGTCGCCGAGCGCTTCGCCGCCGAACCCCTCATCCCGCTCAGGCTGTTCCGCGACTCCGTCTTCAACGTCAGCGGCCTGGTCGGGCTCGTCGTCGGCGTCGCGCTGTTCGGGGCGGCCAGCTACCTGCCCACCTTCCTCCAGATGGTCGACGGCGCCTCGGCCACCGAGTCCGGACTGCTGATGCTGCCCATGATGGGCGGCATAGTGGGGGCGTCCATCGTCTCCGGGCAGCTCATCAGCCACACCGGCCGCTACCGGATCTACCCCATCCTCGGCAGCGCCCTGTCCGCCCTCGGCATGTGGCTGCTGTCCCGGCTCGAAGTCGACACGTCGCGGCTCCAGTACAGCGTCTGGATGGCCGTACTCGGCGCCGGGATCGGCCTGGTGATGCCGGTGCTGGTGCTCGCCGTGCAGAACTCGGTGCGCCCCGCCGACCTCGGCACGGCGACCAGCGCCAACAACTACTTCCGGCAGATCGGCGGCAGCGTGGGCGCCGCCGTCTTCGGCACCCTGTTCGCCGGCCGGCTCACCGACGCCCTGCGCGACCGCGTCCCCACGCGCGCGGGTGCCGCCCTCCCCGACCCCGAGTCGATCACCCCGCAGGCCGTGCGGGCACTGCCGCCGGCCCTGCGCGACGCCTACGTGGGGGCGTACGCGGACGCCATGCCGCGGATCTTCCTCTACCTGGTGCCGGTGCTCGTCCTCGGCCTGCTCATCGCCTTCTTCCTCAAGGAGAGACCACTGGTGTCCCACAACGCCCATGTGACCGCCCCGGAGCCCCCGCCGCCGAACCCCACCGTGCCGCAGGCCCGTTCACCCTTCGCCGCCGGAGTGCCCGTCTGCGGCACCGTGCAGCATCCGGACGGCACGGTCGTGCCCCGCGCGGCGCTCACCCTGATCGACGTCGCGGGACAGCAGATCGGCCGGGGCGCGAGCGGCGACGACGGGCGGTACGCGCTGTCCACACCGGGCACCGGCTCGTACGTCCTGATCGCCGCGGCCGGCGGGCACCAGCCTCAGGCCGTCTCCGTGACCGTCGGCGAGCGGCCCGTCGAACTCGACGTCGTCCTCGGCGGCGCGGGACGCCTCACGGGCACCGTGCGCACCGCCGACGGCAGCCCCGTGCGCGACGCCACCGTCACCCTGACCAACGTGCACGGCGAGGTCGTCGCCAGCACCCGCAGCGGGCGCGAGGGCGGCTACGCCATCACCGAACTCGTCGCCGGGGAGTACACCCTCGCCGCCAGCGCCCCCGCCTTCCGCCCGGCCGCGTTGCCGGTCAGCGTGCAGGCCGCGCGGGAGACCCGCCAGGACGTCGAGCTCGCGGGCGGGGCCGTGCTGCGCGGGACCGTCCGGGCCAGTGGCGGGCGGCCCGTCGAGGACGCGCGCGTCACCCTCCTCGACGCCGCGGGCAACGTCGTCGACACGCTCACCACCGGACCCGACGGGACGTTCCGGTTCGTCGATCTGTCCTCAGGCGAGTACACCGTGATCGCGGCCGGCTACCCGCCCGTCGCCACGGTGCTCCAGGTGGCGGGCGGAGGACGCACGGAACGGGATCTCCAGCTCGGGCACGAGGACTGAGCAGCTCGTCAGGGGGGAGCGCACCGCACACCGGTGCGCTCCCCCCTGACGTCAATTCGCTTGTTGCCGCACATCGTGACGGGCCGTCCCCGTACCGTGGTCCCCGGGGGAACAGATCTTGGGGAGCCGTGGGGAGAGGGGCCTGGGGTCATGGACCGTGGCACCGAAAAGGACGTATCTCCGGGCCGCGGAACCGGGAGCCGCGCGGTGGTGGCGGACATCCCGGCCGGACGGGTCCCACTGGCCGTGGTCGTGGTCGACCACGACGGCCTGGTGTCGCACTGGAGCAGGGGCGCGGGGCGGCTGCTCGGCAGAGCCAGGGAAGAGGCGATCGGCAGGCCGGCGTCCGACCTGCTGCCCGTCTCCGGCGCCCTGCCCGACGAGGCGGACGACGCTCCCTACCGGTCCCACGGCGGCTATGACGGGCTCGGGCCCGGTCTGGAGTCCTCACTGGACGGGCGGCTGTCCTACCCGGCCGCAGGCCGGGCCCGGCTCGCCGGGCCGGAAAGGGGCCGGGTGGACGTCCTGTGGTGGGCGTACCCGCTGGTCGGCCCGGGGCGGGAGCGGCTCCTCGTCCTCGCCGCCGACGCGGACGGGCTGCGCCACGGCGACGGGCACGGGCACGCGGACCGGGCTCCCGGGGAGGCGGGCGCATTCGAGCGCGTCGCGCCGGCCTTCGCCCTGCACACCGACTTCCCCGGCGCCGACGAACTCGCGCGCCGGCTGCCCGAGATCCTGCCCAGCATGAGCGTCGGCGAGAGCGCCCGCATCGTCGCACAGGTACTCGAACTGGGCTATCCCGTACTGGAGTTCAGCCAGAACGACCGGGTGCCCGTCACCCCCGACTGGGGTGTGCCGCGGCGGGTCGAGCGCAGGGCACGCCGCGAGCGGGCAGCGCGGGCGGCGGCCCGGGGACCGCTCTTACCGGAGGAAGCGTCCGACGACGAGGGCGAGGACCTCGAGTACGCCGCCGTACGCGAGCGCCTGGAGTTCCTCAACGAGGTCAGCGGCAGGATCGGCACCTCGCTCGACCTCGCGCGGACCATCGTCGAGGTCAGCCGGGCCGTCGTCCCGCGCTTCACCGACGTCGCCGGTACCTATCTGCGCGAACAGGTCGTCGCCGGGGAGGGGTTCCCGCAGGGCGTGCCGGACACCAGGACCATGTGGCACCGGGTGGCCGTCGAGCACAACGACGAACCGGGCCGCTGGGACGACGTCGTGCCGGTCGGCGAGGCCATGCCGTTCCCGGCGCACACGCCGTTCTTCCAGTGCATGACCTCCGGCGAGCCCGTGCTCGTGCCGCGCATCAGCGAGGAGACGGGCCATGCCATCGCCTCGCAGTTCGAGAAGCGCGACATCCGGCCGCTGATCACCCACCGCTCGATGCTCGTCGTACCGCTGAAGGCGCGCGACGTCGTCCTCGGCTTCATGATCCTGCTGCGCCACCCGGAGCGCGCCGAGTTCAACGACATGGACCGGGTCACCGGCGCCGAACTCGCCGCCCGCGCCGGCCTCGTGCTCGACAACGCGCGCATGTACACGTACCAGGAGAGCGTCGCCGAGACCCTCCAGGACAGCATGCTGCCGAGCATCCCGGCGCGGATGGCGGGCTGCGACATCGCCACCCGCTATCTGCCCGGCACGCTGCTCGGCCGGGTCGGCGGCGACTGGTTCGACTCGGTCAAGCTGCCCGGGGCCCGCACCGCCCTGGTCGTCGGCGATGTCATGGGGCACGGACTGAACTCGGCCGCGATGATGGGGCAGTTGCGTACGGCCGTGCAGACCATGGCCGCGCTCGACCTGCCGCCCGCCCAACTGCTGCGCAACCTGGACGACCTCGCGCAGCGACTCGGCGACACCTACCTGGCGACGTGCCTGTACGCCGTGTACGACCCGATCGCGGGCGAGGTGCGCCTCGCCAACGCCGGCCACATCCCGCCCGTCCTGGTGCGCGCGGGCGACGGCCGCAGCGAGCTGCTGGACCTGCCCACGGGGGCGCCCATCGGCGTCGGCGGGGTGCCCTTCGAGGCGGTACGCGTCCCCGTGCGGCCCGGCGACCGGCTGGTGATGTGCACCGACGGGCTGGTCGAGGTGCGCGGCGAGGACATCGGTGTGGGTCTCGCCACACTGTGCGAGTCCGCCGCCCACCCGGCCGCGTCCATGGACGACGCCTGCGACACGATCATCCGCGCCCTGAACACGCGCGGGGGCCGCAAGGACGACGTGGCGCTGCTGATGGCCCGCCTGAACGGCATCGAGCCGGACGACGTCGCCGAGTGGCGTCTGGCCCGCGATCCCGCCGAGGTGGGCCGGGCCCGCGCCGTGGTCCGTGAGCAGCTGCGCGAGTGGGGCCTGGTCCGGCTCGCCGACCCCACCGAGCTGATGGTCAGCGAGCTGGTCACCAACGCCGTACGGCACTCCCGCGGCCGGCCCGTCGAACTGCGCCTCGTCCGTGGCGACACCCTGCTGTGCGAGGTGGAGGACGACGACCACGACCTGCCCACCCTGCTGAGCGCCGGGCCGGCCGACGCGTCCGGCCGGGGCCTGCGGGTGGTCAGCGCCCTCGCCCGGGAGTGGGGCACGAGCCGTACGAACACCGGCAAGACGGTCTGGTGCGAACTCGCCCTGCCCCGCCGCTGACCCGCCCCCGGCGCGCCACCGTCCGAGGGTCCCGTGCCGCCGGTCCCGCCCCCGTACCCGGTGGTTGTGGGGGCCGGGCTTGGCCGGTAGACCGGAGGAACCCGTCGATTGCGGCGGAACAAGGCTGTTACGCAAGGGAGTTGGGCATGAGTGCGACGAGCCGGTACCGGCAGGCCTGGGAGGGGTTCTGGAGCGAGGCGTCCGAGGAGCCGGGGTCGGTGTTCTGGGACGCCGGGCCCGACGTGACCGCCGGTCTCCATCTGCCGCTGCTCCGACCGCACTTGGCCGAACCGGCGCTGCCCCTGGTCGACCTGGGGTGCGGCAACGGCACGCAGACCCGTTTCCTCGCCGAGCGCTTCGGGCACGTCGTCGGCGTCGACATCGCCGCGGCGGCCGTCGAGCACGCCCGGCGCGGCGACCGCGCGGGCCGGGCCGTGTACCGGGTGCTGGACGCCACCGACAAGAGCGAGGCGGAGACGCTGCACGCCGAGCTGGGTGATGTGAACGTGTATGTGCGGGGCGTGCTGCACCAGTGTGATCCGGACGACCGGCAGGCACTCGCCGACGGCATCGCCGCCCTCCTCGGCACGCGCGGCCGGGTCTTCCTCGTCGAACCGTCCGAGTCCGCCCGCCTGGTCCTGGGCGGCCTTGCTCGGGACCCCGCGGGTCCGCCGCCCAAGCTCGCCCCGGTCCTGCGGCACGGCATCGCGCCCGGCGAAGTCGCCGACGCCGCCGTGCCGGAGTACCTCCGCTCGGCCGGCCTCACCGTCCTGGCGCGCGGCGAAATGCCCCTGGTCACCACCGAGTTCACCTCCGACGGGACCCGTATCGAGCTGCCGTCGAGGTGGTTCGTGGCGGGCCGCACCCACTGACCGGATCGGCGGTCGTGCCCTGCGTGTCAGTGGGACGGCGTATTGTCGCATTGGCGTAGTTTGAAGGGGGTGGGAGCCGAAGGTGTCCCTACACGCTGTAGGGTTACGCCCACCCCCCGCAGACCGAACGGAACAAAGACGAGAGGTGGCCGTGTCGATCGTCGCGCCGGAGCCGGACGTCAGTGTCGTCGTCATCGTCTACAACGACGAAGAGCGACTTCCGACAGCCGTGGGTTCCGTCCTCGAGCAAACACTTCGCAATGTCGAGGTGATCATCGCCGACGACTGCTCGACGGACGGCTCCCACGAGGTGGCGCAGGCGCTCGCCGCGGCCCACCCCGACCGGGTGCGGGCGATCCGGCTCCCGGAGAACAGCGGCGGCTGCGGAGAGCCCCGCAACCAGGGCGTCAAGGTGGCCCGCGGCCGGTACGTGATGTTCCTGGACAGCGACGACACCCTGGAGCGGAACGCCTGCCGCAACATGATCGAGGCCGCCGACCGCACCGGCGCCGACCTCGTCTCCGGCCTGTGTGTCCGGGTTCACACCGACAGCCGGCACGACAAGCGCGTGCTCTGGTACCCCTGGCTGTACCAGAGCACCCGCACGCTCGACTCCGTCGCCGAGCTGCCGGACCTGTTCGTCTTCGACACCCTGTCGACCAACAAGTGCTACCGGCGCCTGTTCCTGATCGACAACGAGCTCGCCTTCCCCCGGGGCATCCACTACGAGGACCTGCTCTTCTCCGCGCAGGCCTATCTGGCCGCGCAGCGGATCACCCTCATCCCCAACACGGTCTACCACTGGAACGTCGTCCAGAAGACCGCCGTCAAGTCGATCAGCAACCGGCGCGGCGAGATCAGCAACTTCGCCGACCGGGTCGAGATCCACCGCCGTATCGACGCCATCCTGGACCGCCGGGGCCAGGATGAGCTGAAGCTGCGCAAGGACATCAAGTTCCTCAAGCACGACCTGGTGCTGTACCTGCGGGATCTGCCCTTCCTCGACGACGGCTACCGCCACCGCTTCGCCGAACTGGCCCGCGGCTACGTCCAGGACTTCCCCGAGGCCGCCTACGCCGAGCTCGACCGCGTCCACGCCATCTGCGCCCAGCTGCTGCTGCGCGAGGACTGGACCGACCTGATGCCGGCCATCGACACCCTCATCAACCGGCACAAGATCTCCGCACCGCTGGCCGAGCGGGGCGGCCGTGTCTACTGGACCGACCGCTATTTCGACGACCCCGACATGCGCGCCGTCCTGGACGTCACGACCCTCGGCTACCACGCCAGGCCGCTGAACCGGATGGCACTGCGCAACCGGCTCACCGAGTACGCGGTCCACGGCGGCGACGTGGTGCTCGCCGGCGAGATCGTCAACCCGCTGCACACCATCGACCCCGGCGTCGAGCTCGGCGCCGAGCTGGAGTTCCGGGCCCGCCGCCGCAGCCTCCAGACCTTCCGCTTCCCGGTGCCCGCCCCGCGCCACGAGGGCGACGTGATCGCCTGGCGGGCCCAGGTGCCGCTGGCCCGGCGGCTCAGACCACTCGGCGTCATCGACGACGTGTGGGACGTCCGGCTGCACCTGACCGCCGGCGGCAAGCGCACCACCAGCCGGCTCACCGTCGGCGCCGTCGACCTGGAGAACGCCGGGTCCCTGCCCGTCCGGCCCCGCCTGACCCGGCTCATGGCCGACCGGCTCGAGGCGCAGGTGTCCGCCAAGGGCCACCTGGCCTTCCGGCTCACCCAGCAGGGCCGGCTCGCCCGCACCGGCCGCGCCGCCGTGGAGCGCAATCTGCACGGGCGCCCCGCGCGGGCCGCCAAGCGCGCCTACCGCACGCTGCGGGCCGTGCGCCGCGACCTGAACTCCGGCAACCGCAAGCTCCAGGTCTACGACCGCATGCTGCGCAGGCTGCCCGTCCGCAAGGGCACGGTCGTCTTCGAGAGCCACCTCGGCAAGCAGTACAGCGACAGCCCGCGCGCCATCTTCGAGGAACTGCGCCGCCGCAAGACGCCGATCACCCCGATCTGGTCGTACGCCGGCGAGCGCCCCACGGGCTTCCCGCAGGACGTGGAGCTGGTGCGCCGCTGGTCCTGGCGCTACCTCAAGGCGATCGCCCAGGCGGAGTTCTGGATCGACAACCAGGGCTACCCGCTGCGGCTCGCCAAACGCCCGGAGACCACGTACATCCAGACCTGGCACGGCTCGGCGCTGAAGCGGATGGGTTTCGACGAGCCCACCTACCGGATGCTGTCCGAACCGGAGCAGCGCTCCTACCAGCAGGCGCTGGACCGCTTCGACCACTTCGTGGTCCGCGGCGAGCACGACGTGCGCACCCTCGCCCGCGCCTACCGCATCCCCGAGAAGAAGCTGCTGCGCACCGGCTACCCGCGCAACGACGCCCTGGTGCGGGTCCGCGAGGGGGCACCGCTGCCCGCCGACGCACAGCGGCTGGCCGAGCGGCTGGGCCTCGCCCCGGACCGGCGGGTGCTGCTGTACGCGCCGACGTTCCGCACTCATCCCGACGGCCGCGTAAGGGACTTCGAGTTCCCCTTCGACATCGAGGAATTCGCCGCCCGCTTCGGCGACGACCACACCCTCCTCGTCCGCGCGCACTACCTGAACCGGCTCACCCTGCCGCCGTCGGTCGCCGGACGCGTGATCAACGTCAGCGCCGAACCGGACATCACCCCGCTGCTGCTGCTCGCCGACTGCCTGATCACCGACTATTCGTCGGTGATGTTCGACTACGCGCTGCTCCGGCGCCCCATCGTGTTCCACGCCCACGACTGGGAGGAGTACGCCCAGGACACCCGCGGCACCTACTTCGACCTGCTCGCCGAGGCACCGGGCCCCGTCCCGCGCACCGACGACGAACTGTTCGCGGTGATCGGCGACCTGAGCACCGTGCAGTCGAAGTACGAGGCACGGCTGAAGGAGTTCGTCGACAAGTACGGCGAGTACGACCGCGGGGACGCCGCGGCGCAGATCGTGGACCGGTTCTTCGGCCCCGCAGGAGAGACCCGATGACCCAGCGCGACATCTTCTTCGTGGCCAACGAGGTCAACGAACTCGGCGGTGTGTGCCGTTGGCAGATCCAGATGGCCGGACTGCTGGCCGAGCGGGGACACCGGGTCACCGTCGTCGGCGTCGCCCCGCCCAACCATCCGATGGCCCTCGGCGACCAGCCGCCGTTCCGGACCGTGACGCTGTACGCCCGGCGTCCGCCGGGCCGGCCCAGGCCGCGCCGCCTGCTCGGTCGCTTCGACCCGGCGCTGCGCCGCCACGAGACCCACATGCGGACCGCCGCGAGCCGGCTCTCGTCGCTGTTCCAGGACGCCCGGCCCGGCGCGATGATCATCGTCCCCCAGGTGTGGGCGATGGAGTGGGTGGCCCTCGCGGACACCGCGGGGCACCGCGTCATCGGCATGACCCACGAGTCCTACGAGACGTCCCGCAAGTCGTCCCGCTTCGCGCGCGTGAAGAAGTACTTCAAGGACGTCGACCGGCTGCTGGCACTCACCCGGGAGGACGCCGACCGCTGGGGGGTCGAGGGCATGAACAACGTCGGCTTCATGCCCAACCCGCTGTCCATCGTGCCTGACGCCCCCTCGCCACGCACCGGGAAGGTCGTCGTGAACGTCGGCCGGCTCTCCCACGAGAAGGGCGTCGACATGCTCCTGGACGCCTGGGCCGAGGCCGTGCCGAAGCAGCCCGGCTGGACCCTGCGCGTCTACGGCAGCGGAGAGGCCGAGGCGGAGCTCAAGCGGCAGTGCGCGGAACTCGGCCTGGAGGACTCCGTCGACTTCGCCGGGCAGACCGACGACGTGCCCGGCGCGCTGCGCGCCTCCTCCGTCTTCGTCCAGGCCTCCCGCGGCGAGGGCTTCCCGCTGGTTCTGCTGGAGGCCATGGCGACCGGCGTGCCGTGCGTGGCGTTCGACTGCGCGCCCGGCGTCCGCGAGATCGTCGCCCACGAGGAGAACGGCCTGCTCGCCCGCCCCGGCAACACCTCCGAACTCGCCCGTCACCTTGTGCGCCTGATGGCCGACGAGCGGCTGCGCGACACGATGGGCGACGAGGCCCTGCGCAGCGCCCACCGGTTCGACCCGGACGTCATCACCCAGAGCTGGGAAGACCTCTTCGACTTCCTGGAACGCTGAGGACCGCACCGCCGGTCACGCCCGCCCCCGGCATCCCCCGGTGCCCGGGGCGCCGGAGGCGAGAGGGGTGTGTCCCGCCGTTCGCCCACCCGCCGACTTTCACCGTCTCTCCGTAGCCGGTTCGCTGATCGGCGCGTAACGTGACGCTCCATGAAGATCCTCATCAGCGCCGACATGGAGGGCGCCACCGGGGTCACCTGGCCTGCCGACGTGCTGCCGGGAACGCCGCAGTGGGAGCGGTGCCGGGCGATGTTCACCTCGGACGTCGACGCCGCCGTACGCGGTTTCTTCGACGGGGGCGCCGACGAGGTCCTCGTGAACGAGGCGCACTGGACCATGCGCAACCTGCTCCTCGAGCGGCTGGACGAGCGGGCGCAGATGCTCACCGGACGGCACAAGTCGCTGTCCATGGTGGAGGGCGTGCAGCACGGTGACGTGGACGGCATCGCCTTCGTCGGCTATCACGCGGGCGCCGGCATGGAGGGCGTCCTCGCCCACACCTATCTCGCCAACTCCATCACGGGGGTGTGGCTGAACGACGTACGGGCCAGCGAGGGGCTGCTCAACGCCCATGTGGTCGCCGAGTACGGGGTGCCGGTGGTGCTGGTCACCGGGGACGACGTGGCCTGCGACGACGCCCTCGGGTATGCGCCCGAGGCGCTCAAGGTCGCGGTGAAGGACCATGTGTCGCGGTACGCGGCCGTGTGCCGCACGCCGGCCCGCACCGCCGCCGACATCCGCGCGGCGGCCCAGCAGGCGGCCGGGCTGGCGGTCCGTCACGAACCGGTCAGGGGCGGCCCGTTCACCGTCGCGGTCGAGTTCGACGCCGAGCATCTCGCCATGGCCTGCACCGTCGTGCCGGGAGTGAGCCGGATCGGGGAGCGCAAGGTGGCCTACACCAGCGCCACCATGCACGAGGCAATCCGCACCTTCAAGGCGGTCACCACGATCGCCTCGTCCGCGATCGAGGAGCAGTATGGCTGACGCGCAGGCGCTGGACGAGGTCGTCGGTTTCACGTCCGACCTGATCCGCATCGACACCACCAACCGGGGTGGCGGCGACTGCCGGGAGCGCCCGGCGGCCGAGTACGCCGCCGAGCGGCTCGCCGGGGCGGGCCTGGAACCGGTGCTCCTGGAGCGCACCCCGGGCCGGACCAACGTCGTGGCCCGGATCGAGGGCACCGACCCGTCGGCGGAGGCGCTGCTCGTGCACGGTCACCTGGACGTGGTCCCGGCCCGCGCCGAGGACTGGAGCGTGCACCCGTTCTCCGGCGAGGTCCGCGACGGGGTCGTGTGGGGCCGGGGCGCGATCGACATGAAGAACATGGACGCGATGATCCTCGCCGTGGTCCGCGCCTGGGCCCGGCAGGGGCTGCGGCCGCGACGGGACGTGGTGATCGCCTTCACCGCCGACGAGGAGGCGAGCGCCGAGGACGGCGCCGGGTTCCTCGCCGACCGGCACGCGGAGCTGTTCGAGGGCTGCACCGAGGGCGTCAGCGAGTCGGGGGCGTACACCTTCCACGACGGCACCGGACGGCAGATCTACCCGATCGCCGCCGGTGAGCGCGGCACCGCCTGGCTGCGGCTCTCCGCACGCGGACGGGCGGGCCACGGCTCCCGGGTCAACGGGGAGAACGCGGTGACCCGGCTCGCCGCGGCGATCGCCCGGATCGGCGCCCACAAGTGGCCCGTGCGGCTCACCCCGACCGTGCGCGCGGCCCTCACCGAACTCGCCGCCCTGTACGGCATCGAGGCGGACCTGCGGGACGTGGACGCGCTGGTGGACAAGCTGGGCCCGGCCGCCCGGCTGGTCGAGGCGACGCTGCGCAACAGCGCCAACCCCACCATGTTCGAGGCGGGTTACAAGGTCAACGTGATCCCCGGGGAGGCCGTCGCCCACGTCGACGGCCGGTATCTGCCCGGCGGCGAGGAGGAGTTCCGCGCCACCCTCGACGAACTGACCGGCCCGGACGTGGACTGGGAGTTCCTGCACCGCGAGGTGGCGCTCCAGTCGCCGGTCGGCTCGCCGGCCTTCGCGGCGATGCGGGCCGCCGTCGAGGAGTTCGCGCCCGAGGGCCATGTCGTGCCGTTCTGCATGCCCGGCGGCACCGACGCCAAGCAGTTCTCCCGGCTGGGCATCACCGGGTACGGGTTCTCGCCGCTGAAGCTGCCCGAGGGCTTCGACTACAACGCCCTGTTCCACGGAGTCGACGAGCGCGTCCCCGTCGAGGCGCTGCACTTCGGCGTCCGCGTCCTGGACCGCTTCCTGCGGAGCGCCTGAGCCCATGGGGGAAAACATGCGCACCCTGCCCTGCGGTTCCTGGCCCTCGCCCGTCGACGCCGCCCTCGCCGCCGCGCACGACGGCAGGCCGGAGTTCCCGGGATTCGTCGGCGACGAGGTGTGGTGGACAGAGCCGCGGCCCGCCGAAGGCGGACGCCGGGCGCTGGTACGGCGGCACGCCGACGGCTCGCAGTCCACGGTGCTGCCCGAGCCGTGGAACGTGCGCAGCCGCGTCATCGAGTACGGCGGCCGGCCCTGGGCGGGAGCCGTCGTGGACGGTGTGCCGCTGCTGGTGTTCGTGAACTTCGCCGACCAGCGGCTGTACCGGTACGAGCCCGGCGGCGAGCCGCGCCCGCTCACCCCGCTCTCGGCGGTGGGCGGCGGACTGCGCTGGGCCGAACCCCAACTGCGCCTGGAACACGGCGAGGTGTGGTGCGTGCTGGAGGAGTTCACCGGGGAGGCGCCCAGCGACGTACGGCGCGTCCTGGCCGCCGTACCGCTGGACGGCTCGGCCGCCGGGGACCGGGCCGCGGTGCGTGAACTCTCCGACGGCCGGCACCGGTTCGTGACCGGCCCCCGGCTCTCGCCCGACGGGCGGCGGGCGGCCTGGCTGGCCTGGGACCACCCGCGGATGCCGTGGGACGGCACGGAGCTGCTGGTGGCTCAGGTGCGCGCCGACGGCTCGTTCGGCGCGCCCCGCACGGTGGCGGGCGGCCCCGAGGAGTCCATCGCCCAGGCGGACTGGGCCGCCGACGGCTCACTGCTGTACGCGAGCGACCGCAGCGGCTGGTGGAACCTCTACCGCGACGGTGAGCCCCTGTGCGTCCGCGAGGAGGAGTTCGGCGGCCCGCTGTGGAAGCTGGGCCAGCGCTGGTTCGCGCCGCTGGAGTGCGGTCTGATCGCGGTCGTGCACGGTCGCGGCGCCACCGCCCTCGGCGTGCTCGACCCGGAGACGGGCGAGGTCGTCGACACGGCGGGCCCCTGGACGGAGTTCGACGCGGCGCCGGTGGTCCACGGCGACCGGGTCGTCGCGGTCGCCGCCGGCCCCCGCAGCGCGTACGAGGTCGTCGAGCTGGACACCCGCACGGGCCGGGCGCGGGTGATCGGCGCCGCCCACGACGACCCGGTCGACCCCGCCTACTACCCCGAGCCGCGGATCCGCACCTTCACCGGGCCGGACGGCCGGGAGGTCCACGCCCACATCTATCCGCCGCACCACCCCGAATGCGTGGCGCCCGCCGGTGAGCTGCCCCCGTACGTCGTGTGGGCGCACGGCGGACCCACCAGCCGGGCGCCTCTCGTGCTCGACCTGGAGATCGCCTACTTCACCTCGCGCGGCATCGGGGTCGCCGAGGTCAACTACGGCGGGTCCACCGGGCACGGGCGCGAGTACCGCAACCGGCTGCGCGGGCAGTGGGGCGTCGTCGACGTCGAGGACTGCGCGGCCGTCGCGCTCGCCCTCGCCGACGAGGGCACCGCCGACCGCGCCCGGCTGGCGATCCGGGGCGGCAGTGCGGGCGGCTGGACGACGGCGGCCTCCCTGACCACGACCGACGTGTACGCCTGCGGCACGATCAGCTACCCGATCCTCGACCTGACCGGCTGGGGCACAGGGGAGACCCACGACTTCGAGTCGCAGTACCTGGAGTCCCTGGTCGGGCCGCTCGCCGAGGTGCCCGGCCGGTACACCGAGCGCTCGCCCGCCGAGCACGCCCACCGGATCACGGCGCCCTTCCTGCTGCTCCAGGGCCTGGACGACGTGATCTGCCCGCCGACCCAGTGCGAGCGGTTCCTCGCCCGGCTGGCCGGCGGGCGGGTGCCGCACGCGTACCTGGCGTTCGAGGGCGAGGGGCACGGCTTCCGCCGGGCCGACACCCTGGTGCGGGCACTGGAGGCGGAGCTGTCGCTGTACGCTCAGGTCTTCGGCCTGGACCCGGCCGGCATCCCCACCCTGGAGCTCGGCACGTGAAGGAACTCGTCCGCCCCACCCGGCTCGCCCCCGGCGCCCGCGTGGCCGTCGTCGCGCCCAGCGGGCCCGTGCCCGAGGAGCGGTTGCAGGCGGGCCTGGACGTGCTGCGCGGCTGGGACCTGGATCCGGTGGTGGCGCCGCACGTGACGGCCCGGCACGGCACGTTCGACTACCTGGCGGGTACGGACCGCGACCGCGCCGCCGACCTCCAGGGCGCCTGGTGCGATCCGTCCGTGGACGCGGTGCTGTGCGCCCGCGGCGGCTACGGCGCGCAGCGCATGGTGGACCTGCTCGATTGGGAGGCCATGCGGGCGGCCGGCCCGAAGGTGTTCGTCGGCTTCAGCGACATCACCGCGCTGCACGAGGCGTTCGCCACCCGCCTGGGCCTGGTCACGCTGCACGGGCCGATGGCCGCCGGTGTCGACTTCGTCAAGAACGACCGGGCGCAGCGGCATCTGCGAGCGACCCTGTTCGCGCCCGAGACGGTCCGCACGATCGCCTCCGGCGGACCGGCCCTGGTCCCCGGGCGGGCCCGGGGCGTCACCCTCGGCGGCTGTCTGGCCCTGCTCGCCGCCGACCTCGGCACACCGCACGCGCGGCCCGGCGCGGTCGGCGGCCTGCTGTGCCTGGAGGACGTGGGCGAGGAGGCCTACCGCCTGGACCGCTACCTCACCCAGCTGCTGCGGGCCGGCTGGCTCGACGGGGTGCGCGGGGTGCTGCTCGGCTCCTGGAAGGACTGCGAGACCCCGGACCGGGTGCGGGCCCTGCTCGCCGACCGGCTCGGCGGACTCGGGGTGCCCGTCGCCGAGGAGTTCGGCTTCGGGCACTGCGAGGGCGCGTTGACGGTTCCCTTCGGTGTCGCGGCCGAACTCGACGCCGACGAGGGCACGTTGACGCTCGACGCGCCCGCCCTGCGCTGACCGCGCCGCGGCCGGGCGCGTGCCGCGCGTAGGGTGACGGCATGCCACACACCGCAGCCCGCTTCCTCGCAGAGGGGCCCCACGTGGGCATCCGTCCCTTCACCCAGGAGGACGGCGCCGAGTTCACCGACCGGGTCCGGGAGAGCGAGGACCTGCACCGCCCATGGCTCTTCCCGCCGGCCACCGCCGAGGCGTACGCCGCCTACGCCCGGCGGCTGATCGAGGATCCGGCGAGGGCCGGCTTCCTGGTCTGCGAGAAGGACGCGGGCGCCCTCGCCGGTTTCGTCAACATCAACAACATCGTGCACGGCGCCTTCCGGTCCGGAGCGCTCGGCTACGGCGCCTTCGCGCACGCCGCCGGGCGGGGCCTGATGCGCGAGGGCCTCGACCTCGTCATCGGGTACGCCTTCGGCCCGATGCGGCTGCACCGGCTGGAGATCAACGTGCAGCCGCTCAACACCGCCTCGATCGCGCTGGCCCGCGCCTGCGGCTTCCGCCTGGAGGGCTTCTCGCCGGACATGCTCTTCATCGACGGGGCCTGGCGCGATCACGAGCGGTGGGCGCTCACCGCCGAGATGCGCGCTTGAAGTTGACCTTCATGGTGTCCAGGTCCGTGACGGTCGACCGCAGGTCACGAAAGCCGTATCCGAGGCCGCGCAGGGCGGTCTCCGCGCGGTCCTCCGCGATCGCGGCCGCCATCTCCTCGCCGTCCTCCGCGTCGCACACCACGACGTAGCGCATCGAGAAGTGCTTCAGCGGGGACGGCTCGTACGACAGCGAGCCCTCCTCGGTGAACCGCATGCTGAGCATGCCGTGCTCGTCCGCCTCCGCGCGCAGCCGTTCCCGGGCCTCGTCGGTCAGTGCGTCCCAGGTGCCCCGGACGATCACCCGGTAGGTGTGCTGCTCGCTCATCGGATCTCCGTACTTCTCCACGCCCGGCCATGGGCCATGAGGGTCGACCGGCCGACTCTACGGCGCCCGCGACGCGCCGACCACGGAATATCCCCGCGTCCGCTCAGCCCCGGCGGTCCATGTACTCGTACACCGACCCGTCCGGGTGCAGGGCGATCAGGTTGCGCCCCACCGGTGTCGGGACCGGCCCGGCCACGATGTGCGCGCCGAGCCCGGTCAGCACCCGGTGGGCCTCCTCGACGTCCTCCACGGCTATCGTCGCCGTCACCTTGCGCAGCACCTCCAGCTGCGACTCGGGTCCGCTCATCAGCAGGAAGCAGCCGACCGCGGCCACCTGGACGCCGCCCTGTTCGAAGCGGAGAGCTCTGGCGCCCGCGAGACCCTCGTAGAACGGGACGGCGGTGTCCAGATCGTTGACGCAGACGCGCAGGCTGGTTCCCAGAATCTCCATGCGCACGAGCGTAGTTGGGGGTGGCCGGGGAGGTGATCGGTTCACCGGATCGACCGGAACGCCCGCCCCCTCCGCCACATCCCCGGACGGCGTTATGCGTACCCCTGTGCGGGTACTCGCGGTCCATGAAGGGCTTGGATCACCTGGAGCACTTGGACAAGCAACTGGTCGACGAACTGGCGCAGGTGGCGCGTGAGACGGTGCGCGACGAACTGCGCGAGCAGACCCGCAGGCGGCGTCGCACCGCCACGCTGTACGCCGCGTCCGGCGCCGTCGCCCTGTACGCGGGCGCGGCTCTCGCGCTCGCCGTGGGGCTGGCCCTCGCGATCGGGCTGCCCGGCTGGGCCGCCGCACTGATCACCGCGGCGATCCTGGGCGCGGCGGCCTACGCGCTGCGCGAGGCCGCCCGGCCGTCGGCGGCGTGGCCCGCCGCGGATCGCACCCCGGATCGCGCCGCGGACCTCGCGGCCGGACACGACTTGGGCGCTCCGCCCGCGGGCGGCACCGGTGGCGGGGCGGACACGGCCGGTGGCGCGGCGGGCACGGCCGGCAGGGCGGCGGGTGCGGCGCACCCGCCCGTGCCGCCGGTGCCACCCGCGCCTCCGTCCGGAGCGATCCGGCCGGAACGCCCCGGCGAGACCGACCCGGGAACGGACCACCGGGCCTGACACCCCGTCGCGTTCCCGCCGGGTTTCCCGTCCTGTTCCGACCCGCCTTCCAACCAGCGTTCCAACCCGCGTTCGGACCCGCGTCCGGACCTGTTGGAGCGTGACATGCACCGGGCGCCCGCTCGCCCCCGGCCTGCGGGCGCCCGTCCGTGTCCCCACCGAGGCGGCCGCGGGCGGCCGGACCGGTGCCGGGAGAAGTTTGGGTGCCCCGGCCAGGGGGACGCGGAGAGTTCCGCACCCAGGTACGCGACCGCGCCGGAGGCGAACCGTGAGTCGACCCCGCATTGTGATCGTCGGTGCCGGCTTCGCCGGCTACCGCACGGCCCGGACGCTGTCCAGGATGTCCCGGGGCAAGGCCGACATCACCCTGCTGAACCCGACCGACTACTTCCTGTACCTGCCCCTGCTGCCCCAGGTCGCCGTGGGCCTCCTGGAGCCGCGCCGGACCGCCGTCTCCCTCACTGGCACGCTGCGCCACGTACGGCTGGTCCTCGGCGAGGCCCACGGCATCGACATGGACGCGCGCACCGTGCGCTACACCGACCCCGAGGGCGGCGAGGGCACGCTGGCCTACGACCGGCTGGTGCTCGCCGTCGGCAGCGTCAACAAGCTGCTGTCGATCCCCGGCGTCGCCGAGCACGCGCACGGTTTCCGCGGCCTGCCGGAGGCCCTGTACCTGCGGGACCACGTGACCCGCCAGATCGAACTGGCGAGCAGCCAGGACGACCCCGAGACGTGCTCGGCCCGCTGCACCTTCGTCGTCGTGGGCGCCGGCTACACCGGGACCGAGGTCGCCGCGCACGGGAAGATGTTCACCGACTCGCTGGTGCGCGGGCACCCGCTCCGGCAGGGCGTCCGGCCCCGCTGGCTGCTGCTGGACATCGCGTCCCGCGTGCTGCCCGAGCTGGACGAACGGCTCTCGGCCACCGCCGACCGCGTGTTGCGGAGGCGGGGCGTCGAGGTGCGCATGGGCACCTCCGTGAAGGAGGCCACGCACGAGGGGGTGCTGCTGACGGACGGCGAATTCGTCCGCAGCCGCACGCTCGTGTGGTGCGTCGGCGTACGGCCCGACCCGCTCGTGGAGAGCACCGGGCACCCGCTGGAGCGGGGACGGCTCGTCGTCGACCCCTTCCTCCAGGTGCCGGGGCGGCCGGAGGTGTTCGCGTGCGGGGACGCGGCCGCCGTACCCGACCTGGACTGCCCCGGCCGCTACACCCCGATGACCGCCCAGCACGCCTGGCGGCAGGGCAGGACCGCCGCGGTCAACGTCGCCGCCTCGCTCGGCGTCGGCGAGGCCCGCCCCTACCGCCACCGCGACCTCGGCTTCGTCGTGGACCTGGGCGGTGCGCAGGCCGCCGCCGACCCGCTCGGCGTCCCGCTGTCCGGGCCGGTGGCCGGAGCGGTCACCCGCGCCTATCACCTCGCGGCGATGCCCGGCAATCGCGTCCGGGTGGCCGCGGACTGGCTGCTGGACGCCGTACTGCCGCGCCAGTCCGTCCAGTTGGGCCTCGTACGGTCCTGGTCCGTGCCCCTGGACACGGCCTCCCCGGAGCTGGCCCGGGTACCGGGCGGGCCCGAGCGGCAGGCGAGGACGACGGCCGGCTCCGGCCCGGGAGAGCCGGCCGACGCCGCGCACGGCGGAGCCCACCCCGCCCCGGGCCCGGTCAAGCGAGACGACATACCCGCGGAAGGAGACTCATGAACACCGACGAACTCGTCGAACTCGGCCAGCAGCTGCGCGTCGACAGCGTGCGCGCCGCCGCCGCGGCGGGCTCCGGGCACCCCACGTCCTCCATGTCCGCCGCCGACATCATGGCGGTCCTGCTGGCGAACCATCTCCGCTACGACTTCGACCGGCCCGAGCACCCCGGCAACGACCGCCTCGTCCTGTCCAAGGGACACGCCTCCCCGCTGCTGTACTCCGCCTACAAGGCGGCGGGCGCCATCGACGACGCGGAACTGCTCACCTTCCGCAAGCTGGGCAGCCGCCTGGAAGGGCACCCCACCCCGCAACGGCTGCCGTGGGTGGAGACCGCCACCGGATCCCTCGGACAGGGCCTGCCCATCGGCGTCGGGATCGCGCTCACCGGCAAACGGCTGGACCACGCCGACTACCGCGTGTGGGTGCTGTGCGGGGACAGCGAGATGGCCGAGGGCTCGATCTGGGAGGCCGCCGAGCATGCCGGGTACGAGCACCTGGACAACCTGACCGTGATCGTCGACGTCAACCGGCTCGGCCAGCGCGGCCCCACCCGGCACGGCCACGACCTGGACGCCTACGCCCGCCGCTTCCGCGCCTTCGACTGGCAGACGATCGAGATCGAGGGTCACGACGTGGACGCTGTCGACCGCGCCTTCGGCGAGGCGGTCTCCACGCGGGGCCGGCCCACCGCGATCATCGCCCGCACCCTCAAGGGCAGGGGCGTCAAGGACGCCGAGGACCGTGAGGGCCTGCACGGCAAGCCGCTGAAGGACCCCGACGAGGCGGTCGAGGAGCTGGGCGGCGTCCGCGACATCCGCGTCCGCGTGCACGAGCCGCGCTCGGCCCGTTCGCTGCACGCCGTGGGCGACGGAAACCTCGAACTGCCCCGCTGGGACAAGGGCGAAAAGGTCGCCACCCGCGACGCCTACGGCCAGGCGCTCGCTGCGCTCGGCACCGCGCGCGGCGACGTCGTGGCCCTCGACGGCGAGGTCGGCGACTCCACCCGCTCGGAGTTCTTCGCCAAGGAACACCCCGAGCGCTACTTCGAGTGCTACATCGCCGAACAGCAGATGGTCGCCGCCGCCGTCGGGATGGCCCGGCGCGGCTGGGTGCCGTACGCCTCGACGTTCGCGGCCTTCCTGACCCGCGCGCACGACTTCGTACGGATGGCCTCCGTCAGCGGCTCCGGCATCAACCTCAACGGCTCCCACGCGGGCACGGCGATCGGACAGGACGGGCCCAGCCAGATGGGCCTGGAGGACCTGGCGACGATGCGCGCCGTCCACGGCTCGACCGTGCTCTACCCGTGCGACGCCAACCAGGCCGCCGAGCTCGTCGCACGGATGGCCGACCTGGACGGCGTCCGCTATCTGCGGACCTCGCGCGGGGCGAGCCCGGTGCTCTACGCGCCCGAGGAGGAGTTCCCCGTCGGGGGCAGCAAGGTGCTGCGCTCCTCCGCACGGGACCGGCTGACCGTCGTCGCCGCGGGCGTCACCCTGCACGAGGCGCTCGCCGCCGCCGCCGCCCTCGGCCGGGACGGCATCGCGGTCCGGGTGATCGACCTGTACTCGGTCAAGCCGGTCGACCGGGACACGCTCCGGGAGGCCGCCGAGGACACGGGCTGCCTGCTCACCGTGGAGGACCACCACGCCGAGGGCGGCATCGGCGACGCCGTGCTCGACGCCTTCACCGACGGACGCCCGGTGCCGCGCCTGGTGCGGCTCGCCGTCCGGGAGATGCCGGGCTCGGCCTCGCCCGCCGAGCAGCTGCACGCCGCGGGCATCGACGCCGAGTCGATCGCGGCCGCCGCGCGGCTGCTGGTGGAGGAAGCGGTCGTGCGGTGAGTGACGAGGCGCGCACGGTGCGCACCGGCGGTCCTGCGGCGGTTCGACCCCGTGTGTGAGGGACACCCGCACCCGCGCAGGTTTGGCCAGGGAACCTTCGGCCACCCGGAGGAGAAGAGGTGGCCATGGTGAAGAGAGAAAACACCGCGGACTCGCAGGGTTCAGGAGAGTCGGCGTCCCGGCCGAGGCCGGTGGAGGTGCTGCGTGAGGCGCGTGCCCAGTTCGCCGAGCTGACGGGACTGACCGCGGAGTCCGTGACGACCTTCGAGCAGTCGGAGGACGGCTGGTCGCTGGAGGTCGAGGTCCTGGAACTGGCCCGGGTGCCCGACACCATGAGCCTGATGGCGAGCTATCAGGTGGAACTCGATCCGCGAGGGCAGCTGACCGGCTACCGGCGGCTGCGCCGCTACGAACGCGGGCGCGCCGACGCCCGCCGCTCCGGCGGCGGCTAGGCCGGCCCCGGGCGGCTCACGCCCGAGGACCGCATACGCACGCGGCAGACCACGCAGCGGACACAGACAAGTACGCAGCAGACACAGACAAGGAGGCGCGGTTGGCATGACCGTTGTCCCGGCACAGACGTCCGATGGCGGAGGCGGCAGCAGCGGCCTGTACGACGTACTGGAACTCGTCCTCGACCGGGGGCTGGTGATCGACGCGTTCGTGCGGGTCTCCCTGGTCGGCATCGAGATCCTGAAGATCGACGTACGGGTCGTCGTCGCCAGCGTCGACACCTACCTGCGCTTCGCCGAGGCCTGCAACCGGCTCGACCTGGAAGCCGGCCCGCACCGGACCCCCGGCCTGCCCGACCTGGTCGGCGAGGTCACCGAGTCCGGCGCGCGCGGCAAGGCCAAGGGGGCGCTGTCCGGCGCCGCCCAGACCGTCTCCGACGCCTTCCAGCAGGGCCGCCAGGAGCACTCGGACGAGAGCGGGCAGCGGCCGCGGGCCCGTAAGGCCGCGCCGGCCCGCCGGAAGGAGGAGCAGGAGTGAGCACGTACGTCTACGCGATCACCACCGCCTCCCATCCCGGCCTGCCGCGGGGCATGGGCGGTGTGGGCGAGCCGGCCCGCCCGGTGCGCGTGCTGACGGCGGGCGGGCTCGCCGCGGTCGTCAGCGACGCACCCGAGGGACTGCGCCCCAAACGCAGGGATCTGCTCGCCCACCAGGCCGTACTCAGTGAGGCCGGTGAGGCCGGCTGTGTGCTGCCGATGCGGTTCGGCAGCGTCGCCCCCGACGACGACACCGTCACCGGCGTCCTCACCGAGCGCGCCGAGCACTACCGCGAGCGGCTGCGCGCCCTGGAGGGCAGGGTCGAGTACAACGTCAAGGCCAGCCACGACGAGGAAGCGGTGCTGCACCGCGTGATGGCCGAGAACCCCGAGATCCGCTCCCTGGCGGAGGCCAACCGGCGCTCCGGCGGCGGGGGTTACCAGGACAAGCTCCGGCTCGGTGAGCTGGTCGCGGCCGCCGTGCAGGCCCGTGAGGCCGACGACGCCCGCGAGATCGTGCACGCGCTGGAGCCGTACGCCGCCGCGGTCAGCGACGGCCCGCCCTCCACCGGCTGGCTGGTCAACGCCTCGTTCCTGGTCGACCGGGAAGCGGCCGAGGAGTTCGTGACCGCCGTCGAACAGGCCCGCACGGACCTGCCCCACCTCGAACTGCGGGTCAACGGCCCCCTGCCGCCGTACAGCTTCGTCGAACCCGGCCCCGCCGAACCCGCGAGCACCACGGCCGTAGCGGACACGGGAGCGGAGTGACGTCATGGGACTCATCTCCGAAGTGCTGCTGCTGCCGTTCGCGCCGGCGCGCGGAAGCGCCTGGGCGATCCGGCAGGTACTGCGCGAGGCCGAGCGCATCTACTACGACCCGGCCACGGTGCAGGCCGAACTCGCCCGGCTGGAAGAGCAGCTGGAGGCCGGCGAGATCAGCGCCGAGGAGTTCGACCGCAGGGAGGACGAGCTTCTCGACCGGCTGGAGACCGGCCTGCGCTCAGGCACGGGGACAGGCGAGGGAACAGGCGAGGGGACGGCACGATGAACAAAGTGGGACTCGGCCTCGCGATAGGGGTCGGTTACCTCCTGGGACGGACGAAGAAGGCGAAACTCGCCCTCTCGCTGGGCAGCCTGGTGGCCGGCAAGAAGCTGAACCTCGGTCCGAGCGGGATCGCGCAGCTGGTCAACCAGCAGCTGATGAACAACCCGCAGCTCAAGGAGATCGGCGACCAGCTGCGCGAGGACCTGAAGGGGGTGGGCAAGGCGGCTTCGGGGGCCATGGCCGAACGGCAGATGACCGCGCTCGCCGACCGGCTGCACGGGCGGACCGCCCAGATCCGCGACGAGCTCGCCGGCGTCGCACCGCAGCCCGGCGGAGACGAGGAGCCCGAGGGGGAGGACACGTACACGGACGAGTACGACGAGTACGAGGACGAGTACGAGGACCGGGGGGAGGGCCGCGAGGCCGAGGGGGAGCCCCGGGGCGAGGACGAGGACCGCGGCGGACCGGCCCGCGAGGAAGCCGCCGGGAAGGCCCCCGCGAAGAAGGGGCCGGCGAAGAAGGCGCCCCCGAAGAAGGCCGCCAGGAAGGCGCCGGAGGGTGCACCGGCCCGGAAGGAAGCGGCGAAGAAGGCTCCTGCCAAGAAGGCCCCCGCGAAGAGGGCCGCCGCGAAGAAGGCTCCCGCCAGGAAGACGGCGGCGAAGAAGACCGCGACCGGAAGGACGGCCGCGAAGAGGACGGCCACGGCCGGCGGCGCGACCGGCGCCGCCCGCTCCCGGCGGCCGAAGGGTGGTGGTGACCGATGACCGGGGCCCTCGGATCCGCGACCTCCGCGGCCGGCGGCGCGGCGCGCGGCGCGGCGAAGGAAAGTCCGCTGAGCGACCTCGCCCACAGCGAGGCCGCCGACCGGCTCAAGGCCGAGGTGCAGGACTACCTCGGCGCCCAGGCCCAGCGGCTCCTGGTCGGTTTCGGCCGCAAGCTCGGCGAGACCACCGGCATGCTCAACGACATCGCCGAGGGCAACAGCCCGGGCTTCGTCAAGCTCGCCCTCGACGCCGGACGCAAGGCCGCCGAGGGCAAGGGCCCGGTGCGCTCGGTCCTGGAGCTGGGCGCCTCCCGCGCCAAGGACAGCGTCATGGGCGTGCTGAGGAACCTCGGTGGCGGCGGGGGCAAGCGCAAGCGCGGCGGGGGCAACAAGCCCACCGTCATCATCGAGTCCGTCGATGTCGGCGTGCCGCTGCGCACCGCCTACGACCAGTGGACCCAGTTCCAGGACTTCAGCACCTTCGCCAAGGGCGTCAAGAGCGCGAGCCGCGCCGACGACACCTCCTCCGACTGGCAGTTGAAGGTGTTCTGGTCCAGCCGAAGCTGGAAGGCCCACACCACCGAGCAGGTGGCCGACCAGCGCATCCAGTGGACGTCGGAGGGCGCGAAGGGCACCACGAAGGGCGTCGTCTCCTTCCACCGTCTCGAAGAGAACCTCACCCGGGTCCTGCTGGTCATGGAGTACTACCCGAGCGGATTGTTCGAGAAGACCGGGAACATCTGGCGGGCCCAGGGCCGCCGCGCCCGGCTGGACCTGAAGAACTACGTCCGGTTCATCACCCTCAAGGGAGAGGCCGACGAGGGCTGGCGCGGCGAGATCCGTGACGGCGAGGTCGTGCGCAGCCACGAGGACGCGGTCTCCGAGGAGGAGCAGGAGGCCGAGGAGGAGAACGGCTACGAGGACGAGAACCAGGAAGAGGAGCAGCCGTACGAGGAGAACGAGGAGGAGGGCCCGTACGCCGAGGAGGAGAACGGCGAGTACGAAGAGGAGGAGAACGAGGAGGAGCCCGAGGCGGAGGAAGACGAGGAGTACGAGCCCGGGGACGGTGAAGAGCCCGAGTACTACGAGGACGAGGAAGAAGAGGAGCCCGAGTACGAGTACGCCGAGGGCGGGGGCCGCCGATGACGACGCCCAGCCGACTGCCCGAACCGTACGGCCCGAGCGGCGGGGCCAACCTCGCCGACATTCTCGAGCGCGTGCTCGACAAGGGCATCGTCATCGCGGGCGACATCCGCATCAACCTGCTCGACATCGAACTGCTCACCGTCAAGCTCCGGCTCGTCGTCGCCTCGGTCGACAAGGCCAAGGAGATGGGTATCGACTGGTGGGAGACCGACCCGGCGCTCTCGTCCCGCGCCCGCCGCGACGAACTCGCCCGGGAGAACGCGGAGCTGCGCGAGCGGCTGGCGCGGCTGGAGGAACTGGAGCTGGACCGCGGCCGACCGGAGCCGGACCGCCTGGAGCGGGGCCGCGTGGACCAGGACCGTGCCCGCAAGGAGGCACCATGACCGGACTGCGGTACGTCTACGCCGTCTGCCGGCCCCTCGGCGCGCCTCTCCAGGCGGAGCTGACCGGGGTGGCGGGCGCTCCGGCCAAGCAGCTCAACCACCACGGCCTGGTCGCCGTCGTCAGCGAGGTGCCCGAGCGGGACTTCGCCGAGGAGCCGTTGCGCTCCCATCTGGAGGACCTCGACTGGCTCGCCGCCACCGCCCGCGCCCACCAGGGCGTCATCGACGCGCTGACCGTCGTCACCACACCGCTGCCGCTGAGGCTCGCCACCGTCTTCCGGGACGACAGCGCCGTGCGCACGATGATCGAGGCCCGCGAGGACCACATCCGCCACACCCTGGACCGGCTGGAGGGGCGTGTGGAGTGGGGCGTGAAGATCTACGCCGAGACCGAGCAGCCTCAGCAGGCCGCGCAGCCCGTGCCCAAGGCCGCCTCGGGCCGGGACTACCTGCGGCAGCGGCGGCAGCAGACCCGGGCGGGCGAGGACCTGTGGCAGAAGGCGGAGACCTTCGCGACCCGGCTGCACGAGCAGCTCTCCGCCTTCGCCGAGGAGTCCCGGCTGCACGCCCCGCAGCACCCCGCTCTCGCCGGCGGCACGGCGGGTCGGAACGTGCTCAACGCCGCCTACCTGGTGCCGCGCGGCGACTCCGAGGAGTTCGTGGAACTCGTGGACCGCACGAAGGACGACGTGCCGGGGCTGCGCGTGGAACTCACCGGGCCCTGGGCGGCGTACTCCTTCGCGGGGGAGGAGGCATGACGGTCGTCGAACGCCGTGAGATCGCCCTGGTCGACCTACTCGACCGGCTGCTGGCCGGCGGTGTCGTCATCACCGGGGACATCACCCTGCGCATCGCCGACGTGGACCTCGTCCGCATCGACCTGAACGCGCTGATCAGCTCGGTGAACGCCCAAGTGCCCTCGCCCTTCGAGGAGTAGCCGTGCCTCCGCGCAAGCGACTGGATCTGGAGCCCGACACGGTCGAGCGGGACCTGGTGAAACTCGTGCTCACCGTTGTGGAACTGCTGCGCCAGCTCATGGAGCGGCAGGCGCTGCGCCGCTTCGACGAGGGGGACCTGAGCGAGGACCAGGAGGAGCGGATCGGTCTCACGCTCATGCTCCTGGAGGACCGCATGGCCGAACTGCGCGACCGCTACGGGCTGCGGCCCGAGGACCTGAATCTGGACCTCGGACCGCTGGGACCCCTGCTTCCCCGGGAGTGACGCTTCACGAACGGCAGGGAACGGGGGAGAGGTCCCGGGGAGAGCTGCGGAATCAGCCTTCCTTGCGGCACAGGATCTCCCCGTGCAGGACCGCGAACCAGCCGTCGTGCCGCTCACCCCACTCCCGCCACGCCGCCGACACGGCCCGCAACCGCTCCTCGGTCGCGTGTCCGCCCGCGACGGCGCGCTCGGCGTACGCCGACGCCACGGTGCGGTCGGCCCAGAGCCCGCTCCACCAGGCGCGCTCGTCCTCGGTGGCGTAGGTCCAGGTGCTGGAGCCGGCCGTGACGTCGGTGAAGCCGGCCGCCAGCGCCCAGGACCGCAGCCGGCGTCCGGCGTCCGGCTCACCCCCGTTGGCGCGGGCGACCCGCCGGTACAGGTCCAGCCAGTCGTCCAGCCCCGGCACCCGCGGGTGCCAGGTCATCGCCGCGTAGTCCGCGTCGCGGACGGCGATGTACCCGCCCGGCTTCGTCACCCGCCGCATCTCGCGCAGCGCCTGCACGGGGTCGCCCACGTGCTGGAGCACCTGGTGGGCGTGGACGACGCAGAACGTGTCGTCGGGATGGTCGAGGGCGTGGACGTCGGCCACCGCGAAGTCGACGTTGGCCAGGCCCCGCCCGGCGGCCGTGGCGCGCGCCTGCTCCAGGACGCCGGGCGCCCGGTCGACACCTGTGACGTGCCCTTGGGGGACGAGGGCCGCCAGGTCGGCGGTGATGGTGCCGGGACCGCAGCCGATGTCGAGGATCTTCATGTGCGGCCGGAGCGAGCCGAGCAGGTAGGCCGCGGAGTTGGCGGCGGTGCGCCAGGTGTGCGAACGCAGCACGGACTCGTGGTGCCCGTGCGTGTAGACGGCCGTCTCCCGCTTCGGCATGGCTGTACCCCTTCTCGTCCCCTGACCCCGTGGGCCCGCGGCCCCGGGCGGTACGGATCACGGTACGCCTCCGTGCCGGATGGTGAGACCCTGATTTCAGCATCCGGACAGGCGGCGGGTGGGTGGTCAGTCTCCTGGCAGCGGCCGGTACACCGCCAGCGCCTCGGGCAGCTTCTCCAGCCACAGCTCGTCCTCCGCCTCCATCACCTCGCCGTCGTGGGCGAGCAGCGTGCCGGGCGCGACACCGGTCAGGCGCAGCCGGGCCACCTGGACCGCGGCGTGGGCGGGGGACCGCGTCAGCGGGCCGGCCAGGGCCGCGGACAGCAGGCGCAGCGCCGGCCTGCGGCCCCCGTGCACCACCCGGACGTCGAGCTTCCCGTCCGTCAGGTCGAGCCGGCGGCCCGGGGCGAGCCCCATGCGGTGGTACGTGCCGTTTCCGGCGAACAGCAGCCACAGCGGGTGGGAGCGGCCCCGCACCACCGCCCGCAGCGGATGGCGGTCGGCGCGCAGCACCTTCAGCGTCGCCAGCACCCCGGCCGGCCAGCTGCCGATCCGGCCGGACCAGCGCTCGCGCTCGCGCACCAGCTCCGGGTACAGGCCGAGGCTGAAGGTGTTGAGGAAGACGCCCCGCTTGCTCCCGGAGCGGAAGCGGCCCACGTCCACGCGCACGCCGTGACCGTGCTCCAGGGCCCGGCCGAGGGCCCGGGCGTCCTCCACGCCGAGGTCGTAGGCGAAGTGGTTGAGCGTGCCGCCGGGCAGCACCGCGAGCGGCAGGCCGCGGCGCAGGGCGATCTCGGCGGCCGCGTTCACGGTGCCGTCGCCGCCGCACACCCCGAGCACCCGGGCGCGGTCCGCCGCCTTCTCCAGCTCGGCCTGGACCTCTTCCGGCTCGCACTCGACGACGTCCGCCTCCGGCAGTACGTCCCGCAGCGCGCCGGCGCGGTCCGCGGTGCCGGAGGCCCGGTTGGCCACCAGGACCAGGCCCGCGCCGCCGGGAAGCGCCGGCAGGTCGGCGCGGGGGTGGGGCGGCGGGCCGGTCTGGGCGCGGGTGGGCACCAGGGCGCGTACCGCGAACGCGACGCCCGCGCCCAGTGCGGCACCCGCCAGCACGTCGCTCGGGAAGTGGACGCCGGTGTAGACGCGCGAGAGCGCCACCGACGCGGCGACCGGGGCCACCGCCGCGCCCCAGGCCGTGGACTCCAGGGCGACGCCGGTCGCGAAGGCGGCCGCGGACGCCGCGTGCCCGGACGGGAAGGACGTGGTGAACGGCTGCCGCTTGAGCCGCCGCATGATCGGGACGGGGTCCAGGACCGGCCGGTCGCGGCGCACCGAGCGTTTGCCCAGGGTGTTGACGGTCAGGGACGCAAGGCTCAGGGAGGCCAGGCCGCGGACGGCGGCCCGGCGGGCCCTCGGGGTGCGGCTCGCGCTGATGGCGGCCGCCGCCGCGCACCACAGCACGCCGTGGTTCGCGGCCCGGCTCAGCCTCGGCAGCACGGGTCCGGCACCGGGCCAGCGGCGCTCGGCCGCGAACTCGAACAGCCGGCCGTCCAGGGCCGTCAGGCGCTTCAGGACGGCGCGGGCGCCGGTCTTCGGGACGGTGAGGTCGACGTCTGGGCTCATACGGGGACCGTTACCCTGAAGTCGCCGTTTCTTGTGTGTGAGGGGCGGCACCGGCCGCCTTCAGGGACCCTTGCATGCGTCTGCTCCTCATCCGCCATGCCCAGACCCCCTCCAACGTGGGCCACCTGCTGGACACGCGGATCCCCGGGCCGGGCCTGACCGGGCTCGGCGAACGGCAGGCGGCCGCGCTGCCGCGGGCACTCGCCGGCGAGGACATCGAAGCGCTCTACGCCTCCACGCTGATCCGCACCCAGCTCACCGCCGGGCCCCTGGCCGCCGTCCGCGGACTCGACGTGATCGTCCGCGACGGCATCCGCGAGGTGTCGGCGGGCGACCTGGAGACGGAGCCCGGCGACTCCGAGCGCGGACAGGTCTACATGCGCACGCTGCTGGGCTGGGCCGCCGGTGACACCCGGACGCGCATGCCCGGCGGCGAGAGCGGCACCGAGGTGCTGGCCCGCTACGACGCGGTCGTCGCCGAGGCCACCGCGGACGGTGCCGGAACCGTCGCCATGGTCAGTCACGGCGCTGCCATCCGCCTGTGGACCGCGGTCCGCGCCCGCAACCTCGACGTGGAGTTCGCCGCCACCCACCCCCTGGAGAACACCGGCGTGGTGGTCCTCCAGGGCTCGGCCGACGCCGGATGGACGGCCTTGACGTGGGCGGACGCGGTCGTCACCCCGGCGCGGGAGAGCGGCCCGACCGGACGGCCCGTGGACTTCGGATAAGCGTTTGCCCGTCCCGTACGGCCGCGACCAGAATGCCTGACCATGGGACATCTGGAAGCCGCGCACCTGGAGTACAACCTCCCCGACGGGAGGACGCTGCTCGGCGATGTGTCCTTCCGGGTGGGAGAGGGGGCCGCCGTGGCCCTCGTCGGACCGAACGGCGCCGGCAAGACCACCCTGCTCCGCATGGTCTCCGGCGAGCTGAAGCCGCACGGCGGCACCGTGACCGTCGGCGGCGGTCTCGGCGTGATGCGGCAGTTCGTGGGGTCGGTGCGGGACGAGACGACCGTGCGCGACCTGCTCGTGTCGGTCGCGCCGCCGCGGGTGAGGGAGGCCGCGCGGGCCGTCGACACGGCCGAGCACGCCATCATGACCGTCGACGACGAGGCCGCCCAGCTCCAGTACGCGCAGGCGCTGGCCGACTGGGCGGAGGCACGCGGCTACGAGGCCGAGACGCTGTGGGACATGTGCACCACGGCCGCTCTCGGCATGCCCTACGACAAGGCGCAGTGGCGGGAGGTGCGCACGCTGTCCGGCGGCGAGCAGAAGCGGCTGGTGCTGGAGGCGCTGCTGCGCGGCACGGACGAGGTGCTGCTGCTCGACGAGCCGGACAACTACCTCGACGTGCCCGGCAAGCGCTGGCTGGAGGAGCGTCTGAAGGAGACCCGCAAGACGGTGCTCTTCGTCTCCCACGACCGTGAACTCCTCGCCCGCGCCGCCGACCGGATCGTCTCCCTCGAACCCGGCCCGGCCGGCGCCGACGCCTGGGTGCACGGCGGCGGTTTCGCCACCTACCACGAGGCCCGGCGCCAGCGCTTCGCCCGCTTCGAGGAGTTGCGCAGGCGCTGGGACGAGAAGCACGCGCAGCTGAAGAAGCTGGTGCTGAACCTGCGGCAGGCCGCCACCGTCAGCCATGAACTGGCCTCCCGCTACCAGGCCGCCCAGACCCGGCTGCGCAAGTTCGAGGAGGCCGGTCCGCCGCCGGAGCCGCCGCGTGAGCAGGACATCCGGATGCGCCTGAAGGGCGGCCGCACCGGCGTCCGGGCCGTCACCTGCCAGGGCCTGGAGCTGACCGGCCTGATGCAGCCCTTCGACCTGGAGGTCTTCTACGGCGAACGCGTCGCGGTGCTCGGCTCCAACGGCTCCGGCAAGTCGCACTTCCTGCGGTTGCTGGCCGGCGAGGACGTGGCGCACACCGGCGCGTGGAAGCTCGGCGCGCGGGTGGTCCCCGGGCACTTCGCCCAGACCCACGCACACCCCGAGCTGGTGGGCCGCACCCTGCTGGACATCCTGTGGAAGGAGCACTCCCAGGACCGCGGCGCCGCGATGTCCCGGCTGCGCCGCTACGAACTGACCGGCCAGGCCGAACAGACCTTCGACCGGCTCTCCGGCGGTCAGCAGGCCCGGTTCCAGATCCTGCTGCTGGAGCTGGCGGGCGCCACCGCGCTGCTCCTGGACGAGCCGACCGACAACCTCGACCTGGATTCCGCCGAGGCCCTCCAGGAAGGCCTGGAGGCCTTCGAGGGCACGGTCCTCGCGGTCACCCACGACCGCTGGTTCGCCCGCTCCTTCGACCGGTTCCTCGTCTTCGGCAGCGACGGCCGGGTCCGCGAGACCCCGGAGCCGGTGTGGGACGAACGGCGGGTACAGCGGGCGCGGTAACGCACGTCTGCCGCCGCCGGGCCGCTCACCGCCGGCGCAGGACGGCGCCCAGCCCGCCCGCCGGCACGTCCTCGCCGGCGGCGGCCGGGTCCAGCGACAGGGCCGTGGCGTCCTGGCAGACCGCCGAGCGGAGCAGGGCGTCGTCGGCCCGGGCCGGCCAGGAGTGCCGCTCGCCGAGGGCCTTCAGCTCCGTACGGCGCACGGCCAGCTGGTCGGCGTCCTCGCCGATCCACACCTCGCGGTGGGCGTCTGCGCCGTCCGGGCTGATCAGCAGTTCCTCAAGACGGTGCTCGCGGGCCGCCTCGACCAGCGCCGACACCCCCTCGGCGGCCCCCGAGCGTCCCTCGTCGTCCGGTGTCCGGGCCGCCCGGAACCGGTCCAGCTCGGACTCGACACGCTGGTGCACGTGCGCGGCGCGGATCCGCTCCACGTCCTCGTCCAGCAGCCGGCTGCCGGTGCCGTCGGCGGCCTCCGCCACGCGGTCGTGCAGCCGTTTCGGCAGCCGCCCGCGCACCTCGCGCCGCTCCCGGTCGTCGCCGACCAGGATCAGCAGGTCGGCGTCCGTCTCCTCCTGGCAGACGCTGAGCGCGTCCGCGATCTCCGCCGCGTTGTGCTCCCAGGTGTTCTCCACCTTCAGCTGGAAGTGCCGTTCCGACCAGTCCGCGCTCGCCGTCCGGTGGATGGGCCACTCCAGCGCCACCACCGTCCCGGCGTCCTCCGGGCCCAGCGAGCTGCGCAGCTCGAAGTCCGCGCCCCTGCGGTCGACGTACGCGACGATCGCGACCGGATCCTCACCCGCCAGCTCCAGCAGCGGCGCCACGCGCGGCAGCGCCGCCCACTCCGCCCGGCTGCCGCCCCGCGGCGGACGGGCCAGCAGCGGGTCGAGCACGACCGCGCCGTCCCGCGCGAACAGCACCCGCCCCTGCGGATCGGGGACACGGCGAAGCTCCCGTACGGCCTCCTCCACCGCTCGGCAGGTGGCCTCGTCCGCGCCTTGCCGCGCCAGCTCGCGCCCCATGGCCCGGGCCGTCAGCTCCAGCTGGTGGGCCGTTTCCTCCGTGTGCCGCGAGGTGTCGACGTACACGGAGGCCCAGGGGCCCGGGTGTTCGTACAGTGGATGCAGAAAGGCGAGATCCATGGCTCCCTCCCGGAGACCGTTCGGTGGCGCCGCACGCCGGGCGGGTACCCGGACCGCAGGTACGAACACGACGAACGGGGCACCACCATGACCGGAGTCGACCCGGGACGGCTGGACGACCAGCAGCTGATGAAGGAGCTGGAGACGATCCACCGCACGCGCCACGACACGCTGCTGTACGGCTCGAACGACGCGCTGCGCGCCCACAACGAACGCATGGCGCAGCTCGAGGGCGAGTACCTGCGCCGCAACCCGCGCCGCCCGGTCGCCGCCGGCCGCACCCGCGAGGGGGCCAGGGAACGCGGATGCGGGGAGTCGGCGACTCCCCGCGTCTGAAGGACGTCCCGGCGCCGGAGGGTCAGCCGGCCTTCTCGGTGAGGACGTCGAGGAAGGCCTCGCAGAACGCCTTCAGATCGTCCGGCTTGCGGCTGGTGATCAGCTTGTTCGGGCCGTGGTCGCAGATCTTCACCTGTTCGTCGACCCAGATGCCGCCCGCGTTGCGGATGTCCGTCCGCAGACTCGGCCACGAGGTCAGCACCCGGCCCCGTACGACATCCGCCTCGACCAGCGTCCACGGCGCGTGGCAGATCGCGGCCACCGGACGGCCCTGCGTGAAGAACGCCCCCACGAACGCCACCGCCTTCTCGTCCGTCCGCAGGAAGTCCGGGTTGGCGACGCCGCCCGGCAGGACCAGCGCGTCGAAGGAGTCAGGGGAGGCCTCGCCGACGACCGCGTCCACGGGGAACCTGTCCGCCTTGTCCAGGTGGTCGAAGGCCTGGATCTCCCCGGACTCGGTCGACACGAGCACGGTCTCGTGACCGGCGTCCTTCGCCGCCTTCCACGGTTCGGTGAGCTCGACCTGTTCCACGCCCTCGGGCGCGGTCAGAAATGCGATGCGCATGATGCCTCAACGTCCTTTCGGCGCCCCGGGGACGGGCCCTGCCGTCCCCGGGGCGCTTTTCTCCCGGCGCCGGCCGCGGCGCCCCCGGGCACGGGCCTACGCGCGCTCCTCCCGCGCGGGCGTCTCGGTGTGCGTCAGTTCCCGGGCCAGCTCCTGCACATTGGCGTAGCGCGCCTTGTGCGGCAGTCGCTGGAGCGCCTCGATCAGCGTGTCGGGCGCGTTCTTGCGCCGGAGCAGGCGGGTCAGCTCGCCCGGACCCGCGGGAAAGGCACTGCGGCCCAGAATCCTGGCCAGCTCCAGGCGGACGCTCTCCAGGGACGCCCGGGAGCCGCCCGGCGCCACCGGTCCGCCCCACACCTCCGGATCGTCCTCGGCGGTCGGCTCCGGGTCGTGCCACTCCTCGCTCCGCGTGGGATGGCCGGACCTGAGCAGTCCCTGCAACTCGTGCTTCATCTCGTCGTCACGGTGGACACTCAGCCGGTCACTGCCTCGCTGCATGTCTCCCTCCAGATCGTCGGGGGTGGCCACCGCGTACCCGTGCGCGGGAAGCCGACACCGGTTTTCCGGGACGGGATGACACCCGAGGGGCGGCCGGAATCCCGCCCCGCCGCGGCGGCGTGTTTGGACGCCCGGGACCGGGGGCAGGCGCGGAGCCAGTGCTTCGGACCGGAGGCACGCCCGTGGAAGCGGCGCGACACGCCGCCACGTGCGGCCGTCCGGTTCACGCGCCCGCGCTCCCACGGTGACCGTCCGCCCGAGAGGACCCCGAGGGAGCTGCGACGCACCATGCCAACGCGAGCGAGCGCCAGGCACCACCCCCACGACGACGCCCCCGACACCGCGGAAGCCTTCCGCCGGCTCGCCGCACTCCCCCCGGGGCGACGGCGGAACGAGGTCCGCGACGAGATCGTTCAGGCCTGGCTGCCGATGGCCGAACGGCTCGCCGGCCGGTTCCGCAGCCGCGGCGAGAGTTCCGAGGACCTGCGCCAGGTCGCCGCGCTCGGCCTGGTCAAGGCGGTCGACCGCTACGACCCCGAGCGGGGCAACGCCTTCGAGAGCTACGCCGTGCCCACCATCACCGGTGAGATCAAGCGGCACTTCCGCGACCACATGTGGACGGTGCACGTCCCGCGCCGGGTGCAGGAACTGCGCAACCGGGTCCGCTTCGCCTCCCAGGACCTCTCCCGGACGATCTCCGGCCGCGGTCCCACCGTCGCCGAGGTCGCCGAGCACGCCCACCTCAGCGAGGAGGAGGTGCGGATCGGACAGGAGGCGCTGGAGAGCTTCACCGCCCTCTCGCTCGACGCGGAACTGTCCGGCAGCGAGGACGGCTACTCCCTGGGCGACAGCCTGGGCTCGCCCGACCCGGCCCTGGACACCGTGGTGGACCGCGAGTCGGTCAGGCCGCGGCTGGCGGCGCTGTCCGAACGGGAGCGGGCCATCCTGTACATGCGGTTCTTCGGCGACATGACGCAGAGCCGGATCGCCGAGCAGTTGGGCATCTCGCAGATGCACGTGTCCCGGCTGATCAGCCGGTGCTGCGACCGACTGCGGGAGCAGGTGATGCGGGAGGGCGTGTAGGGGCGGCCCGCTTCCGGGGAGCTCCTCAGGGGCGGGCCGCCGGCGTCACCCGATAGGTCGTTGGTGTCCCGCCAATGGGGCTCGGCCGCGCGCGACCCGCGGTACCAGCGGCTGTGATGGCAGCGAAGGGCACGAACCCGTGCCGTCAGACGTCGTCGGTTCCAAGGAGCCCCGCTCATGCGCCGTACCGTCCCCCGCGCCCTGCCCGTCGCCGTCCTGGCCGGAGTCATGGCGGGCGGCGCCGCGTCGGCCGCCCTCGCGAGCCCGGCCGCCGGCTCGCACGCTCGTCCCCCCGCCCTGCGGCAGGCGGCGCGCACCGCCCACGCCCCGCGGGCCGGCGAGGGCGCCGCGGTCACCGTCGTGTGCGGCCCGGACGGCGGTGACGTCTCGCGCGCCGAGGCCGAGGCCTGCGCGCCGGCATCCGGATCCGGCGCGGGCAGGGGCGGCGGGCCGTCCGTGGTCGCGTCCGGTACGGACCGGGCCGGACCGGCCGGGGACGCGGTCCCGACGGTCGCTGCCCGCGCCAGGCCGCCCGGGGGCGCCGCCGGCGACACGGAGGCCGCGGCGCCGGCCCGGGCCCCGGCGGACGCGTCGCGGGACCCGGTCCTCCAGGACACGCCGGCCAACGACCCGTTCCGCCCCGGGCCCGGGGAGTCCGCGCCGGGTGACCCGGGTTCGGGTCGGTTGGGGGAGTCCGGGCCGGGTGACCCGGGTTCGGGTCGGTTGGGGGAGTCCGGGCCGGGTGACCCGGGTTCGGGTCGGTTGGGGGAGTCCGGGCCGGGTGACCCGGGTTCGGGTCGGTTCGGGGAGTCCGCGCCCGGTGACCCGGCCTCGGGTCAGTCCGCGCAGACCCCGCCCCGCGACCCGGCTTCCGGCCAGGTTTCGGGCAGTCCGGCCCGCGGGACGTTCCGCGACGTACCCACCTACGACCCTTCCCGCACCCAGGTCGCGCCGGACCTCGACGGTTCCTTCGATCCTTCCCGGTCGCAGGACTCGTTCGGACCTCAGGTCCGGCCGGGTCCCAACGGCTCCTTCGATCCTTCCCGGTCGCAGGACTCGTTCGGACCTCAGGTCATGCCGGGTCCCAACACCTCCTACGATCCCTCCCGGTCGCAGGACTCGTCCGGACTCCAGGTCATGCCGGGCCCCAACACCTCCTACGCCCCTTCCCGCCCGCAGGGCTCCCGGGACCCCGCCCGGGACCCGTCCCACGCCCCGTCCCGAGGTCCGGACTCCAGCGGCCCGTCCCGGGGCGAAGGTTCGTGGGACGCCTCCCGCGGTCAGTCCGGCACCGGCCCGGGCCGCGGCCCGGTCGCGGGCCGCGACCCCTCCCGCGATGCGGCGCAGCACGGTGTGCAGGCCGGTGCGGGTGGCTCGTTCACCGCCTCCCTGCCGGCCCTGATCGGCGGCGGCGCGCTGATCGCGGCGGCGCTCGGCGGGGCGGTCCACCGGGTGTGGCGGCGTTCGCAGGCCGACGGCTGACCGGGCAGCCGGACGCCCTGCGGGGACGCTGGCCGGCGTGACCTGCCCGACCCCGGCCGGGTGGCCTTGGGAGGGCGCCGCCCTGGGTACACGGAGCCCCGAAGGCACGGCCGGCGCCCTGCGGACGGACCCGCCCCCGGACACCGGGCGGCGGACCGGACGCACGCGGCCGGGACGGACCGGTGACGGCACGACTCGGCGGCGCCACACGGCATCAGGGACTTCGCGGAGGTACCCATGCGGCGGACGGACCCGGAAGGCCACGGCCCCGTCCGCTACGGTCCGTCGGCCCTCCCCGACGACGGACTCCCGGTGCTGCCGGAGGTGTCCGCCGCGCTCGCCGGGGCCGCGAACCGGACCCGGCGCGGACCGATCGGCGGAGACACCGAACTGCTGGACGCCGCCTGCGGGTACTGGCTGCGACGCGGGCTGCCCACCCGGCCCGGCCGGGTGGCGGCCGCACCCGGCGCGCCCGCCCTGCTGCTCGCGCTGACCGCCACGCTCGGCGGCGACGTCCTGGTGCCCCGGCCCTGCGCGGCCTGGTGGGCGCCGTACGCGCGCCTGCTGGGCACCCCCGCCTTCCCCGTGGCGACGCCGGCCGAGTGCGGGGGCGTCCCCGACCCGTACGCCCTCCTGGAGACCGTCCGCAGAGTCCGCGCCGAGGGCGGCGACCCCCGGCTGCTCGTGCTGTCCGTCGCCGACGACCCCACCGCCACCGTGGCACCGCCGGAGGTGCTGCACGAGACCGTCGAGGCCGCCACGGCCGAGGGACTCCACCTGGTCAGCGACGAGACCTGGCGCGACACCGTGCACGCGCCGCACGAGACGGTGCTGCTCAGCCCGGCCGAGATGCTGCCCGACCGGGTCACCGTCGTCACCGACCTTGCCGGCGCCTTCCTGCCCGCCGGCTGGCCCGCCGCGATCGCCCGCTTCCCCGCGGGCGCCCCCGGCGAGGCCCTGCACGCGCGCGTGCTCGACGTCCTCACCGCACTGGACGCCCGCGTCGCCGAACCGGTCGCCGCCGCGGCCGCCCACGTCCTCGGCGAACCCGGGCCGGTCACCGCGCGCCTGGCGGCCTCGGTACGCCTGCACGCGCGCCTGGCGCGGGCCGTCCATGCGGCCGTGGTCGCCGCGGGCGCGCTCGTCCGGCCGCCGCAGGCCGGCCGCCACCTGTACGCCGACCTCGGCCCGCTGCGCTCCGCGCTGGACGCCCACGCGGTCGGCGACGCACAGGAGTTGGAGGACTTCCTCACCACCCGCCTGGAACTGCCCGTGCACGGCGGCCACCGCTTCGGCGACGACCTCGGCGCGCTGCGCGTGCGGCTGTCCACCGCGGAACTCCTCGGCCGCACCGACGAGGAACGCGCGGAATGCCTCCTGTCCCCCGAGCCGTTGGAACTGCCACACGTGCAACGCGCATTGCTCTCCTTGAGGTCGGTACTCGACGATCTCCGCGACGACGCTCAGCGATGGGAGCCTCCTCGATGACGCAGCAGTCCGAGTCGTCCACGTCCACGAGCACCACCACCCAGGAGACCGACGATCCCGCGGTCCCGTCCCTCCTGACCTCCCCGCCCGCCCCGTTCCCGCCGCTGGCCGAACCCCGGCGGCTGGGGGAGCGGCGGGTGTGGCCGCGCGCCTTCCACGACCGGCTCACCGCCCCGCTGCCCGACCTGAAGGCCTTCGCCCGGTTCGCCCGAGAGGGCGCCCTGCGGCCGGACAAGGAGGCCCTCGCCGACATCCCGCTGCTGCCGTACCGGCCCGCCGAGCTGCCCCGCGTGGACACCCGTACCGTCGCCGTCACCTGGGCGGGGCACGCGAGCTGGGTGATCCGGATCGGCGGGCTCACCGTGCTGACCGACCCGGTGTGGTCCCGCCGCATCATCGGCACCCCGGCCCGGGTCACGCCCGTCGGCGTGGCCTGGGAGGCGCTGCCGCCCGTCGACGCGGTCGTCGTCAGCCACAACCACTACGACCATCTGGACGCGCCCACCCTGCGCCGACTCCCGCGCGACACCCTGGTGTTCGTGCCGGCCGGACTCGGCCGCTGGTTCCAGCGGCGCCGGTTCACCAGCGTCACCGAACTGGACTGGTGGGAGGCGGCCGAACTGTCCGGAGTCCGCGTCGACTTCGTCCCCGCCCACCACTGGTCCAAGCGCACCCTCACCGACACCTGCCGCAGTCTGTGGGGCGGCTGGGTGCTCACCGACCCCGAGGGGCAGCGCGTGTACTTCGCCGGCGACACGGGCTACGGCCACTGGTTCTCCCGCATCGGCCGCCGCTACCCCGGCATCGACCTGGCCCTGCTCCCCATCGGCGCCTACGACCCCCGCTGGTGGCTCAGCGACGTCCACTGCGACCCGGAGGAAGCCGTCCAGGCCGTGCAGGACCTCGGCGCCCGGCACATGGCGCCCATGCACTGGGGCACCTTCGTCCTCTCCGCCGAACCCCTCCTGGAACCCCTGACCCGGGTCCGCAGAGCCTGGCAGGAGGCCGGCCTTCCCCGGGAACGGCTGTGGGACCTGCCGGTGGGCGCCTCCCGGGTCCTGGAGTAGCGGCGGGGCGGGAGCGGCTCGCCGCCCCTGCCGAGGTCAGTGCGAGCGGTGGACCGGGATCAGCCGGCGCAGGCGCCGCCAGACGGAGGGTGCGGCGCCCAGCAGGACGGTCACCGCGATCGCGCTGACCACGCCTTCCCAGGGCTCCGCGAACAGGGAGCCGCCGAGGATGCCGATCAGCTGGTACGTCACCGCCCAGGCCAGGCACGCGGGGAGGTTGCCGCGGGAGAAGCGGCGCAGCGGCCACTTCGCCAGCAGGCAGGCCAGCATCACCGGTATGCGGCCCGCCGGGACGAGACGGGACAGGACCAGCACCGCGACCCCGTGCTCGGTCAGCTTGCGCTGCGCCTGCGCCAGCCGGTCCTCCGGGGCGCGCGTGCGGATCGCCTCCAGCCAGCGCGATCCGTTCCTCGACCCCAGCCCGCGCCGCCCCAGCCAGTACAGCGCCGCGTCCCCGAGGAACGCGGCCAGCGACGCCGTCAGGAACACCAGCGCCAGCGAGAACGGCGCCGTCTGGTGCAGGGCGACCACCGCCGCCGAACTGACCAGCGCGCCCGTCGGCACCACCGGCACCAGCGCCCCGATCAGCACCAGGAGGAACAGTGAGGGATACCCGAGCGCCTGCTGGGTGGACTCCGGCGGCACCACCGAGGTCACGGCGGCGGCGATCCGTATCACCGGGCGCCCTCCAGGCGCACGCTCTCCCCGTGCCCGAGCCGGTGCACCGCGACCCCCGGCGCACGCTCGGCGGCGAGGCGCGCGAATTCGTCACCCGGCGCATGAAACTCATGGGGGCGCACGGCGTCCATCCCGATCGGCCAGTACGTGCCGTAGTGCACCGGCACTGCGCTCCCCGGCGCCAGCCGGGCCAGCGCCTGCGCCGCCCGTCCCGCGTCCAGATGCCCCGCGCCGAGGTACGGTCCCCAGCCGCCCACCGGCAGCAGCGCCGCGTCGACCGGGCCGACCTCCTCGGCCATCGTCTCGAACAGGCCGGTGTCCCCGGCGAAGTACGTCCGCGCCTCGCCCTCGACGACGTAGCCGAGCGCCGGCGAGCGGTGCCGCCCGACCGGCAGCCGCCGCCCGTCGTGCCGGGCCGGCACCGCCCGTACGACGACACCGCCGACCTCGACCCGGTCACCGGGCGTCACCTCGGTGATCCGCAGGTGGGCGAGCCGGCGCAGACCCGCGACCGCCCCGAGTGCGCCCCGGGGTACCAGCAGGCGCGTGCCCGGCTCCAGCCGGGCCAGCGAGGGTACGTGCAGATGGTCGGCGTGCAGATGGGAGATCAGGGCCACGTCCGCGTGCCAGGCGGTGGGCGGCGGCGGCGCGCCGCGGCGGCGGCGCAGGTGCGCGAGCCGGCGGGCGAACAGGGGATCGGTCAGCACGCGGACGTCCGAGTCCTCGACCGTGCAGGTGGCGTGACCCCACCAGGTGATCTCCACCGGCACTCCTTTGCCTCCTTCGTGCGACTCCCCCTGAGCCTACGGGCAGGAGTAGGGTCGGCGGCGGAAACCCGGAGGTGAGGGGGACGCCATGGGAGAAGTGCGGGATGCCCTCGGCGGGGGCGCTCCGGCGGCCGTCCGCGTCACGGCGATCGCGAGCCTGACACCCCTGGAGGAGCTGAACGACGACCCCTTCCTGGTGGACTCGCGCAGCCAGCACGCGATGTGCGCCCGCTGGGCGGCCGAGCGCGGCTACGTGATCGCGCGGGAACTGCTCGTCCGGGGGCTGCGGGCCGACCACTGCGCCCTGTGGGAGGGAGTGCGCCCGGGCGTGGACCTGTTCGTCGCGCCCAGCCGGCGGGTGCTGGAGCGGGCGCTGTCCTCCGTGGAGGAGTTCACCGCGGAGTGCGCGCGACGCGGGGTCCGGGTGGAGACGGTGGGCCAGGCCGAGCCGGCGTACGACGCGCAGATGAAGGCCCACGTGCACCGCCGCCTCTCCATGCCGACCGCCGGCTACGACGGCCGCTGACCAAGCCCCCCCGGCCCCCCACCCTCCACCGACGACGGCCCGGCCGCACGGGCCGATCGCCGCGCACCAGCCGGTCGGCTCCGTCGTACGCCGGTGCTGTGAGCGGGGCGGTCGTGCGAGCGGGGCGGTCGTGCGGCGGCGGGCCAGGGCGGCGAAAGGGGGAGTGGCCGGCTCCGGCGGGCCGGGATCCGGCGCGTCCGACCGCTCGGCGCCGTCGGCGTGGCGGGGCCGAGGGTGGGTGCGTCGGCGAACGCCGGCGGCGGGTGCGTGCTGATGGGTGTTACCGCAGGTCACGGGGGTTTATGGGGGTGTATGACAAGCTGGAGTCGGTCCGCGTGGAGGCGCGGGGCGGGGGCGGGAACGGAGGATGTGCCGGCATGGGTGGCGGGCGGCGGTGGCGGCGGGTCGCCAGTCAGGTCGGGCGCAGTGTCGCGGTGTGGGCCGTCTCCACGGTCACCCTGCTCGTGCTCGCCGGGATCCTGCCGGACTTCCGGTTGCAGTCGCCCGACGGCGACAGCGCCACCACCGTCGCCGTGACCGCCGCGCTCGGCGCGGGAGCCTTCGGTGTGCTGTCCGCCGTGGTGTGGCCGCTGCTCGTCCGGCTGCTGCTGCTCGTGCCCGCGCTGGTCCTCGGGCTGCTGGTGTTCTTCCTCAACGGCTCACTGCTCCTGCTGGCCCTGCGCATCACCCCCTCCGGCCAGGCCGAGGCGGCCCCCGAGACCGCCGTCATCGTGGCCGCGGTGATGTCCGCGGTCGCCTCCGCCACCGGCGCAGCCCTCGCCGTGCGCGACGACGACGCCTACCGGCGCCGGCTCCACCGGCTCGCCGACCGCCGCCGCAGACGGCTGGCACCCTGCTCGTCGACCCCCGGCACCGTCGTCGTCCAACTCGACGGCGTCGGTCACGACGTGCTGCGGGACGCGGTGGACGAGGGTCTGATGCCGACCGTCGCCCGATGGCTCGGCGCCGACGAGGGGCAGGCCACCCACCGGCTCACCCCCTGGCGCACCGACTGGTCCAGCCAGACCGGCGCCAGCCAGCTCGGCATCCTGCACGGAACCAACCACGACGTCCCCGCCTTCCGCTGGTACGAGAAGGACACCGGAGAGGTGATGGTCTGCAACCGCCCGAGCAGCGCCGTCGAACTCCAGCGCCGCGCCGTACGGCGCACCGGTGACGGCGGGCTGCTCACCGCCGACGGGGCCAGCCGCGGCAACCTCTTCGGCGGCGGCGCGGGCGAACTCGCGCTCGTCCTGTCGGTCGCGGCCCGCCGCGACCGCGCCAGCCGCTCCCGCGCGGGCTACTTCGCCTACTTCTCCGACCCCGCCAACGCCGTCCGCACCTTCCTGTCCTTCGTCGCCGACGCCGGCCGCGAGATCGGCCAGTCCCTGCGCGCCCGGCTCCGCGAGGAGCGCCCGCGTGTCTCGCGCGGCGGCCTGTACCCGCTGATCCGCGCCTTCGCGACGGTCGTCGAACGGGACGTCGTCGTGGCCGCGGTGATGGGCGACCTGCTCGCCGGGCGCACCGCCGTCTACGCCGACCTGGTGGCGTACGACGAGGTGGCCCACCACTCCGGGCCGCACAGCCGTGACGTGGCGCAGGTGCTGCGGCGTCTGGACCGCTCGCTGGCGCTGATCGAGAAGGTCGCCGAGCACGCCCCGCGCCCGTACCGGTTCGTCCTCCTGTCCGACCACGGACAGAGCCCCGGCGAGACCTTCCGCTCCCGCTACGGTCTGACCCTGGGCGACCTGGTCCGGGCCGGCTGCGGCCTGCCCGTGCCGCGCCGGGCGGGAAGGACGCGCAGTGGCGCCGAGGCGCGGGCCGCCGTACGGGCTGCGCTCGGCCGCCCGGTCGAGGAGAGCGGTGAGGACCGGCGCCCCTCCCGCCGCTCGGAGCCCGTCGTGCTGGCCTCCGGCAACCTCGGCCTGGTCTCCTTCCCGGACGTGCCGCACCGCATGAGCCAGGAGGAGATCGACGCCCGCCACCCCGCGCTGCTGTCCACGCTCGCCGACCACCCGGGCGTCGGCTTCCTGCTCGTGCGCAGCGAGGAGCACGGCGGTGTCGTGCTCGGCGCGCGCGGCGTACGGATACCGCTGGCCGAACTCGACACCGACCCCGGCCCGCTGGCGCTCTTCGGTCCCGGTGCCGCCGACGCCGTACGCCGCACCCACTCCTTCCCGCACACCGCCGACATCATGGTCAACTCCAGCCACGACCCGGCCGACGGAGAGGTCCTCGCCTTCGAGGAGCAGATCGGTTCCCACGGCGGCCTCGGCGGCGCGCAGGGTCGCCCGTTCCTGCTGTCGCCGCTCGACTGCTCCCCGCCGGTCCGGGAGGGCGAGGACCTCGTCGGCGCCGAGCATGTCCACCGCGTGCTGCGGCGCTGGCTGCACGAGGCCGCCGGGACCGGGGCGCCGCTCACCGCGGAACCGGAGGAACGGGCCGCCTGACCCCCGGTGCCGCCGGTCAGTGGTGCGGCCAGAAGCCCGAGCGGACCCGGCCGAAGTCGCTCATCATCATGACCGCGGGCGCCATGCCGCCCGGTCCGTGCGGCTGGTCGCTGAACGACACCACCGTGTCCAGCGAGCCGGTCAGCGTGATCAGCTTCTGGAGGGTGACCTGGTCGTCGCGGAACTCCCGTGCCGGCAGCCGGCTGTGCGCGGCCCGCAGCACCTGGATGTGCTGTTTCAGGCGCTTCGTCGCCGCGTCGCGGTCGCGGTCGTACAGGTCGTCCAGCGCGTGGAAGGTGACCTCGCTGGTCCACAGGCCCATCGCGTGCACGGCCACGGTCTCCTCGGTGAGGGTGAGGTCCGCGGCCAGCCCGAGTTCGTGCCGGTGTCCCTCGCGCGTGACGGTGTCGACGTACTGCACGGCCCCGGTGCCCAGGGGGTGCGGCTCGCGGCCCGGCGGCACGGTCAGTTCGAGGACGATCCAGTACGTCTCCCCGAACGCGAGGTCGGGCGCGAAGATGCGGATGCCGGTCTCTTCGGCGATGAGGTCCGGGAGGGCCTCGGCGCCGTAGTCCTGCCGTGCGCGCTCGGCCGCCTGGGCCGCCTCCCGCAGCACCGCCGCCCGGGCGCGCGGGTCGGTGATCAGGTCGTGGCCGTACAGGTGGCGGATCTCCACGTCCGGGGCGATGTCGAGGCGGAGCTGGATGTCGATGGCGGCCAGATGGTCGCGCCGCTTGAGGTCGGCGAGCAGGTCCGTGCCCACCTGCTCGGGACGGGTGACGAACGTCGCGTGACCGCCGGCCAGCCCGGCCAGCGCCGCCAGTTCGGGCATCCGGGCGTCGGAGCCGAAGCCGAAGCACGACACGGTGAGGTCGCCGCGGAGCTTGGCCGCGATGTTCGTGCGGATCCGGACCCAGTCCCGTTCGCCGGAGGTCGGGCCGCCGTCGGAGAAGAGGTACAGGCAGTTGACCGTGCGCCCGCCGAGGGCGTTCCGGCCGATCTCGTCGATGCCGTACTGCACACCGAGGTTGATGTCCGTGCCGCCGCCGGCTCTCAGCCCGGCCACCACCTGGGCGAAGCGCTCGCGCGGCAGCTCCCGCTTGGCGGTGGCGGGCAGCACCGTGCGGACGTGGTGCTCGAAGGTGATGACGCCCAGGCAGTCCGTCGGCCGCAGTCGGTCGTAGAGGGTCTGCAGGGCCGCCTTGACGCAGTCGAGCTTCTCGCCGTGCATCGAGCCGCTGGTGTCCACGACGAAGACGAAGTTCACCGGAAGCGGCTCGGCGGGGGCGTCCTCCGGGGGTGCCTCGCCCGCCTTGAGGGTGATCTCCAGGAAGTGGGTCGTCGCCTCGTCGGCCCTGAACTCGCCCTGCGCGGCCGCCAGCCCGTGGCTGACGCCGACGGCCCGGCCGGGCGGGGGACCGGGCACCTGCTCGGTGCGGGCCGCCACGAAGTCGTCGAACCGGATCTGCTCCTGCCCGATGATCACGCCCTGCTCGATGAGATCCCGCACGCCGAGGGGGGAACGGGTGCCGAAGGCGCTGTTGCGGCGGATGAAGAGTCCGTCGTGGGGGAGGGGCCGGCCGGTGCGGCGGAACAGGGGCGGGCGACGGCCGGCCGGCTGGGCGTCATGGCTGATGGTGCGCCGTTGCGCGGCGGTACCGAGAACATTGGCCGCCGCCGATTCGGGGCCCGTCTGGAAGGGGCCGGGATGGTGGACGAACGTGTGGTCCTCGCCGGACGGCGGTGGCCCGGTGGGCTCGTGGGAGCCCGGCGGAGGTTGCGCGGCGTGCTGCCCGGGTGCTCGGATCTCCCTGTCGAGGGAGGCGGGGAAGAGCCGGTCGGCCTCGTCCGCGTCCGGAGGCGGAGCGCTCAGACGGCCGAGGTAGGTGCTGCCGAGTTCCCGGTAGGACGTCGCCCCCGACCGCCGCAGGGAGAACCGCCCGTCGAGCGGGGCGAACGCCGACCGGATCTCGTGACCCGCCCGCAGCCATCCCCACAACAGGGCGTCCGGGCCGTCCGGGGCGGGCGGGACGATCCCGGGGTGCACGACCGCCGTCAGTGTCAGGTTCCGGCGCACGGCCCTGTGCAGCTCCACCGCCCAGTCCTCGGCGCTCTCCGCGAGCACCGGCCCGGCCGGCAGTCCGATGCGGGCCGCGAAGTCCCGGCACAGCGGCGCACGCTCGGCGCGTACCGCCCGCCCGGCCGCGGCCGGAGCCCCCTCCCGGGGCAGCTCCACCACCAGCAGCGCCAGCCGGTCCTCGTCGTCCGGGCCCATGGGCCCCGGCGCGGCCGGGCCGCCCGGAAGCGGGGCACCCGGTGGGAGCGACGACTCCTCCGAGGACGACGCCCCCGCCGCCGACGAGGCACCCTCCACGCGAGAGGCCCCCTCCGGGCGCAACGCGCCTTCCGGTAAAGAGGCCTCCGCCACCGTGGCCGGTTCGCACAGCCGAAGTCCTGCTCCACAGCGCAGGAGTTGCCACAGCGCGCCGCCCGGCCGGGGGCGCGCGTCGCGCGGGATACGACCGCCGGGGTGGATCAGGAGCACCGCGTCCGGGTGCCGGGCGAGGAGCGCGTCGGCCTCCTCCGCCGAGCGGGTCGGCGGAGAAACCGGGAGCAGGTCCGCCTCGGCCGCGGCGGTCAGCGCCTCCCTCAGCGCCTCCTCCGGTTCGTGGTACGACCCATACGACCCACCGCCGGCGTCCCCACCGCCGGCGTCCCCGCCGGCGGCGGTGGCCGACGGGAGGAAGAGGACCGCCTTCCGCCGCTCCCCGTGCCTGCTCCGCTCACTCCGCATGGGCATCCTCCGTGGTACGGGTGGGAAGCGGGCACCGCGCCTCGAGCTCCGTGCGGGTGCGCACCCCACCGTCGAACATTCCCTCGGCCCGCAACTGACGCAGCCACGCGTCGAGTTCGCGGCTCAAGCCGGTGCTCTCCACCGACAGCCGCGCGGCCCGGTCACGCCGGTCGGGGTCGCCCGCCAGCAGAAGCAGCTCTATCTTCAGCGCGATGCAGTACGGGTCCCGGCCGTCCAGCTTCAGCGCCTCCTCGACATAGCCGTACGCCACGTCGAGGTTGGACCGGACCAGCGCGATCCTGGCCTTCCAGTACCAGAACACGGACGACTCGCGGTTCAGCCGGGACGCCTCCAGGGCGCGCTCCGCCTGGTCGGCCTCCCCGCTCTCGACGTGCCGGCGCACCGTGGTGAGCCTGCGCTCCGCACCGCTGCCGCCGCCGGCCTTCGCGCGGGCGGCCGGGCCGGTGACCACGCGCACCGCGAGGAACAGCACCGCCAGCAGGAACAGCAGCAGCATGCCCACGAGGACCAGGAACTGCCGGACACCCGTGCTTTCGGCGAGGGTGGCGAAGATCCCGAGGATCGCCACGGCGAAGGCCAGCACGACCACGGCCCCGAACAGGGCGGTCGCCTGCGTTGACGTGAGCGTCCGGAACATCCGCCTGCGGATGATGTCGCGCACGAGGTCCCGGTAGAGCAGGTACAGGACACCGAGAGCGATTCCACCAAATCCCGCGATTCCCCCGAGGACTTGGAAGAGTTCGACCATGAAACGGACTGTAGGGCCTACCCCCGCCGTCCGGCAGGCGATTCACACACCTTCTCCGGCAGGTCGCGGCCCGCTCGGTGGTTGTGCGCGGCGCGGATGTGATCGGATGGCGGTTACGGAACCCCGGCAACGGGAACCCTGGCGAAAGGTATGGAACCAACCGTGGCAACCACGCGCACCGCTCACACCGTCTGGGAAGGCAACCTGCTCGAGGGCAACGGCGTCGTCACCTTCGACTCCTCCGGCATCGGCCAGCAGCCGGTGTCCTGGCCGTCGCGCGCCGAGCAGGCGAACGGGAAGACCAGCCCCGAGGAGCTGATCGCAGCCGCCCACTCCAGCTGCTTCTCCATGGCGCTGTCGCACGGCCTCGCCGGCGCCGGCACCCCGCCCACCACCCTGCGGACGAAGGCGGACGTCACCTTCCAGCCGGGCGAGGGCATCACGGGCATTCACCTCAGCGTCGAGGGCACGGTCCCCGGCATCGACAACGACGCGTTCGTCGCCGCGGCCGAGGAAGCCAAGAAGAACTGCCCGGTCAGCCAGGCCCTGACCGGTACGACGATCACCCTGGACGCGAAGCTCGCCTGAGGCGAGACCCACGTCCGACGGTGCCGCGCCCCTCGTCCCGGGCGCGGCATCGGTGTTCCCGGGTAGAGCGGCAGCCGGCGGGTACGCGGCATTGACAACGGCGCACTCAAGTTTTGTGCTGGAGAGCAGGAGGCGCCCGGAAGGGGACGAAGATGGCACGTGCGGTCGGGATCGATCTCGGGACGACGAACTCGGTGGTGGCCCTGCTGGAAGGCGGCGACCCCACCGTCGTCGCCAACGCCGAGGGCGCGCGCACCACGCCGTCGGTCGTGGCGTTCGCCAAGAACGGCGAGGTACTCGTCGGCGAGGTGGCCAAGCGGCAGGCGGTGACGAACGTGGAGCGCACCGCACGCTCGGTCAAGCGCCACATGGGGGACGCGAACTGGCGCTTCCCGGACCAGGGCTCCGTCGACGGCACCCGCTACCGGGCGCAGGAGCTGTCCGCGCGCGTCCTGCAGAAGCTGAAGCGGGACGCGGAGGCCTACCTCGGCGAGGACGTCACGGACGCGGTGATCACCGTGCCGGCGTACTTCGACGACGCCCAGCGGCAGGCGACGAAGGAGGCCGGGGAGATCGCAGGACTGAAGGTCCTGAGGATCATCAACGAGCCGACGGCCGCCGCGCTCGCCTACGGCCTGGACCGGGGCGAGGAGCAGACCGTGCTCGTCTTCGACCTCGGCGGCGGCACCTTCGACGTCTCCCTGCTGGAGATCGGCGACGGCGTCATCGAGGTCAAGGCCACCAACGGCGACACCCACCTCGGCGGCGACGACTGGGACCAACGGGTCGTCGAGCACCTGGTCAAGCGGTTCAAGGGCCAGTACGGCGTCGACCTCGGCAAGGACAAGATGGCGGTGCAGCGGCTGCGCGAGGCCGCCGAGAAGGCCAAGATCGAGCTGTCGTCGTCCTCCGAGACGACGATCAACCTGCCCTACATCACGGCCTCCGCCGAGGGCCCGCTGCACCTGGACGAGAAGCTGACCCGGGCCCAGTTCCAGGAGCTCACCGCCGATCTGCTGGACCGCTGCCGCAAGCCCTTCCACCAGGCCGTCAAGGATGCGGGCATCAAGCTCCCGGCCGTCGACCACGTGATCCTCGTCGGCGGCTCCACCCGGATGCCGGCCGTGACCGACCTGGTGCGGGAGCTGACCGGCAAGGACCCGCACAAGGGCGTCAACCCCGACGAGGTGGTGGCCGTGGGCGCCGCCCTCCAGGCGGGCGTGATCCGCGGCGACGTCAAGGACGTCCTCCTCCTCGACGTCACCCCGCTGTCCCTCGGCATCGAGACCAAGGGCGGCATCATGACCAAGCTCATCGAGCGCAACACCACGATCCCGACCCGGCGTTCGGAGATCTTCACCACCGCCACCGACAACCAGCCCTCGGTCGGCATCCAGGTCTACCAGGGCGAACGTGAGATCGCCGCGTACAACAAGAAGCTCGGCGTCTTCGACCTCACCGGTCTGCCGCCCGCCCCGCGCGGAGTGCCGCAGATCGAGGTCGCCTTCGACATCGACGCCAACGGGATCATGCACGTCTCGGCCAAGGACCTCGCCACCGGCCGCGAGCAGAAGATGACCGTGACCGGCGGCTCCGCGCTGCCCAAGGACGACATCGACCGCATGATGCGGGAGGCCGAGCAGTACGCCGAGGAGGACCGCAAGCGCCGGGAGACCGCCGAGACCCGCAACCAGGCCGAGCAGCTCGTCTACCAGACGGAGAACTTCCTCCGTGACAACGGCGACCGCGTGCCCGCCGACACCAAGTCGGAGGTCGAGGCCGCCGCCGCCGAGGTGAAGGCCCTCCTGGAGCAGCAGGCGGAGACCCCCGCGCTGCGCACGGCCATCGACAAACTGGCCTCCGTCAGCCAGCGGATGGGCCAGGCGATGTACGCCCAGGCGCAGCAGAGCGGCACGGAGAGCACCGGACGGCAGACGGCACCGCCCGACGAGGACACGGTGGTGGACGCGGAGATCGTCGACGACGAACGCGACACCAGGGGCGGAGCGGCCTAGGGTCTTTCGTTTGGATCAAGCCGGATCAGGGAGCGGGGTCTGGTGCCGTGCATCGCAAGGCGGAGGAGAGCGGCAGGGCGGAGCCCTGCCAACCGACGACAACACGGCGAGGCACGGTGCCAGGGCCCGCGAGCCCGGCATGATCCAAACGAGAGGCCCTAGTGCCGTGCCGGGCGTCGCGAGCCGGTGAACCTTTCCGGTCACAGCACTGGGAACACAGGTCGCCGGCGGCGCGGTTCACAGGTTCTCGCGGTACTTCCGCAGCAGCTTGCGGGTCTGCTCGGCGGTGGCGGCGGCGGCCGTCATGCGGTCCAGGACCTCCAGGTGCGCGGAGATCTCCGTGCGGGAGTCCAGGTACAGGGCGCCGGTCAGGTACTCGGTGTAGACCAGGTCGGGCAGCTCCGGCTCGGCGAAGCGGAACAGCGAGAACGGCGCGTACGTCCCCGCGTGCGGTCCCCGCGCGAACTCGGCGACCTGCACCGTCACCCGGTCCCGCTCGGTGTAGTGGAGCAGCTTGTCGAGCTGCTCGCGCATCACCTCGGGGCGGTCGCTCACCGGCCGCCGCAGCACCGTCTCGTCGATGATCACCCACAGGTGCGGCGGATCGGCCCGCTCCAGCAGCTGCTGCCGGGCCATCCGCAGGGACACGTGCCGCTCGACCGCGTCCGGCCTGCGCTGCCCGACCGTCCCCGCCTCCAGCACCGCCCGCGCGTAGCCCTCCGTCTGGAGCAGTCCCGGCACGAAGTGCGGCTCGTAGGAGCGGATCAGCCGGGCGGCGCCCTCCAGGCTCACATACAGGCTGAACCACTCCGGCAGCACGTCGTGGAACCGCTGCCACCAGCCCGGCGCGTTGGCCTCCTCGGCCAGCGCGACGAACGCGGCGGCCGCCTCGTCGCCCACCCCGTAGGCGCTCAGCAGCATCTGCACGTACGGGATCTTCAGGGCGACCTCGGCCGTCTCCATCCGCCGTACCGTCGCGGGGGCCACCCGCAGGACGCGCGCGGCCGCCTCGCGTCCCAGCCCGGCCTTCTCCCGCAGCTCCTGAAGCCGTCTGCCGAGCACCACCTGGCCCACGGTGGGCGCCGCCCGCCGCTCACTCACGCCACGCCTCCCGGCTCTTTCCCGCCCACGACGAGTGAAGGTACTCGACGGTGTCCGGATCGGCGGGCAGGAACGTCTCGATCGCCAGTTCCGCCACCGTCACGTCCATGGGCGTGTTGAAGGTGGAGATGGAGGAGACGAACGACAGTACCCGCCCGTCGTGCTCGATCCGCATCGGCAGCGCGAAGTACGGTGCCCGCCCGGACGGCTCAGCCGTCTCCGGAGCGCTCCGCGGCACCGGGTAGGCCGCCACCTCGTCGTACAGTTCGCACAGCGCGGCCGAGCGGTGCAGCGCGACCTGCCGCTCCATCTGGGCGAGCAGGTGAGCGCGCCACTCGCGCAGATTGCGGATGCGCGGCGCCAGACCGTCCGGGTGCAGGGTCAGCCGCATCGCGTTCAGCGGCGCGGCGAGCAGCCGCTCCGGGATGCCCTCCAGCAGCATCGTGATGCCCCGGTTGGCGCTCACCACGTCGTACGTCGCGTCGACCACCAGCGCCGGATACGGCTCGTATCCCCGGATCAGCCGCTCCAGGCCCTCGCGCAGCGGGCCGAGCGCCGGGTCGTCCAGCGGGGTCTGCCGGTACCTCGGGGCGTAACCGGCGGCCAGCAGCAGGGCGTTGCGCTCCCGCACCGGCACCTCCAGGTGCTCCGCCAGCCGCAGCACCATCTCCTCGCTCGGCCGGGACCGTCCGGTCTCGACGAAGCTGATGTGCCGGGCCGAGGAGTCGGCGCGCAGCGCCAGTTCGAGCTGGCTGATCCGCCGCCGCTCCCGCCAGGACCGCAGCAGCGGGCCCACGCCCCGGGCCGCGGGGGCGGTGGGGGACGCGGTGGTGCCGGACGCGACAATGGCCATACGCACGACCGTAGTCGAGGAGGGGGCGTATGACCGAGCCGTGGAAGCCGTCCTGGGAGGCGACGGCGGTGTACCGCGCCAGAGTGCGCGGCTGCCTGCTGGGCGGCGCCGTCGGGGACGCCCTCGGCAATCCGGTGGAGTTCGACTCCCTGGACCGGATCCGCGCCGTGCACGGCCCGCGCGGCGTGACCGGCCTGGTGCCCGACGGGGACGGCGTGGTGGGCCGTATCACCGACGACACCCAGATGACCCTGTTCACCGTGGAGGGCCTGCGCCAGGCCCACGAGCGCGAGCGGCTGCGGGGCATCGGCGGCGGCTGGCCCCGCCTGGTGCGCTGGGCCTACGAGCGCTGGCTGGAGACCCAGCGCAGGCAGGGCCCCGAGGACAGCGAGATGGCCGGGCCCTCCGGGGGTTCCTACGAGGGTCCGCGCGGCGGACTGATCACCGAACGGTGGCTGTACGCCCGCCGCGCCCCCGGAAACGCCTGCCTGTCCGGGCTCGCCCAGGACTTCGTGCCCGATCCGGCGGCCGAACTCGGCCTGCCCGGCCCGGTCAACTCCGACTCCAAGGGCTGCGGCGCCGTGATGCGCTCGGCGCCCTTCGGGCTGACCCGCACCGACCCCGCCACCGCCTTCGGCATGGCCGCCCGGTGCGCCCAGACGACCCACGGCCACCCCACCGGTTACTACGCGGCCGGCGCGCTCGCCGCGATCGTCGCGTACCTCGTGTCCGGGGACTCCGTCGAGGGCGCGGTCCTGCGCGCGCTGCGGCTGCTCGCCCGCCCCGAAGCTCACGGCTCCGCTCGGACAGGGGGGACCTCCACCGGGCACGAGGAGACCAGCGCCGCTCTGGAGCAGGCCCTCGACCTGGCCGCACAGGGCACTCCGACGCCCGAGAGGCTTCAGCGGCTCGGCGCCGGATGGGTCGCCGAGGAGGCCCTCGCCATCGGCGTCTACAGCGCCCTGGCCGCCCCGACCGTCGAGGACGCCCTGCTGCTCGCCGTCAACCACTCGGGTGACAGCGACTCCACCGGCTCCATCTGCGGAAACATCCTCGGCGCCCGGCACGGCGACCACGGCCTGCCGCACGCCTGGGTGGAACACGTCGAGGGCCGCGCCAGGATCGCCACCCTGGCGGACGACCTCGCGGCCGAGTGCGTGGCCGGCTGAGCCGGGGGCCGGTTCCCGCCCGGGACGCGGCGGCCCTCCTGTGGCAGTCTGAACGGGAGCGCGAGGTCCAGGAGAGGTCCAGGAAGGGAGCCGGTCCCATGCCCGTCGCACCGCTGTCGCCCAAGGAGATCGAGGACCGGCTGGCCGAACTGCCCGGCTGGTCCGTCGACGGGGACCGCCTCACCCGCTCCTTCCGGCTCGGTTCGCACTTCGCGGCGACGGCGATGGTCGTGCACGTCGCCCAGGTGCAGGAGGAGCTCAACCACCACTCCGACCTGACCCTGGGGTACAACACGCTCTCGCTCAGCGTGAACACCCACAGCGCGGGCGGCGTCGTCACCGAGAAGGACTTCGAACTCGCCCACCGGGTGCAGGACCTCGCACCGGGACACGGGGCGAGCTGAGCCGCCGCCGGGACGGGGTGGGGGGATCCGCGTGCTGGACTACGACGAGGAAGCCGAGCGCTACGACGCCTCGCGCGGCGGCGAGCCGAGAGCGGAGGCCGCGGCGGAGGCCGTCCTCGGCTTCGTGCCGCGACAGACGCGCGAACTGCTCGACGCGGGCTGCGGCACCGGCATCGTGACCCGCCGCCTCGCCGCCGCCCGCGCCGGCCTGCGGGTGACCGGAGTCGACCGGGCACCCGCGATGGCCCGGCAGGCCGGGGCACGCCTGCCCGGTGCCGTCGTGCTCGCCGACAGCCGCAGCCTGCCTTTCCCCGACGGTCGGTTCGACGCCGTCACCAGCGTGTGGCTGCTGCACCTGGCGCCCGGCCCCGAGGACGCGCGGGCGATCGTCGCCGAGTGCGCCCGGGTGCTCCGGCCCGGCGGGATGTACGTCACCACGGTCGACAAGGCCGCCGCGCACAACGTCGGCAGCGACATCGACGCCGTACTCGCCTCCCGGCCCCGCCGCCCGGCCCGCGACGACGCCGGCCTCGTCACCGAGTACGCCACCGCGTACGGCCTGGTCCCGGCCGGACACGCCCTCTTCCCGGGCCGCGACCAGGGCCGCAGCCCCCGCAGCACCATCGCCGACCTGCGCCGCGGCTGGTTCGTCACGCTGCCGCCGGGCGAACCCCTCGCCGACGCCTTCGCCGCACGGCTGGCGGCCCTGCCCGACCAGGACCGCCGCCGCCCGGACCCGGTCTTCACCCTGCGGGCGTTCCGCAAAGAGGAGTAAGGGAGGGGGAGGGGCGCGAGGGGGAGTGTCCGCGAGGGGAAGCAAGGAGCAGTGAGCCGGCGGGCCCGCACGAAGGGGCGCGTGCCGCGTCCGGCACGCGCCCCTCCCCCCGTCAGGAGACCGTGCAGGCCTGGCCGCCGACCGTGAAGGCGGCCGGTCTGCCGTTGGTCCCCGACCAGTTCCCCGTGAAGCCGAAGCCCACCGAGGAACCGGCCGCCACGGTGCCGTTCCAGCTCACGTTCCGCGCCGTCACCGACGCGCCCGACTGGGAGTAGTCGGCGTTCCACAGCTGGGTCACCTTCTGCCCGTTCGGGAAGGACCAGGTGAGCGACCAGTCGTTCCAGGCCGTGGAGCCGGTGTTGGTCAGCTGGACGTCGGCCTGGAAGCCGTCGGTCCACTGGTTGGTGACCTTGTACGTCACCGCGCAGGGGCCGGCCGGCGGCGGTGTCGTGCCTCCGCCCGAGTCCCCACCGCCCGTGTCTCCTCCGCCCGTGTCCCCGCCGCCGGTGCCGGAGGTGTCGCCGTAGATCACGCCGCGGCCGTTGGTGGAGACGTACACGCGGCCGTAGACCCGGGGGTCGCCCGTGATCGCCGCGCCGGTCCAACCCCACTGGTGGGCGTCGTCGTTGATCCGGGTCCAGCTCGCGCCCTTGTCGGTGGAGCGGAAGATGCCCCGCACCCCGCCGATCTTCGCGCTCGTGTACAGCGTCTGGTACGAGGCGCCGCTCGCCGCCTTGCCGAAGCCGATGCTGTCGGCCTGCTCGACGCCCGCCAGCTTGGTGAAGGACGCGCCACTGTTGGTCGAGTGCCACAGCCCGTACGCGCCGTCGCTCGCGCCGCCCGCCAGCCAGATGTCGCCCTTCGTGCCCGGCAGCGCCTTGAAGCGCACGCTGTCACTGCTGGGCAGACCCGTGGCCGACGAGGCGGTGAAGGTGGCGCCGCCGTCCGAACTCACGTAGAACTTGCCCGACTTGAAGCCGTAGAAGGTCTTCGGATCCACCCGGTCCGACTCCACGACGGCGCCCGCCGGGATCCCGGCCGACGCCGACCACGAGGACCCGAAGCCCGTCGTGTACCGCACGCCCGTGCCCGCCGGGCTCCAGACGAACCGGCTGCCGTCCGCGGCGGCCGCGACCGTCCCGCCGCCGCTCACGCCCGACGGGTCGGTGCCGGCGAACCAGTTGGCGCCGTTGTCGGTCGAGAACCCGATGTGCGCGCCCGAGTCCGTGTCGCCCACCCGCACCACCGTGTTCGGGTTCGTCTCGGCGAAGTCCAGACTGGTGCTCGTGGTGAAGGTGGGGGAGGTGAACATCATCGACGGGACCTTCGCCAGATCCGTGTGCCGGAAACCGCCGAGGTCGCCCAGCGCGCTGAGCAGCGGTGCTCCGGAGGGCGGGGAGGCCAGGTCGTTCACCGCCGTCTCCTCCAGGCCCTGCACCATGGGGCGCACCGCGAACTGGCCGCCGCTGTCCCACTTGGTGAGGTTCTCGGTGCCGTAGATCGTCGCGCCCGTGCCGTACATCATCCGGTTGGAGTCGAACGGGTCGATCTCCAGCGCCTCCGTCATCCACCCGAGTTTCGGGGCCTGTTCGGGCGGTGAGGGGTTCGTGCCGAAGGTCAGCCAGGGCGTGGACGACACGTCCATCGTGTAGCGGTTGGAGCGGTTCGGGTACGACGTGTAGTCCCAGGCCTGCGTCCAGGTCGCGCCGCTGTTGGTGGAGCGGAAGATCTGCGTGTCCGGCCACCAGGAACTGTAGGCCGTCGCCATGACCGTGCCGGGGTGCTGCCGGTCGAGCGTCAGACCGCTGAAGCCGTAGTAGGTGTCGGCCACCGCGACCGGGCTGATGTTGGTCCAGGTGCCGGTCGCGGTCGCGTACCGCCACAACTGGCCCTTGCCGCCGTCGTACGGTCCGCCCGTGTCGCTGTAGGCGAGATACAGGTAGCCGTTCTTCGCGTCCAGGACGCCCTTGTGGGCCAGGTACCCGGTCGGCTGCCCCGCCAGCCGCTGCCAGGTCGCGCCCGCGTCCGTCGAGCGGTACACCGCGTTGTCCTTGTCGGCGACCCCGGCGTAGACGGTCTTCGTCGCGTTGCCCGAGGTGCCGGTGGACTCGTCGAAGGTGACCCAGACGACGCCCTGGTTGTCGCTGGCGTAGCCGGACGTGTCGCTCGGGTCCTGCGCGTAGTTGCCCGGGTTGGTGAAGCTCGTGACTCGCGACCAGGTCGCCCCCGAGTCCGTCGACCGCCACAGGCCCTTGCCGCTGGGCGCGCCCAGGTACAGCACGCTGTTCTTGTTCGGGTCGATCGCCAGCCGCTCGCCCATCCCGCGGCCCGGCATGTTGCCGCCGAGCTTGAACGGCAGGTCGGCCTTCTTCCAGCTCGCGCCCCGGTCGGTGGAGCGCAGCACGGCGCCGTTGCCCGGGTCCCAGCTGTTCGTGTACGTGCCGACGGCGGCGTACACCCGGTCGGGGACGGCGGAGTCGGAGGCGAGCGAGACGACGCCGGTGTGGCCCCAGTCGTCCCAGCCGACCGAGTCCAGCAGCGGGGTCCAGGTCTTCGTCGACTGCTGCCAGCGGTAGGCGCCGCCGATGTCGGTGCGGGCGTAGGCCAGGTTCTTCTCACTGCGGTTGAAGACGATGCCGGGGACGAAGCCGCCCCCGTCGATGCGGGCGTTCTTCCAGGTGTACGTGTCCGCCGCGACCGCGGTCGGTGCGGCGGGCCGGGCCACCGCGGACGGGGCGCCGGCGAGCAGTCCGGCGGCGAGTGCGAACACGGCCGTCAGGACACGGGCGGTGCGGGGGGTTCTTCGCACGGTGGGGCTCCTCTCGACGGAGGGCAGGAGGCAGGGGGAGAAGCAGGCAGGAGGCAGGAGGCAGGAGGCAGGAGGCAGGAGGCAGGAGGCAGGAGCGGGAAGGACGTGACGACCGGGCGGCTCCCCCCGTGAGGGAGCCGCCCGGTCGGGGTCCCGTCGGCGGATGACGGGCCCCGGTACACGGAGCGTTCAGCGGGGACTTATTCGAGGAGCTCCGCGTACGAACCCATGGCGAGGGCGATGTCCGCCTGCGCCCAGAACCGGTGGTAGGTGAAGACCGGGGCCGCGCCGCCCTTGAGGTAGGACTCGATCTTCGACCAGGCCGGGTCGTTCTTGTAGAAGGAACGGATCGAGGCGAACGTCGACGAGGAGTCGATCTTGTCGCCGTTCGGCATCGTGCCGGTCCAGCCGTTGGGCACGTACACCTTGTCGCCGAACCGGCTGTAGTCGGTGCGGGTCTCCGGGACGGCGATGCCCAGGCTGTCCTGGTTGTTGTTCCACATGCCGTCCAGCAGCGCCTTCGCCGTCGACTTGGCCTGCGCGTCCCCGGACCTGGCGGCGTAGTACGTCAGGGTCTTGGCGTACGCGGCGGCCACACCGACGTCGTTGGTGTAGTCGGCGACGGTGACGTGCAGCCCGCTGTTGGAGCCGGGGGAGGACGCGTTCCAGGTGTCCGGCTGACCCGACCACTGGAGCGTGGAGGGGATCTGGAAGGTGCCGTTGGGGTTGACCGTGGTCTTGGACAGCGCCCACTTGACCCACTTGTCGAGCACCGTCTTCGCGGCGGCGTCACCCGTCTGCTGGTAGTACTCGGCGACCCGCTCCATCGACCAGGCCTGGAAGCCGAACCACTGGTTGGACGGCGGGTCGTGGTAGACCGGCTGCCAGTCGTAGTACATGCCGTAGAAGGTCGACGTGCCGGCCGGCGGGGTGGCGTAACGGCCCTGCCAGCTGTTGGTCGCGCCGCCCGCGATGGCGCCCTCGGAGGACTGGAGCCACCGGTAGAACTCCAGTTGCCGCTGGAGCGACTTGCTCCAGTCCGCCACGCCCGTCGCCGACTTGGGCTTCAGGGCGGCGTTGCTGCTCAGCGCGTACGCGGCGAGCGGGTTCTGGTAGCCGCCGTGTACGTGGCTGGAGCCGATGCGCCAGGCCCAGCCCGCCGAGGTGTCGGTCGCCCCGCCCCAGGCGTAGTACCAGGAGAGCAGGTAGTGCGAGGCGTCCTTGCCGGTGCCGGCGGGGCAGGAGGAGGGCCCGACACAGTTGCCGATCTTCTTGAAGTACTTGTCGTACATCGAGTACCGCAGGTAGTCGCCCATCTTCGCCGCCTTGGAGACGGTGGCCGACACGTCGGCTCCCTTGCCCTGCGCCTTGGCCCACAGATCGGCCCAGTACGCGGCCTGGACGGCGCGCGCGTCGGCGTCGGGGGCGTCGGTGTACTTCCACTGCTTGGCGTAGGAGTCGTCACCGGTGAACAGGTCCAGATAGCCGTTCTTGCCGCCGTACTTGAAGGCGTCGCAGGTGGTCTGCGGCACCGTCTCCCAGACCGACTCCTCGGCGCCGCGCTGGAAGGTGTTGATGTACGACGGTCCCTTGGCCGTGGGGCCGGCCTCGCACTGACCGCCCGGCGTGTTGCCGTAGCCGTAGACGTTGTCGACGTCCTCGATCCAGTGCATGCCGTAGATGTCGTCCGTGCCGTAGGCGGACTTCAGCTCGGACGCGATCGGGTCAGGACCCACCGACACCCCGGAGTCGAGCTTCGCCGGGTACTGGTTGGGCGTGTCCAGCTCGGGCGCGTACGTCGCCGGCTTGGAGGCGGTGTAGAAGGAGTTGGTCGGCTGGTCGGCGTGGGTGGGGATCATGAACTTCTCCATGATCGACCAGGCGCCGTTGAACTTGGACCAGTCGCCCGTCACCTTGCCGTACATGGCCTGGAGCCACAGGAGGTAGCTGTACGCCTCCGACGTGGTCTCGTGGCCGTGGTCGGGCGCCTCCACGATCAGTGTCTCCACCGAGTGGTAGGGGATGCCGTCGGGGGAGAAGTACCCGTTCGCCGGGTTGGTGATCTTCCCGTACAGGTCCAGGAAGCGGGCGTCGTACGTCTTCGAGGCGGCCAGCTCCGTCACGGTGACCGTGGCCTTGGTGTAGCCGGTCGCCGAGGCCGTGAAGACCGCCGAACCGGTGCCCGAGGAGTCCGCGGTGATGGTCACCTTCTGCGCGGTGTTCCAGTTGGCCGGTGTGAAGGTGAGCGAGGAACCGCCGGTCACCGACAGGCCCGTGTTGCCGGAGGTACGGGTGACCCCGACCGTCACATTGGAACTGGGCTGGCCCGACAGCTTGACGTCGAAGGTCCCCGACTTGCCCTGCTGGACACCCAGCTGGGTGGGCGAGGCGACCACCGCGGGACCCGAGGCGACCGTGATGCCGACCGGCGTGGACTCCGCGGAGGCGCCGAGGCTGTCGTACGCCTTCGCCACCAGCGAATGACTGCCCACGCTCAAATTGGAGACCGAGAGCGAGTAGGGCGCGCTCGTGTCCGTGCCCAGCAGGGTCTTGTCGTCGTAGAATTCGATCTTGGTGATGCTCGCGTTGTCGGCCGCCGCCGCGGTCGCCGCGAGCGGTACGGCGGCGCCCTGGCTGTAGACCGCGCCCGCGGACGGGCTGGTCAGCACCGTCACCGGGGGCTGATGCGCGCCGGCGCAGGTGGTGCCGTTGACCGCGAAGCTCGTCGGCGCGGTGTTGGTGCCGCTGTAGCTGAACTGGGCACCGGTGTTCACGGCGCTTCCGGCGGCGATCGTCCCGTTGTACGACTCGTTCTTCACGGTGATCGTCTGGCCGGACTGCGACCAGATGCCGTTCCAGCCGTTGCTGAGCTTCTGGTTGCCCGAGTAGCCGTAGGTCAGGGTCCAGCCGTTGATGACGTCCGTACCGCGGTTGGTGATGGTCAGATCCGCGGTGAAGCCGGAGCCCCAGTCGTTGGTCTTGTAGTCCACGCTGCACTGCAGGGCCGCCGCGTGCGCGGTGGTCGACCCCGTCGACAGCATGGTGAGCGGAAGCGCGAGGGCCGCCACGATGGCGGTCCACAGCCGCCGCGCGCCGCGGCGTCTGCGTCGGGGATGCATGTGCTGGTTCCTCCTTGCGGCTCGGGGGAGGTGGGGGAGGAGCGTCAAGCCGTGAACCAGTGGGAGCGCTCCCATAGTGCGGACGGGTGTCCAGGGGGTCAAGGTCCTTGAAGAGTCGAAAAGATTCGACGCCGGTCAACCTCCTTTAAGAGGTGTTGAGTTGAGGAAGTTCGACAAAAGTTCGCGCCCCCTCTGTCCTTCGCCGTCACTTGCCGCTACCTTCACTCGAACCAGTGGGAGCGATTCCATCAGTCGACGCGGCCGTCACGGCGCGCCAGAGCTGCAAGGAGTCGCTCATGCGACACCCCCCGCGTTCAGTCCTTTTAGCCATCGCCGGTGCGGTCGCGCTCGTCGGGAGCGTGGTCGTGCCGGCCGTCACGGCGCACGGAGCTGCACCCGCGTGCACGGTGGAGTACACCGTCACCAATCAGTGGGACGCCGGCTTCCAGGGCGACGTGAAGATAACCAACAACAAGGCTCCGATGAGCAGTTGGAGTCTCACTTTCGACTTCGCGGGCGGTCAGAAGGTCACCCAGGGCTGGAATGCGAAGTGGTCCCAGTCCGGTACGACGGTGACCGCCGCCAACGAGAGCTACAACGGTTCGCTCGGCACCGGCGCGAGTGTCAGCGCGGGTTTCCTCGGCTCCAGGTCGGGGAGCAATCCCGTGCCGACGGCGTTCAAGCTCAACGGCACCACCTGCAACGTCGACTCGGAGCCGTCCACACCTCCGACGGATCCGCCGCCGACCGGTGACGGCAAGGCACCCGCCCTGCACGTCTCCGGCAGCAAGCTGGTCGACGCCGCCGGGAAGAATCGCCGGCTGCTCGGGGTCAACCGCTCCGGCGGCGAGTTCATGTGCGTCCAGGGCTACGGCATCTGGGACGGCCCCGTGGACGACGCCGCGATCAAGGCGATCGCCGACTGGAAGGCGAACGCCGTCCGTATCCCCCTCAACGAGGAGTGCTGGCTGGGTCTTTCCAACATCAAACCGCAGTACGCGGGCGCCAACTACATCAACGCGGTCAAGGAGCTGGTGGCCCGGGTCGAGGCGCACGGCATGACCCCGATCGTCGAACTGCACTGGACCTACGGCCAGTACACCGGCAACTCGGCGGGCTGCTCCGACGTCCACGCCACCTGCCAGAAGCCGATGCCCGACGCCCAGTACACCCCGTCGTTCTGGTCCTCGGTCGCCGGCACCTTCAAGGGTGACCAGGCCGTCGTCTTCGACCTGTTCAACGAGCCCTATCCGGACCGGGCGACCTCCAGTCTCACCGACGCCTGGAAGTGCTGGCGCGACGGCGGCACCTGTCCGGGCATCGGGTACCAGGTCGCCGGCATGCAGAGTCTCGTCGACTCGATCCGCGGTGCCGGGGCCAAGAACGTCATCCTCGCCGGTGGTCTCGCGTACTCCAACGACCTCGGCCAGTGGCTCACCTACCGGCCCAGCGACCCGACCGGCAATCTGGGCGCCTCCTACCACGTCTACAACTTCAACACCTGCTCCAGCGCGAGCTGCTGGAACTCCACCCTCGCCCCGGTCGCGGCCCAGGTGCCGCTGGTGGCCGGGGAGATCGGCGAGAACACCTGCTCGCACGGATTCATCGACCAGGTCATGAAGTGGTTCGACGACCGTGGCCTGTCCTACCTGGGCTGGACCTGGAACACCTGGGACTGCTCCTCCGGGCCGTCCCTGATCTCCGCCTACGACGGTACGCCCACGGCGTTCGGTGCCGGGCTGCGCGATCACCTGCGCGCCCTCAGCCCCTGAGTCCCTCCTCGCACGTCCGAGTCCGCAACTCCACGTCCACAACCCCGAGTCCGCACGTCTCTTTCCGAAAGGCCGAAAGGCCGAAAGTCCGAAAGCCCCCCATCCGCAAGTCACGTTCGAAAGAAGGAGCACTTCGCACTCATGAGCCGCACCAGAACATCGATACTCGCCGCCATGGCCCTGGTGGCCGGGGCCACGGGGACGGCGCTGACCGCCGCACCCGCCAGTGCCGCCGTCCCCTGTACCGTCGACTACAAGGTCAACCAGTGGGACAGCGGCTTCACCGCCGATGTCACCGTCAAGAACAACGGCGCCGCCAAGTCGAGTTGGTCGCTGAAGTGGACCTACGCCGGTAACCAGAAGGTCACCAGCGGCTGGAACGCGAAGGTCAGCCAGAGCGGTGCCAACGTCACCGCGGCCAACGAGACCTACAACGCCAGCCTCCCGACGGGCGGTTCCGTCAACTTCGGCTTCCAGGGCACCTACAGCGGCACCAACGCGATCCCGGCCTCCTTCAGCCTCGACGGTGTCACCTGCAACGTCGACAACGGCGGCGGCGACCCCGGCGGCGGTGACCCGGGCGGCGGCAACCCCGGCGGCGGCAACGGAAGCCGGGTCGACAACCCGTACGTCGGCGCCAAGGTGTACGTGAACCCGGAGTGGTCCGCGAAGGCCGCCGCGGAGCCGGGCGGCAGCCGCGTCTCCAACCAGCCGACCGGCGTCTGGCTCGACCGCATCGCCGCGATCAACGGCGTGAACGGCGGCATGGGTCTGCGCGCCCACCTCGACGAGGCCCTGAAGCAGAAGGGCACCGGCGAGGAGGTCGTCCAGGTCGTCGTCTACGACCTGCCGGGACGCGACTGCGCGGCCCTCGCCTCCAACGGCGAGCTCGGCCCGACGGAGATCGACAAGTACAAGACGCAGTTCATCGACCCGATCGCGGCCATCCTCGGCGACTCCAAGTACTCCTCGCTGCGGATCGTCACCACCATCGAGATCGACTCGCTGCCGAACCTGGTCACCAACACCAGCGGCCGCGCCACCGCCACACCGCAGTGCGACACCATGAAGGCCAACGGCAACTACGTCAAGGGCGTCGGCTACGCACTGGCCAAGCTCGGCAAGATCCCGAACGTCTACAACTACATCGACGCCGGACACCACGGCTGGATCGGCTGGGACGACAACTTCGGCCCGTCGGCCGACATCTTCAAGCAGGCGGCCACCAGCGAGGGCGCGTCCGTCAACGACGTGGCCGGCTTCATCACCAACACGGCCAACTACAGTGCCCTGAAGGAGAACAACTTCTCGATCACCGACCAGGTGAACGGCGTCTCGGTGCGCCAGTCCAAGTGGGTGGACTGGAACCAGTACGTCGACGAGCTGTCGTTCGCGCAGGCCTTCCGAAACAAGCTCGTCTCGGTCGGCTTCAACTCCAACATCGGCATGCTGATCGACACCTCCAGGAACGGCTGGGGCGGCTCGGCGCGTCCGGCCGGTCCAGGCGCCAAGACGAGCGTGGACACCTATGTCGACGGCGGGCGTTACGACCGCCGCGTGCACATGGGCAACTGGTGCAACCAGGCGGGCGCCGGGCTCGGTGAGCGTCCGAAGGCGGCCCCGGCCGCCGGCATCGACGCCTACGTGTGGATGAAGCCCCCGGGGGAGTCCGACGGTTCCAGCTCGGCCATCTCGAACGACGAGGGCAAGGGCTTCGACCGCATGTGCGACCCGACCTACGGTGGCAACGCCCGCAACGGCAACAGCGCGTCGGGCGCGCTGCCGAACGCTCCGGTCTCCGGGCACTGGTTCTCCGCCCAGTTCCAGGAGCTGATGAAGAACGCGTACCCGGCTCTGTGATCTGAGGCGATCCGCCGGGGCCGGCCCTGCCGGGCGGCCCCGGCGGGCGGTGAACGGCTCCTCCCCGCGGCCGGGGGGCACCTGCCCCCGGCCGTTTTGCCGCCTCGGCAACAGGAGTGGCCCTCTCCCGGTGCGGCGGCGCAGGCTGGCCGCACCGGACAAGAGAGGCTGATCACATGGCGCACCAACCCCGCGGACACCACGACCACGAGGGGGCTCACCCCGGCCGGCACGACCACCACGGCCACGGCCACGGTCACACCGACATCGACTGGGCCGTCATGGCTCCGCTGCTCGAAGCCCAGGCGGAGCTGTTCGCGCCCCTGTACGGGAAGGTCATGGCGTGGCTGGGGGAGCAGGCGCCCGAGCCCGGCCTGGTCGTCGACGCCGGCAGCGGGCCGGGTGTGATCTCCGGCCTCTTCGCCGAGGCGTTCCCGAGTGCGCGGGTCGTCGCGGTGGACGGTTCCGAGCCGCTGCTGGAGCGGGCCCGGGCCCGGGCCGCCCGCCTCGGCCTGGCCGATCGCCTCGGCACTCTCACCGGTGAACTCCCCGACGTGCTGGACGAGTTGGAGTACCCGGCGGATCTGTTGTGGGCCGGCAACAGCCTGCACCACCTGGGCGACCAACGGGCCGCCCTCGCCGCGTTCGCCGAGCGGCTGGCGCCCGGCGGCACGCTCGCCCTGCTGGAGGGCGGTCTGCCCGCCCGGTTCCTGCCCCGCGACCTCGGCATCGGCCGACCGGGCCTCCAGGCGCGTCTCGACGTGGTGCAGGAGGACTGGTTCGCGCGCATGCGGGCGGAGTTGCCGGGCTCGGTCGCCGAGACCGAGGACTGGCCGGCGCTGCTGGCGTCCGCGGGACTGAAGCCCAGCGGCACCCGCAGCTTCCTGCTCGACCTGCCCGCCCCGGTCTCCGATCCGGCCCGCGCCTATGTCGCCGCCGACCTGAACCGGCTTCGCGAGTCCCTGGAGAGCGGCGTCGACGACGAGGACCGTGCCACCCTCGACCGGCTCCTCGACCCCGAGGACGAGGCGAGCGTGCACCGCAGGAGCGACCTCTTCGTGCTCAAGGCGTACACGGTGTACACGGGGGTGCGGACCGGCTGAGCCGCAGGGGCACGGCGGTTGCTCGGCGCCGGGCACCGGGGGGCCGTCGCCGGACGCGGCGAGCGGCGGCTCCGTGACTTCGCCGGGGCGGATCGTGCCGGCCGGCAGGGGCGTGGGGGTGGTGACCCCGAGGCCGGCCCGGCTCAGCCGTCCCTCCGGCTCTCCTGGCTCAGTTGGCGGCGATGAACTCCCTCGCCAGCCGCTCGCCGAGCGTGACCGCCGCGCTGTGGCTCTCGATCGGCGAGGCCCGGGAGTTCCTGAACAGGATGTACGTCACGCCGGAGTCGACGCCGCCGGTGACCGGGTCCGGGTTGATGCCGAGGGCCTTGGCGGTGGCGTACGAGGCCTCACCGATGATCTTCGAGGGGCCGGTGTCGCCGACGACCGCGTACTCGACCCTGTTGTTGTGGATCACGGCCACGACGCTGCCGCCCCTGATGCCGGATCCGGCGTAGTTCCAGATGCCGCTCGGGCTCGGGACCACGACGTACGGCAGCGACTCGGACTTGAGCGGCCGGCCGTCGGACTGGTGGAAGGCCGTGTCGTTCTGGAACCAGGGGTCGATCTTCTCATTGCAGTGGGTGGTGCGCTGGCCGTCGCAGTCGATGTCCATGTCGGCCTTCCAGAACACCGCACCGTTCTTGCCGCACACGGGGACCGTGGCCGAAGCGCCCGCGTTCGTGCGGTACTTGCCGTTGGATATCTGCCGGCAGGTCCTCACCTTGGCGAGCAGGTCGGCGGCGCCGACCGAGCCCTCCCGTACGGACCGGGGTCCGGTGGCGCCGGCGGCGTGCGCGGGGAGCATTCCAGTGGTGAGCAGGGCCGCGCTCAGGGCCGTGGCGAGGGGCGGTCTTCGTATGTGCACTGCGGGCTCCTTCTGTCAGGAAAGTTTCCTTACCGGGAGGTGCGTTCCAACAGCGACGAAGCGCGTCGCGCCCCGGAACCGCCGGGCAGTGGTCCGGGGCGCGCCGTGGGCCGGCCGGGTCAGGCCATGTCGAACTTCGCCGGGTCCGGGCCCAGGCGCCGGTCCTCGTTCAGGGCGCTGATCGCCGCGAGGTCCTCGTCGTCCAGGCTGAAGTCGAAGACCTCGATGTTCTCCCGGATCCGGGAGGGCGTCACGGACTTCGGGATCACGACGTTGCCGAGCTGGAGGTGCCAGCGCAGCACGATCTGGGCGGGCGTGCGGTTGTGCTTCTGTGCGATCGCCACGATCGCCGGGACCTCCAGGAGGCCCTTGCCCTGGCCGAGCGGCGACCAGGCCTCGGTGGCGATGCCCTGCTCCGCGTGGTACTCGCGGGCGGCGTGCTGCTGGAGGTGCGGGTGCAGCTCGATCTGGTTGACCGCCGGGATCACCGAGGTTTCGGCGATCAGGCGCTCCAGGTGCTCCGGAAGGAAGTTGGAGGTGCCGATCGCCCGGATGCGCCCGGCCGCGTGCAGCTTCTCGAACGCCTTGTAGGAGTCGACGAACTTCCCCCGGGCCGGCGTCGGCCAGTGGATCAGGTAGAGGTCCACGTACTCCAGGCCGAGCTTGGACAGCGACGCGTCGAAGGCGCGCAGCGTGGAGTCGTATCCCTGGTCGCTGTTCCAGAGCTTGGTGGTGACGAAGACCTCCTCGCGCGGGATGCCGGATGCGGCGATGGCCTTGCCGGTGCCCTCTTCGTTGCCGTAGATCGCCGCTGTGTCGACGCTGCGGTACCCGACCTCCAGCGCGGTGGCGACGGCCCGCTCCGCCTCGTCGTCCGGCACCTGCCAGACGCCGAAGCCCAGCTGGGGCATCTCGACGCCGTTGTTGAGGATGATCGGGGGGACCTTGCTGCTCACGAGCTTCTCGATCCTTCGCTTGTCGTCGTGTGTCGGTCCCATCGTCAACGATCACGAGCCTGATCGCATTCCTGAGCGGCCGTTCCGGCCGGAACCGTCTGGAACCTGCCGGAACCGGCCGGAACCTGCTGGAAACGGCCGGGCGGCTGGGGCGGTGCGGCCCGGCTCAGATCCGGTACAGCGCCTCCACCTCGTCGGCGTACGCGTTCTCGATGGCCTTGCGCTTGAGCTTCAGGGACGGGGTCAGCAGGCCGTGCTCCTCGGTGAACGGCTGGGCGAGGATACGGAAGGTGCGGATCGACTCGGCCTGGGAGACCAGCGTGTTGGCGGCGACCACCGCTCGGCGGACCTCCGTCTCCAGGTCGGGGTCGTGCACCAGCCGGGCCGCCGGCATCCGCGGCTTGCCGCGCATCTGGAGCCAGTGCTCGACGGCCTCCGTGTCGAGGGTGACCAGCGCGGCGACGTAGGGGCGGTCGTTGCCGACGACGATGCACTGGGAGACCAGCGGGTGGTCGCGCACCCGCTCCTCCAGCACGCCCGGCGCCACGCTCTTGCCGCCGGAGGTCACCAGGATCTCCTTCTTGCGGCCGGTGATCGTCAGATAGCCGTCCTCGTCGAGGGAGCCGAGGTCGCCGGTGGCCAGCCAGCCGTCGTGCAGGGTCGCATCGGTGGCCTTCTTGTTGTGGAGGTAGCCCTGGAAGACGTTGTCGCCGTGCAGCCAGATCTCACCGTCGTCGGCGATGTGCACGGTGCTGCCCGGGATGGGCTGCCCCACCGTGCCGTAGCGGGTGCGCTCGGGCGGGTTGGCGGTGGCCGCCGCAGTGGACTCGGTCAGCCCGTAGCCCTCGTAGATCTGCACCCCGGCGCCCGCGAAGAACAGGCCGAGCCGGCGGTCCATCGCCGAGCCGCCGGACATCGCGTTGCGGATCCTGCCGCCCATGGCGGCGCGCACCTTGGAGTACACGAACTTGTCGAAGAACTGGTGCTGCATCCGCAGTCCGGCCGAGGGGCCGGGGCCGATGCCCCACGCCTTGGCCTCGACGGCGTCCGCGTACTTCACGGCGACCTCGACGGCCTTCTCGAACGGACCGTCCCTGCCCTCCTTCTCCGCCTTGCGGCGGGCGGCGCCGAACACCTTCTCGAAGATGTACGGCACCGCCAGGATGAACGTCGGCCGGAACGCCTGGAGGTCGGGCAGCAGCGCGGAGGCGCTCAGCTGCGGCTGATGGCCGAAACGGACCTTGCCGCGGATCGCGGCGACCTCCACCATCCGGCCGAAGACGTGGGCGAGCGGCAGGAACAGCAGCGTCGCCGCCTCGTCGCCCTTCCTGCTGTGGAACACCGGCTCCCAGCGCTCGATCACCGTGTCCGACTCGTACATGAAGTTGCCGTGCGACAGCACGCAGCCCTTGGGCCGGCCGGTGGTGCCGGAGGTGTAGATGACGGTCGCGACCGAGTCCGGGGTCACCGCCTCCCGGTGCCGGTGCACCACGTCGTCGTCGATGTGCCCGCCCGCGTCGTACAGCTGCTGCACGACGCCGGTGTCCAGCTGCCACAGCTGGCGCAGCCGCGGGAGCCGGTCGATGACGGTGGCGATCGTCATCGCGTGCTCCTCGTGCTCCACGACCGCCGCCGTGACCTCCGCGTCGTACAGCATCCAGAAGCACTGCTCGGCCGAGGAGGTGGGGTAGAGCGGTACCACCTGGGCGCCGATCGTCCACAGCGCGAAGTCGAACAGCGTCCACTCGTAGCGGGTACGGGACATGATCGCGACGCGGTCGCCGAAGCGGATGCCCTGGGCGAGCAGGCCCTTGGCGAGGGCCAGCACCTCGTCGCGGAACTCGGCGCAGGTCACATCCCGCCACCTGCCGAACTCGTCCTTGCGGCCGAGCGCGATGTGGAGCGGATCGTCCAGCGCATGCTGGAAGACGACGTCGGCCAGTCCGCCCACCGGCGGTGGCAACGTCGACGGAGGGCTGGTGAACTCGCGCAAACCCCGCTCCCGTTCCTTGTGACGCTCCGCACAGCGCCGTGAAAGCTACCCCAGCGCGGCGGGGGACGGGAGGGCCCGCGAAGGCGGGCAGCGCCTCGGGGGACGCCGGAAAATGCGCTCACAAGGGGAAGGGTCGGACAGGATTTCCCACGGATCAGTAAGTTTCGGTGCCGTTATCTCCACCGAATCTGTACGGCCCGATTACGGCCCTCGGAACCGGCCGGCCCGACGGCCGCGGCGACCGCCGTGAACAAGCCAGGCGCCGGTCTCGGCGACGGCCCTCGACGACCCGGACCGGTCGCGGTCTAGCCGACTCCGCGCCGGTGGAGGCGGTCGCCGCTGGTCAGGATGGCCGTGGCCAGGGCGTCGGCCGCGTGGTGGGGCGTGTCGTGACGGCGGCCGTGGACGAGGACGAAGTCGACTCCGCCCAGTTCCGGCAGGCCCGCGCGGTCCGGGACGCGCGCCAGGCCAGGCGGGATCAGGCCACGGGAGTGGGCCATCACACCGAGGCCCGCGCGGGCGGCGGCGACCAGCCCGTTGAGGCTGCCGCTGGTGCAGGCGACGCGCCACGGCCGGCCCTGGCGCTCCAGGGCCTCCAGGGCGAGGGCCCGGGAGATGCCCGGCGGCGGGTAGACGATGAGCGGCACCGGGCGGTCGGGGTCCAGGCGCAGCCGCTCGGCGCCGATCCAGACCAGGCGGTCGCGCCAGACCGGCTCGCCGTGCGGGTCCTCGGGGCGCCGCTTGGCCAGCACCAGGTCGAGCTTTCCGGCGGCGAGCTGCTCGTGCAGGGTGCCCGACAGCTCCACCGTCAACTCCAGGTCGACCTCGGGATGCTCGTAGCGGAAGCCCTCCAGGATCTCCGGCAGCCGGGTCAGCACGAAGTCCTCCGACGCGCCGAACCGCAGCCGGCCGCGCACCCGGGCGCCGGTGAAGAACGCCGTCGCCTGCTCGTGCACCTGGAGGATCCGGCGCGCGAAGCCCAGCATGGCCTCGCCGTCCTCGGTCAGCTCCACCGAGTGGGTGTCGCGGGTGAACAGCAGCCTGCCGGTCGCGTCCTCGAGACGGCGCACGTGCTGGCTGACGGTCGACTGGCGCAGCCCGAGCCGCCGGGCCGCCCCCGTGAAGCTGAGGGTCTGGGCCACGGTCAGGAAGGTGCGCAGCTGGGCGGGGTCGTACACGAGGCACAGCCTACCGCGGTTATCGCGCAACACGATGACAGTCAGAGCGGTATGACGGATTCCCGATCGATCTCGGAGGGAGCACGATGGAGAGGGGATCCGTCGGCCTGCGAAACGGGCCGCACGGGCGCGACGGTGCCCGTACCGAACCGAACAGCACGAGCAAGTGGAGCACCGTGAAACGCCTGCGCAGGACGAACCGGCTGCCGATCGACCCGTACATCGTCCTGCTGTTGGCGACGGTGGGCATCGCGGCACTCCTCCCGGCCCGCGGCACGGCCGCCCATGCGGCCTCGGGCGCCTCGACCGCCGCGATCGCCCTGCTGTTCTTCCTCTACGGCGTCCGGCTGTCCACCCGTGAGGCGCTGGACGGCCTGAAGCACTGGCGGCTGCATGTCACGGTCCTGGCCTGCACCTTCCTGATCTTCCCGCTGCTCGGCCTCGCCGCCGGCGGACTCGTCCCGGTGCTGCTGAACCAGCCGCTCTACCACGGCCTGCTCTTCCTCACCCTGGTCCCGTCGACCATCCAGTCGTCGATCGCGTTCACCTCCATCGCCCGCGGCAACGTGCCCGCCGCGATCTGCGCCGGCTCCTTCTCCTCCCTGGTCGGCATCATCCTGACCCCGCTGCTCGCGGCGGCGCTGCTCGGCAACAGCGGCGGTGGCTTCTCCGGGCACTCGCTGGTCACGATCGTGGTGCAACTGCTCGTGCCGTTCGTCGCCGGGCAGGTCCTCAGGCCGTGGATCGGAGGCTTCGTCGCCCGGCACAAGAAGGTCCTCGGGCTGGTCGACCGCGGCTCGATCCTGCTCGTCGTCTACACTGCGTTCAGCGAGGGCATGGTGCGCGGCATCTGGCACCAGGTCAGTCCCGTACGGCTCGGCGGGCTGCTCGTCGTCGAGGCCCTGCTGCTCGCCGTGATGCTCGCCCTGACCTGGTACGGCACACGGGCGCTGGGCTTCTCCCGCGAGGACCGCATCGCGGTGCAGTTCGCGGGCTCGAAGAAGTCGCTGGCCTCCGGGCTGCCCATGGCGAGCGTCCTGTTCGGCGCCCATGCCTCGCTCGCCGTGCTGCCGCTGATGCTCTTCCACCAGATGCAGCTCATGGTGTGCGCGGTGATCGCCAAGCGCCGGGCGCGGGACCCCGAGGCGCGGCAGGAGGGCGCCGAGCGGGCGCCGTCGGCGGCGTCACGCACCGCGGTCGGCACGGCGCCCCGTCCTCGTTGACAGGTCCTCGTTGACAGGTTCCCGTTGACAGGTCTCCGTTGTCGACCGCGGGGCGGCTCAGCCGTGGGCGGCCGCCTCCCGCAGGGCTATCCTCTCCGCGCCCGCGTACACGTTCATGGAGCTGCCCCGCAGGAAGCCCACCAGCGTCAGTCCCGTCTCCGCGGCCAGGTCCACCGCCAGGGACGACGGCGCCGAGACGGCCGCCAGCACCGGGATACCCGCCATGACGGCCTTCTGGGCCAGCTCGAAGGAGGCGCGGCCGGAGACCAGCAGGATCCTGCGGGACAGGGGCAGGTCGCCGTTCTGCAGGGCGCGGCCGATCAGCTTGTCGACCGCGTTGTGCCGGCCCACGTCCTCCCGTATGTCCAGCAGTTCGCCGTCCTCGGTGAACAGGGCCGCCGCGTGCAGTCCGCCGGTGCGGTCGAAGACGCGCTGGGCGGCCCGCAGCCGGTCGGGCAGGCTCGCCAGCAGCTCGGGCCCGACCCGCAGCGGAGGCGTGTCGGAGATCGGCCAGCGGGCCGTCGTACGGACCGCGTCCAGGCTCGCCTTGCCGCACAGGCCGCACGACGAGGTCGTGTACACGTTGCGTTCGAGGGTGATGTCGGGCAGGACGACGTCCGGCGCGGTCTTCACGTCCACCACGTTGTACGTGTTCGAGCCGTCCGCCGTCGCGCCCGCGCAGTACACGATGTTCACCAGGTCGGACGTGGCGGCCAGCACGCCCTCGCTCACCAGGAAACCGGCCGCCAGCGCGAAGTCGTCGCCCGGTGTGCGCATGGTGATCGCGAGCGGCTTGCCGTTCAGGCGGATCTCCAGCGGCTCCTCGGCGACCAGTGTGTCGGGACGGGACGAGACGGCTCCGTCCCGGATGCGGATCACCTTGCGTCGTTCCGTGACTCGTCCCATGTCCTGATCAGCCCCGGTTCTGTGCGCTCTCCGGCCGAAGCGGCCCCGACGATCTCATTGTCCTGCACGCGCGGCAGGGGATCTCGGCGGGAGAACCCCGCCCCCCGCCCATGGCGGCCGTGACCTCTCCAAAGAGCCGCCTGAATACTGTCGACGATGTATTGTCTGCCGCACGCCGCCACCGGGGCAAGGGCCCCCGGCCGTGAGGGCGGGCGTCCCTCTGACAGAAGCCGACAAGCGGGGACCGTCAATCCTGTGACTTCACCTGCCGCGTTACCCGTGAGTCACTGATCAGACTGGTGAATCCCGCTACCCACGGCCACAAGGGGGATCACCCATGAACGGCTCGCGCATCACCGCCGTCGGTCACTACCAGCCCGCCAAGGTGCTCACCAACGAGGACCTGGAGGGCATCGTGGCGACCAGCGACGAGTGGATCAGGAGCCGGGTGGGCATCCGTACCCGGCACATCGCCGCGCCCGACGAGCCGGTCGACGAGCTCGCCGCGCACGCCGCCGCCAAGGCGCTCGCGGCGGCCGGCCTCGCGCCCGCCGACATCGACCTGGTGCTGGTCGCCACCTCCACGGCCACGGACCGCTCCCCGAACACCGCCGCCCGCGTCGCCGCCCGGCTCGGCGTGCCGCGGCCGGCCGCGATGGACGTCAACGTCGTGTGCGCGGGCTTCACCCACGCCCTGGCCACCGCCGACCACACCGTGCGCGCCGGTGCCGCGACCCGCGCCCTGGTCATCGGGGCCGACAAGATGACCGACGTGACCGACTGGACCGACCGCACGACCTGCGTGCTCGTCGGCGACGGGGCGGGGGCCGTCGTCGTCGAGGCCTGCCGGCCGGGCGAGGAGCCCGGGATCGGGCCGGTGCTGTGGGGCTCGGTGCCCGAGATGGGGCACGCGGTGCGGATCGAGGGCACGCCCCCGCGGTTCGCGCAGGAGGGGCAGAGCGTCTACCGGTGGGCCACCACGCAGCTGCCGCCACTGGCCCGGCAGGCCTGCGAGCGGGCCGGATTCGCGCCCGAGGAACTCGCCGCGGTCGTCCTGCACCAGGCCAACCTGCGCATCATCGAGCCGCTCGCCGCGAAGCTGGGGGCCGTCAACGCCGTCGTCGCCCGCGACGTCAGCGAGTCCGGCAACACCTCGGCCGCGAGCATCCCGCTGGCCCTGTCCAAGCTCGTCGAACGGGGCGAGGTGACCACCGGTGACCCGGTGCTGCTGTTCGGCTTCGGCGGCAATCTGTCCTACGCCGGGCAGGTCGTGCGCTGCCCGTGAACGGCGACCCCGTCCTCGCCCGGTGGGTGGGAGGGGTTCACGCGCGCGGGCCTCACGCGCGTGTGTGCCTCACGCGCGTGTGTGCGTCGCGCGTGGGGGTGACGCGCGCGACATCCGCCGATCGTGGCGACTGTGCATCGTAGACTGTAGACGAACGGCGATCGATGCTCCGCCCGAGTGTCAAGGACCCGGGTGTCCGCCCGCTGCGCGCGCGCCCGGCCGAGGAGGGGACCGCGATGTTGTCGACAGGACTGCCGCAGGGGGCGGTGCCCAGGCTCGAGCGCCCCGGCCCACTGCGTGAGCGCGTCTACGAAGCCTTGCTGGAGCTCATCACCACCCGCGCCCTCCAGCCGGGACGGCACCTCGTCGAGAGCGAACTCGCCGGGCACCTCGGTGTCTCCCGGCAGCCGGTGCGCGAGGCGCTCCAGCGGCTGAACACCGAGGGGTGGGTCGATCTGCGGCCCGCCCAGGGCGCCTTCGTGCACGAGCCGACGGAGGAGGAGGCCGACCAACTCCTCGGTGTGCGCATGCTCCTGGAGGCCGAGGCGGCCCGCCTCGCCGCCGCGAACGCGGACCGCGACGGCGTCACCGCCCTGGAGGAGCTGGTGGCGCAGGGGTTCGAGGCCGTCGCCGCCGACGACGTGGACACGGCCGTCGCCCTGAACGCCCGCTTCCACGCCAAGATCGTGGAGCTGGCCGGCAACGCGGTGCTCGCCGAGCTGGCCGCCCAGGTCGACCGCCGGGTGCGCTGGTACTACACGCCGGTGGCCCGGCAGCGCGGCCGCCAGTCCTGGATCGAGCACCGCGAGCTCATCGAGGCGATCGCCGACCGCGACGAGCAGCGCGCGACCCGTCTAATGCGCGAGCACACGGAGCACACCCGCAGGTCGTACCACGGCCAGGCCAAGCCCTGACCCCACCCGTCGAGCCCTGATCCCACGGGCCGTGCCCTGCCCCGACGAGCCCCGCCCCGACCTCATGAGGGCCGGCCCGGGGTCCCGCTCGGCGCCGCCAACTTTGTCCTGTCGGTGGGGAAAGTTGGCGGCAATCCATGCGCAACTTCTTCCCAGTTCCGGCAGTCGCTGCTACGTTCCTCTCTCAAGCAAGCGGTCAAGTGGCCGGAATCCCTTGCGCACAGGCCGAATTGAGGCGGGGAGGGGCATGTGAGACGTATGACGGCACGACCCGCCAACACACACCAGGCCCGGCTGCTGAAGCTGCTGCGCGACGGGGGACCCAGCTCCCGGGCACAGCTCGGCGACCGCGTCGAGCTGTCCCGGTCGAAGATGGCCGTGGAGGTGGACCGGCTCCTGGAGACAGGACTGGTCGTCGCCGACGGACTCGCCGCCTCGCGCGGCGGCCGCCGCTCCCACAACGTCCGGCTCGCCCCCGAACTGCGGTTCCTGGGCGTCGACATCGGCGCGACCTCGGTCGACGTCGCGGTCACCAACGCCGAACTGGAAGTGCTCGGACACCTCAACCAGCCGCTGGACGTACGCGAGGGACCCGTCGCGGTCTTCGAGCAAGTCCTCGCCATGGCAGCCAAGTTGCGGATGTCGGGGCTCGCGGAGGGCTACGACGGCGCCGGCATCGGCGTCCCCGGTCCCGTCCGCTTCCCCCAGGGCGTCCCCGTGGCACCCCCGATCATGCCGGGCTGGGACGGCTTCCCCGTACGGGAGGCGCTCAGCCAGGAACTCGGCTGCCCGGTCATGGTCGACAACGACGTGAACCTCATGGCGATGGGGGAGCAGCACGCGGGCGTCGCCCGCTCCGTGGGCGACTTCCTCTGCGTCAAGATCGGCACCGGCATCGGCTGCGGCATCGTCGTCGGCGGCGAGGTCCACCGCGGAACGACCGGCAGCGCGGGCGACATCGGGCACATCCAGGCCGTGCCCGACGGACGCCCCTGTGTCTGCGGCAACCGGGGCTGCCTGGAGGCCCACTTCAGCGGGGCGGCCCTGGCCCGTGACGCGCTGGAGGCGGCCCAGCAGGGCCTGTCGGCCGAACTGGCGGCCCGGCTGGAGACGAACGGCACCCTCAGCGCCGCCGACGTGGCCGCCGCGGCCGCCGCGGGCGACGCCACCTCGCTCGGCCTGATCCGGGAGGGCGGCACCCGCACCGGCCAGGTCATCGCCGGACTGGTCTCCTTCTTCAACCCCGGCCTGGTGGTGATCGGCGGTGGGGTCACCGGCCTCGGCCACACCCTGCTCGCCGCGATCCGTACCCAGGTCTACCGCCAGTCGCTGCCCCTGGCGACCGGCAACCTGCCCATCGTCCTGGGCGAGTTGGGGCCCGCCGCCGGAGTCATCGGCGCGGCCCGGCTCATCAGCGACCACCTGTTCTCGCCGGCCTGACCGGCGCGCACCACCCCGCACCACCGGCACGTCCCGCACCACCGGCACACAGCACGGCACCACCGGCACGTCCCGCACCACCAGAGCACGCACCTCGGCACCACCGGCACGTCCCGCGGACAGTACGTCCGCGCACCCGTACGTCCGCACACCACCAGCACGTTCCGAGCACCGGCACGCATCACGTCGACCGGCGCGCCCGCACCCCGCGTACCCCAGCCCCGCACACCCCCGAGTACCCGCACACCCGAGTACCCGCACCTCCCCGTACCCCGACACCCCAGCACACGCCGCGTACCGCGCACCGGCACCGGTACGCCCCGCGTACGTCAGCCCTGCCCTGAGACCGGCCGTATCCGCCGAGGGGAACCACCATGGCCCCAGAACCACCCCTGCTCAGCATGTCCGGCATCACCAAGTCGTTCCCCGGAGTCCGTGCCCTGGACGGAGTCGACCTGGAGGTCCTGGCCGGAGAGGTCCACTGCCTGCTCGGCCAGAACGGCGCCGGGAAGTCCACCCTCATCAAGGTCCTCGCCGGGGCCCACCAGCCCGACGACGGGAAGATCACCTGGCGGGGCGAGCCCATCACCCTGAAGTCCCCGATCGCGGCCATGAGCCTGGGCATCGCCACCATCTACCAGGAACTCGACCTGGTGGGACACCTGTCCGTGGCCGAGAACGTCTTCCTCGGCCACGAACCCGTCACCGCCGGCTTCGTCGTCCGCGGCCGCGAGGCCCGCTCCGCCACCGCCGGCCTCCTCAAGCGGCTCGGCCACCCCGAGATCGACCCGGCCCGGCTCGTCGGCGACCTCTCCGCGGCCCAGCAGCAGGTCGTCTCCATGGCCCGGGCCCTCTCCCACGACGTCCGGCTCATCGTGATGGACGAACCGTCCGCCGCCCTCGACCCGGACGAGGTCGACAACCTCTTCCGCATCGTCGGCGACCTCACCGCCGACGGCGTCGCCGTCGTCTACATCTCCCACCGCCTGGAGGAGATCCGCCGCATCGGCGACCGGGTCACCGTCCTCAAGGACGGCCGCGCCGTCGCCGGCGGCCTGCCCGCCGAATCCACCCCGACACGCGAGATCGTCTCCCTGATGACGGGCCGCAACGTCGAGTACGTCTTCCCGCCGCGTCCCGCGTACTCCACCGAGTACCCCGCGCCCGTCCTCACCGTCGAAGGTCTCGCCCGTGACGGTGAGTTCGCCCCCCTCGACCTCGAACTGCGGCCCGGCGAGATCGTCGGCCTCGCCGGACTCGTCGGCTCCGGCCGCTCCGAGATCCTGGAGACCATCTACGGCGCCCGCAGGCCCAGCGCGGGCCGCGTCCTCGTCGACGGCACACCGCTGCGTCCCGGCAGCGTGCGCTCCGCCGTCCGCGCCGGACTCGGGCTCGCCCCCGAGGAACGCAAGGCCCAGGCCCTGCTGATGCTGGAGTCCGTCACCCGCAACGTCAGCGTCTCCACGCTGTCGCGCTTCGCCCGCGGCGGCTGGCTCGACCGGCGCGCCGAACGGAACGCGGCCCGGCAGGCCACCCGCGAACTCTCCCTGCGCCCCGACAACCCCGACGCCCCGGTGCGCACCCTCTCCGGCGGCAACCAGCAGAAGGCGGTCCTCGCCCGCTGGCTGCTGCGCGGCTGCCGCGTCCTGCTCCTCGACGAACCCACCCGCGGCGTCGACGTCGGCGCCCGCGCCGAGCTGTACGCGGTGGTGCGCCGCCTCGCCGACGAGGGCCTGGCCGTCCTCCTGGTCTCCAGCGAGGTGCCCGAGGTGCTCGGCCTCGCCGACCGCGTCCTGGTGCTCCGCGAAGGGCGCGTCGTCCACACGGCACCCGCCCGGGAACTGGACGAACACCGCGTACTCGACCTGGTCATGGAAGGAAGCCCCGTGTCCACGCAGTCCGTAACCGAGGAAGGGAGCGCGACGTCATGACGCAGCCCGCCACCCCGGCCCAGCAGGGCGGACCCGACGCCGGGCCGCCCCCCACCGCCCGCGCGGACGCCCCGGCCGGCGGCGCCGGCCCGCTGCGCGTCCTGTGGGCGCGCGCCGACGTGCGCACCCTGTCGCTGCTCGGCGTGCTCGCCGTCCTCGTCCTCATCGGCGGCATCACCAAACCCGACCAGTTCCTGGACACCCGCAACCTGCAACTGGTGCTCACCCAGGCGTCCATCATCGGCGTCGTCACCGTCGGGATGACCTTCGTCATCATGAGCGGCGGCATCGACCTGTCCGTCGGCGCGATCGTCGGCCTCGCCTCCGTGTGGGCCACCACCGTCGCCACCCAGGAGTACGGCTTCGTGGGCGTGCTGTTCACGGCGGTGCTCGTCGGCGTCGGCTGCGGACTCGTCAACGGCGTCCTCATCGCGTACGGCGGCATGGTCCCTTTCATCGCCACCCTCGCCATGCTCGCCTCCGCGCGCGGACTCGCCCTGCAGATCACCGGTGGCAAGACCCAGATCGTCACCATCGACGGCATCCTGAGCCTCGGCGAACGCGACTCCTACGTCCTCGGCGTGCCGCCGCTGGTCCTCGTCTTTGCCGCCGTCACCGTCATCGGCTGGCTCGTGCTGAACCGCACCACGTTCGGGCGGCGCACCGTCGCCGTCGGCGGCAACGCGGAGGCGGCCCGCCTGGCGGGCATCGACGTCCGCCGCCAGCGCCTCTACCTCTACCTGCTGTCCGGACTGTGCTGCGGCATCGCGGCCTTCCTGCTGATCGTCCTGGCCGGCTCCGGCCAGAACACCAACGGCAACCTGTACGAACTCGACGCCATCGCCGCCGCGATCATCGGCGGGACCCTGCTGAGCGGCGGCCGGGGCACCATCGTCGGCTCCGTCCTCGGCGTCCTCATCTTCATCACGATCAGCAACATCTTCGCCCTGAACAACCTCCAGAGCGACGTCCAGCAGATCGCCAAGGGCGCCATCATCGTCGCCGCCGTCCTCGTGCAGCGGCGCACCGCCTCCACCACGTAGCCCAGCCGAACCGCCCGCTCCGTACGGCCCTCAACGGAAAGGCCATCGCCATGCCTCAGATACCGAGCCGCAGAGGTCTGCTCTTCGGCGGCGCCGCCGTCGGCGCCACCGCCTTCCTCGCCGCCTGCACCAGCAACGAGCCCAAGAACGACAAGCCCGCGGCGAACGACAAGCCCGCCGCCGACAACACGCCCGGCAAGGCCGTCACCATCGGCTTCGCCGGCCCGCAGGCCGACCACGGCTGGCTCAACGCGATCAACGAGAACGCCAAGAGCCGCGCCAAGACGTACTCCGACGTCACCCTGGAGATCACCGAGGGCTCCAACGACACGGCCGCGCAGATCGGGCAGATCGAGACCCTCATCAACAAGAAGGTCGACGTCCTGGTGATCCTGCCCGCCGACGGCAAGGCACTCACCCAGGTCGGTCTGAAGGCGATGCGCGCGGGCATCCCCGTCGTCAACCTCGACCGGGTCTTCAACTCCCCGCAGGCGTACCGCTGCTGGATCGGCGGCGACAACTACGGGATGGGCTTCAACGCCGGGCAGTACATCGGCGAGAAGCTCAAGGGCAAGTCGAACGCGAAGGTCGTCGAACTCGCCGGCCTCGACAACCTGGAGCTGACCAAGCAGCGCACCCAGGGCTTCGACGACGCGCTGAAGAACTACTCCAACATCACCAAGGTGGCCCGCCAGGCCGCCGAGTTCACCGTCGAGTCCGGCCAGTCGAAGATGGCCCAGCTCCTCCAGGCGCAGAAGCAGATCGACGCGCTGTGGAACCACGACGACGACCAGGGCGTCGGCGCGCTGCGCGCCATCGAGCAGGCCGGGCGCGACGAGTTCCTCATGGTCGGCGGCGCCGGCGCGCTCTCCGCGTTCGAAGAGATCAAGCAGGACAAGGGCGTTCTGAAGGCCACCGTGCTGTACCCGCCCACCATGGCCGCGTCCGCGATCGACCTGGCCCGGGCGCTGGGCCAGGGCAAGGGCGTGTCCGGCATGGCGGAGTTCGAGATCCCGGCGTCCATCACGTTGTACTCGGCCGTGGTCGACAAGACCAACGTCGACCAGTACATGCCCACCGGCTTCAAGTGATGGGCGCTGCCAACCCCCCACATCGCAATCACGGCGTCGGGAACGCCGCTGCGAACGTTTACGAGAAGGAGTTATCGGTATGGGCCTGAAGGGACAGTCGGAGCAGGCCGAGAGCGAGCCCGCGGCCGGAAAGCCTCCGCTGCGTGTCGGCATGGTCGGCTACGCCTTCATGGGCGCCGCCCACTCCCAGGGATGGCGCACCGTGGGCCGCGTCTTCGACCTGCCGCACCGGCCCGTACTGGCCGTCGTCGCCGGACGTGACGGGGCGGCCGTGCGAGGCGCGGCCGCCCGGCTCGGCTGGGCCGACGCCGAGACCGACTGGCGCGCTCTGATCGCCCGCGACGACGTCGACATCGTCGACATCTGCACCCCGGGCGACAGCCACGCGGAGATCGCCGTGGCCGCCCTGGAGGCGGGCAAGCACGTGCTCTGCGAGAAGCCCCTCGCCAACTCGGTCGAGGAGGCACGGGAGATGACCGAGGCGGCCGAGCGGGCGCGGGCCCGCGGTCAGGTCGCCATGGTCGGCTTCAACTACCGGCGGCTGCCCGCGACCGCCCTGGCCCGCCGCATGGTCGCCGAGGGCCGCCTCGGCACCCTGCGGCACGTACGGGTCAGTTACCTCCAGGACTGGCTCGTCGACCCGGAGTTCCCGCTGACCTGGCGGCTGCGCAAGGACTCGGCGGGCTCCGGTGCCCTCGGCGACCTGGGCGCCCACATCGTCGACCTCGCCCAGTACCTCGCGGGCGAGCCGATCACGGGGGTGTCCGCGGTCACCGAGACCTTCGTCCGGGAGCGTCCGCTGCCGGCCGGGGCGGCGGCCGGGCTCAGCGGCATCGGCGGCAGCGGCCGGGGGGAGGTCACCGTCGACGACGCGGCCCTGTTCACCGCCCGGTTCGGCTCGGGCGCGCTCGCCTCCTTCGAGGCGACCCGGTTCGCCTCCGGCCGCAAGAACGCGCTGCGCATCGAACTCAACGGGGCCCAGGGCTCGCTCGCGTTCGACCTGGAACGGCTCAACGAGCTCTCGTACCACGACCACACCGAACCCGGGGTCAGCGCCGGCTTCCGGCGAATCCTCGTCACCGAACCCGACCACCCCTACCTCGAGGCCTGGTGGCCGCCGGGCCACGGACTCGGCTACGAGCACAGCTTCGTCCACCAGGCCCGCGACCTGGTGCTCGCGATCGCCGCGGGCACCGCGCCCGAACCGTCCTTCGCCGACGGGCTCCAGGTCCAGCGGGTCCTGGCCGCCGTCGAGGAGAGCGCGGCGAAGAATTCCCTCTACACGCCCGTCCCGGTCTAGGGAGGCCCGGTCATGTCACGCTCGTTCACCCTGTTCACCGGCCAGTGGGCCGACCTCCCGCTGGAGGAGGTCTGCCGGCTGGCCCGCGACTTCGGCTACGACGGACTCGAACTGGCCTGCTGGGGAGACCATTTCGAAGTCGACAAGGCGCTGGCCGACCCGGCCTACCTCGACGGGCGGCGCGCGCTGCTCGACAAGTACGGCCTCAAGTGCTGGGCCATCTCCAACCACTTGGTCGGCCAGGGGGTCTGCGACCACCCGATCGACGAGCGCCACCGCGGCATCCTGCCGGCCCGGATCTGGGGCGACGGGGAGCCCGAGGGCGTACGGCAGCGGGCCGCCGCCGAGCTCAAGGACACGGCGCGGGCGGCGGCGGCGTTCGGCGTCGACACCGTCATCGGGTTCACCGGCTCCTCGATCTGGCACCTGGTCGCGATGTTCCCGCCGGTGCCGCCGGGCATGATCGAACGCGGCTACCAGGACTTCGCCGACCGGTGGAACCCGATCCTCGACGTGTTCGACGCCGAGGGCGTCCGCTTCGCGCACGAGGTGCACCCCGGCGAGATCGCGTACGACTACTGGACCACCCGGCAGGCCCTGGACGCGGTGGACAACCGGCCCGCGTTCGGGCTGAACTTCGACCCGAGCCACTTCGTCTGGCAGGACCTCGACCCGGTCGGCTTCCTGTACGACTTCCGGGACCGGATCTACCACGTGGACTGCAAGGAGGCCCGCAAGCGCCTCGACGGGCGCAACGGCCGCCTCGGCTCGCACCTGCCGTGGGGCGATCCCCGGCGCGGCTGGGACTTCGTCTCCGCCGGGCACGGTGACGTCCCGTGGGAGGACGTCTTCCGCATGCTCCGGTCCATCGACTACACCGGCCCCGTCTCGGTGGAGTGGGAGGACGCCGGCATGGACCGGCTCCAGGGCGCCCCCGAGGCGCTGCGGAGGCTCAGGGAGTTCGACTTCGACCCGCCGAGCGCGTCGTTCGACGCGGCTTTCGGCAGCGATTAGCTCCGCCGGCCGGCGGAGCGGAGCGCTGTTTCGGGCTTTGTCCGTCGGCGGCTGCGGGTCCGTTGTGGCTGGTCGCGCAGTTCCCCGCGCCCCCTCGGGGGTGGCGCGGGGCGCCACCCGTCGGTTCGGCATGCCCGGAAACCGCTTTGTCCTCACGCTGGAAAAAGTTCAACTTCTCTGTTGTGCAAGGGCTATCCGACTCCGACAAAGCCAGCTACGGTCCCGGAGTTGTACAGGTCACGCACATCTCCGGGGTGACGGCGCGCCCCGGCACATCGCAACCGCCCCGTACGACCCCCACCCTCCCGGAGGGATCTTCGTGCACAGGAAACGTCCCAGATTCCACAAGGCACTCGCGCTTCTTACCGGTTCACTCCTCGCGGGCAGCTCGCTCGCGCTCGCCGCGCCGCCGGCGAGCGCCTCCGACCCCGGCGCCGCCAAGCCGGCCGCCGCGGCCGCCGAGGACTTCCAGCAGATCACTCTCGCCAAGGGCGCCCCCGAGGTCGGCGAGCCGATGTCGCTGGCCGTCCTCCCGGACCGCAGCGTGCTGCACACCTCCCGCGACGGCACCCTGCGCCTGACCGACGCGCAGGGCACCACGTCCGTCGCGGGCAAGCTGGCCGTCTACGACCACGACGAGGAAGGGCTCCAGGGCATCGGGATCGACCCCGACTTCGCCGAGAACCGCTTCGTCTACCTCTACTACGCGCCGCCGCTGAACACCCCGGCCGGCGACGCCCCCGAGAACGGCACCGCCGCCGACTTCGCCCCCTTCGACGGCGTCAACCGGCTCTCCCGCTTCGTCCTGAAGCAGGACGGCACCCTCGACACGGCCAGCGAGAAGAACGTCCTCGAGGTCAAGACGTCCCGCGGCATGTGCTGCCACGTCGGCGGCGACATCGACTTCGACAAGGACGGCAACCTCTACCTTTCGACCGGCGACGACTCCAACCCGTTCGCCTCCGACGGCTACACCCCGATCGACGAGCGGTCGACCCGGAACCCGGCGTTCGACGCCCAGCGCACCTCGGGCAACACCAACGACCTGCGGGGCAAGATCCTGCGGATCAAGGTCAAGCCGGACGGCTCCTACGACATCCCCGAGGGCAACCTCTTCGCCCCGGGAACCCCGAAGACCCGTCCCGAGATCTACGCGATGGGCTTCCGCAACCCGTTCCGGTTCAGCATCGACAAGCCCACCGGCGCCATCTACATCGGCGAGTACGGCCCGGACGCCGGCTCCGCCAACGCCAACCGCGGCCCCGCCGGCATGGTCGAGTTCAACCGCGTGACCAAGCCCGGCAACTACGGCTGGCCCTACTGCGTCGGCAAGAACGAGGCGTACATCAAGTACGACTTCGCCACCAAGCAGTCCGGCGCGGCCTTCGACTGCTCGGCGCCGAAGAACACCTCGCCGAACAACACAGGCCTGGTCGACCTCCCGCCGGCCCAGCCGGCCTGGATCGACTACGACGGCGGCTCCATTCCCGAGTTCGGCACCGGCTCCGAGTCCCCGATGGGCGGCCCGGTCTACCGCTACGACCCCGACCTGAACTCCGCCGCGAAGTTCCCCGAGGCCTACGACGGGGACTTCTTCGCCGGTGAGTTCGGCCGCCGGTGGATCAAGCGGATCGAGCAGGACGACGACGGCACCGTCAAGTCCATCAACCCCTTCCCCTGGTCCGGCACCCAGGTGATGGACATGGCCTTCGGCCCGGACGGCGCCCTCTACGTCCTGGACTACGGCCTGTCCTGGTTCGGCGGCGACGAGAACTCCGCGCTCTACCGCATCGAGAACGTCACCAACGGCCACGCGCCGACCGTGACCGCCACGTCGGACAAGACCTCCGGCAAGGCGCCCCTGAAGGTGTCCTTCTCCGCGACCGGCGAGGATGCCGACGGTGACGCGCTCACCTACAGCTGGGACTTCGGTGACGGCACCACCGGCACCGGCGCGAAGCCGCAGCACACCTACCGCGCCAACGGCACGTACACCGCCACCGTCACCGTGACGGACCCGAGCGGCTACACCGCCACCGCCAACGTCCATGTGGTCGTCGGCAACACCGCGCCCATCGTCACCTTCCAGAACCCGGCGGACGGCGCCCTGTTCGAGTTCGGTGACACCATCCCGTTCAAGGTGAAGGTCACCGACGCCGAGGACAAGAAGATCGACTGCTCCAAGGTCACCGTCCGCTACATCCTCGGCCACGACAGCCACGGTCACCCGATCACCTCGGCCAACGGCTGCGAGGGCACCCTCGCCGTGCCGGCCGACGGCGAGCACGACCCCAACGCCAACATCTTCGGGGTCCTCGACGCCGAGTACACCGACAACGGCGGTGGTGGCCAGGAAGCACTGACCACCCACGCCCGGATCGTGCTCCAGCCCCGCCACCGGCAGGCCGAGCACTTCAACGCCCAGAGCGGCATCCGCACCTACGACAAGACCGAGGCGCACGGCGGCAAGACCGTCGGCGACATCGACAACGGTGACTGGATCTCGTTCAAGCCGTACAACCTCGAAGGCGCCCAGACGCTCACCGCCCGGGTCTCCTCCGGCGGCGCCGGCGGGTACCTGGAGGTTCGCACCGGAGGGCCGAACGGCACCCTGCACGGCTCCGGGGTCGTCCCGGTGACCGGCGGCTGGGAGACCTTCCAGAACATCGACATCCCGCTCAGCAAGCTGCCGAAGAAGACCACCGAGCTGTACCTGGTCTTCAAGGGCGGTGACGGAGCGCTCTACGACGTCGACGACTTCATGATCTCGGACAAGAAGCCGGCGAAGAACGCCAAGCGGGTCCTCGTCTTCTCCAAGACGGCCGGCTTCCGCCACGACTCCATCGAGACCGGCGTCCAGGCCCTGAAGGACCTCGGCGGGCCGAGCGGCATCACCGTCGACTCCACCGAGGAGGCCAAGCAGTTCACCACCGCCAACCTCGCCCGCTACGACGCCGTCGTCTTCCTCTCCACCACCGGCACCGTCCTGAACGCCGACCAGAAGCAGGCGTTCGAGAAGTACATCGCCGGCGGCGGCGGTTACATGGGCATCCACGCGGCCGCCGACACCGAGTACGAGTGGCCGTTCTACGGCGGCCTGGTCGGCGCGTACTTCGACTCGCACCCGCAGATCCAGAAGGCCACCGTCCGGGTCCCCGAGCACGACCACCCGGCCACCAAGGGCCTCGACGACGCGTGGGACCGCACGGACGAGTGGTACAACTACCGCTCCAACCCGCGTGACCACGCCCGCGTCCTGGCCACCCTGGACGAGAGCACCTACCAGGGCGGCACGATGAACGGCGACCACCCGATCGCCTGGTGCCAGGCCTACCAGGGCGGGCGCTCCTTCTACACCGGCCTCGGCCACACGAAGGAGTCCTACGCCGAGGACGGCTTCCGCAGTCACCTGCTCGGTGGGCTGAAGTACGTCACCGGCCAGGAGAAGGCCGACTGCAAGCCGCGCACCGCCTGATCCAAGGAGAGCCGCCCGCCGAGGGTGCCTGAGACGGCGGCGGGCGGGAGACGCCGGACTCCCGCCCGCCGTCCCCGACCCAACCGGGCCGGCCCGGGCCCCCGATCGGGGGCGCGACGACCCCCGGCCCACCCTCGCCGGCACCCCGCCCCCGGCCCAGGCCGAAACCCGACCTGGGGCGGGAAGGCGGAGCCGGCGGCGCCGGACCCCTGCTCCAACTCCGGTCTCGGATCCCTGTTCCAACTCCGGTCTCGGATCCCGGTTCCGGTTCCGGATCCCGATTCCGGCCGCGAGTCCGCTCCGGGCTCCGGGTCCGGGCCGGGATCCGGTCCCGGCTCCGGCCCAGGGACCAGGTCCTGGATCCGGTCCCGGGCTTGGTTTCGGCTCAGGTCGGGACCTTGCCCGGCCGGAGACCCGGTGCAGGTACCCGCGGCGGTATTCCGGAGGCCGCCCGGCGCCCGACCACCCGTCCGGCTTCCGGTTCGCGTACGACAAGGAGGCTGCCCATGTCCGCCGAACCTTCCGCTTCCCCCTCCCGCACCGGCGTCTGGCTGATCGGCGCGAGAGGCTCCGTCGCCACCACCGCCATCACCGGATGCGCCGCCGTCGCCGCCGGACTGCATCCCGCCGCCGGCCTCGTCACCGAGACGGAGCCCTTCGCCGCGAGCGGCCTGCCCGCCCTGTCCTCCCTCGTCTTCGGCGGGCACGACACCGTGGACTGCCCGCTGCCCAAACGGGCCGAGAGCCTTGCCGCCGGCGGTGTCCTGCCGCACGGCCTGCCGTCCGCGGTCCACAGTGAACTCGCCTCCGCCGACGGGGAGATCAGGCCAGGCGGTCCGCTGCCCGGAGACACCCGGAGCGAGGACGTTCTCATCGACGCCCTCGCCGATGACATCCGAGACTTCACCCGCAGCCACAACCTCGCCCGCACCGTCGTCGTCAACGTCGCCTCCACCGAACCGGCCCCCGAGGGCACCGCCCTGCCCGCCAGCTCGCTCTACGCGGCAGCGGCCCTGCGGGCGGGCTGCCCGTACGTCAACTTCACCCCGTCGACCGGGCTGCACCACCCCGCGCTCGCCGCCGAGGCCGAGACGGCCGCCCTGCCGTACGCGGGCCGCGACGGCAAGACCGGGCAGACCCTGCTGCGGTCCGTGCTCGGCCCGATGTTCACGCAGCGGGCGCTGCGGGTGCTGGCCTGGTCCGGAACGAACCTCCTCGGCGGCGGTGACGGCGCCGCCCTCGCCGACCCCGCCGCCGCCGCGGCGAAGAACTCCGGCAAGGAACGGGTCCTCGCCGACACCCTGGGCACGGTTCCCCAGGGAGAGGTGCACATCGACGACGTGCCCGCGCTCGGCGACTGGAAGACCGCCTGGGACCACATCGCCTTCGACGGCTTCCTCGGCTCCCGGATGACCCTCCAGACCACCTGGCAGGGCTGCGACTCGGCGCTCGCCGCGCCCCTGGTCCTCGACCTGGCCCGGCTGCTGGCCCGCGCCCACGAACGCGGACTGACCGGGCCGCGCCCCGAACTCGGCTTCTACTTCAAGGATCCCGACCCGGGCGCCTCCGCCGCGCTGGGGGAGCAGTACGCGGCGCTCCTGGACTTCGGCCGACGGCTGGGGGACCAGTGACGACCCGCCACGGTCTGGTGGCCATCGCCCTGGCGGTGACCGTCGCCGCCGTCGTCGGAGCGCGCGGATCCGCGTCCCGCGGCCGCCCGCGCCGGGAGGAGGACCACGCGTCACCACCGCCGCGGGCGGAGCAGGGGACGCGGTCGGACGCAAGACCCGCCGGATCCGCGGATCCGACCGGCCCGGCGGGGGAGGGCCCCACGGCAACCCCCGCCGCGCCCGTGGCTTTCGCCGGACAGCCGGCGGGGGCCGGGCCGTCGGAGGGCGGTCCCCGGCCGGCGCGGGCGGATGGCGATCCCGTCGCCTCCACCGCCACGGACCCGGCCCCCGCGCCCACCTCCACCCCGCACCCACCCCGCCGCCCAGCCCTCGGCACCCCCGCCGACTGGGTCGAACTGCTGCGGCTGCCCGCCCTGTTCACCGTCCCCGGCGACGCCCTCGCCGGGGCCGCGGTGGCCGGGCGGGCCCCCGGGACCCGTACCCTCCTGGCCATCGGCTCGTCCCTGTGCCTCTACCAGGCGGGCATGGCGCTCAACGACTGGGCGGACCGTGCCGAGGACGCCGTGGAGCGCCCGCACCGGCCGCTCCCGTCCGGGCGGATCGCCCCCGGCGCCGCGCTCGCCGCGGCCGGCGCGCTCACCGCCCTGGGCCTCGCGCTCGCCGCCCGCGCCGGGCGGCCCGCGCTCACCGTCGCCGTACCGCTCGCCGCCACGGTCTGGGCGTACGACCTCGGTCTGAAGCGGAACTGGGCGGGACCGCCGGTGATGGCGGCGGCCCGGAGCCTCGACCTCGTGCTCGGCGCCGCCGCGAGCGGCGGCCGGGTCCGCGACGCCGTACCGTCCGCCGCCGCCCTCGGCGCCCACACCCTGGCCGTCACCGCCGTATCGCGCCGCGAGACCCAGGGCGGCTCCACCGCCGTCCCGCTCGCGGCCCTCGCGGTCACCTCCGGCGTCGCGTACGCACTGACCCCGCCCGCCGTGGCCCTCAGACTCCCGGCGGACCGAGGTGGAGCAGCCCCCCTCGGTCCGCCGGGCCTCACCCCCGCACCGGTCGATGCGCTCCGTGCGGCACTCGCGCTCGGCTACGCCGCCACCGTCGCCCGCCCCCTCGCCCACGCCGTCCTCAACTCCTCGCCCCCGCTCACCCAGAGGGCCGTCGGCGGCGGCATCCGCGCCATGATCCCGCTCCAGGCAGCGCTGTCCGCCCGCGCGGGCGCACCGCTCACCGCCCTGTGCACGGCCGCCCTGGCCCCGCTGGCCCGAAGGTTCGCGAGGAAGGTGAGCGTGACATGAGCCCCGACCCCGCCGCGGCCCCGCGCTTCGGCTACGGCACCAACGGCCTCGCGGACCTGCGCCTCGACGACGCCCTCGGCCTGCTCGCCGACCTCGGCTACGACGGCGTGGGACTGACCCTCGACCACATGCACCTCGACCCGCTCGCCCCCGACCTGGCCGCCCGCACCCGCCGGGTCGCGCACCGGCTGGACGCGCTGGGCCTCGGGGTGACGGTGGAGACGGGCGCCCGTTACGTGCTCGACCCGCGGCGCAAGCACGGCCCCTCCCTCCTGGACGCGGACCCGGCGGACCGCGCCCGCCGCGCCGACCTGCTGCTGCGGGCCGTACGGGTGGCCGCCGACCTCGGCGCCCACGCCGTGCACTGCTTCAGCGGCATCACCCCGCCCGGCACCGACCGGGACACGGCGTGGAAGCGGCTCGCCGAGTCCCTGGGCCCCGTCCTGGAGGCCGCCACCGCCGCCGGCGTCCCCCTCGCCGTGGAGCCCGAACCCGGCCACCTCCTCGCCACCCTCGCCGACTTCCACCACCTGCGCCGCACCCTCGGCGACCCGGAGAACCTGGGCCTCACCCTCGACATCGGCCACTGCCAGTGCCTCGAACCCCTCCCTCCGGCCGAGTGCGTCCGCGCCGCCGCGCCCTGGCTGCGGCACGTCCAGATCGAGGACATGCGCCGCGGCGTCCACGAACACCTCCCGTTCGGGGACGGCGAGATCGACTTCCCGCCCGTCCTCGCGGCCCTGGCCGCCACCGGCTATGAGGGCCTGACCGTCGTGGAACTGCCCCGGCACTCCCACGCCGGCCCGCACCACGCCGAGCTCTCCCTGCCCTTCCTCCGCCGAGCGGCCACCGCCGCCGCGTCCACGGGCGAGCCCCCGGCTCCCGCGGCCCCCGCGCCTCCCGCCCCCGCGCGTCCAGCCCCCGAGCATCCGGTCACCCCAGAAGGGAGCACCCGATGACCCACCCGCACGGCACCGGCACCGCGGGCACCCCCGCGGCCGGCACCGCCCCCGCTCCGACCCCGACGGACGAGCTGCGCGCCCGTACGGACACCGGCCTCACACCGGCCGCACGGGCCTGGCTCGACCAGGCGCTCGACGAGGCCGCCGCCCACCCCGGCACCCACGGGCCGATCTCCGTGTGGGAGCTGCGCCTGGCCGAGGCGGGCCGCCGCTGCGGCCCCGCCCACGCCGACGCCGCCCGCGTCCTCATCCTGCACGCGGCCCGCGCCGACCTCGACGCCCTCACCCGGGTCTACCGCCAGGGCACCGCCGACGAACGCCGCGCCGTCCTGCACGCCCTGCCCCACCTCGTGGCCGGCCCCGACGCCCTTCCGCTCGTCGAGGACGCGCTGCGCACCAACGACACCCGGCTGCTCGCCGCCGCCGTGGGCCCGTACGCCGCCGGGCACCTGGCTGCTCACGCATGGCGCCACGCCGTGCTGAAGTGCCTGTTCACCGGCGTGCCCGTGGACAGCGTCGCGGACCTGGGCCGCCGCGCCCGCGGCGACACCGAACTCGCCCGCATGCTCGGCGACTACGCCGCCGAACGCACCGCCGCGGGCCGCCAGGTCCCCGAGGACCTGCACCGCGTCCTGGCCCTGTCCGAGCCCGACACCGCGCCGCACGGCCCGGTCGACCCCCACGGCAAGGAGTCCTGATGCGCATCTTCGATCCCCACATCCACATGACGTCCAGGACCACCGACGACTACGAGGCCATGTACGCCGCCGGCGTCCGCGCCGTCGTGGAACCGGCCTTCTGGCTCGGTCAGCCCCGCACCTCGGCCGCCTCCTTCCTCGACTACTTCGACTCCCTGATCGGCTGGGAACCCTTCCGCGCCGCCCAGTACGGCATCGCCCACCACTGCACCATCGCCCTGAACCCCAAGGAGGCCAACGACCCGCGCTGCCTGCCCGTCCTCGACGAACTGCCCCGCTACCTCGTCAAGGACCAGGTCGTCGCCGTGGGCGAGATCGGCTACGACTCGATGACCCCCGAAGAGGACACGGCCCTCTCCGCCCAGTTGCAGCTCGCCGCCGACCACGGGCTGCCCGCCCTCGTCCACACCCCGCACCGCGACAAGCTCACCGGGCTGCGCCGCACCCTCGACGTCGTACGGGAGTCGGCGCTGGCCATGGACCGCGTCCTGGTCGACCACCTCAACGAGACCACCGTCAAGGAGGCCAAGGACAGCGGCTGCTGGCTCGGCTTCTCCGTCTACCCCGACACCAAGATGGACGAGGAGCGGATGGTCGCGATCCTGCGCGCCCACGGCCCCGAACGGGTCCTGGTCAACTCCGCCGCCGACTGGGGCAGAAGCGACCCCCTCAAGACCCGCAAGGTGGCCGACCTCATGCTCGCCGAGGGCTTCACCGAGGACGAGGTGGACCGCGTGCTGTGGCGCAACCCCGTCGAGTTCTACGGTCTCAGCGGCCGGCTGAGCCTCGACGTCGCCGCGACCGGCGCCACCCACGAGGGCAACAGCATCCTGCGCGGCGGGGAGTGATCGATGCGCTTCCGGCACCCCGACGGCTCCACTGTCCACCTCGCCTACTGCACCAACGTCCACCCCGCCGAGACCCTCGACGGCGTCGTGGCCCAACTGCGCGACCACTGCGAGCCCGTCCGCCGCCGCCTGGGCCGAGACCGCCTCGGCGTCGGCCTGTGGCTCGCCCGGGACGCCGCCCGCACCCTCGACACCGACCCGTCAGCACTGCGCGCCCTGCGCGCCGAACTCGACCGGCACGGCCTGGAGGTGGTCACCCTCAACGGCTTCCCCTACCAGGGCTTCGGCGCCGAAGAGGTCAAGTACCGCGTCTACAAGCCGGACTGGGCCGACGCCGAACGCCTCGACCACACCACCGCGCTCGCCCGCATCCTCGCCGGCCTCCTCCCGGACGACGTCGGCGAGGGCAGCGTCTCCACCCTGCCCCTGGCCTGGCGCACCGCGTACGACGACTCCCGCGCCGAGCGGGCCCGTACCGCCCTGCGCACCCTCGCCGAACGCCTCGACGCGCTGGAGGAGTTGACGGGCCGCTCCATCCGGGTGGGCCTGGAACCCGAACCCGGCTGTGTCGTCGAGACCACGCACGACGCCATCGCCCCGCTGACCGCGATCGCCCACGACCGCATCGGCATCTGCGTCGACACGTGCCACCTCGCCACCTCCTTCGAGGACCCGCACACCGCCCTGGACGCCCTCGCCGAGGCCGGCGTCCCCATCGTCAAGTCCCAGCTGTCGGCCGCCCTGCACGCCGAGCACCCCCACCTGCCCGACGTCCGCGACGCCCTCGCCGCCTTCGACGAACCCCGCTTCCTGCACCAGACCCGTACCGTCACCGCCGCCGGCCTGCGCGGCACCGACGACCTCGGGGAAGCACTGGGCGGAGACGTCCTGCCCGACGCCGCGCCCTGGCGCGCCCACTTCCACGTCCCCCTGCACGCGGCCCCCGCCGAGCCCCTCACCTCCACCCTCCCGGTCCTCAAGGCCGCCCTGACCCGGCTCGTCGGCGGCCCGCGGCCGCTCACCCGCCACCTGGAGGTCGAGACCTACACCTGGCAGGCGCTCCCGTCCGAGCTGCGCCCCCGTGACCGCGGCCGGCTCGCCGACGGCATCGCCGCCGAACTCGCCCTCACCCGCGACCTGCTGACCGACCTCGGACTGAAGGAACTGCCATGACCCGGCCCCAGGGACCGACACCCCTGCTCGTCCTGGACGTCGTCGGTCTCACCCCGCGCATCCTCGACCACATGCCCCGCCTCAAGGCCCTCGGCCAGTCGGGCTCCCGTGCCGCGCTCGGCACCGTCCTGCCCGCCGTCACCTGCGCCGCCCAGTCCACCTTCCTCACCGGCACCATGCCCTCCGAGCACGGAATCGTCGGCAACGGCTGGTACTTCCGCGAACTCGGCGACGTCCTGCTGTGGCGGCAGCACAACGGCCTCGTCACCGGCGACAAGCTGTGGGACGCCGCCCGCCGCGCCCACCCCGGCTACACGGTCGCCAACATCTGCTGGTGGTACGCCATGGGCGCCGACACCGACATCACCGTCACCCCGCGGCCCGTCTACTACGCCGACGGCCGCAAGGAACCCGACTGCTACACCCGCCCCCCGGCCCTGCACGACGAACTCACCGAGAAACTCGGCACGTTCCCCCTGTTCCACTTCTGGGGGCCCGGCGCCGACCTCGTCTCCAGCCAGTGGATCATCGACGCCACCCGCCACATCCAGCGCACCCGCCGACCCGACCTGACGCTCTGCTACCTGCCCCACCTCGACTACGACCTGCAACGCTACGGCCCCGACGACCCGCGCTCCCTGCAAGCGGCGGCCGACCTCGACGCCGCCATGGCCCCGCTCCTGGACGACGCGCGCGCAGAGGGCCGTACCGTCGTCGCGCTGTCCGAGTACGGCATCACCCGCGCCGACCGGCCCGTCGACATCAACCGCGCCCTGCGCCGGGCCGGCCTGCTCGAAGTGCACACCCAGGACGGCATGGAGTACCTCGACCCGATGGCCTCGCGCGCCTTCGCCGTCGCCGACCACCAGATCGCCCACGTCTACGTGCGCCGCCCCGAGGACATGGACGCGACCAGGGTCGCCCTCGACGGACTGCCCGGCATCGAGCGACTCCTCGACGACGAGGGCAAGAAGGCCCACCACCTCGACCACCCGCGCTCCGGCGAACTCGTCGCCGTCGCCGAACCGGACGCCTGGTTCACGTACTACTACTGGCTCGACGACGAGCGCGCGCCCGACTTCGCGCAGCTGGTCGAGATCCACCGCAAACCCGGTTACGACCCGGTCGAGCTCTTCATGGACCCGCACGACCCCTATGTGAAGGTCAAGGCGGCGACGGCGGTGGCCCGGAAGAAACTCGGGATGCGCTACCGCATGGCGGTCGTACCCCTCGACGCCTCACCCATCCGCGGCAGCCACGGCCGCCTGCCCGCGAGCGACGACGACGGTCCGCTCCTCCTGTGCTCCACCCCCCGTGCCGTCGGCGACCGCATCGCGGCCACCGACGTGAAGTCCCTCCTGCTCCACCTCGCCGGTCTCGGCCACGCAGACCACAAGCCCGAAGAGAGGCACCCGTGAACGACATCCAAGCAACCGACCACGGCACCGACGAACTGCTGCGCCGCAGCCTGGGCATCGGCCGCCGCGGCTTCCTCAGCACCTGCACCGCCGTCGCGGCCGGGGCGATCGCCGCTCCCGTCCTCGGCGCGGCCCCGGTGCAGGCGGCCCCCGCCGAGTCCAACGGCAAGGCCAAGGGCCACCTGCTCGTCCCCGAGGACAAGCGCGGCATCATCCTCTACACGGTGCGCGACGCCACCGGCCGCGACCCGTTCTCCACCAGCCTGCCCTCCGGCTTCCGTGCCGTGTTCGAGCAACTGGCCCGATTCGGCTACCGGCAGGTCGAGTTCGCGGGGTACGGCCAGCACGCCAACGCCCCCGGCGGCGCCAACCTGGAGTCCGTCGAGGGCGCCCGGCTGCTGCGCGGCTGGCTGGACGAGTACGGGCTGCGGGCGCAGGGCAACCACGGCTTCATCCCGGGCTCGTGGCCGCTGACCACCGGGGACCTGGACACCTTCAAGAAGCACCTGGAGATCGCCAACATCCTCGGCATGCAGCACATGGGGACCGGCAACGACCCCACCGGCAGCAACTACAAGGCCGACTGGGACGTCGCCGCCGAGAAGTGGCACGTCCTCGGCGAGATCGCCCGCAGAGCCGGGATCAAGCTCTACACCCACAACCACGACGCGGCCTACGGCTTCCTGCTCGACGGCGGCCCGCTCGACGCCCAGGGCCGCCCGACCCGCAGCTCCGGCATCCGCAAGCTGGAGTACTTCCTGTCCATCACCGACCCCAAGCTGATCTGGCTGGAGATGGACATCTTCTGGGCGCACGTGGCCCAGTACAAGTTCCGCACCTACACCGACCACGACGGCGCCACCCGGCAGAACATCTTCGACCCGGCCGGCCTCGTCACCCGCCACGACAAGCGCTACCCGCTGTTCCACGCCAAGGACGGCGTCATCAACAACACCAACGGACAGGGCTACGACATGGTCCCGTTCGGCACCGGTGTCATCGACTACACCACCTTCTTCTCCCGGGTCGGCAGTCCGAACTACCACAACCCGATGGTCGAGCAGGACAACGCCCCGAGCTCCACCGACCCGGGCCAGTCGCTGGAGCACGCGCGGATCGGCTGCCGGAACATGGCCGCGCTGCGCCGCAAGTAACGCACACCCGCCGAGGGCCTCCCCGGAGATCCACGGGGAGGCCCTCGGCACGCGGTTCACACGCTCACGCCATGTCCTCGCCCAGGGGCCGGGGGTTGGCGGCGACACCGCGCCGGGGCTGCGGCCTGCCCGGAGCCTTCAGGAACAGCGCCAGCACCGCGGAGGCCAACCCGATCGAACCCGCCAGGAGGAACGCGCCCTTGTAGTCCCAGGCCGCGACGACGACCGCCCCGAGACCCGAACCGACGAGCCCGGAGATCAGCTTCGAGCTGTAGACGATGCCGTAGTTGGCGGCGTTGTGGTTCTCCCCGAAGTAGTCGGCCGTCATGGCCGCGAACAGCGGGAAGATCGCTCCGCCGCCGAACCCGGACACCATGGAGCAGAACAGGAAGAACGGCATGCTGCCCATCTGCCCGGACACCAGCACACCGAACTGCGCCGTGCCGAGCACCAGACACACGATGATCAGGGTGCTGCGCCGCCCGCACTGGTCGGAGATCCAGCCGATGACACCGCGCCCGGTGCCGTTGACGATCGCCTTCAGGGACATCGCGGTCGCCACGATCCCGCCCGCGAACCCCATGTCCTTGCCGAACGGCACCTGGAAGGCGATGCCGAAGATGTTGATGCCGGCCGTGCACAGCAGACAGAACCACATCATCCACATGACGGGCGTACGGGCGGCCTCGCCCGGCGTGTACTGCTTGACCGCCGGCGGGTTCTTCGCCAGCGCCCGGCGGATCTTGGGGTCGTCGGTCTGCTTCAGCGGGTCGACGTGAGCGGGCCACCAGTTCTTCGGGGGGTCCCGGAAGAACCAGCCGGCCGTCGCCACCATGAGGCACAGTCCGGCACCGACGCAGGCGAGCACCGTCCGGTAGTTGCTCAGGTCCATGAACGAGGTGAAAAGGAACACGAACGGCACGGAGCCGTAGGCGAATCCGCCGTTGACGAAGCCCGTCTTGCCGCCCTTGCGCTCCGGGTACCACTTGCCGACCATGTTCACGCAGGTCGCGTACACCAGACCGGCGCCGATGCCGCTGCACATCCCGAAGCCGAAGTACGCCACGATCACGTGCGGCGCGTACGCCAGCGACAGATAGCCCAGCAGTGTGCCGACCGCGCCGAGCAGCATGGCCGAACGGGCGGGCAGCCTGCCGCTCTCCCGCAGTTGTCCGGCCGGGAAGGCCACGGCCGCCTGGAAGAACACCCAGACGCCCATCAGCCAGAAGATGTGCCCACTGCTCCACAGGTGGGCCTTGTGGAGCGTCTCCTCCGCCGAGGTGAACGCGTATTCGGCGGAGCTGATGCCCATCATGCCCACCCAGGGGAGGATGACCATCCACCTGCGGCGACGCCCCATGATGTCGCTGTCGGTCTCACCGATGCGGTAGACCCGCCCCCGGGAGTCGGTCACTTCGCGATACGAGCCGTGCGCCGTGCGGGTGTCGCCCGGCGTACTTCTGGTCGATAGGGGATCCGCGGTCATGTCTGGCCATCTCCTCGCCGTGTCGGTGGGGATCGGGGACGATGCGCCGGGCGTTCGATCGGCCCGGAGTCTTGCGGAGCAGCGCCGGTACGGCGCGGGGCGGGTCCGGTGCAGCCTGTGCGGTCGCGCGTACGGTCCAGGGACGGCCCGCGCCCACCACCGGCCGTTCCCGGACTCGATCTGCTCGCCGACCCGGTCATTGCATACAGTCGACGAATACTGTATGAAGTTTGTTATCCCGCATCCCGCCAAAGGTGTCCAGGGGTTGCGCAGCACTTCTCAGCCAGGAGCCGTCCCGCGGGGGAGCCGGAATGGACCTCTACGAACACCAGGCAAGACAACTCTTCGAGGAGTACGGCATCGTGGTGCCACGAGCCGAGGTCACCGACTCCTCCAAGAAGGCCCGTGAGATCGCCCGCAGGTTCGGCGGCCGGGTCGTCGTCAAGGCCCAGGTGAAGACGGGCGGGCGGGGCAGGGCGGGCGGAGTGAAACTCGCCGCCGACCCCGCGGCCACCGAACTGACGGCTCGCCAGATCCTCGGCATGGACATCAAGGGTCACCGGGTCCGCACGGTGATGGTGGCCGAACCGGTCGACACCGCCGAGGAGTTCCGCGTCTCCTACGCCCTCGACCGTTCGACGGGCGGCTTCCTCGCCATCGCCTCGGCCCGGGGCGGCACGGAGACCGAGGAGGCGGGCGCGAGCCGACCCGAGGCGGTGGCGCGCGTCCCCGTCGACCCGACCGAGGGCGTCACCTCGTCGAAGGCGGCCGGGATCGCCGCGGCGGCGGGCCTGCCTCCGCAGGCCGTGGACACCCTGGTCCGGCTCTGGCGGGTCCTGGTCCGCGAGGACGCCCTGCTGGTGGAGGTCGACCCGCTGGTACGCACGAGGCAGGGCCGGATCGTTGCCCTCGGCGGCAGGATCACCCTCGACCGCAACGCCCGGTTCCGCCAGGCCCGCTGGGGGGTGGAGCACACCGAGCACGACGACCCGCTGGAGGCGGCGGCCGCGGCCCGCGGCCTCACCTGCGTCAAGCTGGACGGCGAGGTCGGCGTCATCGGCAACGGCGCCGGCCTGGTCATGTCCACACTGGACATGGTCGCCGACCGTGGCGCCCGCCCCGCCAACTTCCTGGACATCGGAGGCGGGGCCTCCGCGCGGCGCATGGCCGACGGGCTGTCCGTCGTCCTCTCCGACCCGTCCGTGCGGTCGGTCCTCGTCAACGTCTTCGGCGGGATCACCGCGTGCGACACCGTCGCCGAGGGCATCGTCCAGGCCCTGGACACCGTCCGGCTCACCCGACCGCTGGTCGTACGCCTCGACGGCAACAACGCGGCCCGCGGCCGCGCGATCCTCGACGAGCGCGCCCACCCCCTGCTCGAACAGGCCGCCACCATGGACACCGCCGCGAGCCGCGCCGCGGAGCCGGCCCGAGGAGCATGATCCCGTCGCGCCCCCGGGGGCCCCTCCCGGGGGCGGATACGCAGGTGAAACGCACCCCGAAACCTTGGTATTGTTGTCCATGTCGCCGCGGGGAAAACCCCCGGTCAGGCGGCAGGCACCTGGTCCGGGTGGCGGAATGGCAGACGCGCTAGCTTGAGGTGCTAGTGCCCTTTATCGGGCGTGGGGGTTCAAGTCCCCCCTCGGACACTCGCTATAGCGATACGGAATCGAGGGCCTCGACCTAACGGTCGCGGTCCTCGTGGCGTTTTCGTAGCTGATTGTGATGCCGAGGGCTTCGTAGAGTGAGGCGTTCGTGCTCGGATCGGCGCTCTGGAGGCGCTGTGCGACCTCGTGGAGGTTCTTCGCGAGCTTGAGGATCTCCTTTTTGGCGAGTGGCTCCTCCTCCGGCGCGCTGCTCGGTTGCGCCTCGGTTTCCTTGAGCTTGGCCAGGGCGGTTCATTTCTCGTTCTGGGCTTCGTTGATCCACTGGGTGACGATGGCGGGGCCGGCCCCGGGGGTGAGGGCGGCCCCGTGGCGGGCGAGGCAGGTCTGTTCTGCGACCACCAGTGCGGTGCGGACGCAAACTCAGACGACAGAGGCTCTGAACGGATCGGTCGGAATGACCCGCCCCGAGAGTCCGCGGTCCGACGCGAACCGCAGACTCTCGGGGCGGCGTGCTCCGGCAGGCGGGCGCACGGCCGGTCAGCCCGTTGCCCGGGATTCCAGCATTCTCCTGGCCTCGGCGACCACCGCTGGGTCGGTGACGAAGTATGTGTCCTGCTCGGCGGAGGCGCTGGAGGCGCCGAGGGGGATCCACGCACCCCCGCGCCGGGGTTCGGCGCGGCGCTTCGCGGAGAGGTGGACGGCGGCGACACCGGCGGCGGTCAGGGCCGGGATGTCGGCGGGGCGCACCCCGCCGCCGGCCATGACCTGCACGCCGGGTGCGGCCTCGACCATGGCGGCGAGCGCGGCGAGTCCCTCTCCGGCGGCCGGGGCGCCGCCGGAGGTGAGCACCCGGGTGAGCCCCAGGTCGGGCAACAGCGCGGCGGTGGCGACCGGGTCCGCGGACAGGTCGATCGCGCGGTGCAGGGTCACCTCGACGGGGCGGCCCGCGTCATGAGCCGCCGCGGCGAGGCGCGTGACGGCGTCGGTGTCGAGGCCGCCGTCGGCGGTGAGCGCGCCGACGACCACGCCGGCGGCGCCGGAGGCGATCACGGACCGCGCCTCGGCGACCATCAGGGCGATCTCGTCGGCGTCGTGGACGAAGTCGCCCGGCCGGCAGCGGACCAGGACCTGCACCGGCAGGCCTACGGCGGCGACCGCCTCGACGAGGGCGGCCGACGGGGTCAGACCGCCCAGTTCCAGGCCGGTGCAGAGTTCGACGCGGTCGGCTCCGTGGTCGAGGGCGACACGGGCACCGGCCGGTGAGGTGACGGCGATCTCCAATGCTGGCCGGATGGTGTGGTCGGTCATTCGTCGTCCCCGGTGAGCGGCTGGTCGGAGGCCGGGATGATACGGGCCGTCAGGTCCGGGTCGGCCATGTCGCGGTCGAAGGGGAACATCGGGCGGCGGATGCGGCGGTGGCCGAGGCGTACCAGGTCCTGGTCGACTCCGCCGGGGGTGAGGGCCATCTTCCAGCCGACCGACATGTCGAACAGCTCGGGCTCCAGGTAGCCGATCTTGACGATCACGATGTCGGCGGAGCGCGGGTCGAGGTCGAGGTCGGTGAAGTCGTGCTCGTGGTGGTACGGCTTGCGCAGCCCGGTGAGGATCGCGTACACGCTGCCGGCCCGGATGACGACCTCGGTCCCGGCGTCCCGGTCGCCGTGCCGGATCGCGTGGACCACGCCGGTGAGGGTGACGGGACCGGCGTGCCGGTCGTCGACCTCGGCGCCGGCGCTGACGGTGACGGTGGCGCCGACCCCGGCGGCGACGGCGGTCTCGATCGCGGCAGGGCCGGGTACCGAGGCGTAGATGACGGTCGGCCCGTCCTCCTTCTGGAACTCGGGGCGCTCCAGCAGCCGGGTCAGGCCCCAGGTGACGTCACCGGCGCCGCCCGCGGTGGGGTTGTCGCCGGTGTCGCTGATGAAGTACGGCCGCTGGTCGGAGGCGAGGGCCTCGTCGAGGAGTTCGTCGTAGGTGCCGGTCGGGGCCACGAAGTCGAAGTCGTGGCGGGCGTTCCAGAAGCCCCGGGCGAGTCGTTCGGCCCCGGCCGAGACCGCCGCCGTGTCGTCGCCGGTGACGACCACGACGGCGCGGTTGCGGGGTTCGTCGGCCCAGGCGTAGCCGACCCAGACGGCGGCGTCCGTCACGCCGTCGGCGGCCTCGACCTCGTCGACCGCCGCGTACACGCTCTTCGCGGGTTCGATTCGGGTGGAGGTCTGCTCGCCGGCCAGCAGCACCGGGACCGGGACCCACGCCTTGACCGGGCGGGGGGCGCCGGACGCCAGCAGGTCGACCAGGTTGCGGACGGCACGCTCCTTGGTCTCCATGTGGTCCTCGTGCGGGGCCATCCTGTAACAGGTGATCAGGTCGCTGCGGTGGGCGAGTTCGCGGGAGACGTTGCCGTGCAGGTCCATCGAGGTGGAGACGATCACGTCGGGGCCGACGGTGGCGCGGATCCGCTCCAGCAGCGCGGCCTCGGCGTCGTCGATTCCCTCCACGGTCATGGCGCCGTGGATGTCGTACCAGAGGCCGTCCAACCGGGGCAGCGCGGCGAGGCGTTCGATGAGCTCCTCGGTGAGCGCGGTCCAGGCGGCGGCGGTGACGGTGCCGCCGGGCAGCGACTTGCCGACCAGAGCGCCGTGCCATTCGGCGGCCTCACGCAGTTCCTCGCCAGGGGCGAGGAAGGGGTACCGGTCGAAGATCTCGGCGCCGCGCGAGGGGTGGAAGGCGGGGGCCTCGGTGCGGGCGGGGGAGAAGGTGGAGGACTCGATGCCGAGCCCGGCGACGGCGATGACCGGGCGGGCGGCGGGGGTGCGGGTGTGCGACATGGCTCCTCGGACGGGGTGTGGTGCGTGAGGCTCGTTGCGCGGCCCGCCACGAGGGGGCGTGCCGCGGACGTCGGTATCCAAGCGGGTGCGGGGACTCCCCGGGACAGGTCCCTGGGTTTCAGGGCTCGGGGGCCGGGACCGGGGGATCGCCCGGGAGCCGGAGTACGGGCCGCGGTTCCCGGGCAGGTATGTCGCCGCGTGCGCGGAGTAATTTCCGTGACTGTCAGGCTTTTTGCAGTGGCGTCAGATCCCTCCGCGGCCCGCGGCGGTGTGCTGCCGGTCGGCGCCGGGGGTGGTGCGGCCGATGTCGCCGAGGGCGCGGGTCAGGGCACGCTGCAGGGCGAAGAGTCCGGCGCCGACCAGGCCGGCGTCGGCGCCGAGACTGGCCCGCTCGATGGTGAGGTGTTGGGTCACCAGCGGGTGGCAGCTCTCGTAGAGCTTGCTGCGCACCGCGGCGACGAACGGTTCGAGGGTGGAGAGGATGCCGCCGAGGTAGACGGCGTCCGGGTTGAAGAAGTTGACGTTGGCGGCGAGCACCTGGCCGAGGTGGTCGCCTGCCCTGCGGACGGCGCGGGTGGCTTCCGGGTCGGCGTCGGTGGCGAGCCGTACCACGTCCTCCAGGCCGGCGACGTCGAGACCGCGTTCGCGCAGGATGCGGACGAGCGCGGCGCCGGACGCCACCGTCTCCAGGCAGCCGGTGTTGCCGCAGGAGCAGGGGATGTCGGCGCCGCCGTCGATGCGGATGTGGGTGATGTCGCCGGCGGCTCCGGTGGCGCCCCGGTAGAGGCGACCGTCGGCGATGACGCCGGCACCGATCGCCGAGCCGATCTTCACCATGATCGACTGCCGGTGTTCGGCGGGCCTGACGCTCTGCTCGCCGACCGCCATGCAGTTGGCGTCGTTGTCGACGGCGGCCGGGACCCCGAAGCGCTCCTCCAGCCAAGCGGCGACCGGGAAGCGGTTCCAGCCGAGCATCCGGGACGGCAGGACGACGGCGCCGGAGGCGACGTCCACCGGCCCGGGCAGGGAGAGCCCGACGCCCCGGAGCCCGTCGCGTCCACGCTGCTCGACGAGGGACTCCAGGTGCTCGACGAGCCTCGGCAGGGCGGCCTCGGGACCGTCGGCGACCTCGAACGGGACGTTGGCGACATCACGGACACCGCCGCCAGGGAGCACCACACCGATCCGAGCATGGCGGCCGCCGACGTCGGCGGCGACGGCGTACTCGTCGTTGCTGCCCACCCTGAGGACCCTGCGGGGGCGGCCGCCGGTGGAGGACTGGGTGCCCTCCTCGGCGATGAGCCCGCGCTCGACCAACTGAGCCACGGTCAAGGAGATGGTGGAGGCGGCCGTGCCGAGGAGTTCCGCGAGTTCGGCGCGGGACGACGCCTGGCCCGAGGCGACGAGTTCGAGGACCCGCGTGGCGAGGGCGGTCGTGCCCTTCGGGGACACGCCCTTGGTGGTCTTGCGGTCCCGTGCACTTATTTCAGTCATGTACGAAGTAACTTCCGCAACGATGGGTGTGACGGAGACAGTACGCCCGATCAGGTGGGCGGGGAACAGCTCCATGGAGAAAGTGGAGAGTGTTGACGCAGGTGAAATCGGCTCAAATTGACACATTGGCATCGGCTGAGGCGTCTGGAGTGGATGGATGTGACTTTTATCGAGTCCGCAGGACCTTACTTTTTACTAATTCTTGTTTGTTTGTTTGGCTCGTCCGTCGTTGACTGTCGCCGTACACAGCGCCGACCCCGCGGCGCCGACCCGGTCTCCCGGGACGGGTCCTTTCACTCTGAGGAGAGCCATGTTCCTTGCTCATACGGCGGCCGGCCGCCGCTGGGCCCTCGTCGCGGGTGCCGCCGTCACCACCGGCGCGCTGCTCACCGGCTGTTCCGGCGGTGGTAACTCGTCCTCGGGCTCGGCGTCGTCGGACACCATCAACTACGCCCTCCCGGCGAACTTCACGCCGAACTGGATCCTCCCGGTCGGCACCGCCTCGCACCTGAACACCAACAACTCCTCCATATCCCAGGCCGTCTGGGAGCCGCTGATCGCGTACGACGGTTCCACCGGCAAGGTCGGCTGGAACAAGGACAACTCGCTGGCCACCGACGCGAAGTTCGCCGCGGACAGCAAGAGCGTGACGATCACCCTCGGCGATCGTCACTGGAGCGACGGCAAGCAGATCACCTCGCGCGACGTGGAGTTCTGGTTCAACCTGGTCAAGGCCAACAAGGCGGACTGGGCAAGCTACAGCCCGGGCAAGGCGCCGGACAACTGGACCTCCTTCAAGACCATCGACGACACGCACTTCACGATCACCTTCGACAAGGCGTACAACCAGGAGTGGATGCTCGCCAACGAGCTGAGCATGATCCGCACGATGCCGCAGCACGTCTGGGACAAGACCAGCGACTCCGGCGCCGTCTCCGACCTGGACCGCACCGCCGCCGGGGCCAAGAAGGTCTGGACGTACCTCAACAACGTCGCCAAGAAGATCTCCGGCTACGCGACCGACCCGCTGTGGAAGACGGTCAGCGGCCCATACACCATCAAGTCGTTCTCCACCGCGGGCAAGGTCGAGCTGACCGCCAACACGAAGTACGACGGCGGCGGCAAGGCCAACATCAAGAACGTCAACCTGCTGCCGTTCACCACCACCGAGGCCGAGGTGAACGCCCTCCGCGCCGGCACCGTCGACTACGGCTACATCAACGCCACCGACCTGAGCCAGGAGTCGTCCTTCAAGGCCAAGGGCTACTCGGTGAAGCCGTGGACCGGCTGGGCGATCACCTATCTGCCGTACAACTTCAACAACCCCACCATGGGCCCGGTGTTCAAGCAGCTGTACGCCCGCCAGGCGATCCAGATGTCGGTGGACCAGACCACGCTCTCCAAGGTGGTCTTCAACGGCACCGCCGTCTCCACCTACGGCCCGATCCCACAGGGCCAGGACTCGTCCTTCGTCTCCCCGGAGCAGAAGAACAACCCGTACCCCTTCGACACCGCCAAGGCGAAGAAGCTGCTCACCGACCACGGTTGGACCGAGCAGGGCGGCACCATGGTGTGCACCAGCCCCGGCACCGGCGACAACCAGTGCGGCACGGGCGTCGACAAGGGCACCAAGTTCGAGATGGAGGTGCTGTCCCAGTCCGGCTCCACCGTGACCGACAACATGATGAGCGCGCTGCAGTCGTCGTTCGCGAAGACCGGCATCAAGTTCGGCATCAAGACCGCCCCCGTCAACTCCGTCCTGTCGCAGGCCGGCCAGTGCACCGCCGACCAGTCGAGCTGCAAGTGGCAGCTGTCCTTCTTCGGCACCGCCGGCAGCTGGTACTTCCCCGCCTACCCGAGCGGTGACTCGCTGTTCGCCACCGGCGGCGGCTCCAACTTCGGCAACTACTCCAACGCCGAGGTCGACAAGCTGATCACCGAGACCACCACGTCCTCCTCGAACGAGGCGGTGCAGAAGTACAGCGCCGCGCTCGCCAAGGACCTCCCCGTGGTCTGGCTGCCGGAGCCCGACTACCAGATCTCCGTGGTCAGGGACGGCCTCGGCGGCTTCGCCCAGGACTCCCTCGCCAACTTCCACCCCGCCATGTGGAAGTGGACCAAGTAAGCCCGGTCGGTGCCCGCGCGGGCCTGTGGAGCCGCCCGGCCACCCGGCCGGGCCGCCCCGGGACCCGCGCGCACCCCTCGCGCGCCGGCGCCACACCGGCACCCGCCACGCCGGCACCCACGTCCCAGTGACGTCCATGTCCAGGTGACGCCCGCGCGCGCCACAGACACGAAGCGACCGGAAAACACATGAGTACTTCCTCGTACCTGATCAGACGTGTCCTCCAGGCCGTCGCGGTGATCGTCATCGTGACGATCGTCGTCTTCGGCCTGCTGCACGCCCTGCCCGGAGGCCCCGCGCGCGGGATCCTCGGGCCGCAGGCCACCGCACAGCAGATCGCCCACTTCAACCACGAACAGGGTCTCGACAAGCCCCTGCCCGTGCAGTACTTCTACTACCTCGGCCAACTGCTGCACGGGGACCTCGGGACCTCGTACACCCTCAACGAGCCGGTCTCCCAGCTCATCACCGAGCGGCTGCCGAAGACCCTGGTCCTCACCGTGCTGTCGGCTCTCGTCGGCCTCGTCCTCGCCATCCCGATGGGCATGTGGCAGGCCGTGCGCCGCAACAAGCCGGTGGACTACGTCATCACCACGCTGAGCTTCATCGCCTACTCCACGCCCGTGTACTTCCTCGGGCTGATCCTGGTGCTGGTCTTCAGCCAGGCGCTGGCGTGGTTCCCGTCGCAGGCTCCGCAGGGCGAGACGCTGGGCCAGGTGTTCTCCGAACCGCAGGCCCTGGTACTGCCGGTGGTCGCGGGCGCGGCCTCCATGGTCGCGGTGTTCAGCCGCTACATGCGGGCGGCCACCCTGGAGAACCTCTCCGAGGACTATGTCCGCACGGCCAGGGCGGGCGGCTCCCGCGCCCGCGCCATCCTGTGGCGGCACGTGTTCCGCAACTCGCTGACGCCCGTGGTCGCCATGCTCGGCTACTACGTGCCGGTGCTCTTCGGCGGCGCCCTGGTCGTCGAGCAGCTCTTCAACTACCCCGGCATGGGGCTGCTGTTCTGGACCGCCGCGCAGTCCTCCGACTACCCGGTCCTGCTGGGCTGCGTCCTGGTGATCGCCGTCGCCACCGTCGTCGGCACCCTGCTCGCCGACATCGTCCAGCGGATCATCGACCCCCGAGTGAAGGCAGGCCGGGCATGAGCGCCGTCATCCAGCCGGACATGGCCCCGACGAAGGCCGCCGAGCCGCGCGAGGCCTCCGGCGCACGACTCGCCGTCCGCCGCTTCCTGCGCAACAAGCTGGCCGTCGTCGGACTCGCCGTCGTGGTCCTCTTCTTCCTGTTCTGCTTCGCCGGTCCGCTGGTGTACTCCACCGACCAGACCCACACCATGCTCCAGCAGGTCAACCTCGCCCCCAGCGGCGCGCACTGGCTCGGCACCGACGCCGTCGGCCACGACGAGCTGGGCCGGCTGATGTACGGCGGCAGGGTCTCCCTGATCGTCGGCCTCGCCGCGGGCGTCCTCGCCACCGTCATCGGCACGCTGTGGGGCGCCGCCGCCGGCTACGCGGGCGGCTGGATCGATGCCGTGATGATGCGGATCGTCGACGCCGGCATCGCCATCCCCGCGCTGTTCATCCTGCTCGTGGTCTCCGCCATCACCACGCCCGGCCTGACCGGTCTCGTCCTCATCCTGGGCCTGGTGTCCTGGCTGGTGCCGTCCCGGCTGGTCCGCGCCGAGACGCTGACCCTGAAGAACCGGGACTACGTCCTGACCCTGCGCGCCATCGGCGGCACGCACGCCCGGGCGATCCTGCGGCACATCCTGCCGAACTCGGTCTCCACCATCATCGTCGCCGCGACCTTCCAGGTCGCCGACGCCATCCTGCTGGTCGCCTACGTCTCCTATCTGGGCATGGGAGTCCGGCCGCCGCAGACCGACTGGGGCGGCATGCTCTCCGCAGGTCTCACCGCCGCCTACTCCGGCTACTGGTGGCTCATCCTGCCGCCCGGCCTGGCCATCATCCTGGTGGTGTGGGCGTTCAACGCGATCGGGGACGGACTCCGCGACGCATTCGATGTGAGGGGACGCGGATGACCGCCACCACCAAGGGCTCCGCCGCCCGCACCGCGGCGTCCGGCCCGATCCTCGAACTCGACGACCTCGGCGTCGTCTTCACCACCGAGACCGGCGACGTACCCGCGGTCAGGGGCGTGTCCCTCCAGGTCCAGCCGGGCGAGACGCTGGCCCTGGTCGGCGAGTCCGGCTCCGGCAAGTCGACCATCGCGCTCGCCGCGATGGGCCTGCTCGCCGGGAACGCCCGCGCCACCGGCAGCGCCGTCATCGCCGGCACCCAGATCGTCGGCGCCTCGGAGAACGGCCTCGCGGCGTTGCGCGGCAAGACCGTCTCCATGGTGTTCCAGGAGCCGGCCACCGCGCTCGACCCGCTCACCCGGATCGGGAAGCAGATCGCCGAGGTGATCCGCAACCACCGCGAGGTGTCCGCCAAGGACGCCGCCGTCGAGGCCGTCGAACTGCTGCGCCGGGTCGGCATCCCCGAACCGGAGAAGCGCGCCCACGCCTACCCGTTCCAGCTCTCCGGCGGACAGCGCCAGCGGGTCGTGATCGCCATGGCCATCGCCAACGAGCCAGGCCTGCTCATCGCCGACGAGCCGACCACCGCCCTCGACGTGACCGTGCAGGCCGAGATCCTCGACCTGCTGCGCCGGCTCGCCGTCGAGACCGGCACCGGCGTGCTGCTCGTCACCCACAACATGGGCGTCGTCGCCGACTTCGCGGACCGGGTCGCCGTCATGTACCAGGGCGAGATCGTGGAGACCGGATCGGTCGAGGACGTCCTGCTGCGCCCCGCCCACGACTACACCCGGCGCCTGCTGGCCGCGGTGCCCCGGCTGTCCGTCGCCGAGGCCGCGGACGGCACCGGCCGGCTTGCCGCGTCCGTGCCGGCCCAGACGAACCGTTCCGCGGCCGAGCCGTCGGCCTCGCCTGCCGGGCCCGGCGGCCCCGAGGGCGAAGCGGTGGTCGAACTGCGTGACATCAACGTGGTGTTCGGCCGCGGAAAGGCCGCCATACGCGCCCTCGACGGAGTGTCGTTCCGGGTCGGGTCGGCGGAGACCCTGGGCCTGGTCGGCGAGTCCGGCTCCGGCAAGTCCACCGCCGCCCGGGTCGCGCTCGGCCTGATCCCGCCCACCTCCGGCACCGTCTCCCTGTTCGGCGCCGACCTCGGCCGCACCCGCGCCCGGGGCCGCCGCGCCCTGCGGGCCGGTATCGGTGTCGTCCTCCAGGATCCGGTGGCCTCCCTCGACGCTCGGATGACCGTCGGCGAGTGCATCGCCGAACCCCTCCGGGTCCACCGTCGCGGCCTGTCCGCCAAGGACCGGCAGGCCAAGGTCGCCGCCGTCCTCGACCGGGTTCGGCTGCCACGCGAACTCGCCCGGCGCGCGCCCCGCGAACTCTCCGGCGGACAACGCCAGCGGGTCAGCCTGGCCCGAGCCCTGATCCTGGAACCCCGGCTGCTGGTCGCCGACGAACCCACCAGTGCCCTCGACGTGAGCGTGCAGGAAGCGGTCCTGGAGGTCATCACCGAACTCCAGGGCGAACTCGGCTTCGCCTGCCTGTTCGTCTCCCATGACCTCGCCGTCGTGCAGCACTTCGCGCAGCGCGTCGTCGTGATGCGCGCCGGCCGCATCGAGGAGCAGGGCTCCACCGGGACGACCCTGCTGCGTCCGGAGACCGACTACACCCGCCGTCTGCTGGCCGCCGTGCCGGTGCCCGACCCGGTGGTGCAGCGGGGCCGCAGGGCCGAACGCCTGGCCACCCTCGCGGCCGGCCGTACGGAGGCCCAGGCGTGACCGGACCTCTTCTCTTTCCCTACACCCCGCAGGACCCTGCCATTCCCAACACCCTCCGGCCACTGTTCGCCGGCATCGACATCGGCGGCACCACCACCCAGGTGGTGCTCTGCTCGGACGACCTGACCGTCCTCGACCGCGCGGAGACCGCCACCCCGGCGCTCGAGGGCGGCCGGGCCATGGTGGACGCCGCGCTCGACGCGCTCGCCCCGCTGCTGGCCCGCACCCCGGGCCGCCTGGTGGGCGCCGGAATCGGCGCCGCCGGGGTGGTGGACTCCGCGAACGGCCGCATCCTGGTCGCAAGCGACTCCTTCCGCGGCTGGGCCGGCTTCGCCGTCACCGCCGCCGTCGAGGAGGCCCTCGGCGTCCCGGCCTTCCTGGACAACGACGTCAACGCATTCCTCTACGGGGAGGTCTGCGGCGGAGCGGTGCGCGGCGAGGCCGATGTCCTCGGCATGACCCTGGGGACCGGCGTCGGCGGCGCTCTGTGGACCAACGGCGCCCTGTACGCGGGTCCGCACGGCGCGGCCGGCGAGATCGGGCACATCCCCGGCTTCGGCGACCTGCACTGCTCCTGCGGCGGGCGCGGCCACCTGGAGACGCTGGCCTCCGGCCGCTCCATCGGGGCTCGTTACGCCGACCGCACCGGCCACCGCCTCACCGCCCGCGAAGTCGCCGAGGCCGCTGCCCACGGCGACGAGGACGCTCTCGCGGTGTACCGCGCCGCGGGAGCGGGCATCGCCCGCGCGATCGTGATCACGGCGGGCGTCGTCGATATCACCACGGTGGTCGTCGGCGGCGGAGTCAGCCGCGCCTGGCCCCTCCTGGAGCCCGTCATCCTGTCTGCCCTCGCCGTCGAACCCCCGGTCAGCGGCCACCCCGTCCGCCTGGTCCGGGCCGCCCTGTCCTCCGACGCCGTCCCGGTCGGCGCCGCCGCCCGCGCCCGACGCGAACTGGGCACGGAGGTGAGAGCGACGGTGTAGGGACCACTGGCCCCGAAGCCCGCCGGCCCGGCCCGCGGAGTACACCGGCATGGCGGCCTGGGTATGCGTGGAGCCGGCGGCTTCCCGGCCGGTGACCGCGAACGCACCGCTTTGGAGCTGCGGCGCCGCCAGCCGACCAGAGCTGAGGACCGCATCCGTGCCACGCGGGCTGCTGGCCTGCGCAACCCGCCCCTGCACGGAGCGGCCCGGAAACAGAGAGGGCCCGTCAGCAAGCTGACGGGCCCTCATGCCAACCGAGGTCAGCTGCGCTGTCAACCTGTCACCCGGTGACGGCCACGGTAGCCAGCGCGATCAGGTACAGGGTGGCAAAGCCTCCAGGTACCCAGAGTTCGACATGGGTCAAGGGAAGGTACGAGGTGGACGACTTCCCTTCGCCGAGCTCCGCCCACTCTGCGTCGGAGTAGGGGAGCGCCGGCAGGCGCTTCTCAAGCTCGCCGATCACCTTGTACTTTGCCGCGTTGAGCTGCCTGTAGGAGCGAATCAGGAGAAACCAGGCAACGCATTGGAACAGCGCCACGAACCCGATCGAGGCCACGCCCCAGGTCGGCACGGTCCGGCCGATGGGACCGCTGAGCGCACCAGCGGCGGTGAGTTCGGCAGAGTTCAACGTGAGGAAGAAGGTGTTCGTCAGGCTGCGCCGGGCGCTGACCCGGTCCGCCATTTCGACGCACAGTTTGTACTGCTCGAGGACTGCGGCCTGGTACTGCTCTCCCCCTGGCCTCGCATAGTGCTCGGAGCGAACTGCGCTGTTCCACAGGCGGTGAGCGAGGTCTGGCACGGTGCTGCGCGCTCCCGGCTCGGTCATGCCGCTGATTCGGCGACCACCGGCTCCGCCGGATCGGCGGTCTTTCCGACTCCGCTGTCGACCTCGCGAACCCGCACGTCGAGGAGTCCTGGGTCCCTTCGCGACGGGCGCACTTCGATCACTTCGACGAAGACCCGCTCGCCGTGCACCACGGAGCCCGCTTCCACGCCGTCCCGCGTTGCCGGAGCCATTTCCGAGACGTGTAGCAACGCCGGCTTCGCCATGCCCGGGTAGCCGTCGAGTTCCACCAGGACGAACCCGTGTTCCGCCACGACCGTCCTGACCGTCGCCGCCAGACGCTCACCCGTCCGGGGATACGCGTCCATTGAGGGAGGCGCGGCGGAGGCCACCGCATGGTGCGCCAGGGCAACGTCGATGCGCTGCCGGACAGGGTCCACGTGGAGGACTCTGACCTGCACTTCAGAGCCGAGCAGGAGTCCAGCCGCGTTGGCCTGATGGGTGGGAATTCGGGACTTGCCGCCGGATGCGAGCTCGACAAAGCAGCCGCCGCGGTTCAGGTCCGACACCCTGGCGGTGGTCACCTGGCCGCGTGCGTATTCAGCCTGCAGCCGTGGCCACGGGTTGACCTGGCCATACCTCTGCGAGAACCGGGTTCCGTTTTCGTCGGTCACGAAGGTGCCGCTGATCTTGCTGCCCTGGTGATAACGCTTCGCCATGTCCTCAGGGACGGTGTCACCGTAGTTCACGTCGGTCCTGCGCATCTCACCTGTGCGCAACTCGTTCTGCACGTCACGGACGAAGATGCGGTCCGCGGTGGCCCACACCACTTCGGCGACCGCGTCCACGTCGCGGAGCCCAGTGCGCGGGCGGAGGTCCATCTCCGGCGATCCCGGCTTCCGAACCTCCTCGATGGCAGCGCGGATTGCGCGGCTCATCTCCGGGAGGCCGCTCATGTCGCACCTGTAGGTGATGGCCCTGATCTGGCCCTGGATGTTGGTGGGCACCTCCGCTCCCTCATAGTGGAGCACTACCAGGCGCTTGTGCAGGCACATGGCCCATCCGAGCTCCATGGCCACCGAGGTGGACGTGGCCGACAGGTCCACTACCACCACGCCGGCACGGTCGATCCCGTCCCACGCCGCCTGAAGCGGACTCTCGGTCGTCCCCGGGATCTTGTCGGCACGGTCGGGCTTGAGGCCCATGAGTTTTACGGCCTCGGCGAAATAGTCCCGGTAGAGGACATCGAAGTTCTGTTCGTAGCCATCCGGCATCGTCTTTCTGCCGTACGGCATCGCGAAGAAGACGAGGTCCTCGTCAGCGGCCTGTTCACGCCGCCTGAGCTGCTCCAGCATCCGTACACCTCCATGCATCCGAAATCTCGTGCTCGCGGTTCGGGGTGAAATCCCCTGCCCGTCCTTGCAGGCATCGGCAGCCACCTTCGCCGCCGTGGTGCCTCGGCCCTCGGCCACGGCGTCGACGACTCGGTTGGTACGGATACGGGAAGCGACGCGCCGAGGAAGCTGACCGCTCCTCGCCTTCGGTCGGACGTTCACTGAACCTTGGCACTCTCGAGATCGCCACACCTGCCGGATCGCCGTGCTCGGCATCCACCGGATTCGTGGACTCCGTCGTCCTTGTATCCATGACCCCCGTGGTCTCCGTCTCTTACTGGGGAGGTTTCCCTGCTGACAGCCCGACGGCTGTCGCCCGCACACGCCTCTGCCGACCCTGCCCGGGTCGGAGCGATTGAACTTGAGCATCGGGGGCGGCGAGGTTTGTTCGCCACGTGGTGGCAGCGGTCATAATCAATGGATCAACTGAACATCCGGGGGAGGTAGTTCGAGTTGGCAGGCAGGCCGGGGCGTCGGGAGCAGCCGCTTGATCCGGAGGAGGGTCCGCTGGAACGCTTCGCGCTGGAGTTGCGGGCACTGCGTGAAAGGGCCGGACTCACCTACACGGAGATGGCCGATGCGGCCCATTTCTCCCCCAGTACGCTGTCACAGGCCGCTGCCGGCCGGCGGCTCCCCACCCAAGCGGTACTCCGTGCGTACGTGCGCGCCTGCCACGGGGATCCACATGGGTGGGAAGAGCGCTGGGAGCGTGTACGACTCGACCTGTACGGACTTGGGGCGCAGCGGGATGCTGCCCACGTCATCCCGCATGGCTTCGGTGACGTGGAAGCCACCAGTTTCGTGGGCCGTGAACCTGAGCTGGCCGCCGGTGGTGAGCTGCTGGAGCGATGTCGGCTGGTCACGCTGGTCGGGGTCGGCGGTGTGGGTAAGACCCGGTTGGCCAGGCGAATCGTCCGTGAGGCAGCCGAGCGATTCGCGGGCGGCACGTACTGTGCGGAGCTGGCCGACCTCGGCAGCGACCACGCTGTCGCTGAGGCAGTCGCCTCCGCCGTCGGCGTGCTTGCCAGGGCGGGGCAGGACCCCTTGTCCCCACTTGCAGGGGCGCTACGGGGACGTAGGGTCCTCCTCCTGCTCGACAACTGTGAGCACGTACTGGACGGATGCGCCCGCGCCGTCCGTGACTTGCTCGCACACTCGCCGGAACTGCACATCCTCGCCACCAGCCGGCAGCCCCTTGATATCGGTGCCGAGCATGTGCTGCAGGTGAGGCCGTTGGGTCTGCCTGCCTTGGCGAACGGGCACCTGCACAAAGTACGCGGCATGGACGAGGACGCCGTGGCCTCGCCGGCCATGACCCTCTTCGCCAACCGAGCCGAGGCTGCCTCCCCCGGTTTCCGGGTCACCGAGGAAAACCAGCACGCCGTCGCTCGTGTGTGCCAGAGGCTGGACGGCCTGCCCCTCGCCTTGGAGATCGCCGCACGACGGCTGCGCTCACTGACTCTCGACGAACTACTGGAACGGCTCGACCACCGGTTCCGTCTGCTCGGCGTCGGCGGCGGCGACCGCACAGCACACCCTCGCCACCAGGCGCTGCGTGCACTCTTCGACTGGAGCTACGAGTTGTGCACCGAGGCCGAGCGAACGGCCTGGCAGCAGCTGTCGCTGTGTTCCGGCGGGGTACTGCTGACCGATGCCGAGCAGCTCTGCGGGCACGCCGAAATAGGCGAAGTCCCCGATGCTGCCGCAGCCGACGAAGCGTTCGAAGCCTTGGCCGGCCTCGTGGACAAGTCACTTCTCACCAGGGTCGAAACAGGCGGCAAGACCCGCCTGCACATGCTCGAAACCGTTCGTGCCTACGGGCAGGAACGCCTCGCGGAGAGCGGACAGGCGCAGCACGCCCTGCGTCGCCACCGTGCGTGGTATCTCAACCTCGCCGCACAGGCTGGGATCGCTTACGGCTCGTCCGGACAGGCCGACTGGCTGCGTCGACTGCGCGCCGAGCACCCCAACTTGCGGCAGATCGTCACCGCACCGCCGCCGACCGGTGAGCCCGCGGAGAGCGTGCTGCGCGCGTCCCTCGGCTTCTGGCTGCACTGTCTGACGTCGGCCAATGTGGGGGAGGGCGCACACTGGATGCGGAAGATCCTCGAACGGCACCCGCAGCCTCCCTCCCCGGCAGCCACCACCACATGGTGTCAGGCCGCATGGGTGTCCGGCTTCTTGTTACTCCTCCACGGAGACCACAGCAGCGCCAAGGAGGCGATCAGCCGGGGCGAACGTGCCCTGTCCGACACGCCCGCCGCGTCCGGCACTTCGGACCCTTCGTCGCTCCGGACGGAAAGGGCTGAACTCACCGCCGCGTTTCTACAGCTGCGCAGCCTGGCGGCACTGGTCACCGGGGACACGGAGACCTCCGCACGGTACGCACAGTCCTCCCTGTCAACCGAGTGCTGGCCCGCCTCGCTTTTGACACAGCAGCAGTGCATCGCCCAACTCGGCTTCGCCGCCGTGCTCCAGGGCGACCACGCTCGCTCCACTCCCCTACTTGAACAAGCACTGGCGTTGTCCGAGGCTCAAGGAGACACATGGCACCGGTGCTGGCTGCTGTGGGCCCTCGCCGTCGACCACGGTGAAGCAGGGCGGCCGAAGGTCGCCCTGCAACTCCTCCATCGTGCGCTCCAGCACACCAGAGAGATCGACGAACACATGGGGGAGGCAGCCCTCAGCGAAACCCTGGCCTGGGTGCTCTCCTCCTCTGGCGAGGCACGCTCAGCGGCGGTCGTCCTCGGGGCCGTGGACCGGGTGTGGCACCCGTCCGGCGCTCCTCGGCTCTTCGGCTTCGCCCTTCTGACCGCCCACCGCGAACGCGGTCTCCAGAACGCCCGTAGGTCACTCGGCGAAATCGAGTACACACGTGCGCACCAGGAGGGTCGGCGTCTCGGTCTGCGTCGCGCACTGGAGAAGGTGTTCCGAGACGATGAGTAACGGTTGACGCGAGCGAGGGCCTCGACCTGACGGTCGGGGTCCTCGTCGCGTTTTCGTGGGGCGGCGGTGAGTGCGTGGGGGTCGCGGGCACGCGCTGGGCGGGCGGCGGCTGTCGGGCGACTCGCTTACGGCGCTTGACGCCAGAGGTGTTGACGTGTTCATGGCGGAACCTTCACACTCGCTCCGTACGGCGGGACGCCGTCAGGATCGCCGGCGCGGCGACGCGCCGGCAGGCCAGAAAGGCACACATGGCGAGCATGGTTCCTTCCGTCCGCCGCCCCCTCACGGCGTCCACCCTGGTCACGGCGGTGACCGCCCTGGCGATGGCGGTGACCGCCCTGCTGGGCACGGCGCCGCCCGCCGTCGCGTCCACCGGCCCGAGCACGCTCGCGGCCGGCGGGTTCCACGGCGTCAACTGGGCGGACCCGCGCGACAACTACGCCGACAATCCCGTCGTCCCTTCCGGCCTGTCCACCGCCGACAGCTACGCCACCGTCCACGCCAAGGCCACCGCCGTCCTGACCGGTTTCCGGAACAATCTCGGCGCCGACACCGTGCGCCTGCCTATCAATCCGTACTCCGTCGGCACCAGCTGGTGGAACGCCTACACCGGGGCCATTGATGCCGCCACCGCCATGGGCTTCAAGGTCGTCCTCGGCTATTGGGAGGGCCTCAGCCACAAGGACGGCAAGGTCGACGACACCAACGCGTGGAACACCATGTGGAACACCGTCACCGCCAAGTACGGCAGCAACGGCCTGGTGTACTTCGAGCCGATGAACGAGCCCTTCGGCTACACCGCCTCCGCCTGGGCGAACCTGGCCGCCCAGTGGATCACCGACCGCCCCTCGATCCCCCGGGACCGTGTCTTCGTCAGCGGCTCCGGCTACAACGACAACGTCACCACTGTCTGCGCCGACTCCCGGCTGAGCGGTACCTACCTGTCCCTGCACCACTACGGCTTCTGGGGCACCCACACCTACAACGACTGGGTCACCGACCTCAAGAACCGCATCGGCGGTTGCGCCTCGCGCACCGTCCTGGACGAGTTCGGCTCCCCGATGACCACCGGCCTTGACTACAACAACGCGAGCAGCACCGACAACTTCGTGCGCTACCTGCGCGCCGACACCGACACCGTCCGCGCCCTCGGCATGGGCTCGGTGTACTGGCCCGGCCTGCGCACCGGCGACTCCTACACCCTGCAGACCCTGAGCGGCTCCGGCACCGACCTCACCCTGACCACCACCAACGTCAGCGGAGCCGACCGGATCAGGTACGGATGGGGAGTGGCCTCCTCCCTGCGCTCCGCGGCCTCCAACCGCTGCCTGGACGTGACCGACCGATCCCACACCGACGGCACCCAACTCCAGATCTGGGACTGCCTCGGCGGCGCCAACCAGCAGTGGCTCTACACCTCCGGCAAGCAGCTCCAGGTGTACGGCGACAAGTGCCTCGACGCCTACCAGCAGGGCAGGACCCCCGGCACCATCGTGGACATCTACACCTGCAACGGCGGCACCAACCAGCAGTGGAACCTCAACGCCGACGGCACCGTCACCGGAGTCCAGTCCGGCCTCTGCCTGGACGTGATCGGCCAGAAGACCGCCAACGGCACCAAGATCGAGCTCTACACCTGCAACGGCGGCTCCAACCAGAGGTGGACACGCGGCTGACACCAGCCGCGCGGGCCGGTCAGCCGGCCGTCACCTCGGCCGTCGGGGCGTTCGCGCGGGACGCGTGGAGGCGGGCGTACGCGCCCTGGGCCGCGAGGAGTTGGTCGTGGGTGCCCTGTTCCACGATGCGGCCGGAGTCCATCACGACGATGACGTCGGCGTCCCGGATGGTGGACAGGCGGTGCGCGATCACGAAGCTCGTCCGGCCCGCCCGCAGGGTGTTCATGGCCCGCTGGATCAGCAGCTCGGTGCGGGTGTCCACGGAACTGGTCGCCTCGTCCAGGACGAGTACGGCGGGCCGGGCGAGGAACGCCCGCGCGACCGTGATCAGCTGCTTCTCCCCGGCGCTGACACCGCCGGACTCGTCGTCCAGGACCGTGTCGTACCCCTGCGACAGGGTGCGGATGAAGCGGTCGGCGCAGGTCGCGCGGGCCGCCTCCACCACGTCCGCACGGGTGGCGCCCGGGGTCCCGTAGGCGATGTTCTCGGCGATGGTTCCCTTGAACAGCCAGGTGTCCTGGAGGACGAGGCCGAAGCGGGAGCGCAGGTCGTCGCGGTTCATCGCGGCGATGTCGGTGCCGTCCAGGAGGATGCGGCCCGAGTCGATCTCGTAGAAGCGCATCAGCAGGTTGGCGACCGTGGTCTTGCCGGCGCCGCTCGGGCCGACGATCGCCACCGTGCTGCCGGGTTCCACGGACAGTGACAGCCCCTCGATGAGCGGCACGTCGGGGGAGTAGCGGAACGACACGTCCTGGAACTCCACCCGGCCCTCGGCACGTTCCACAGCGAGCGGGCGGCGCGGTTCGGGATCCTGCTCCGGCGCGTCGAGCAGCGTGAACACCCGCTGCGCGGAGGCCACCCCGGACTGCAGGCGGCCGGCGACCGAGGCGATCTCCACGATCGGCTGGCTGAACTGCCGTGCGTACAGGATGAACGCCTGCACATCGCCCAGCGTCAGCGAGCCGTCCACGACCTTCCAGGCACCGACGACGGCGACCGCGACATAGCCGAGGTTGGCGACGAACATCATCACGGGCTCGATCGCGCCGGACGCGAACTGTGCCCCCGAACCCGCCCGGTACACCGCCTCGTTGCGCTCGTCGAAGCGCCGCTCGGCCTCCGCCCGCCGGTCGAAGGCCTTCACCAGCGCGTGCCCGGCGCACATCTCCTCGACGTGCGCGGTCAGTGTGCCGCTCGCGGCCCACTGGGCGGCGTACCGCGGCTGGGCCCGCTTGGCGATCCAGGCGGCGAGCAGCCCCGACACCGGGACGCTCAGCAGCATCACCCCGGCCAGCGAAGGCGAGATGATCAGCATCAGGGACAGCATGATGACCAGCGAGAACACGGAGCTGATCAGATCGGTCAGGGTCTGCTGGAGGGTCTGCTGGAGGTTGTCGACGTCGTCCGTGCTGCGGCTGAGGGTCTCGCCCGCCGGCTGACGGTCGAAGTGGCGCAGCGGCAGCCGCGCCAGTTTCTCCTGCGCCCGGTGCCGCAGGTCGTGGATGAGCAGGCGGACCACCGAGGCCACCAGCCAGTTCTGCACCAGCATGAACACCGACGCCGTCACGTACAGAACCAGCAGGATCTGCAGCAGCCTGCCGAGCGCCCCGAAGTCGACGCCCGGGGCCGGTCCGCCGTGTCCGAGGACGCCGTCGGCGATCAGGTCGGTGACGCGGCCCAGCAGCAGCGGACCGAACGCGTTGAGGAGGATGCCGACGACACCCGCCGCCAGGGCGAGGCCCACGGACCGGCGGTGCGGGCGCAGCAGACCGGCGAGCCGGCGGACCGGCCGGTCCGATTCACGCGCCTCCTCCTCTCGCGCCGCCTCCTCTCGCGCTTCTTCGTGCTCCTCAGGAACGTCCGGCGCCATGAGCGGTTTCCTCTCGGGTGCGCTGCGAGAGCGCGATCTCGCGGTACGTGGGACTGTCGCGCAGCAGCGCGTCATGGGTGCCGGTGGCGGCGATGCCGCCCTGGTCCAGGACGACGATCCGGTCGGAGTCGCGCACGGAGGCCACGCGCTGCGCCACGGTGATCACGGTGGCGCCCGCCGTGTGGGGGACCAGGGCCTCCCGCAGCGCCGCCTCCGTGCTCTGGTCGAGCGCGGAGAAGGAGTCGTCGAAGAGATAGACGGCGGGGCGGCGCAGCAGCGCCCGTGCGATCGCCAGCCGCTGGCGCTGGCCGCCGGAGACGGTGGTGCCGCCCTGGGCGATCTCCGCGCCGAGGCCGCCGAGCCGGGCCACGAAGTCGTCCGCCTGGGCGACCCGCAGCACCTCCCACAGCTCCTCGTCCGTGGCGTCCGGCCGGCCGAAGCGCAGATTGGTCGCGACGGTCCCGGCGAACAGGTACGGCCGCTGCGGCACGTAGCCCACGGCGCCGGCCAGCACCGACGGGTCCAGTTCGCGCACGTCCGTGCCGCCGATCCGCACCTCGCCCGCGGTCGCGTCGACCAGCCGCAGGATCAGGTGCAGCAGCGTGGTCTTGCCGGAGCCGGTGCTGCCGAGGACCGCGACCCGCTCACCGGGCTTCAGCGTCAGCGACAGGTCCCGGAGCACGGCGTTCTCGGCGCCCGGGTAGCGGAACTCGGCGTCCAGCAGTTCGACCTGCCCGGCGGGACCCGTCATGGGCCGCGGCGCGGTGGGCGGGACGACGTCGGTCTCCGCGTCCAGGACCTCCGTGATCCGCTCCGCGCACACCCGGGCCCGCGGCACGTTCAGGAACACGAAGGCGAGCATCACCACGGACATCAGGATGAGCGACAGATAGCTGAGGAAGGCGCTGAGCGAGCCGATCTGCATGCTGCCCGCGTCGATCCGCCGCGCCCCCACCCACAGCAGCGCCAGGGTGAAGAGGTTCATCAGCAGCAGAACCGACGGCAGCATCACCGCGATGAGCCGGCCCACCCCCAGGGACAGGCCGAAGAGCTTCTCGTTGGTGCGGGTGAAACGCTCGCTCTCGTAGGAGTCCCGGGCGAAGGAACGCACCACGCGCACCCCGGTGATCCGCTCCCGCAGCAGCCGCCCCAGACGGTCCAGCGTCCGCTGCAGCCGGGCGTACAGCGCGGCCATACGGGCCAAAAGGAAACCGAAGCAGACGCCCACCACCAGCACCATCGGGACGAGGATCAGGGCCAGCGGCACGTCCTGGCGCAGCGCGAGCACCACACTGCCCAGGCACATCAGCGGGGCCGCGACGAAGATGCCGAGCCCGGACTGGGCGAGGTTCTGCACCTGCTGCACGTCGTTCACCGAGCGGGTCAGCAGGGACGGGGTGCCGAAGCGGCCGATCTCACGGGCGGAGAAGTCCAGCACGCGGCGGAAGACCGCGGAGCGCAGGTCCCGCCCGAGGGCGGTGGAGGTGCGCGCGCCCAGGGCCGCGGCACCCAGCGCCGCGGCGATCTGCACCAGCGCCACCACCGCCATCGCCGCGCCGATGGCGTCGATGCGATCGCTGTCCTCGCGGACGACTCCCTCGTCGATGAGCGCGGCGCCCAGCGTCGGCAGCAGCAGCGTGCCGAGGATCTGCACCAGATGCAGGGCGACCAGAGCGACGACGGAACCCGCGTAGGGGCGCAGTCGTGTGCGCATGAGTCTCAACAGCACGGAATGACACCCCGGTTGACGGCGGCCAGGAGCCGCCCGTTGGAACGGAGTCGGCCGGCACGCCGACCCGGTCATTGGATCCCGCACCGCACCCGGATTTCCCTAGTGTTCGCCCCGGCCGCATCGGCCCACCCGGGAATTCCCTAGTAAGTTCGAGAAGCGTTGACATTGACTTCCGCCGCTTGGGAACGTGCCGGTGTCTATCGTCCGGACAGCTTTCTCGAGGCCAGGTCGTCGACCGAGCGCAGCGTTTGGACGGTCTCTTTGCGGTTGAGATGGGAATGAAATGCCCAAGCGCGCACTGATCACCGGAATTACCGGCCAGGACGGGTCCTATCTGGCGGAGCACCTGCTGTCGCAGGGGTACCAGGTGTGGGGTCTCATCCGTGGCCAGGCCAACCCCCGCAAGTCCCGGGTGAGCCGGCTCGTTTCGGAACTGTCCTTCGTGGACGGCGACCTCATGGACCAGGCCAGCCTGGTCTCGGCGGTCGACAGAGTACAGCCGGACGAGGTGTACAACCTCGGCGCGATCTCGTTCGTGCCGATGTCCTGGCAGCAGGCCGAGCTGGTCACCGAGGTGAACGGCATGGGCGTGCTGCGCGTCCTCGAGGCCATCCGCATGGTGAGCGGACTGAGCATGTCCCGCACCGCGGGTCCCGAGGGCCAGATCCGCTTCTACCAGGCGTCCTCCTCGGAGATGTTCGGCAAGGTCGCCGAGACGCCGCAGCGGGAGACCACGCTCTTCCACCCGCGCAGTCCCTACGGCGCGGCCAAGGCGTACGGGCACTTCATCACCCGCAACTACCGCGAGTCGTTCGGTATGTACGCGGTCTCCGGAATGCTGTTCAACCACGAATCGCCCCGTCGTGGCCAGGAGTTCGTGACCCGCAAGATCTCTCTCGCGGTCGCGCGCATCAAGCTGGGGCTCCAGGACAAACTGGCCCTCGGCAACATGGACGCGGTCCGTGACTGGGGCTACGCGGGCGACTACGTCCGCGCCATGCACCTGATGCTCCAGCAGGACGCCGGCGACGACTACGTGATCGGCACGGGAGAGATGCACACCGTGCGCGACGCGGTCCGCTACGCCTTCGAGCACGTGGGCCTCGACTGGGAGGACCACGTCGTCATCGACCCCGACCTCGTGCGGCCCGCCGAGGTCGAGGTGCTGTGCGCCGACAGCTCCAAGGCGCAGGCCCAGCTGGGCTGGAAGCCGAGTGTCGATTTCCCGGAACTCATGCGGATGATGGTCGACGCCGACCTTGCGCTCGTTTCCCGGCAGAACGAACTCGACGACCTTCTGCTGGCGCACAGCTGGTAACGGGCGAAAGCCCCTCCAAGTTCTAGGGATTTCCTGCCGGGCCTCCCTCCACACTCGCCTCATGGCTTCTCCTGCAGAGGAGAGCCATGTGGCGAGTCGGTGTTCTGCAGCACGGCGCAGAGATTTCGGCGATGCGTGTACGGCCGTCGGCCGTCGGGATGGGTTGAGATGGACAACGAACAGAAGCTCCGGGATTACCTCAAGCTGGCGACCGCCGATCTGCGACGCGCGCGGCGGCGTGTGAGCGAGCTGGAGTCGTCGGCCCAGGAACCGATCGCCATCGTCGGCATGACCTGTCGCTACCCCGGTGGCGTCAGCAGCCCCGAGGACCTGTGGCGGATGGTGGAGGCCGGCGAGAACGGCGTCACCCCGTTCCCCGCCGACCGCGGCTGGGACATGGAGGCGCTCGCCTCTTCGCCGACCTCCCGCGGTGGATTCCTGCACGACGCACCGGACTTCGACGCGGACTTCTTCGGCATCTCACCGCGCGAGGCGGTCGCCATGGACCCGCAGCAGCGGGTCGTCCTGGAGTCCGCCTGGGAGGCGTTCGAGCGGGCCGGCATCGACCCCACCTCGGTCAAGGGCAGCCGCACCGGCGTCTTCATCGGCGCCATGGCCCAGGACTACCGGGTCGGCCCCGCCGACGGCGCCGATGGCTTCCAGCTCACCGGCAACACCGGCAGCGTGCTGTCCGGCCGCATCTCGTACACCTTCGGCACGGTCGGTCCCGCTGTCACCGTCGACACCGCCTGCTCCTCCTCCCTGGTCGCCCTCCACCTCGCCACCCAGGCGCTGCGCGCGGGCGAGTGCACCCTCGCCCTCGCGGGCGGCGTCACCGTCATGTCCGGCCCCGGCACCTTCATCGAGATGGGCCGCCAGGGCGGACTGTCGGCCGACGGCCGCTGCCGCTCCTTCGGCGACACCGCCGACGGCACCGGCTGGGCCGAGGGCGTCGGCATCCTCGTCCTGGAACGCCTCTCCGACGCGATCCGCAACGGCCGCGAGATCCTCGCCGTGGTCCGCGGCACCGCCGTCAACCAGGACGGTGCCTCCAACGGCCTCACCGCGCCCAACGGCCCCTCGCAGCAGGCGGTCATCGAGCAGGCCCTCGTCAACGCCCGGCTCTCCGCGGGCGACATCGACGTCGTCGAGGCGCACGGCACCGGCACCACCCTCGGCGACCCCGTCGAGGCACAGGCGGTGCTCGCCACCTACGGGCAGAACCGTGACGAGGACAAGCCGCTGCTGCTCGGCTCGGTGAAGTCCAACATCAGCCACACCCAGGCCGCCGCCGGTGTCGCCGGTGTCATCAAGATGGTCATGGCGATGCGGCACGGCGTGCTGCCCCGCACCCTCCTCGCCGACGAGCCCACCCGCCACGTCGACTGGTCGCAGGGCGCCGTCCGCGTCCTCACCGAGAACACCGAATGGCCCGCCACCGGCGCCCCCCGCCGCGCGGCCGTCTCCTCCTTCGGTATCAGCGGCACCAACGCCCACACCATCGTCGAGCAGGCCCCCGAGCCGGAGCCCGCCGACACCGAGGACGACACCCCGGGCACCTCGGCCGCCGTCACCGGCGTGGTGCCCGTGCTGCTCTCCGGCCGCGGTCCCGAGGTGCTGCGCGCCCAGGCCGCCGCCCTGCTCACCACCCTCGGCACCGGCACCCCGCCCGCGCTGACGGACACCGCCTACTCGCTCGCCACCACCCGCACCGCGTTCGAGCACCGGGTCGTCCTGCTCGCCGCGAGCCCGCCCGGCCTCACCGAGCGGCTGACCGCGATCGCCGACGGCACCGACCCGGCCGCCCTGGCCGACACCGTCACCGGCACCGCCCGCACCGAGACCCGCCTCGCCGTCCTGTTCACCGGACAGGGCGCCCAGCGCCTCGGCGCCGGCCGCGAACTCGCCGCCCGCTTCCCGGTGTTCGCCGCCGCCCTGGACGCCGCCCTCGACGCCTTCACCCCCCACCTGGACGTGCCGCTGCGCGAGGTGCTGTGGGGCGAGGACGCCGCCCGCCTCGACCGCACCGAGTACGCGCAGCCCGCGCTGTTCGCCGTCGAGGTCGCCCTCTACCGTCTGCTGGAGTCCTTCGAGGTCAAGCCGGACCACCTGGCCGGCCACTCCGTGGGCGAGATCGCCGCCGCGCACGTCGCCGGCGTGCTCTCCCTCGACGACGCGGCCACCCTGGTGGCCGCCCGCGGCCGTCTCATGCAGGCGCTGCCCGAGGGCGGCGCGATGGTCGCCGTGCAGGCGAGCGAGGAGGAGGTCGCCCCGCTGCTCGCCGGCCACGAGGACCTGGTGTCCCTCGCCGCCGTCAACGGGCCCTCCGCCGTCGTCCTCTCCGGCGACGAGACCACCGTCACCGAGCTGGCGGCCCGCCTGGCCGCCGACGGACGCAGGACGAGCAGGCTGCGCGTCTCGCACGCCTTCCACTCGCCGCTCATGGCACCGATGGTCGACGAGTTCCGTAGCGTCGTCGAAGGCCTCACGCTGCACAGCCCGCTGCTGCCCGTCGTCTCCAACGTCACCGGTGAGCCGGCCACCGTCGCCCAGCTCACCTCGCCCGACTACTGGGTCGACCACGTTCGCCACGCCGTCCGCTTCGCCGACGGCATCGACTGGCTCGCCCGGCACGACGTCACCGCCTTCCTCGAACTCGGCCCCGACAGCGTGCTGTCCGCCCTGGCACAGAACTGCCTGGACGCCGCCGGCTCCGATGCCGTCACCGTGCCCGCGCTGCGCGAGGGCCGCCCCGAGGACCACACCTTCACCGCCGCGCTCGCCGCGCTGCACACCCACGGCACCACGCTGCGCTGGGACGCCTGCTTCACCGGCACCGGAGCCCGCCGCACCGACCTGCCGACGTACACCTTCCAGCACCGCCGCTACTGGCCGCGCGCCGTCCAGGGCGGCGCCGCCGACCTGCGCTCCGTCGGACTCGGAGCCGCCCACCACCCGCTGCTGTCCGCCGCGGTCTCCCTCGCCGACTCCGAGGGCGCCCTGCTGACCGGCCGGATCTCCCTGCTCAGCCACCCGTGGCTCGCCGACCACACCGTCCGCGGCACCACCCTGCTGCCCGGCACCGCCTTCCTGGAGCTGGCCGTCCGCGCCGGCGACGAGGTCGGTTGCGACCGCGTCGACGAACTGACTCTGGCGGCACCGCTCGTCCTGCCCGAGCAGGGCGGCGTCCAGGTGCAGCTGTGGATCGGCAACCCGGACGAGTCCGGCCGCCGCAGCGTCACGATCTACGGCCGCCCCGACGCCGACGAGGACGCCCCCTGGACGTCCCACGCCACCGGTGTGCTCTCGCCCTCCCGCGCCGCCACCGACTTCGACGCCACCGTCTGGCCCCCGGCCGGTGCCGAGGCCCTCCCCGTGGACGGCCTCTACGACCGGCTCGCCGAGGGCGGCTTCGGCTACGGCCCGCTCTTCCAGGGCCTGCGGGCCGCCTGGCGCCGCGGCGACGAGGTGTTCGCCGAGGTCGTCCTGCCCGAGTCCGGCCACACCGACGCCCAGTCCTTCGGCCTGCACCCCGCGCTCCTCGACTCCGCCCTGCACGCGGCGTCGTTCGTCGACCTCGACGAGCGCGCCGCCGGTGGGCTGCCCTTCTCCTGGGAAGGCGTCAGCCTGCACGCGAGCGGCGCCACCACGCTGCGGGTGCGGCTCGCTCCGGCGGCCGGCGACGCCGTCGCGATCGCCGTCGCCGACGACGCGGGACAGCTCGTCCTGTCCGCCGACTCGCTGATCCTGCGCGCGGTCGCGGCCCGCGAGATCGACGCAGCCGCCGCACTGGTCCGCGACGCCCTGTTCCGCCTCGACTGGGTGCCCGTCACGGCGGTCGCCGCCGCCTCCGGCACCGCCGCCCTCGTCGGCGAGGACCCCTTCGGCCTGCGCGCCCTGCCCCAGTTCGGCGAACTCGCCGTCCATCCGGACCTCGCGGCCCTCGCCGCCGCCGACGGCGCCGTCCCGGACACCGTGCTGCTGCCGCTCACCGGCACCGGCCCGGACGCCGACCCCGTCACCGCCGCACACCGCGCCGCCACCGACGCCCTCGCCGCCGTACAGACCTGGCTCGAGCAGGACGAGCGGTTCGCCGCCTCCCGGCTCGTCCTGGTCACCCGGGGCGCGACCACCGGCCACGACCCGGCCGCCGCCGTGGTCTGGGGCCTGGTGCGTTCCGCGCAGTCCGAGAACCCCGGCCGCTTCCTCCTCGTCGACCTCGACGCCGAGCAGGACCTGCTCACTCTCCCGGCCGCCGCGCTCACCTCCGATGAGCCACAGCTCGCCGTGCGCGGTGACGAGCTCCGTGCCGCCCGTCTGGTCCGTCGTCCCGCTCCCACTGCCGAGGCCGTTCGGGTGTTCGGTGGGGAGGGTGCGGTGTTGGTGACGGGTGGTACTGGTGGTCTGGGTGCGGTGGTGGCGCGTCATCTGGTGGCCGGGTACGGGGTGCGTGAGCTGGTTCTGGTCAGTCGTCGTGGTGGTGAGGCCGTGGGTGCGGCCGAGCTGGTGGCGGAGTTGGCGGAGTCGGGTGCGCGGGCGACGGTGGTGGCGTGTGATGTGACGGATCGTGGGGCGGTGGCCGAGCTGGTGGCCGCGTATCCGGTGTCGGCGGTGGTGCATTCGGCGGGTGTGCTGGACGACGGTATGGTCGCGTCTCTTACTGCGGAGCGGTTGTCCGCCGTGCTGCGTCCGAAGGTGGACGCGGCCTGGAACCTGCACGAGGCGACGCGCGACCTGGATCTGAAGGCCTTCGTGGTGTTCTCGTCGGTCGCCGGTGTCTTCGGCAATGCGGGTCAGGCCAACTACGCGGCGGGCAACGCTTTCCTGGATGCCCTGATGGAGCACCGCCGTGCGGCCGGTCTGCCGGGTCTGTCGCTGGCCTGGGGCCCCTGGGAGCGGACCGGTGGCATGACCGGCGACCTCTCCGAGGACGACCTGCGCCGCCTGGCCCGCATCGGCACCCCCGCCCTCACCGTCGAGCAGGGCCTCGCTCTCTTCGACGCCGCCCTCGACGGCGACGACGCCGCGCTCACCCCCGTCCGCCTGGACCTCTCCGTCCTGCGCGCCGCGGGCGATGTACCGCCCCTGCTGCGCTCCCTCATCCGCGGTCGCTCCCGCCGCGCCGCCGTCGCCGGGTCCGCCACCGCCGGCGGCCTCGCCCAGCGCCTGGCCCGCCTGGACCGCGAGAGCCGCGACGAACTGGTCCTCGACCTCGTCCGCGGCCAGGTCGCCCTGGTGCTCGGCCACGCCACCGGCGCCGACATCGACGCCGGCCGCGCCTTCCGCGAGCTGGGCTTCGACTCCCTCACCGCCGTCGAGCTGCGCAACCGCCTCAACACGGTCACCGGACTGCGCCTGCCCGCCACCCTCGTCTTCGACTACCCGACGGTCAGCCACCTCGCCTCGTACATCCTGGACGAACTCCTCGGCACCGAGGTCGAGGCGGAGGCCGTACAGCGCACGGCGGCCGTGGCGGACGATCCGATCGTGATCGTGGGCATGGCCTGCCGCTATCCGGGCGGGGTCGCCTCGCCCGAGGATCTGTGGCGCCTGGTCACCGAGGGCACGGACGCTGTCTCCGGCTTCCCCACCAATCGTGGCTGGGACGTGGAGAACCTGTATCACCCGGACCCCGACCATCCTGGCACCGCCTACACCCGGTCCGGTGGATTCCTGCATGAGGCGGGGGAGTTCGACCCGGGCTTCTTCGGGATGAGCCCGCGTGAGGCGCTGGCGACGGACTCGCAGCAGCGGCTGCTGCTTGAGGCGTCGTGGGAGGCGATCGAGCGGGCCGGCATCGACCCGGTCGGTCTGCGGGGCAGTGCGACCGGTGTGTTCGCCGGTGTGATGTACAGCGACTACAGCGCGATGCTGGGCAGCCCGGAGTTCGAGGGCTTCCAGGGCAGCGGCAGTTCACCGAGCCTCGCCTCGGGCCGTGTCTCCTACACGCTGGGCCTGGAGGGTCCTGCGGTCACGGTGGACACGGCGTGCTCGTCGTCGCTGGTGGCGATGCACTGGGCGATGCAGGCGCTGCGGTCGGGTGAGATCTCGCTCGCGCTGGCCGGTGGTGTGACCGTGATGTCCACGCCTGCCGTGTTCGTCGACTTCGCGCGTCAGCGGGGTCTGTCGCCCGACGGCCGGTGCAAGGCGTTCTCGGACTCGGCGGACGGTGTCGGCTGGTCCGAGGGTGTCGGCATGCTGGTCCTTGAGCGGCAGTCCGACGCGATCCGCAACGGTCACCAGATCCTCGCGGTCGTCCGTGGCTCGGCCGTCAACCAGGACGGTGCTTCCAACGGTCTGACGGCCCCCAACGGCCCGTCCCAGCAGAGGGTGATCCGTCAGGCGCTGGCGAGTGGTGGGCTGTCGGCGGGTGACGTCGATGTCGTCGAGGCGCACGGTACGGGCACGACGTTGGGTGACCCGATCGAGGCGCAGGCACTGCTGGCCACTTACGGCCGTGACCGTGATCCGGAGCAGCCGCTGCTGCTGGGTTCGGTGAAGTCGAACATCGGTCACACGCAGGCCGCGGCCGGTGTCGCCGGTGTCATGAAGATGGTCATGGCGATGCGCCATGGTGTGCTGCCGCGCACCCTGCACGTGGACGCTCCGTCCTCGCACGTCGACTGGACCGAAGGCGCCGTCGAACTGCTCACCGAGCACACCGCGTGGCCCGAGACCGGCCGCCCGCGCCGCGCCGCCGTCTCCTCCTTCGGTATCAGCGGCACCAACGTCCACACCGTCCTCGAGCAGGCGCCCGCCACCGCCGCGCCCGCCCCGGCCGCCCCCGAGCGCACCGCCGGCGCCGTCCCGCTGCTGCTGTCCGGCCGGACCCGCGACGCCCTGCGCGCCCAGGCCGCCCGCCTGCTCAGCCACCTCCAGAACCACCCCGAGCCGTCCCTCGCCGACCTCGGCCACTCCCTGGCCACCACCCGCTCCCGCTTCGAGCGCCGCGCCGCGGTGATCGCGCAGGACCGCGACGGACTGCTCGCCTCCCTCGGCGCCCTCGCCGCCGGCCGCCCCGACCCGGCCGTCGTCGAGGGCGAGGCCGCGGGGCGTGCCCGGATCGCCGTCATGTTCTCCGGCCAGGGCAGCCAGCGTGCCGCCATGGGCCGCGAACTGTACGAGACCCAGCCCCGGTTCGCCGCCGCGTTCGACGAGGTGTGCGCCGCCCTCGACCCGCTGCTCGACCGGCCGCTGCGCGAGGTCGTGTTCGCCGCCGAGGGCACCGACGAGGCCGCCCTGCTCGACCGCACCGGCTGGACCCAGCCCGCGCTGTTCGCCGTCGAGGTCGCCCTCTACCGCCTCGTCGAGAGCTGGGGCGTCCGCGCCGACTTCGTCACCGGCCACTCCATCGGTGAGATCGCCGCCGCACACGTCGCCGGGGTGTTCACCCTTCAGGACGCCGCCCGCCTGGTCGCCGCCCGCGCCACCCTCATGGAGGCGCTGCCGTCCGGCGGCGCCATGATCGCCGTCCAGGCAACCGAGGACGAGGTCGCCCCGCTGCTCGGCGACCGCCTGTCCGTCGCCGCCGTCAACGGCCCCACCTCCGTCGTCGTCTCCGGTGACGAGGACGCCGCCGTGGAACTCGCCGCCGAGTTCTCCGGCCGTGGGCGCCGCACCAGGCGTCTGCGGGTGAGCCATGCCTTCCACTCGCCCCACATGGACGCCATGCTCGACGCGTTCCGCACGGTCGCCGAGACGCTGTCCTACGCCGCCCCACGCATCCCGCTGGTCTCCGACCTGACGGGCCGCAGGGCCGACGAGGCCGAGGTGCGCACCGCCGACTACTGGGTGCGCCACGTCCGCGAGGCCGTCCGGTTCGCCGACTGCGTGCGCACCCTGCGCGACGCCGGCGCCACCCTCTTCCTCGAACTCGGCCCCGACGGACTGCTGACCGCCATGGCCGAGGACACCATCGGCGACGAGCGCGACGAGCGCGACGAGCGCGACGATCGCCACGATCACAACACAGTGCTCGTCCCGCTGCTGCGCGCCGGCCGTCCCGAGGAGACCGCCGCCGCCACCGCCGCCGCCCGCCTCCAGATCCACGGCGTCGACCTCGACTGGACCGCGTACCTCGCCGGCACCGGCGCCCGCCGCACCGACCTGCCGACCTACGCCTTCCAGCACGCCCACTACTGGCCCCAGCTGCCCTCCGCCGCGCCCTCCTCGGCCGGCGACCCCGCCGACCAGAAGCTGTGGGCCGCCGTCGAACGCGGCGACGCCGCCGAACTCGCCGCCGTCCTCGGCCTCGACGAGGACAGCCTCACCCCGCTCGACTCCCTGCTGCCCGCGCTCACCTCCTGGCGCCGCGGCAACCAGGAGAAGGCGCTCCTCGACACGCTGCGCTACCGCGTCGAGTGGACCCGGCTGGGCAAGCCCGCCGCGCCCGTCCTCGACGGCACCTGGCTGCTCGTCTCCTCCGACGCCACCGCCGACGACGAGAACGAACTGCTGGACGGCCTCGCCGAGGCGCTCGGCGCGCACGGCGCCCGGGTCCGCCGCCTCGTCCTGGACGCCGACTGCGCCGACCGGGCCGTGCTCGGTGCCCGCCTCGCCGGCACCGAGGACGTCGACGCCACCGCCCATGTGCTGTCCGTGCTGCCGCTCGACGAGCGCCCCACCGACGGGCCCGCCGGCTTCACCCAGGGCCTCGCCCTGACCATCGCCCTCGTCCAGGCCCTCGCCGACACCGGCGCCCGGGGCCGGCTGTGGACCGCCACCTGCGGCGCCGTCTCCACCGGCCCCGCCGACCCGGTCACCCGCCCCGCCCAGGCCACCGCCTGGGGCATGGGCCGCGGTGTCGCCCTGGAGCACCCCCGCCTGTGGGGCGGACTCGTCGACCTCCCGGCCGAGTTCGACCGCCGCGCCGGACAGCGCCTCGCCGAGGTCCTCGCGGTCAAGGACGCCCCCGACGGGGAGGACCAGGTCGCCCTGCGCGCCACCGGTGTGCACGGCCGCCGCCTGGTCCGCCACACCGTCGACGAGCTGCCCTCCGCCGACCGGTTCACCGCCTCCGGAAGCGTGCTGATCACCGGCGGCACCGGCGGCCTCGGCGCCGAGACCGCCCGCTGGCTGGCCCGCTCCGGCGCGGACCATCTCGTCCTCACCAGCCGCCGCGGCCCCGATGCCCCCGGCGCCGCCGAACTCCGCGCCGAACTGGAGCAGTTGGGCGCAAGCGTCTCCCTCGTGGCCTGCGACGTCGCCGACCGCGACGCCCTCGCCGCCGTCCTCGACGGACTGCCCGCCGACCAGCCCCTCACCGGTGTCGTCCACACCGCCGGCGTCGGCCACTACGGTCCGCTGGACGGGCTGACGCCCGCCGAGTTCGCCGCCCTCACCGCCGCGAAGCTGGCCGGCGCCGCCCACCTCGACGACCTCCTCGGCGTCCGCGAACTGGACTTCTTCATCCTGTTCGGCTCCATCGCCGGCGTCTGGGGCAGCGGCGACCAGAGCGCCTACGGCGCCGCCAACGCCTACCTCGACGCCCTCGCCCTGGCCCGCCGCGCCCGCGGCCTCGCCGCGACCTCCATCGCCTGGGGTCCGTGGGGCGGCACCGGGATGGCCGCCGACGACGCCGTCTCCGGCACCCTGCGCCGCCAGGGCCTGCGCCTGCTCGACCCGGCGCCCGCCCTCACCGAGATGCGCCGCGCCGTCCTCCGCCAGGACGTCGCCGTCGCCGTCGCGGACGTCGACTGGACCCGCTACGCCCCGCTGTTCACCTCCGCGCGGCCCAGCGCCCTCATCGGTGACCTGCCCGAGGTCCGCGCCCTGGCCGCCGAGAACACCCCCGCCGACACCGGCGACGCCTCCGAAGTCGTGCGGCGGGTCCGCTCGCTGTCCGAGCCGGAGCAACTGCGCCTGCTCACCGAGCTGGTGCGCACCGAGGCCGCGACGGTACTCGGTCACGCCTCCGCCGACGCCGTGCCGGAGGGCCGTGCCTTCCGCGACATCGGCTTCGACTCGCTGACCGCCGTCGAACTGCGCAAGCACCTCGGCGCGGCCACCGGCCTCTCCCTGCCGAGCACCATGGTGTTCGACTACCCGACCCCGCTGGAGCTGGCCCAGTACCTGCGGGCCGAGATGGTCGGCTCCGTGCTGGAGGTCGCGGGCCCCGTCGCCACCGGCGGCGCCGACGACGAGCCCATCGCCATCATCGGCATGAGCTGCCGCTACCCGGGCGGTGTCGGCTCCCCGGAGCAGCTGTGGGACCTGGTGCTCTCCGGCACCGACGCGATCAGCGACTTCCCGGTCAACCGCGGCTGGAACACCGCCGGGCTCTACGACCCGGACCCCGACCACCCCGGCACCACCTACTCCACCCAGGGCGGCTTCCTGCACGAGGCCGACGAGTTCGACCCCATGTTCTTCGGCATCTCGCCCCGCGAGGCGCTCGTCATGGACCCGCAGCAGCGGCTCCTCCTGGAGACCACCTGGGAGGCCTTCGAGCGTGCAGGACTCACCCCCGACACCCTCCGCGGCAGCCTGACCGGCACCTTCATCGGCTCCAGCTACCAGGAATACGGAATGGGCGCCGGCGAAGGCACCGAGGGCCACCTGGTCACCGGCACCAGCCCCAGCGTGCTCTCCGGCCGCCTCGCCTACGTCTTCGGCCTCGAAGGTCCGGCGGTCACCGTCGACACCGCCTGCTCGTCCTCGCTGGTCGCGCTGCACCTGGCCTGCCAGGCGCTGCGCAACGGCGAGAGCGACCTCGCGGTCGCCGGCGGCGCCACGGTCATGACCACCCCCAACGCGTTCGTGGCCTTCAGCCGGCAGCGGGCCCTCGCCCAGGACGGCCGCTGCAAGGCGTTCTCCGAGAGCGCCGACGGCATGACCCTCGCCGAGGGCGTCGGCATCGTCCTCGTCGAGCGGCTCTCCGACGCACGCCGCAACGGCCACCCGGTGCTCGCCGTGATCCGCGGCTCCGCCATCAACCAGGACGGCGCCTCCAACGGCCTCAGCGCCCCCAACGGCCCCTCCCAGCAGCGGGTCATCCGCCAGGCCCTCGCCAACGCCCGCGTCACCCCCGGCGAGATCGACCTCCTGGAGGCCCACGGCACCGGCACCCCGCTCGGCGACCCCATCGAGGCGCAGGCCCTGTTCGCCACCTACGGCCGCACCCGTACGCCCGAGACCGCGCTGCTGCTCGGCTCGGTGAAGTCGAACATCGGCCACACCCAGTCCGCCGCCGGTGTCGCGAGCATCATCAAGATGGTCATGGCGCTGCGCCACGGTGTGATGCCGCGGACCCTGCACGCCGACGAGCCCTCCAGCCACGTCGACTGGAGCCCCGGCACCGTGCGGCTGCTCGGCGAGAACACCGACTGGCCGGAGACCGGCCGTCCGCGCCGGGCCGCCGTGTCCTCGTTCGGCATCAGCGGTACGAACGCCCACATCATCCTGGAGCAGGAGACCGAGGCGCCCGCCGTCGACGACGAGCAGCCCACCGTGGCGCCCGTGCCGGTCGCCGCCGGCGTCGTGCCATGGGTTTTGTCCGCCCGTGGCGCCGCCGCACTGCGCGAGCAGGCCGACCGTCTCCTCACCCACCTCGTGACCGCCGTCCCGGCGGCCCGCCCGATCGACATCGGACTGTCCCTCGCCACCTCCCGCGCCCTCTTCGAGCACCGCGCCGTGGTCGTGCCGTCCGCCGGCACCGACCCGCTGGAGGCGCTGCGCGCCGTCGCCGCCGACGGGCCCTCGGGCGTCGTCGCCCGCGGTGTCGCGGACGTCGCGGGCCGCACCGTCTTCGTCTTCCCCGGCCAGGGCTCCCAGTGGGTGGGCATGGGTGCCCGACTCCTCGACGAATCACCGGTGTTCGCCGAGCGCATCGCCGAATGCGCCGCCGCCCTCGCCGAGTTCACCGACTGGAATCTCATCGACGTCCTGCGGGGCGCCGAGGGCGCCCCGACGCTGGAGCGCGTCGACGTCGTCCAGCCCGCCTCGTTCGCCGTGATGGTGTCCCTGGCCGCCGTGTGGCGTGCGCAGGGTGTGGAGCCGGACGCGGTGGTCGGCCACTCGCAGGGCGAGATCGCCGCTGCCGTGGTCTCCGGCGCCCTGTCGCTGCGTGACGGCGCCCGGGTCGTGACGCTGCGCAGCCAGGCCATCGGCCGCAGCCTCGCCGGGCGCGGCGGGATGATGTCGGTGGCGCTCCCCGTCGCCGATGTGGAGGCCCGTCTGGAGGCGTTCGAGGGACGGGTGTCCGTCGCCGCCGAGAACGGCCCCCGCTCCTCCGTCGTCGCGGGCGAGCCGGAGGCCCTGGACGAACTGCACGCGCAGCTCACCGCCGAGGAGATCCGGGCCCGCCGGATCGCCGTGGACTACGCCTCGCACTCCCCCCATGTCGAGGACCTGCACGACGAGATCCTCGCGCTGCTGGCCGAGGTCGCGCCGCGGACGTCCGAGATCCCGTTCTTCTCGACCGTCACCGGCGACTGGCTCGACACCACCGTCATGGACGCCGCGTACTGGTACCGCAGCCTGCGCGGCCGGGTGCTGTTCGCGGACGCCATCCGTGACCTGATCGCCGCCGACCACCGTGCTTTCATCGAGGTCAGCTCCCACCCGGTGCTCGCCATGTCCGTCCAGGACATGATCGACGACGCCGGCGTGGCGGGTGTCGCCTCCGGCACCCTGCGCCGCGACAACGGCGGCCTGGACCGCTTCCTGCTGTCCGCCGCCGAGGTGTTCGTGCGCGGTGTCCAGGTCGACTGGGCCGCCGTGTTCGAGGGGACCGGTGCGTCCCGGGTCGACCTGCCCACCTATGCCTTCCAGCACGAGAACCTGTGGGCCATAGCCGCCGCCCCGGAGGCCGTCACCGCGGCCGACCCCGAGGACGCCGCGTTCTGGACCGCCGTCGAGGACGGGGACGTCTCCGCCCTCACCGCGGCCCTCAGCACCGACGAGGACTCCGTCGCCGCCGTGCTGCCCGCGCTGTCCTCCTGGCGCCGGGCCCGCAAGGAGCGCTCCACCGTCGACTCCTGGCGCTACCGCCCCACCTGGAAGCCCGTCACCAAGCTCCCGCAGCGCACCCTGGACGGCACCTGGCTGCTGGTGTCCGCCGATGGCGTCGACGACACCGACGTCGCCGAGGCGCTGGAGACGGCCGGTGCCCAGGTGCGCCGGCTCGTCCTCGACGAGAGCTGCACCGACCGCGCCGTGCTGCGCGAGCGCCTCACCGACACCGACGGCCTCACCGGCATCGTCTCCGCCCTCGCGGGCGCCGAGCGGACCGGTGCCGTCCCCGGCACCGGACTCGTCCTGGGGGTCGCCCTCACCGTCGCCCTCGTCCAGGCGCTCGGCGACGCCGGCATCGACACCCCGCTGTGGGCGCTGACCCGCGGTGCCGTCTCCACCGGCCGCTCCGACAAGGTCACCGCGCCCGTCCAGGCCCAGGTCACCGGCATCGGCTGGACCGCCGCGCTGGAGTGCCCGGGACGCTGGGGCGGTGTCGTCGACCTGCCCGAGACGCTCGACGCGCGCGCCGGTCAGCGGCTCGCGGCCGTCCTCGCCGGCGCGCTCGGCGACGACGACCAGATCGCCCTGCGCTCCTCCGGCGTCTTCACCCGCCGTATCGTCCGCGCCGACGCCGCCCCCGACGGCCCCGCCCGCGACTGGAAGCCGCGCGGCACCACCCTCGTCACCGGCGGCTCCGGCACCCTCGCGCCCCACCTGGCGCGCTGGCTCGCCGAGCAGGGCGCCGAGCACCTGGTCCTGGTCAGCAGGCGCGGCCCCGAGGCGCCCGGCGCCGCCGAACTCCGCGCGGAGCTGGAGGAACGCGGCACCGCGACGACCCTCGCGGCCTGCGACATCACCGACCGCGAGGCGGTCGCCGCGCTGCTCGACGGCCTGAAGGCCGAGGGCCGCACCGTCCGCACGGTCGTGCACACCGCGGCCACCATCGAACTGCACACTCTCGACGCCACCACGCTCGACGACTTCGACCGCGTCCTCGCCGCCAAGGTCACCGGTGCGCGGATCCTCGACGAACTCCTCGACGACGAGGAGCTGGACGACTTCGTCCTGTACTCCTCCACCGCCGGCATGTGGGGCAGTGGCGCGCACGCCGCTTACGTCGCGGGCAACGCATACCTGGCCGCCCTCGCCGAGCACCGGCGCGGACGCGGCCTGACCGCCATGTCGCTGTCCTGGGGCATCTGGGCCGACGACCTCCAACTCGGCCGGGTCGACCCGCAGATGATCCGCCGCAGTGGCCTGGAGTTCATGGACCCGCAGCTCGCGCTGAGCGGCCTCAAGCGGGCCCTCGACGACGACGAGCAGGTCATCGCGGTCGCCGACGTCGACTGGGAGACGTACCACCCCGTCTACACCTCGGCCCGGCCCACCCCGCTGTTCGACGAGGTCCCCGAGGTGCAGCGGCTCACGGCCGCCGCCGCGCAGGGCGCCGGGACCGCCGCCCGGGGCGAGTTCGCCGCCGCGCTGCTGGCCCTGCCCGCCGCCGAGCAGCACCGCAAGCTGCTGGAGACCGTCCGCACCGAGGCCGCCTCCGTGCTCGGCCTGTCCTCCGCCGAGGACCTCACCGACCAGCGCGCCTTCCGCGACGTCGGCTTCGACTCCCTGACCGCCGTCGGGCTGCGCAACCGGCTCGCGTCCGTCACCGGGCTGACGCTGCCGTCCACGATGGTCTTCGACTACCCGAACCCGGCCGCACTGGCCGGCTTCCTCCACTCCGAACTGGCCGACGTCCACTCCGCGGGCTCCGTCGCCGTCGCCGGCGCGCCCGTCGACGACGACCCGATCGCCATCGTCGGCATGAGCTGCCGCTACCCCGGCGGCGTTACCTCCGCCGAGGAGCTGTGGCGGGTCGCGCTGGACGAGGTCGACGCGATCTCCGTCTTCCCGGCCGACCGCGGCTGGGACGCCGAGGCCCTCTACGACCCCGACCCGGACGCGTCCGGCCGCACCTACTCGGTCCAGGGCGGCTTCCTGCGCGACGTCGCCGACTTCGACCCCGGCTTCTTCGGCATCTCGCCCCGCGAGGCCCTGTCGATGGACCCGCAGCAGCGCCTCTTGCTGGAGACGGCCTGGGAGGCCTTCGAGAACGCCGGCATCGACCCGGTCGGCCGGCGCGGCAGTCTCACCGGCACCTTCATCGGCGCCAGCTACCAGGACTACGGCGCCGCCGTGCCCGGCAGCGAGGGCTCCGAAGGCCACATGATCACCGGCTCGCTCCCCAGCGTCCTGTCCGGCCGCGTCTCCTACCTCTTCGGCTTCGAGGGCCCGGCCGTCACCCTCGACACCGCGTGCTCGTCCTCGCTGGTCGCCATCCACCTGGCCTGCCAGTCGCTGCGCAACGGCGAGAGCACCCTCGCCCTCGCCGGCGGTGCCAGCATCATGTCCACCCCCATGTCGTTCATCGGCTTCAGCCGGCAGCGGGCGCTGGCCGAGGACGGCCGCTGCAAGGCGTACGCCGAGGGCGCCGACGGCATGACCCTCGCCGAGGGCGTCGGCCTGATCCTGCTGGAGCGGCTCTCCGACGCCCGCCGCAACGGCCACGAGGTCCTCGCCGTCATCCGCGGCTCCGCCATCAACCAGGACGGCGCGTCCAACGGCCTCACCGCCCCCAACGGCCCCTCGCAGCAGCGTGTCATCCGCCAGGCCCTCGCCAGCGCGGGCGTCGAGGCGGACGACATCGACGTCCTGGAGGGCCACGGCACCGGCACCTCCCTCGGCGACCCGATCGAGGCGCAGGCCCTGTTCGCCACCTACGGCAGGGACCGCGACCCCGAGCGGCCCGTGCTGCTCGGCTCGGTGAAGTCCAACATCGGACACACCCAGATGGCCTCCGGCGTCGCCAGCGTCATCAAGCTGGTCCACGCCCTCAACGAGGGCGTCGTCCCCAAGTCGCTGCACATCGACGAGCCGTCCACCCACGTCGACTGGTCCTCCGGCGCCATCCGGCTGCTCACCGAGCGCACTGAGTGGCCCGAGACCGGCCGTCCGCGCCGCGCCGCCGTGTCGTCCTTCGGCCTCAGCGGCACCAACGCCCACACCGTCCTGGAACAGGCCCCCGCCGACAGCGCCCCGGCCGCCCCCGAGGACACCACCGCGCCACGGGACGGCCTCGTGCCCGCCCTCGTCTCCGGACGCGGCGAGGCGGCCCTGCGCGCCCAGGCCGGAGCCCTGCTCGACCTGCTGGCCGAGCGCCCCGGCATCCACCCGACCGACCTGGCGTTCTCCCTCGCCACCTCGCGCGCCACCCTCGAACACCGCGCCGTGGTCGTCGCCGACGACCACGAAGGACTGGTGCGCGGCCTGACCGCGCTACGCGACGGAATGCCCGGCGCCGGACTGGTCCAGGGCCGCGCCGGCCGCGGACGCACCGCCTTCCTGTTCACCGGACAGGGCAGCCAGCGCCTCGGCATGGGCCGCGCACTGTATGAACGTCACCCGGTGTTCGCCGACGCCCTGGACGCGGTGCTCGCCCGGATCGACGGCACCACCGAACGCCCCCTGCGCGACGTGCTGTTCGCCGCCGATGGCTCCGAGGACGCCGCCCTGCTCCACCGCACCGGCTACGCGCAGCCCGCCCTGTTCGCCCTCGAAGTGGCGCTGTTCCGGCTGCTGGAGTCGTGGGGCGTCACCCCCGACTACCTGGCCGGCCACTCCGTCGGTGAGATCGCCGCCGCGCACGTCGCCGGCGTCCTCGACCTCGACGACGCCTGCGCCCTGGTGGCTGCCCGCGGCCGGCTCATGCAGGCGCTGCCCGAGGGCGGCGCGATGGTCGCCCTGGAGGCCGCCGAGGACGAGGTGCTGCCGCACCTGGAGGGCCTCGCCGACCAGGTCTCCGTGGCCGCCGTCAACGGACCCCGGTCCGTCGTCGTCGCCGGTGTCGAGGAACCCGTGCTCTCCGTCGCCGCGCACTTCGCCGAGCAGGGGCGCCGTACCAAGCGTCTGCGGGTGAGCCATGCCTTCCACTCGCCGCTCATGGACGCCATGCTGGACGACTTCGCCGCCGTGGCCCGCGCGCTGACGTACCACGCGCCGACGATCCCGTTCGTCTCCAACGTGACCGGCACCCTCGCCACCCCCGAGCAGGTGTGCACCGCCGACTACTGGGTCTCCCACGTCCGTTCCGCCGTGCGCTTCGCCGACGGCATCGGCTGGCTGTCCACCCAGGGCGGCGTCCGGACCTTCCTGGAACTCGGCCCCGACGGCGTGCTCACCGGCATGGCCCGCGAGAGCCTCACCGACGCCTCCCGCACGGCGCTGCTGCCCACGCTGCGCGGCGACCGCCCGGAGGAGCAGGCCCTCGTCACCGCCGTCGCCGCGGCCCACACCCACGGCTTCGACGTCGACTGGGCCGCCTGGTTCGAGGGCGGCGGCGCCCGCCGCGTAGACCTGCCCACCTACGCCTTCCAGCGCGAACGGTACTGGCCCGACCCCACCGCGGCCGGCACCACCGCCGCCGTCCCCGGCTCCGCACTCGACGCCGAGTTCTGGGCCGCGGTGGAACACGCCGACGTCGCGTCGCTCGCCGCCTCCCTCGGCCTGGACGACACGACCGTCACCGCGATGGTCCCGGCGCTCACCGCCTGGCGGCGGCGCCGCGGCGAACAGTCCGCGCTCGACTCCTGGCGCTACCGCGTCACCTGGAAGCCGCGCGGCGGCGCCCCCGGCACCGCACCCACCGGACGCTGGCTCGTCCTCGTCCCGGCCGAGCACCGCGACGAGACCACCGCCGCCTGGGCCGCCGACGTCGAGGCCGCCCTCGCCACCGCGACCGTCCGCGTGGAGGTCACCGGCACCGACCGCGCCACCCTCGCCGCCCGGCTCACCGAGGCCGCCGACGGAGACACCTTCCAGGGCGTGCTGTCGCTGCTGGCGCTCGCGCCCGGCGACGCCGGACACCCCGGCGCCCCGGCCGCGCTCACCCTCACCGCCACCGCCCTCCAGGCGCTCGGAGACGCCGGCCTCGACGCCCCGCTGTGGAACATCACCCGCGGAGCCGTCGCCGTCGGCCGCTCCGAGCAGGTCACGGCGCCCGAACAGGCCGCCGTGTGGGGCCTGTTCCGGGCCGCCGCCCTCGAACTGCCCGGCCGCGTCGGCGGCAGCGTCGACCTCCCGGAGGACCTCGACACGCAGGCCGCCCGCCGACTGCGCGGGATCCTGGCCGCCGGCGACGGCGAGGACGCCGTCGCCGTCCGCGCCGGCGGCGTCTTCCTGCGCCGGCTGGCCCACAGCCCCGCCGCCGACACCGTCCGCCCCGCCTTCGACCCGGCGGCCGGCACCGTCCTGATCACCGGTGGCACCGGCGGCATCGGCGGACACCTCGCGCGCCGCCTCGCCCGCGACGGCGCCGCCCACCTGCTGCTCACCAGCCGCCGCGGCCCCGACGCCCCCGGCGCCGCCGAACTCCGCGCCGAATTGGAGGAACTGGGCGCCCGCGTCACCGTCGCCGCGAGCGACGCCGCCGACCGCGACGCACTCGCCGCACTCCTCGCGGCGGTGCCCGAGGACGCGCCGCTCACCGCCGTCTTCCACACCGCGGGCGTCGTCGACGACCACGTGGTGGACGAGCTGACCCCGGCGAGCTTCGCCACCGTCCTGCACGCCAAGACGGTCGCCGCCCGTCATCTGCACGACCTCACCGCCGGCCACGATCTCGCCGCGTTCGTCCTGTTCTCCTCGACCGCCGGCCTCATCGGCGCCGCCGGACAGGGCAACTACGCCGCCGCCAACGCCCAGCTCGACGCCCTCGCCGAGCAGCGCCGCGCCCAGGGCCTCCCCGCCCTGTCCGTGGCCTGGGGCCCCTGGGCCGGCTCCGGCATGGTCGCCGACGCCGCCGAGATCGCCGCCCGCGTGCGCCGCGGCGGATTCGAACCGCTCGACCCCGCCTCCGGCGTCGCCGCGCTGCTGCGCGCCGTCGACAACGGCGACACGACCGTGGCCATCGCCGACATCGACTGGGAACGCTTCCTGCGCGCCTTCGCGTCGGCCCGCCCGCTGCCGCTCGTCGCCGACCTCCCGGAGACGGCCGGCGCCACCGCCCCGGCGGCGGCCGGTGCCACGGGGTCCGGTCTGCGGCAGCAACTGGCCGAGCTGCCCGCCGAGGAGCGTCCCGCACACGTCCTCGACCTGCTGCGCACCCAGGTGGCGGCCGTCCTCGGCCACGCCGACGCCCGCACCGTCGACGACGACCTGGCCTTCCGCGACCTCGGCTTCGACTCGCTCACCGTCCTGGAGCTGCGCAACGCGCTCAACGCCCTCACTGGCCTGAGCCTGCCCGCCTCCCTCGTCTACGACCAGCCCACGCCGCGCGAGATGGCGGACTTCCTGCTCGCCGAACTCCTCGGCTCGCTCCCGGAGTCCACCGCCCTCACCGTCGCCACCCGGGCCGTCGACGAAGACCCGATCGCGGTCGTCGGCCTCGCCTGCCGCTTCCCCGGCGGCGTCACCACGCCCGAGGAGCTGTGGCGGCTGCTGGCGGAGGGCCGCGACGGCATCACCCGCTTCCCCGACGACCGCGACTGGGACATGGCGGCGCTCGGCGCAGGCGCCTCCGACACACTGCACGGCGGATTCCTCGCCCGGGTCGCCGATTTCGACGCCCGCTTCTTCGGTATCTCGCCCCGCGAGGCGCTCGCCATGGACCCGCAGCAGCGGCTGCTGCTCGAAACCACCTGGGAGGCCCTGGAACGGGCCGGCATCGACCCGGCCGCGCTGCGCGGCTCCACCACCGGCGTCTTCGTCGGCACCAACGGCCAGGACTACCCGAACCTGCTGCGCCGCTCGGCATCGGACGTCTCCGGCTATGTCGCCACCGGCAACACCGCCAGCGTGATGTCCGGCCGCCTCTCCTACGCCCTCGGACTGGAGGGCCCCGCGGTCACCGTCGACACCGCCTGCTCCTCCTCGCTGGTCGCCCTGCACTGGGCGGGCCGCGCGCTGAGCGCCGGCGAGTGCGACCTCGTCGTCGCGGGCGGCGTCTCGGTGATGTCGACCCCCGACTCCTTCATCGAGTTCAGCACCCAGGGCGGCCTGGCCCCCGACGGCCACTGCAAGCCGTTCTCCGACGACGCCGACGGCACCGCCTGGTCCGAGGGCGTCGGGATCCTGGTCCTGGAACGGCTTTCCGACGCGATCCGCAACGGCCACGAGGTCCGCGGCATCATCCGCGGCACCGCCGTCAACCAGGACGGCGCCTCCAACGGCCTGACCGCCCCGAACGGCCCGTCCCAGCAGCGCGTCATCCGCCAGGCGCTGGCCGACGCCCGCCTCGCGCCGTCCGACATCGACGCGGTCGAGGCGCACGGCACCGGCACCACCCTCGGCGACCCGATCGAGGCGCAGGCCCTGCTGAACACCTACGGCCGGGACCGCGACGCCGACCAGCCGCTGCTCCTGGGCACCGTCAAGTCGAACATCGGCCACACCCAGGCCGCCGCGGGCGTCGCCGGCGTCATCAAGATGCTGTTGGCGATCCAGCACGGCACCCTGCCGCGCACCCTGCACGTCACCAGCCCCACCAGCCACGTCGACTGGAGCAGCGGCGCCGTGTCGCTGCTCACCGAGGAACGCGACTGGCCCGGGACGGGACGGCCGAGGCGCGCCGGCGTCTCCGCCTTCGGCGTCAGCGGCACCAACGCGCACGTCATCGTGGAGCAGGCTCCCACCGACGAGCCCGCCCCCGCCCCCACCGACGAGCCCACCCCTGCCGCCGACATCACCACCGTCCCGTGGATCGTCTCCGGCCGCAGCCGCGAGGCACTCCAGGACCAGGTCGACCGGCTCACCGCGTACGCCGCCGCCCACCCGGAGCTCTCCCCGCTGGACGTCGGCCGCTCCCTGGCCACCGACCGCACCCTCTTCCCGCACCGCGCCGTGCTGCTCTCGGGCCCCGACGGGGTGCGCGAGACGGCCCGCGCGGTCGCGTCCCGCACGCCCGGCCGTACCGCCTTCCTGTTCTCCGGCCAGGGCGCCCAGCGCGCCCTGATGGGCCGCGAACTGTACGAGCGGCACCCGGCGTTCGCCGACGCTCTGGACACGGTCCTCGCGCAGTTCGACACCGTGCTGGACTTCCCGCTGCGCCAGGTCCTGTTCGCCGCGCCGGGCACGCCCGACGCCGAACTGCTGGACCGGACCGGCTGGACCCAGCCCGCGCTGTTCGCCGTCGAGGTCGCCCTTCACCGCCTCCTGGAGTCGTGGGGCCTGACTCCCGACCACGTCGCCGGTCACTCCATCGGAGAGATCGCCGCGGCGCATGTCGCCGGGGTGTTCTCGCTGGAGGACGCGTGCACGCTGGTCGCCGCCCGTGCCTCCCTGATGCAGGCGCTGCCGCGGGGCGGTGCGATGCTCGCGGTGCGCGCCACCGAGGAGGAGGTCGTCCCGCACCTCACGGAGAGGGTCTCGATCGCCGCGGTCAACGGGCCGTCGTCGGTGGTGGTCGCCGGTGACGAGGACGAAGTCGCCGTGATCGCCGGGCACTTCGAGGCGCAGGACCGCAAGACCACCCGGCTGCGGGTCAGCCACGCCTTCCACTCGCCGCTCATGGACCCGATGCTCACCGCCTTCGCCCGGGTCGCGGAATCCCTCACCTACCACGAGCCCCGCATCCCGCTGGTCTCCACCGTGACCGGCGCCCCCGCCGGAGCCGAACTCCTCACCCCCGGCTACTGGGTGCGGCACGTCCGCGAGACCGTCCGGTTCGCCGACGGCGTGCGGGCCCTGCACGAGGCCGGCGTCACCGCCTTCGTCGAGATCGGCCCGGACGGGCAGCTCACCGCCGCCGCCCAGCAGACCCTGGACGCGTCCGCCGACGAGGCACCCGCCACCGTCGTCCCGCTCCAGCGCCGGGACCGCGCCGAGGAGACCACCCTCCTGGAGGGCCTGGCCACCCTGCACACCCAGGGCAACGGACCCGACTGGACCGCCTGGTTCGCCGGCACCGGCGGACACCGCGTCGAACTGCCGACGTACGCCTTCCAGCGCGAGCGCTACTGGCCCGAGCCCGCCGCGCCCGGCGCCACCGGCACGCCCGACCCCGTCGACGCCGCCTTCTGGGCCGCCGTCGAGCGGGAGGACCTGGAGAGCCTCACGGCCTCCCTGGGCCTGGACGGCGACACCGTCACCACGATGGTGCCCGCGCTGTCGGCCTGGCGCCGCCGCACCGACGCCCGCTCCACCGCCCGTGACTGGCGCTACCACGACAGCTGGACCGCGCTCGGCACCCCGGCGCACGCCGCACCCGCCGGCCGCGTCCTGGCCCTCGTGCCCGCCGAACACGCCGGTGCCGACTGGGCGGAGACCCTCGTCGCCGCACTGGGCGCCGACCCGCTCGTCGTCGACGGGGCCCCCGGCTCGCTGGCCCGCGAACTCGCGGACCTCGACCCGGCCGGCTGGACCCTGGTGGTCTCGCTGCTGGCCGCGGGCACCGGCACCCTGCCGGCGCCCGACGCCACACCGGCCGCGGTCCTGGAGGCCCTGCGGACCGCCGGCGTCGACGCCCCGCTGTGGTGCGTCACCCGCGGCGCCGTCTCCGTCGCCGGGGAGGCACCCGCCGCCGTCGGCCAGGCCGCCCTGTGGGGCATGGGCCGGGTCGCCGCGCTGGAGCACCCCGAGCGCTTCGGCGGCCTCGCCGACCTCGCGCCCGACGCCGACGCCGCCACCGCGGGCCTCCTCGCCGCCCACCTGGCCGAGCCCGGCACCGAGGACCAGATCGCCGTCCGCGCCGCCGGTCTCCTCGGCCGCCGCCTCGTGCGCACCGCCGTCGCCCCCGGCGACACCGGATGGCGCCCGCACGGCACCGTCCTCGTCGTCGGCGGCACCCGCACCATGGGCGCCCGCGCCGCCCGCTGGCTCGCCCGCGAGGGCGCCACCCGCCTGGTGCTGACCACCTCGCCCGCCGACGGCGCCACCGACACCGAGGAGCTGCGGGCCGAACTCGCCCGACTGGGCGCCGAGATCACCGTCACGCCGTACGACAGAGGCGACCGGGACGCGGCCACCGCCCTCCTGGACGGTCTGACCGACCTCACCGCCGTCGTGTACGCCGACGACGCCCCGGCGGACGGTCCGTCCGCCGCCCTCGGCCCGGTGGACACCCTCGCCGAGGCCGTCGCAGGACGTTCCCTGGACGCGTTCGTGCTCTTCGGCTCCATCGCCGGGGTCTGGGGCGTGCGCGGCCGGGCCGACGAGGCCGCGTGCGGCGCCTACGTCGACGCCCTCGCCCGCGCCCTGCGCGCCGACGGGACGCCCGCGCTGGCCGTCTCCTGGGGCGCCTGGGCCGAGCTGGCCGACCCGTCGACCACCGCTCATCTGCGGATGAACGGCCTGCCGGTGATGGACGCCGACGCCGCCCTGACCGCGCTGGCCGGTGCCGTCGCCGACGGCTCCGCCGCGGTCACCGTCGCCGACGTCCGCTGGGAGACCTTCGCCCCGGCGCACCACGAGGCCCGGCCCACCGCGCTGTTCGACGCCCTGCCCGAGGCCAGGACCGCCCTCGCCGGCGCGGCCCGCGCCCGCGCCGAGGGGGCCACCGCCTCCGGCGGCTACGGCCAGTGGCTCCTGGAGCAGCCCGCCGCCGACCGGGACGACATCCTGCTCGCCCTCGTCGGTGAGAAGGCCGCCCTGGTCCTCGGCCACGCGGACACCGCGCTCGTCGAACCCGACCTGCCCTTCCGGGACCTCGGCTTCGACTCGCTGACCGCCGTCGACCTGCGCAACCAGCTCACCGCGGCCACCGGCGTCACCCTGCCCGCGACCCTGGTCTTCGACCACCCCAACCCGACGGCGCTCGCCGCGCACCTGCGCACCGAACTGCTCGGCGGCGCCACGGGCGCGGCCGCCCCGGTGGCCGCGCCCGTCGCCACCGGCGACGACCCGGTCGTCATCGTCGGCATGGCCTGCCGCTACCCCGGCGGCGTCAACTCGCCCGAGGACCTGTGGCAGCTCCTCGTCGACGAGGTCGACGCCGTCGGCGACTTCCCGGCCGACCGCGGCTGGGACCTCGACGCCCTCGCCGGCGACGGCCCCGGCCGCAGCGCCACCGACCAGGGCGGATTCCTCTACGACGCCACCGACTTCGACCCCGGCCTGTTCGGCATCTCGCCGCGCGAGGCCATGGTGATGGACCCGCAGCAGCGGATCCTGCTCGAGGCGTCCTGGGAGGCCCTGGAGCGGGCCGGCATCGACCCGGCGACCCTGCGGGGCAGCGGCACCACCGGCGTCTTCGTCGGCGGCGGCTCCGGCGACTACCGGCCGCCCGCCGAGTACGGCCAGTGGCAGACCGCCCAGTCCGCCAGCCTCCTGTCCGGCCGCCTCGCCTACACCTTCGGCATCCAGGGCCCCACGGTGTCCGTCGACACCGCCTGCTCGTCCTCCCTGGTCGCCCTGCACCTGGCCGCCCAGGCCGTGCGCTCGGGCGAGTGCTCCATCGCCCTGGCCGGCGGTGTCACCGTGATGGCCACCCCGGTCGGCTTCGTGGAGTTCAGCGCCCAGGGCGCGCTGTCGCCCGACGGCCGCTGCCGCGCCTTCTCCGAGGACGCGAACGGCACTGGCTGGTCGGAGGGTGTCGGCATGCTCGTCGTCGAGCGCCTCTCCGACGCCCGCCGCAACGGCCACCGGGTGCTCGCCGTGCTGCGCGGCTCCGCCATCAACCAGGACGGCGCCTCCAACGGCCTGACCGCGCCCAGTGGCCCCGCCCAGCAGCGCGTCATCCGCCAGGCCCTCGCCAACGCCCGCCTCGAGGCCGCCGACGTCGACGCCGTCGAGGCGCACGGCACCGGCACCAGGCTGGGCGACCCGATCGAGGCGCAGGCCCTGCTCGCCACCTACGGACAGGACCGCGAGCGGCCCGTGCTGGTCGGCTCCCTGAAGGCCAACATCGGCCACACGCAGGCCGCGTCCGGTGTCGGCGGCGTCATCAAGATGGTGCTCGCCATGCGGCACGGTCTGCTGCCGCGCTCGCCGTACACCGAGAACCCCTCCTCGCACGTCGACTGGACCGCGGGCAACGCGCGCCTGCTCACCGAGCTCACTGCCTGGCCCGAGTCCGAGCGGGTGCGCCGGGCCGCCGTCTCCTCCTTCGGGGCCAGCGGCACCAACGCCCACCTGATCCTGGAGCAGCCGGCCCCCATCGAGGAGCGCGCGCAGCCCGCGCGGCCCGCCGCGGACGGCTCGCCCGTCCCCGTCCTGCTGTCCGGCCGCTCGCAGAACGCGCTGCGCGCCCAGGCCCGCAGGCTCCTGGCCCATGTGGCAGGCCACCCCGAGGAGACGGTCACCGACCTGGCCCGCACCCTGGCCACCACCCGCGCCGTCTTCGAACACCGGGCCGCGGTGACCGCCGCCGACCGGGACGCGCTGCTCGCCGGACTCACCGCCGTCGCGGAGGGCACCACCGCCGCGCACGTCGTCGAGCACCACGTGGAGCGCACCGGCAAGCACGCCGTGCTCTTCTCCGGCCAGGGCTCCCAGCAACTCGGCATGGGCCGGGACCTGTACGAGCGGTTCCCGGCGTTCGCCGAGGCGTTCGACGCGGTCCTCGCCCGCCTCGACGGCCACCTCGGTGCCTCGCTGCGGGACATCGTCTGGCACGGCGACCAGGAGTCCCTGGGCGAGACGGGGCACACCCAGCCCGCGCTGTTCGCCTTCGAGGTCGCCCTGTACCGCCTGGTGGAGTCCTGGGGTGTGACGCCGGACTTCGTCGCCGGCCACTCCGTCGGCGAGATCGCCGCCGCCCACGTCGCGGGCGTCCTCTCCCTGGACGACGCCTGCCGGCTGGTCGCCGCACGGGCCCGACTGATGCAGGAACTGCCGCGCGGCGGCGCCATGGTCGCGGTCGAGGCCACCGAGAAGGAGGTCGCCGCCCACCTCACCGACGCGGTGTCGATCGCCGCGGTCAACGGCCCCACCTCCGTCGTGCTCGCCGGTGAAGAGGACGCGGTGCTCGCCGTGGCCGCCGTCCTCGCCGAGCGGGGCCGCCGCACCACCCGCCTCAAGGTCAGCCACGCCTTCCACTCGGCGCTGATGGACCCGATGCTCGCCGAGTTCCGCAAGGTCGCCGAGAGCCTGCGCTACGAGGCGCCCCGCATCGCCGTCGTGTCGAACCTGACCGGCGACGTGGCGGGCGCCGGGGAACTGTGCGGCGCCGACTACTGGGTCCGTCATGTGCGCGGCACCGTCCGGTTCGCCGACGGCGTCACCGCGCTGGCCGGCCGGGGCGTCCGGGTCTTCCTCGAACTCGGCCCCGACGCGGTGCTGTCCGCGCTCGCCGAGCAGAGCGCTCCGGACGCCGTCGGCATCCCCGCGCAGCGCCGCGGCCGCGACGAGGCGGCAACCCTGGTCGCCGCCCTCGGCCGGCTGCACGTACACGCCGCCGGACCCCGCTGGGACGCCTTCTTCGACGCCGCCCCCGGCTCCTGGCTCGACCTGCCGACCTACGCCTTCCAGCGCGGCCGGTTCTGGCCGGACGCCCTGCCCGCCACCGCGCAGGCCGGCGTGTCCGCCGGGGAGGCCGACGGCACCGACACCGCCTTCTGGGACGCCGTCGCGCAGGAGGACTTCGGCTCGCTCGAGTCCGTCCTCGACGTCGAGGGCGACGCCCTGTCCAAGGTGCTGCCGGCGCTGCTCGACTGGCGCCGCCGCAATTCCGAGGAGACGCGGCTCGACAGCTGGCGCCACCGCATCGTCTGGAAGCGTCTGACCGGCGCGGCGATGGCCCACCGCAAGCCGCTCACCGGCACCTGGCTGGCCGTCGTCCCCGAGGGCCTCGGCGAGGACCCGTGGGTGACGACCGCTCTGGACGCCCTGGGCACCCGGGTGGTGCGCGCCGAGGTCGGCGGCGCCGACCGGGAGGCCATGACCGCCACCCTGCGCGAGGCCGCCGGGGAGGGCACCGGCTTCGCCGGCGTCGTCTCCCTGCTCGCCCTGCGCGAGACCGTGCACGGCGACGTGCCGGAGGGCGTCGCGTTCACCGGCACGCTGCTCCAGGCCCTCGGCGACGCCGGGATCGAGGCCCCGCTGTGGTGCGTCACCCGCAGCGCCGTGTCCGCCAACCGCACCGACCGCCCGCGCCGGCCGCTCCAGGCCGCCGTGTGGGGCCTGGGCCGGGTGGCCGCCCTGGAGTACCCGCACCGCTGGGGCGGCCTGGTGGACCTGCCGGAGCGCGCCGACGAGCGGGCCGCCGCCGGACTCGCCGCCGTCCTCGCCGGACTCGACGGGGAGGACCAGGTCGCCGTGCGTGGCTCCGCCGTCCTCGCCCGCCGCCTCGTGCCGGCCCCGGACCGCGGGCAGAGCGGCGCCTGGGACCCGACCGGCACCGTGCTGATCACCGGCGGCACCGGCGCCCTCGGCGCCCATGTGGCCCGCCGCCTGGCCAAGGACGGCGTGCGGCACCTGGTGCTGCTCGGCCGCCGCGGTCCCGAGGCGCCCGGCGCCACCGCCCTGCGCGACGAACTCGAAGCGCTCGGCACCGGCGTCACCCTCGCCGCCTGCGACGCCTCCGACCGGGACCGACTGGCCGCGGTGCTCGACGCGATCCCGGCCGACCGGCCGCTGACCGCGGTGATCCACGCGGCGGGCGTGCTCGACGACGGCGTCATCGACCGGCTCACCCCGGAGCGGTACCAGCAGGTGTTCCGCGCGAAGGTGACCTCGGCGCTGCTCCTCGACGAGCTGACCCGCGACCTCGACCTGGCCGCGTTCGTCCTGTTCTCGTCCGCCTCCTCCGCGGTCGGCAACCCCGGCCAGGCCAACTACGCGGCCGCCAACGCGGTCCTGGACGCCCTCGCCGAGGCCCGCCGGGTGCGGAACCTGCCCGCGACCTCCGTGTCCTGGGGCGCCTGGGGCGGCGGCGGCATGGCCGGCGGCCACGGCGCGGACGACGCGGCCCGCCGGGCCGGTGTCGTCGCCATGGACCCGGACCTCGCCGTGGAGTCGCTGCTGCGGCTGGTCACCGGCAAGGAGCCGACCGCGGTGGTCGCCGAGGTCGCCCTCGACCGGTTCGCCTCCGCCTTCGGCGGCACCCGGCCGAGCGCCCTGCTGCGGGAGTTCCCCGGCTACCGGGAGACCGTCGCCGCCGCGGCACCCGAGTCCCCGGAGGGCACCCTCGCCGACCGGCTGGCGGGCATGCCGCCGGCCCGCCGCCTCGACACCGTCGTGGACCTGGTGCGCACCCGTGCCGCGCAGGTCCTCGGCTACCCGGACACCGGCGCCGTCGGCGCCGAACGGTCCTTCCGGGACCTCGGGGTGGACTCACTCGGCGCCGTCGAGCTGCGCAACCAGCTCGGCGCCGCGACCGGCCTGAGCCTGCCCGCGACGCTGGTCTTCGACCACCCGACGCCGCTGGCGCTGGGCGAGTTCGTCCTCGCCCGGCTCGTCCCCGACGAGCCGGCCGTGTCCGACGAGGAGACCGAGATCAGGGCCGTACTGGCCTCCGTCCCGCTCGACCAGCTGCGTGAGATCGGTGTCCTGGAGCCCCTGCTCCAGCTCGCCGGACGCGGTGGCGGAGCCGGCGACGACGAAGACGGCGAGTCCGTCGACTCGATGACAGTGGCAGACCTGGTGCGGGCCGCGCTCGGCGGCCAGTCCGACCTGTAGCGCGAAGTGATGGAGCAGAGATGAACGCCCCCGCTGAGAACGTAGTCGAGGCACTGCGCGCCGCGGTCAAGGAGACCGAGCGGCTGCGACGCCGCAACCGCACGATCGTGGCCGCGGCCCGGGAGCCGATCGCCGTGGTCGGCATGGGCTGCCGCTTCCCCGGCGGCGTCGACTCCCCGCAGGCCCTGTGGGAGATGGTCGCCGACGGCACCGACGTGATCTCCGGATTCCCGGACGACCGCGGCTGGGACCTGGAGGCGCTGCGCACGAGCGGCACCGACGACCGGGACACCTCCGTCAGCCAGCGCGGCGGGTTCCTGGACTCCATCGCCGGCTTCGATCCCGGCTTCTTCGGGATCTCGCCGCGCGAGGCCGTCACCATGGACCCGCAGCAGCGGCTGCTCCTGGAGACGTCCTGGGAGGCGATCGAGCGCGCCCGCATCGACGCCACCGGGTTGCGCGGCACCCGCACCGGCACGTTCATCGGCACCAACGGGCAGGACTACGCCTACCTGCTGGTGCGGTCCCTCGACGACGCCACCGGCGACGTCGGCACCGGCATCGCCGCCAGCGCCGTCTCCGGCCGGCTGTCGTACACCTTCGGCCTGGAGGGGCCGGCGATCACCGTCGACACCGCCTGCTCCTCCTCGCTGGTCGCGCTGCACCTCGCCGTGCAGTCCCTGCGCAACGGCGAGTGCACCCTGGCGCTGGCCGGCGGCGTCAACGTGATGTCGACGCCGGGCTCCCTGGTCGAGTTCAGCCGCCAGGGCGGTCTCGCCCGCGACGGCCGGTGCAAGGCGTTCGCCGACTCCGCCGACGGCACCGGCTGGTCGGAGGGCGCGGCCGTGCTCGTCCTGGAGCGTCTGTCCGACGCCCAGCGCAACGGCCACCCCGTGCTCGCCGTCATCCGCGGCTCCGCCGTCAACCAGGACGGCGCCTCCAACGGCTTCACGGCCCCCAACGGCCCCTCCCAGCAGCGCGTCATCACGCAGGCCCTCTCCAACGCGGGCCTGAACACCGGCGACGTCGACGTGGTCGAGGCGCACGGCACCGGCACCCCGCTCGGCGACCCCATCGAGGCCCAGAGCATCCTCGCCACCTACGGCCAGAACCGTGAACAGCCCCTGCTGCTCGGCTCGATCAAGTCGAACATGGGCCACACCCAGGCCGCGTCCGGCGTCGCCGGGATCATGAAGATGGTCATGGCGATGCGCAACGGGGTGCTGCCGAAGACCCTGCACGTCGACCGGCCCTCCACCCACGTCGACTGGACGGCGGGCAAGGTCGAGCTGCTCACCGAGAACCGCCCCTGGCCCACCGCGCCCGACCGCCCCCGCCGCTCCGGCGTCTCCTCCTTCGGCGTCAGCGGCACCAACGCGCACGTCATCGTCGAGCAGGCGCCCGACACCCCCGCCGCCCAGCCGGAAGAGGCACCGGCCGCGCCCCGCACCGCCGGCGTCCTGCCCTGGGTGCTCTCGGCACGCTCCGCCGCCGCCCTGCGCGAGCAGGCCGCCGCCCTCCTCGACCACCTGGACACCCCCGGCGCCCCCGGCGCACTGGACACCGCGTACTCGCTGGCCACCACCCGCGCGGCCCTGGAGCACCGGCTCGCCGTCGTCACCGACGCGGACGGCACCACCGGCCGCGACGCGCTCACCTCCTGGCTGGCGGGGGACCCCGCCCCGGACGCCCACGAGGGGCAGGCCCTCGGCCGTACCCGCAGCGCCTTCCTGTTCTCCGGGCAGGGCGCCCAGCGCCTCGGCATGGGCCGTGAACTCCACGCCCGCTTCCCGGTGTTCGCCGAAGCACTGGACCGCGCCCTGGACCTGCTCGACGAGGAACTCGGCGCCGGACTCGCCGACATCATCTGGGGCGACGAGGAAGCCCCGCTGAACGAGACGGGCTTCACCCAGCCCGCCCTCTTCGCCATCGAGGTCGCCCTCTACCGCCTGGTGGAGTCCTGGGGCGTCACCCCCGACTTCGTCGCCGGCCACTCGGTCGGTGAGATCGCGGCCGCCCACGTCGCGGGGGTGTTCTCGCTGGAGGACGCCTGCCGGCTGGTGGCGGCGCGTGCCGGTCTGATGCAGGCGCTGCCGCGTGGCGGTGCCATGGTGGCCGTGGAGGCGGACGAGGACGAGGTGCTGCCGCTGCTCACCGAGGGTGTCGCCGTGGCGGCGGTCAACGGTCCGACCTCCGTGGTGGTCTCCGGTGCGGAGGAGGCCACTCTCGCGGTCGCGGAGCAGCTTGCGGCGCGGGGTCGCCGTACGAGCCGCCTGCGGGTGAGCCACGCCTTCCATTCGCCGCTGATGGACCCGATGCTGGAGGAGTTCCGGGCGGTCGCGGAGACGCTCTCGTACGACGAGCCGCGGATCCCGGTCGTCTCCCACCTCACCGGCGCCGTAGCCGCGGACGGGCAGTTGACCGACCCGGACTACTGGGTGCGTCATGTCCGCGAGGCCGTGCGGTTCGCCGACGGCGTCCGCACGCTCGCCGAGGCCGGCGCCGACGTCCTGCTCGAACTCGGCCCCGACGGCGTGCTCGCCGCCCTGGCCCAGCAGTCCGCCACCGCCGTCACCATCCCGTTCCTGCGCAAGGGCCGCCCCGAGGAGCACAGCGCCGTCACCGCGCTGGCCCGGCTGCACACGGCCGGCGTCACCGTCGACTGGACGGCGTTCCACGACGGCACCGGCGCCCGCACCGCCGAACTGCCCACCTACGCCTTCCAGCACGAGCGCTACTGGCCCAAGGCGACCGCGACTGCCGTCGACGCCTCCGGTCTCGGTCTGGCCTCGGCCGACCACCCGCTGCTCGGCGCCGCCATGTCGGTGGCCGGTTCCGACGAACTCCTGCTGACCGGCACCCTGTCGCTCGCCACCCACCCGTGGCTCGCCGACCACCGCGTCGGCGGCACGGTCTTCTTCCCCGGCACCGGCTTCCTGGAGTTGGCCGTCCGCGCAGCCGACCAGGCCGGTTGCGACCGGGTCGAGGAACTGACCATCGCCACACCGCTCGTGCTGCCCACCACGGGCGCCGTGCAGATGCAGATCTCCGTCGGCGCCGCCGACGAGAACGGCCACCGCGAGCTGCGCTTCTTCACCCGGCCCGGTGAGGACCAGGACGCGGAGTGGACCCAGCACGCCACCGGCCGCGTCGGCTCCGGCGAGCACGTCATCGGCTTCGACACCACCGTGTGGCCGCCGCGTGACGCGGAGGCCGTCGACATCGAGGGGCTGTTCGACCGCTTGGCCGCCAACGGCTTGGACTACGGTTCGGTCTTCGGCGGGCTGAGGGGCGTCTGGCGCCAGGACGACACGGTCTACGTCGAGGCCGAGCTGGCCGAATCGGTCGAGGACGCCGGTGCCTTCGGTCTGCACCCGGCGCTTCTGCACGCTGCCCTGCACGGCACCGTCTTCCTGTCCGACGACAGCGGTCTGCTGCCGTTCGCCTGGGAGGGCGTGTCCCTGCACGCGGACGGGGCGAGCACCCTGCGGGTGCGGATCGCCTCGTGCGGTGACGACGCGGTGCAGATCGCGGCGGTCGACCCGGCGGGTCAGCCGGTCGTCTCCGTGGAGTCGTTGACGCTGCGTGCCGCGGACGCGGAAGCCGGTGCCCAGCCGCGCCGCGATGACGCCAACTCGCTGTTCCGCATCGACTGGACCCCGCGCACGGTCGCCGCCCCGGCCGCTCCCGCCACCTGGGCCGTGCTCGGTGATGACCCCTTCGGTCTGACGGCTGTGCTCGCCGCGGACTCCGAGGCGGTCGCGGGCGTGCATGCTCCGGCTGCGACGCTTGGGGAGTTGGCTGCCCGGAGCGGGGCCGTACCCGACATGGTCGCGGTGACGGTTCGTGGCGACGTCGATCAACGGCCCGAAGCCGCACACGAGTTGGTCCGTGAGGTGCTTGCTCTGGTGCAGGGGTGGCTGGCCGAGCCTGCCTTTGCCTCCTCCCGGCTGGTTCTGGTGACCCACAGCGCTGTCGCCGACGGCGAGCGCGGTCCGCTCGATCTGGCCGCTGCCCCCGTGTGGGGTCTGGTGCGCTCCGCCCAGTCCGAGAACCCGGGCCGGCTGCTGCTGGCCGATGTCGATGACACGGCTGACTCGCTGTCCCGACTGCCGCTGCTGGCAGGGCTGTTCGACGCGGAGGAGCCGCAGGCCGTCGTCCGTGAGGGCACGGTCCGTGTCGGTCGGCTCGCCCGGCTGGAGACCGGTGGCTCTCTCGCTCGGCCCCTGGAGCCCGAGGGTACCGTGCTGGTCACCGGTGGCACCGGTGGTCTCGCCTCCGAACTGGCCCGCCACCTGGTCGCCGAGCACGGCGTCAAGCACCTGCTGCTGACCAGCCGTCGCGGACTTGACGCCCCCGGTGCCTCAGACCTCGTCCAGGCGCTGGCCGGCCTGGGTGCCGAGGCCAGGGTCGCCGCGTGTGATGTCGCCGATCGTGACGCTCTCGCCGTGCTGCTCGCCTCCGTCCCGGCCGAGCACCCGCTGACCGCGGTGGTGCACACGGCGGGTGTCCTCGACGACGGCATCGTCGCCTCCCTCACCCCCGACCGCCTGGACACCGTGCTGCGGCCGAAGGTCGACGCCGCCTGGCATCTGCACGACCTCACCCGTGATCTCGACCTGGCCGCCTTCGTCCTGTACTCCTCGACCTCCGGTGTCATGGGCAGCCCCGGGCAGGCCAACTACGCGGCGGGCAACACCTTCCTGGACGCCCTCGCCGCCCACCGTCAGGCCCTCGGCCTGCCCGCCACCTCGCTCGCCTGGGGTGCCTGGGAGCAAGGCGTCGGCATGACCGGTCAGTTGAGTGGCCAGGACGCCCGCCGGATCAGTGACGCCGGCGGGATGCCGCTGCTGTCCGTCGAGCGGGGTCTGGCCCTGTACGACGCCGCCATGCTCGCCGGTGAGCCGCTCGTGGTGCCGCTCGGTCTGGGCGGTGGCGGCCCGGTGCCCGCCGGTGCCGGCGTCCCCGCGATCCTGCGCGGGCTGGTCCGTACCGGCGGTCGCCGGGCCCGGGCGGCCACCGCTGCGGTCGCCCGCGCCGGACTCGCCGAGCGTCTCGCCGTTCTGCCCGAGGAGCAGCGTCGGCCGTTCGTCGTCGACCTGGTGCGTGCCGAGGCAGCCGCGGTTCTGGGCCACGGTTCCGCCGACGCCGTGGACGCGCGCCGCGAGTTCCGGGGGCTCGGCTTCGACTCGCTCACCGCGATCGAGCTGCGCAACCGCCTCGGCAAGGCAACCGGTCTCACTCTGCCTGCCACGCTCGTCTTCGACTACCCGACGCCCGAGCGGCTTGCCGACCATCTCCTGGACGAACTGCTGGGCGCCGATGCCGTCGAGGTCTTCGCCGCCCCGGAAAGCGCCGCCGACGTGACGGACGATCCTGTCGTCATCGTCGGGATGGGCTGCCGCTTCCCGGGCGGTGTCCAGACGCCCGAGGACCTGTGGAACCTCCTCGGGTCCGGCACCGACGCCATCACCGGCTTCCCCGCCGACCGTGAGTGGGAGTCGTCGAGGCTCGTCAGCGGTGAGGCCGGCGGTGTGTCGGCAAAGGGCGGTTTCCTCAGCGACATCGCCGGCTTCGACGCCGGGTTCTTCGGGATCTCGCCGCGCGAGGCCCTCGCCATGGACCCGCAGCAGCGCATCCTGCTCGAAGTCACCTGGGAGGCCATCGAGCGCGCCGGTGTCGACCCGGCCACGCTGCGCGGCAGCCGCACCGGTGTCTTCATGGGCGTCAACGGCCAGGACTACTCCAGTCTGGTCATGGGGTCCCGCGACGACGTCGCGGGCCACGCCACCGCCGGTCTCGCGGTCAGCGTCGTCTCCGGTCGCCTCTCCTACGCACTGGGCCTCGAAGGCCCCGCCCTGTCCGTCGACACGGCCTGCTCCTCGTCGCTGGTGTCCCTGCATCTCGCCGCGCAGGCGCTGCGGTCGGGAGAGTGCGGCATGGCGCTGGTCGGTGGTGTCACCGTGATGACCACCCCGGCCAACTTCGCCGGGTTCTCCCGGATGGGCGGCCTTGCCCAGGACGGTCGCTGCAAGGCGTTCTCCGACTCCGCCGACGGCACCGGCTGGTCCGAGGGCGCGGCGGTGCTCGTCCTTGAGCGCCTCTCCGACGCCCGCCGCGCCGGACACCGGGTGCTCGCCGTCGTGCGTGGCTCCGCCGTCAACCAGGACGGCGCCTCCAACGGCCTGACCGCGCCCAACGGCCCTTCCCAGCAGCGGGTGATCCGGCAGGCGCTGGCCAACGCGGGCCTGAACACGAGTGATGTCGACGCGGTCGAGGCCCATGGCACCGGCACCCCGCTCGGCGACCCGATCGAGGCGCAGGCGCTGCTCGCCACCTACGGCTCCGACCGCGACCCGCAGCAGCCGTTGCTGCTCGGTTCGGTGAAGTCCAACATCGGCCACACCCAGGCCGCGGCCGGTGCCGCCGGACTCGTCAAGCTGGTCATGGCGCTGCGCAAGGGCAAGCTCCCGCGCACCCTGCACGTCACCGAGCCGTCCTCGCACGTCGACTGGTCTCTGGGTGCCGTGCGGCTGCTCACCGAGGAGACCGCGTGGCCGGAGACGGGCCGGGCGCGTCGGGCCGGTGTGTCGTCGTTCGGCATCAGCGGCACCAACGCCCACGTCATTCTTGAGGGCGCTCCCGATGAGCCGGTGCCCGTGCCGCCTGCCGACCGTCCGGTGCCCGGCGCGCTCGCCTGGCCCGTCTCGGCGAAGTCCGAGGCCGCGCTCGACGCCCAGGTGGAGCGGCTGCGGGAGTCCGCCGACGCGCTGCCCGCGCTCGACACCGCGTACACCCTGGCCACCGGCCGCTCCAGCTTCGAGCACCGGGCGGTCCTGCTCGCCGCCGACGGCGCCCTCACCGAGGTCGCCCGTGGCGTCGCCGAACCGCGCCGTACCGCCTTCCTGTTCTCCGGGCAGGGTGCCCAGCGCCTCGGCATGGGCCGTGAACTGCACGCCCGCTTCCCGGTGTTCGCCGAAGCGTTCGACTCCGTCGCCACTCTCCTGGAGACCGGGAAGGGTGCATCCGTCCGCGACGTGATGTGGGGCACCGACGAAACCGCCCTGAACGCCACCGCGTTCACCCAGCCCGCGCTGTTCGCGGTCGAGGTCGCCCTGTTCCGCCTGGTGGAGTCCTGGGGTGTCACCCCGGACTTCGTCGCCGGTCACTCGGTCGGTGAGATCGCGGCCGCGCATGTCGCGGGGGTGTTCTCGCTGGAGGACGCCTGCCGGCTGGTGGCGGCGCGTGCCGGTCTGATGCAGGCGCTGCCGCGTGGCGGTGCCATGGTGGCCGTGGAGGCGGACGAGGACGAGGTGCTGCCGCTGCTCACCGAGGGTGTCGCCGTGGCGGCGGTCAACGGTCCGACCTCCGTGGTGGTCTCCGGTGCGGAGGAGGCCACTCTCGCGGTCGCGGAGCAGCTTGCGGCGCGGGGTCGCCGTACGAGCCGCCTGCGGGTGAGCCACGCCTTCCATTCGCCGCTGATGGACCCGATGCTGGAGGAGTTCCGGGCGGTCGCGGAGACGCTCTCGTACGACGAGCCGCGGATCCCGGTCGTCTCCCACCTCACCGGCGCCGTAGCCGCGGACGGGCAGTTGACCGACCCGGACTACTGGGTGCGTCATGTCCGTGAGGCCGTGCGGTTCGCCGACGGCGTCCGCGCGCTCGCCGGCCGGGGTGTCACCGCCTTCCTGGAGGTCGGTCCCGACGGAGTGCTCTCCGCGCTCGCCGCCGCCTCCCTGTCCGACACCGACGCGGTCGTCGTGCCGGCGCTGCGCAAGGACCGCGACGAGACCGTGTCCGTCCTCAGCGGCGTTGCCCGGCTGCATGTCGCCGGTGTCGACGTCGATTGGTCGGCCCCCCTGTCCGGCACCGGCGCCCGCATCGCGGATCTGCCCACCTACGCCTTCCAGCACGAGCGTTACTGGCCCAAGGCGGCCCCTGCCGCCCTGGACGCCTCCGGTCTCGGTCTGGCCTCGGCCGACCACCCGCTGCTCGGCGCCGCCATGTCGGTGGCCGGTTCCGGCGAACTCCTGCTGACCGGCTCCCTGTCGGCCGCCACCCACCCGTGGCTGGCCGACCACGTCGTCGGCGGCCTGATCTTCTTCCCCGGTACCGGCTTCCTGGAACTGGCCGTCCGTGCCGCCGACCAGGCCGGCTGCGACCGGGTCGAAGAGTTGATGATCGCCGCGCCGCTGGTGCTCCCCGCCACGGGTGCCGTGCAGGTGCAGATCTCCGTCGGCGCCGCCGACGAGGACGGCTCGCGCGAGCTGCGGTTCTTCACCCGGCCCGGTGAGGACTTCGACGCGGAGTGGACCCAGCACGCCACCGGCCGCGTCGGGTCAGGTGAGCAGGTCATCGGCTTCGACACCACCGTGTGGCCGCCACGCGACGCCGAGGCGATCGACATCGACGGCATGTTCGAGCGCTATGCCGCCGACGGTTTGGAGTACGGTCCGGTCTTCCGTGGACTGCGTGCCGTCTGGCGCCAGGACGACACGGTCTACGCCGAGGTCGCCCTGCCCGAATCGGTCGAGGAGGCCGGTGCTTTCGGCCTGCACCCGGCGCTCTTCGACGCCGCCCTGCACAGCACGGTCTTCCTGTCCGCCGAGGGCGACGACCGCAGTCTGCTGCCGTTCGCCTGGGAGGGCGTGTCCCTGCACGCGGACGGGGCGAGCACCTTGCGGGTGCGGATCGCCTCGTGCGGTGAGGACGCGGTGCAGATCGCGGCGGTCGACCCGGGAGGCCAACCCGTCGTCTCCGTGGCGTCGTTGACGCTGCGTGCCGCGGGCCCGGAAGCCGGTGCCGAGCCGCGCCGTGACGACGCCAACTCCCTGCTCCGCATCGACTGGACTCCCCGTACGGTCGCCGCCCCTGCCGCTCCTGCCACCTGGGCCGTGCTCGGTGATGACCCCTTCGGTCTGACGGCTGTGCTCGCCGCGGACTCCGAGGCGGTCGCGGGCGTGCATGCCCCGGCTGCCACGCTTGAGGAACTGGCCGCCCGCAGCGCGGCCGTACCCGACATGGTCGCGGTGACGGTCCGTGGCGGCCGCGACCAACGACCGGAAGACGCACACCAGTTGGCCCGTCAGGTGCTGGCTCTGGTGCAGGAGTGGCTGGCCGAGTCCGCTTTCGCCTCCTCCCGGCTCGTCGTGGTCACCCGGAACGCCGTCGCTGACGGCGAGCGCGGCCCGCTCGATCTGGCCGCTGCCCCCGTGTGGGGCCTGGTGCGTTCCGCCCAGTCCGAGAATCCGGGCCGGCTGCTGCTGGCCGATGTCGATGACACGGCTGAGTCCATGGCCCGACTGCCGCTGCTGGCGGGGCTGTTCGACGCGGAGGAGCCGCAGGCGCAGGTCCGTGAGGGCACCGTTCGTGTCGGTCGGCTCGCCCGGCTGGAGTCCGGTTCCTCTCTCGTTCCGCCGGCCGGGACGCCGTGGCGGTTGGGCAGCCGCGTCAAGGGCAGCCTCGACGGTCTCGCCCTGCTGCCGCATCCGGAGGCCCTGGAGCCGCTGGTCGGCCGGCAGGTGCGCATCGGGATCCGTGCCGCGGGCCTCAACTTCCGCGACGTGCTCAACGCTCTCGGCATGTACCCCGGTGAGGCGGGACTGTTCGGCTCCGAAGCCGCCGGTGTCGTGACCGAGGTCGGTCCGGACGTCACCGAACTGGTCCCCGGCGACCGGGTCATGGGCATGGTGTTCGGCGGGTTCGGTCCGTCGGGCGCTGCCGATGAGCGACTGCTGACCCGCGTTCCCGACGACTGGTCCTGGGAGACCGCGTCGTCCGTGCCACTGGTGTTCCTCACCGCCTACTACGCGCTGAAGGATCTCGCCGGGCTGAAGGCGGGCGAGAAGGTCCTGATCCACGCCGGTGCCGGTGGTGTCGGTATGGCGGCGATCCAGATCGCCCGTCACCTCGGTGCGGAGGTCTTCGCGACGGCCGGCGAGGGCAAGTGGGATGTGCTGCGCTCCCTCGGGGTCGCCGACGACCACATCGCCTCCTCGCGCACCCTCGACTTCGAGGCGGCGTTCGCCGAGGTCGCGGGGGACAAGGGCCTCGATGTCGTCCTGAACGCCCTGGCCGGCGAGTTCGTCGACGCGTCGATGCGGCTGCTCGGCAGGGGCGGCCGGTTCCTGGAGATGGGCAAGACCGATATCCGGGACGCCGACTCCGCCTCGGACGGCATCACCTACCGGTTCTTCGACCTGGGCATGGTCGACTCCGACCACATCCAGCGGATGCTGCTCGACCTGGTCGGCCTCTTCGAGCAGGACGTACTGTCCCCGCTGCCGGTCCGTGCCTGGGACGTCCGTCGCTCTCGTGAGGCCTTCCGCTTCATGAGCATGGCCAAGCACATCGGCAAGATCGTGCTGACCATGCCCCGGCCCCTGGACCCCGAGGGCACCGTCCTGGTCACCGGTGGCACCGGTGGTCTCGCCTCCGAACTGGCCCGCCACCTGGTCGCCGAGCACGGTGTCAGGCACCTGCTGCTGACAAGCCGCCGCGGGCCCGACGCCCCCGGTGCCGCCGACCTCGTCGAGGCGCTGACCGACCTGGGTGCCGAGGCCAGGGTCGCCGCCTGTGACGTCGCCGACCGTGACGCTCTCGCCGCGCTGCTCGCCTCCGTCCCGGCCGAGCACCCCCTCGCCGCGGTCGTGCACACGGCGGGTGTCCTCGACGACGGCATCCTCGCCTCCCTCACCCCCGACCGCCTCCACACCGTGCTGCGGCCGAAGGTCGACGCCGCCTGGCACCTGCACGACCTCACCCGTGATCTCGACCTGGCCGCCTTCGTCCTGTACTCCTCGACCTCCGGCGTCTTCGGCAGCCCGGGGCAGGCCAACTACGCGGCGGGCAACACCTTCCTGGACGCCCTCGCCGCCCACCGCCAGGCCCTCGGCCTGCCCGCCACCTCGCTCGCCTGGAACGCCTGGGAGCAGGGCAGCGGCATGACGAGCGGACTGAGCGACGAGGACATGCGCCGCATCAACGACAACAGCGGCATGCCGCTGCTGTCCGTCGAGCGGGGCCTGGCCCTGTACGACGCCGCCACCCTCGCCGACGAACCGCTCGTCGTGCCGCTGGGCCTGGGCGGTGGCGGCTCGCTGCCCCCCGGCATGAGCGTCCCCGCGATCCTGCGCGGGCTGGTCCGTACCGGTGGGCGCCGGGCCCGGGCCGGCACCGCCGCGGTCGCCCGCGCCGGACTCGCCGAACGTCTCGCCGTTCTGCCCGAGGAGCAGCGCCTGCCGTTCCTGGTCGACCTGGTGCGTGCCGAGGCCGCCACCGTCCTCGGGCACGGATCCGCCGACGCCGTGGACGCCCGCCGCGAGTTCCGCGGCCTCGGCTTCGACTCGCTCACCGCGATCGAGCTGCGCAACCGCCTCGGCAAGGCCTCCGGCCTCACCCTGACCGCCACGCTCGTCTTCGACTACCCGACGCCCCAGCAGCTCGCCGAGTACCTCCTGGACGAACTGCTCGGCGCCGACGCCGCGGAGGCCTTCACCGCCCATCGGACCGCTGCCGCCGCGTCCGACGACGACCCCGTGGTCATCGTCGGCATGGGCTGCCGCTTCCCGGGCGGTGTCGGATCGCCCGAGGAACTGTGGGACCTCGTGGCCTCCGGCACCGACGCCATCACCGGCTTCCCCGCGGACCGTCAGTGGGAGTCGTCGACGATCGGCGGCGAGCTGGGCGACCTGTCCGGGCAGGGCGGATTCCTGAGCGACATCGCCGACTTCGACGCCGACTTCTTCGGCATCGCGCCGCGCGAGGCCCTGGCCATGGACCCGCAGCAGCGCATCCTGCTCGAAGTCACCTGGGAAGCCGTGGAGCGCGCCGGACTGGACCCGACCGCCCTGCGCGGATCCCGTACCGGTGTCTTCATGGGCGTCAGCGGTCAGGACTACTCCGGTCTGGTCATGCGCTCCCGCGACGACATCGCCAGCCACGCCACCACCGGCCTCGCCGTCAGCGTCGTCTCCGGACGCCTCGCCTACACGCTCGGCCTGGAGGGCCCCGCCCTCTCCGTCGACACCGCCTGCTCCTCGTCGCTGGTCTCCCTGCACCTCGCCGCCCAGGCACTGCGGGCGGGGGAGTGCACCATGGCCCTGGCCGGCGGTGTCACCGTCATGACCACCCCCGCCAACTTCGCCGGATTCTCCAAGATGGGCGGCCTTGCCCAGGACGGTCGCTGCAAGGCGTTCTCCGACTCCGCCGACGGCACCGGCTGGTCCGAGGGCGCGGCGGTGCTCGTCCTTGAGCGCCTCTCCGACGCCCGCCGCGCCGGACACCGGGTGCTCGCCGTCGTGCGCGGGACCGCCGTCAACCAGGACGGCGCCTCCAACGGCCTGACCGCGCCCAACGGCCCATCCCAGCAGCGGGTGATCCGGCAGGCGCTGGCCAACGCGGGCCTGCGGCCCGGCGACGTCGACGCGGTCGAGGCGCACGGCACCGGCACCCCGCTCGGCGACCCGATCGAGGCGCAGGCGCTGCTCGCCACCTACGGCTCCGACCGCGACCCGCAGCAGCCGCTGCTGCTCGGCTCGGTGAAGTCCAACATCGGCCACACCCAGTCCGCGGCCGGTGCCGCCGGACTCGTCAAGATGGTCATGGCGATGAGCAACGGCACGCTCCCGCGCACCCTGCACGTCACCGAGCCGTCCTCGCACGTCGACTGGTCCCTCGGCGCCGTCCGGCTGCTCACCGAGGAGACCGCGTGGCCGGAGACGGGCCGGGTCCGCCGGGCCGGTGTGTCGTCGTTCGGCATCAGCGGCACCAACGCCCACGTCATCCTCGAAGACGCCCCCGAGCCCGCCGCGGACGAGCGCCCCGCCGAGGACACCGCGACCCCCGCCGTCACCCCGTGGGTCGTCTCGGCCCGCTCCGAGCAGGCGCTCGACGCCCAACTGGAGCGGCTGCGCGCCCATGCCGCCGCACATCCGGAGGCCTCCCGCGCCGACATCGGCCTGTCCCTCGTGACGAGCCGGTCCTCCTTCGAGCACCGGGCCGTCCTGCTGGCGGGCCCCGACGGCGTCACCGAGGCCGCACGCGCCGAGGCCGGCGCCGCACGTACACCTGCGTTCCTGTTCTCCGGCCAGGGCGCCCAGCGCCTCGGCATGGGCCGTGAACTGCACGCCAGCTTCCCGGTGTTCGCCGAGGCCCTGGACACCGTGCTGGACCTGCTCCAGGCCGAACTCGGCTTCTCCCTGCGGGAGATCATGTGGGGCGACGACCCGGAACAGCTCAACCGCACCCGCTGCACCCAGCCCGCGCTGTTCGCGGTCGAGGTCGCCCTGTTCCGCCTGGTGGAGTCCTGGGGTGTCACCCCTGACTTCGTCGCCGGTCACTCGGTCGGTGAGATCACGGCCGCGCATGTCGCGGGGGTGTTCTCGCTGGAGGACGCCTGCCGACTGGTCGCCGCGCGCGCCCGGCTCATGGACGCGCTGCCCGAGGGCGGCGCCATGGCCGCCGTCGAGGCCACCGAGGACGAGGTGCTGCCGCTGCTCGACGACGGCGTCGCCGTCGCCGCCGTCAACGGCCCCACCTCCGTCGTCGTCTCCGGCCCCGAGGACGGCGTCGACCAGCTCGTCGCCCTCCTGGAGTCGGACGGCCGCCGCACCACCCGCCTGCGCGTCAGCCACGCGTTCCACTCGTCGCTGATGGACCCGATGCTGGAGGAGTTCCGGGCGGTCGCGGAGACGCTCTCGTACGACGAGCCGCGGATCCCGGTCGTGTCCAACCTGACGGGCGAGGTCGCCTCCGCGGGCACGCACACCCGGGCCGACTACTGGGTGCGTCATGTCCGTGAGGCCGTGCGGTTCGCCGACGGCGTCCGCGCGCTCGCCGGCCGGGGTGTCACCGCCTTCCTGGAGGTCGGTCCCGACGGAGTGCTCTCCGCGCTCGCCGCCGCCTCCCTGTCCGACACCGACGCGGTCGTCGTGCCGGCGCTGCGCAAGGACCGCGACGAGACCGTGTCCGTCCTCACCGCCCTGGCCCGCCTGCACACCGCCGGCCTGGACGCCGACTGGAGCGCCCTCTTCGCCGACACCGGCGCCCGCCGGGTGCCGCTGCCCACGTACGCCTTCCAGGGCACCCGCTTCTGGCCCGACACCACCGCCGCTCCCGGCGACGTGGGCGGACTGGGCCTGGACGCCGGAGGGCACCCGCTGCTCACCGCCGCCACGGCAGTCGCGGGCGCGGACGAGACGCTGCTCAGCGGACGCCTGTCGGCCGCCGCACAGCCCTGGCTCACCGGCCGCGCGGACGACGGCACCATCACCCTGCCCACCGCGGTCCTCGCCGAACTCGCGCTGCACGCCGCCGAGGCCTGCGACCGCACCACCGTCGAGAACCTCACCGTCGGCGCGCCCCTGACGTTCACCGGGAACCGCCCCCAGCGCCTCCAGGTCCTGGTGGGCGCCCCCGACGGGACCGGCCGGCGCACCCTCACCGTGCACACCCGCGCCGACGGCGACGACGCCCCGTGGGTCGAGCGGGCCACCGCGACGCTCACCGACGCGCCCGCCGCCCCCGCCACCGCCGACAGCGCATGGCCGCCCGCGGACGCCACCCCGGTCGACGACCTGCCCGAACCCACCAACGCGGCCGTGCTGCGCGCCGCCTGGCGGCGCGGCGGGGACGTCTTCGCCGAGGTCGAGATCACCGAACAGAGCCCGGCCGAGCAGGCGTTCGCCCTGCACCCGGCGCTCCTGGACACCGCGGTCCGGGCCGCCGTCCTCCTCGACGGAGACGGCGACGACACCCTCGACGCCGTCGCCTGGGACGGGCTCGTCCTGCACGCCGCGCACCCGGTCCTGCTGCGGGTGCGGCTCACCGCCACCGGCGACGACACCTGGGCGCTGGAGGCGACCGACCCGCAGGGCGGCCCCGTGCTCTCGGTGCCCTCGCTCACCCTGGGCGCCACCGCCGCCGAACCCGGCACCGACGCCCCCGCCGCGGACGACGCCGCGCTGCTCACCCTGGACTGGGTCGCGCCCGCCCCGGCTTCGCGCTCCGGCGACCGCGGACCGTGGGCTGTGCTCGGCGACGCGCTGCCCGGACTGGACACCGCGCTCACCGCGGCGGACGGCGTCCTCGTCACCCGCGCGCACTCGCTCACCGAACTGCTGGACAGCGGGGCACCCCTGCCGTCGCTGACGCTCCTGCCGGTCGAGGGCGACCCCGCCGCCGGGGACGACCTGCCCGCCGCGGTCCGCGCCGCCACCGTGCCGGTGCTCGACCTGCTGCGCCGCTGGACCTCCGACACCCGCACCGCGGACTCCCGCCTCGCGATCGTCACCCGCGGCGCCGTCGCGGCCGGCCAGGAGGACGTGACCGACCTGGCGGCGGCGGCCGTCTGGGGACTGGTCCGCTCCGCCCAGTCCGAGAACCCGGGCAGTTTCCTGCTCCTGGACCTCGACCCGGCCGACGGCGCCTACACGACCGACGCCGCCGTCCTGGCCTCGCTGCCCGCCCTGTTCGACGCGGGCGAGACCCAGGCCGCCGTCCGGGGCGGCGCGCTCACCGTCGCCCGCCTCACCCGCGCCGAGTCCACGCCCGCCCCGGCCGCCGACCAGGTCCGTGCCTGGGACCGCGACGGCACCGTACTGATCACCGGCGGCACCGGCGGCCTCGGCGCCGTACTCGCCCGCCACCTCGTCACCGGCCACGGCATCAAGCACCTGCTGCTGGCCGGCCGCCGCGGACCCGACGCACCCGGCGCCACCGCCCTGAGCGAGGAACTCTCCGCGCTGGGCGCCGAGGTCACCGTGCGGGCCTGCGACGTCTCCGACCGGTCCGCCGTCGACGCGCTGCTCGCCGGGCTGCCGCCCGAGCACCCGCTGACCGCGGTCGTGCACACGGCGGGCGTCCTCGACGACGCCACGATCGGCACCCTCACCGCCGACCGGCTCGACACCGTGCTGCGGCCCAAGGCGGACGCCGCCTGGCATCTGCACGAGGCGACCCGGGCCCTGCCGCTCGCCGGATTCGTCCTGTACTCCTCCGTGGCCGGCGTCACCGGAGGCCCCGGACAGGGCAACTACGCCGCCGCCAACACGTTCCTCGACGCGCTCGCCGCGCACCGCGCGGCCCAGGGCCTGCCCGCCCTGTCGCTGGCCTGGGGACCGTGGGGCCAGGGCGCCGGCATGACCGGCACGCTCACCGACGCCGACATCGAGCGCATGGAACGCTCCGGGATGCCGCCGCTCACCGAACGCCAGGGCCTCGCCCTGTTCGACGCGGCGAACGGCCAGGACGAGGCACTCGCCGTGGCGATCCGGGTCTCCCGGTCCGCCGCCGCCCCCGAGGCCGGCGACGTCCCCGCGGTGCTGCGCTCCCTGGTCCGCGCCCGGCGCCGCGCGGCGGCCACGGCCGGTGCCGACGGGCTCGCCCGCCGGCTGGCCGGTCTCGGCGCCGAGCAGCGGCACGAGACCCTCGTCGGCCTGGTCCGCCAGGAGACCGCCGGGGTGCTCGGTCACTCCGGTGCCGACGCGGTCCCCGCCGACCGGGACTTCAGCCGGCTGGGCTTCGACTCGCTGATGGCGGTCGAACTGCGTACCCGGCTCTCCGCGGCCACCGGCGTGCGGCTGTCGTCCACGCTCGTCTTCGACCACCCGACGCCCACCGCCGTCGCCCGGCACCTGGCCGGCTCCCTGGCGGGCGGGGACCGGAGCGGCACCGCCGCTTCTCCGCTGGCGACGCTCGACCGGCTGGAGGCGGAACTGTCCGCCGACGGCATGGACGAGGCCACCCGCCGCGGGGTCGCCGGCCGGCTCCAGCGGCTGCTGGCCGCCTGGGACGGCACCGGCCCGGACGGGGACGGGCCGGCCGTCGGCGAACGGATCGAGGCGGCGAGCACCGAGGAGATCTTCGCCTTCATCGACAACGAACTCGGCCGGTCGTCGAACTCCTGACCTGGGCCCACCCCGACTACGCGCGAAACATTTTGAGGAAGGTTCACGGACGATGCCGGACGAAAGAAAGCTCGTCGATTACCTGAAGTGGGTCACGGCGGATCTCCACCAGACCCGCAGACGCCTCCAGGAAGCCGAGGCGGGCCGCCACGAGCCCGTGGCGATCGTCGGCATGGCCTGCCGCTTCCCGGGCGGTGTGCGATCCCCGGAGGACCTCTGGGAGATGCTGGCCGACGGCCGTGACGCCATCGGCGGGTTCCCGGCCGACCGCGGCTGGGACCTGGAGACGCTGGCCGGTGACGGAGAGGGCCGCAGCAGCACGCAGAAGGGAGGATTCCTGCACGACGTGGCCGACTTCGACCCGGGCTTCTTCGACATCTCGCCCCGCGAGGCGCTGGCCATGGACCCGCAGCAGCGGCTGCTCCTCGAAACCGCCTGGGAGGCCGTGGAACGTGCCGGGATCGCCCCCGGCAGCCTGCGCGGCAGCCGCACCGGTGTGTTCGTCGGCACCAACTCGCAGGACTACGCCCACCTCGTCCTCGCCTCCGACGACGACATGGGCGGCTACGCGGGCAACGGCCTGGCCGCCAGCGTGATGTCCGGCCGGCTGTCCTTCGCGCTCGGCTTCGAGGGACCCGCCGTCACGCTCGACACCGCGTGCTCCTCGGCCCTGGTCGCCCTGCACCTGGCCGCCCAGTCCGTACGCTCCGGCGAGGCCGACCTCGCGCTGGCCGGCGGTGTCACCGTCATGACCACCTCGTCCAGCTTCGTCGGCTTCAGCCTCCAGGGCGGCCTCGCCGCTGACGGCCGCTGCAAGGCGTTCGCCGACTCCGCCGACGGCACCGGCTGGTCCGAGGGCGTCGGCATGATCCTCGTCGAGCGGCTCTCCGAGGCCCGGCGCAAGGGGCACCCGGTGCTCGCCGTGCTGCGCGGCTCCGCCGTGAACCAGGACGGCGCCTCCAACGGCCTCAGCGCCCCCAACGGGCCCGCCCAGCAGCGCGTCATCCGCGACGCGCTCGCCTCCGCCGGGCTCTCGCCCGCCGACGTCGACGCCGTCGAGGCGCACGGCACCGGCACCACCCTCGGCGACCCCATCGAGGCACAGGCCCTGCTCGCCACCTACGGCCAGGACCGCGACGCGAGCCGCCCGCTGCGCCTCGGCACCGTGAAGTCCAACATCGGCCACACCCAGGCCGCCGCCGGCGCCGCGGGCGTCATCAAGATGGTCCTGGCCCTGCGGCACGGGCTACTGCCCCGCACCCTGCACGTCGACGCGCCCTCCACGCACGTCGACTGGGACGCCGGCCACGTCAGCCTGCTCACCGAGGCCGCCCCCTGGCCCGAGGGCGAGCAGGTGCGCCGGGCCGGCGTGTCGTCCTTCGGCATCAGCGGCACCAACGCCCACGTCATCCTCGAAGAGGCCCCCGCGGCCGAGGAGGAGGACACCGACGCCGGGCCGCAGCCCGCGCCGGTCGTCCCGCGCGCCGTCCCGTGGCCCGTGTCGGCCCGTACCGCCGCCGCCCTCGACGCCCAGCTGGAGCGGGTACGGCCGCTCGCCGCGTCCGGCGCCGACCCCGTCGCCGTCGGCCACGCGCTGGCCGGCACCCGCACCCCCTTCGAACACCGGGCGCTGCTCGTCGCCGCGGACGGCGGGCTCACCGAGGCCGCCCGCGGCACCGTCCCGTCCGGCGACCGCCGCGGCCTCGCCGTCCTGTTCTCCGGGCAGGGCGCTCAGCGCCTCGGCATGGGCCGTGAACTGCACGCCCGCTTCCCGGTGTTCGCCGCCGCCCTGGACGAGACCCTCGCCCTCCTCGACGAGCGCCTCGGCCACTCGCTGCGCGACGTCATATGGGGCGAGGACCCCGCGGCCCTCGACGACACCGGCCACACCCAGCCCGCCCTGTTCGCCGTCGAGGTCGCCCTCTACCGCCTGTTCGCCTCCTGGGGCCTGCGCCCCGACCACCTCGCCGGACACTCCGTCGGAGAGATCGCCGCCGTGCACGTGGCCGGCGCGCTGTCCCTGGAGGACGCCTGCACGCTGGTCGCCGCCCGCGCCGGCCTGATGCGGGACCTGCCGGCCGGCGGAGCCATGGTCGCGCTGCGCGCCACCGAGACCGAGGTGCGGCCGCTGCTGGACGAGCGGGTCTCGCTCGCCGCGGTCAACGGCCCCGAGTCCGTGGTGGTCTCCGGCGCCGAGGACGCCGTCCTCGCCGTCGCCGATCACTTCCGGGAGCAGGGCCGGCGCACCACGCGGCTCTCCGTGAGCCACGCCTTCCACTCGCCCCTCGTCGACCCGATGCTCGACGCGTTCCGGGACGTCGTCGCGAAGCTCACCTTCGGCGAGCCGTCGGTGCCTGTCGTCTCCACCCTCACCGGCGACGTCGTCGCCGCCGAGGAACTGGCCACGCCGCACTACTGGGTGTGCCACGCCCGGCAGGCCGTCCGCTTCGCCGACGCCGTGCGCACCCTCGTCGACGAGGGCGCCCGGACCTTCCTGGAGGTCGGCCCGGGCGGCGTGCTGTCCGCGCTCGTCGGTGAGAACACCCAGGAGGCCGGGGTCTTTGCCGTGCCCGCGCTGCGCAAGGATCAGCCGGAGGAGGCCTCCGTGCTCGCCGCGCTCGGCACCCTGTGGACCCGGGGCACCGCGGCCGACTGGGACGCCGTGTTCGAGGGCACCCTGCCCGGCCGCCCGGAGTCCGTGGACCTGCCGACGTACGCCTTCCAGCGCGACCGGTACTGGCCCAGCGTGCGCGCCCGCTCCGGCGACCCCGCCGGACTGGGCCTCGGCGCCGCCGCGCATCCGCTGCTCGGCGCCACCGTCGCCCTCGCCGACGCCGACGAGTCCGTCCTCACCGGACGCCTCTCGCCGCTGACCCACCCCTGGCTCGCCGAGCACCGCGTCGACGGCCGGATCACCGTCCCCGGCACGGCCCTCGTGGAGATCGCGGTCCGCGCGGGCGACGAGAACGGCACCCCGCGCCTGGACCGGCTCGACCTGCTCGCCCCGCTGACCCTCGGCGACCGCGACGCGGTCCTGCTCCAGGTGCGGATCGGTCCCGCGGACGCCTCAGGCCACCGGCCGCTCTCCGTGCACGCCCGCCCGGCGACCTCGGACGACGCCCCCTGGACCACGTACGCCCGCGGTGTTCTCTCCCCGGACGAGGGCGCCGAGGACACCGCCGCGGAGCTCGTCCAGTGGCCGCCCGCCGACGCCCGCCAAGTCCCGCTCACGGAGCTGGAGTCCGACGGGCGCACCCTCGGTCCGCTCTTCAGCGGCCTGACCGGGGTGTGGCGGCACGAGGGCGAGGTGTTCGCCGAGGCCGAGCTGCCCGCGGGCCCCGACAGCGGCTTCGGACTCCACCCCGCGCTGCTGTCCACCGCCCTGCGCGCCGCCGCCCTCGACGGCGCCACGGCGGGCGAGCCGGCCGGCTTCGACGGGCTCACGCTGCACGCCACCGGCGCCACCGCGCTGCGCGTACGGCTGAGCACCACCGGGCCCGACACCGTCGCCCTCACCGCCGTCGACCCCGCGGGCAACCTCGTCCTGACCGCCGAGACCGTGCGCCTGGGCACCCCGGACGGCGCCGCCGGGAACCCGGCCGCCACCGGCCGGGGCGACCTGTTCGCGCTGAAGTGGGCACCCGTCAACGCCTCCGCCCGCGCCACCGGCATCCGCTGGGCCGTCGTCGGCTCCGACGAACTCGACCTCGGCTACGCCATGCACCGCGCCGACGAGACCGTCACCGCCTACGCGGAGTCGCTGGGCGGCGCCATCGGCGACAGCGGTGTCGCGCCCGACGTGTTCCTGATCCCGCTCGCGGGGGAGAAGGACTCCGGAGCGGACGGGGTGCGCGCCCTCACCACCCGGGTCCTCGGATACCTCCAGGAGTGGCTGTCCGAGCCGCGGCTCGCGGGCACCCGCCTCGTCTTCGTCACCCGCCGCGCCGTCGCCCTCGACGACGAGGACGTCCTCGACCCGGTCGGCGCGGCCGTCTGGGGCCTGGTGCGCTCCGCGCAGACCGAGAACCCCGGGAGCCTGCTGCTCGTCGACCTCGACGACACGTTCCTGTCCGCCGGTGTACTGCCCGACGTGCTGACACTCGACGAGCAGCAACTCGCGGTCCGCGACTACCAGGTGCGCGCCGCCCGGCTTGCCCGGCTGCCGCGTACGGCCGACGACGGCCCCGCCGCCCCCGGCTGGAACCCGGACGGCACCGTCCTGATCACCGGCGGCACCGGTGGCCTCGGAGCAGTGCTCGCCCGGCACCTGGTCACCGCCCGGGGCGCCCGGCACCTGCTGTTGGCGAGCCGCCGCGGCCCGCAGGCGCCCGGCGCGGCCGAACTGGTCGCCGAGCTGACCGGCCTGGGGGCCCAGGTGACCGTCTCCGCCTGCGACGTCGGCGACCGCGACGCGGTCGACGCGCTCGTCGCGTCGGTGCCGGCCGAGCACCCGCTGACCGCCGTCGTGCACACCGCGGGTGTCCTGGACGACGCCCTGATCGGCTCGCTCACCCCGGAACAACTGGCCGGTGTGCTGCGCCCCAAGGCCGACGCGGCCCTGCACCTGCACGAGGCGACCCTCGGCCAGGACCTCGCCGCGTTCGTGCTGTACTCCTCGATCTCCGGCGTCATCGGCGGCCCCGGCCAGGCCAACTACGCCGCCGCCAACGCGTGCCTCGACGCACTCGCCCAGCAGCGCGTGGCGGCCGGTCTGCCCGCACTGTCCCTCGCCTGGGGCCCCTGGGGCCGCGGCAGCGGCATGACCAGCCAGATCAGCGACACCGATCTGGGGCGGATGGACCGCGGCGGCACCCCGCCGATGAGCATCGAGGACGGCCTCGCCCTGTTCGACGCCGCCCTCGCCCGCCCCGAGCCGGTGGTCGTGCCCACCCGGATCAACGTCGCCGGACTCCAGGTCCAGCAGTCGCTGCCCGCCCTCTGGCGCGACCTGGTGCCGCGCACCCGGCGCACCGCCGCCGCGGACCGCTCGCCCAAGACCGTGCTCGACGGGCTGCGCACACTCGACACCGCCGGCCGGGAGAAGCTGCTCACCGAGCTGGTCGTCGGCTTCACCGCGGGCCTGCTCGGCCACGCCGACCCCGCCGCCGTCGACCCCGAGCGCGGCTTCCTGGAGCTGGGCTTCGACTCGCTGGTCTCGGTCAGCCTGCGCAACCAGCTCGGCGAACTCCTCGGGCTGCGCCTGCCGACGTCGGTGGTCTTCGACAGCAAGACGCCGGTGAAGCTGGCCCGCCACCTCAACGAGGAACTGGGCGACCTGTCCGCCTCCGGCCCGGCGTCCGGCACCGCCGTCGCCGGCACCACGGTGCACCCCGACGACACGCTGGTCGGCCTGTTCCACAACGCGGTGCGCGGCGGCAAGCTCGTCGAGGCCATGCGGATGCTGAAGGCCGTCGCCAACACCCGGCCCACCTTCGAGACGCCCGCGGACCTGGAGGAGCTGTCCGAGGCCGTCACCCTGGCCACCGGCCCCGGCACCCCGCGGCTGATCTTCGTCAGCGCGCCCGGCGCCACCGGCGGTGTCCACCAGTACGCCCGCATCGCCGCCCACTTCCGCGGCAGGCGCCATGTGTCGGCGATACCGCTGATGGGCTTCGCCCCCGGCGAGCTGCTGCCCGCCACCAGTGACGCGGCGGCCCGGATCGTCGCCGAGAGCGTCCTGATGGCGAGCGACGGCGAACCGTTCGTGATGGTCGGCCACTCCACCGGCGGCTCCCTCGCCTACCTCGCGGCCGGGGTCCTGGAGGACACCTGGGGCGTGAAGCCGGAGGCGGTCGTCCTGCTCGACACGGCGTCCATCCGGTACGACCCCTCGGAAGGAAACAACCTCGACCAGACGACCCGCTTCTACCTGGCCGACATCGACTCGCCGTCCGTGACGCTCAACAGCGCCCGGATGTCCGCGATGGCGCACTGGTTCATGCTGATGACGGACATCGACGCACCCGCCACGACCGCCCCCACCCTGCTCCTGCGCGCCACGCAGGCCAACAACGGCTTCAAGCTCGACACCTCCGCGGTGCCGGCCGACGCGGTACAGGACATCGAGGCCGACCATCTGTCCCTGGCCATGGAGCACTCGGCACTGACCGCCGAGGCCATCGAGAACTGGCTCGCCGGACTTCCGGCCGGCGAGGACTGAGCCGGGTCCGGTCGGTGCACGCCACCCCGGCCGGGTCCACCCTGTCCCCCACCGCATCCGGGGCGCCGCGCTCTCCCACGGCGTCGCCCCGGATGCGACAGCGGCCCCCAGGGCCTCTCGTGTGGATCATGCCGGGCTCGCTGATCCGGCCTGATCCAAACGAAAGACCCCAGCCGGGGATCCGCGCACACCACCACTGCCCCAAGGAGTAGCAGTCCCATGCTCAACCCCACCCCGCCGCCCTCTCTCGAGGACGCCGCTCCCTCGGTGCTCCGCCTCAGCCCGCTGCTGCGCGAGCTCCAGATGCGCGCTCCCGTCACCAAGATCACCACCCCGGCCGGCGACGAGGGCTGGCTGGTGACCCGGCACGCCGAGCTGAAGCAGCTGCTGCACGACGAGCGCCTGGCCCGCGCGCACGCCGACCCGGCCAACGCGCCCCGCTACGTCAAGAGCCCCTTGATGGACCTGCTCATCATGGACGACGTCGAGGCGGCCCGCGCCGCGCACGCGGAGCTGCGCACCCTGCTCACCCCGCAGTTCTCCGCCCGCCGGGTGCTCAACATGATGCCCATGGTGGAGGGGATCGCGGAGCAGATCCTGAACGGCTTCGCCGCCCAGGAGCGCCCCGCCGACCTGCGGGGCACCTTCTCGCTGCCGTACTCGCTGACCGTGCTGTGCGCCCTGATCGGCATCCCGCTGCAGGAGCAGGGCCAACTCCTCGCGGTGCTGGGCGAGATGGCCACGCTGAACGACGCGGAGAGCGTTGCCAAGAGCCAGGCGAAGCTGTTCGGGCTGCTGACCGACCTGGCCGGCCGCAAGCGGGCCGAACCCGGCGACGACGTGATCTCCCGGCTGTGCGAGACGGTCCCGGAGGACGAGCGCATCGGCCCCATCGCCGCGAGCCTGCTCTTCGCCGGCCTCGACAGCGTCGCCACCCATGTCGACCTGGGCGTCGTGCTGTTCACGCAGTACCCGGACCAGCTGCGGGAGGCACTCGCCGACGAGAAGCTGATGAGGAGCAGCGTCGAGGAGATCCTGCGGGCCGCGAAGGCCGGCGGCTCGGGCGCCGCGCTGCCCCGCTACGCCACCGACGACATAGAGATCGCCGACGTCACCATCCGCACCGGCGACCTGGTGCTGCTCGACTTCACGCTGGTCAACTTCGACGAGGCGGTCTTCGACGACGCGGACCTCTTCGACATCCGCCGCTCGCCCAACGAGCACCTGACGTTCGGGCACGGCATGTGGCACTGCATCGGAGCCCCGTTGGCCCGGATGATGCTGAAGACCGCCTACACGCAGCTGTTCACCCGGCTGCCCGGTCTGAAGCTGGCCCGCCCCGTGGAGGAGCTCCAGGTGACGTCCGGCCAGCTCAACGGCGGCCTCACCGAACTCCCCGTCACCTGGTGACTCCCCCGCCCTCCCCGAGACCGGCGGCGGCCCCCACTGCCCGACGAGTGGGGGCCGCCGCCTTTTCCTTCTCTTCCGTACGCGGGGCTCTAGTCCTCCACGACCGTGATCGCCATCGAGGGGCAGACCACCGCCGCCTCCCGGACCGCGTCCAGCGTGGCCGGGTCCGACGGTTGTACGAGGACGGTCACCAGGCCGTCGTCGTCCTGGTCGAACACGTCCGACACGGTCAGCACGCACTGTCCGGCACCGACGCAGCGATCGATGTCCACGTTGACGCGCACCATCAATTCCTCCAGGGTCGTTCCACCGGGCCGGCCGCCGCAGCGGCCGGCCCGTCGCTCAGCTCCAGGTGACGGGCAGCTCGTGCAGACCGAACAGCAAGCCGTCGTACTTCAGGGACAACTCTTCTACCGGCACGGCCAGTTCGAGGGTCGGGATGCGCTCGAACAGGGTCCGGTAGGCGATCTCCATCTCCACCCGCACCAGGTTCTGCCCGAGGCACTGGTGGACGCCGTAGCCGAACGCCACGTGCGAGCGCGCGGAACGCTCCGGGTTGAACTCCTCGGGCTTGTCGAAGACCGAACCGTCGTGGTTGGCCGCGGCGATCAGCGGCACGATGCCCTCACCGGCCCGGATCAGCTGTCCGCCGATCTCCACGTCCTCCACCGCCACCCGGAAGGACACCAGGTCGGCGACCGAGTAGTAGCGCAGCATCTCCTCCACGATGCGGTCGTCGCCGATCCACTGCGGGTTGGTCAGCAACTGGACGACGCCCAGGCCGATGTTGTTCGCCGTGGTCTCGTGCCCCGCGATGAGCAGGAGCATCGACACCCCGGACAGCTCCTGCCGGGACATGGTGCCGGCCTGGATCAGCCGGCTGATCAGGTCCTCGCCGGGGCGGCGGTCCTTGATCTGGATGAGCCGGTTCAGATAACGCAGCAGCGCCTTGGAGGCCGCGTCGCGTTCCTCGTCGGTGGAGCTGAGGGTCACCAGAACCCTCGTCTTCGCCTCGAAGAAGTCCCGGTCCGCCTTGGGCACCCCGAGCAGGTCGGAGATGACCAGCGACGGCACGGACAGCGCGAAGTCCGCGATCAGATCGGCCGAGTTGCCCGCGGCGAGCATCGCGTCGATCCGCTCGTCCACGATCTGCTGGATCGCCGGACGCAGCTCCCGCACCTTGCGCACGGTGAACTCCGGGATCAGCGTCTTGCGGAACCGGTCGTGCTCCGGGGGATCCAGCGCCACGAACCAGCCCGGGACCTCCGACTGCGAGGGGGCGCCGCCGGTGCGCCGCGCCCTCGGGAAGCCGGGACGGGAGGGGTCCGCGCTGATCCGGGAGTCCGTCAGCACGGCCCGCACGTCCTCGTGCCGCGTCACCAGCCACACCGGGCCGCTGGCGGGCAGTTCGGAGCGCACCAGGCCCTCGCCCGCCCGGTAGTCGGCGTACTCCGGCGGCGGGAACGGACGTCCCGGCCGCCGCAGCGGGAAGGCGACCGGGCAGCCCGGAGCGAAGGTCGTCGTCTCGGCGTCGGCGGTCATCACTTGGCTCCGTAGAAGTCGCGAATCCGGTCGGTGATGAACTCCTGCTCCTGCGCGGTCAGTCCGGTGTGCGTGGGCAGGTAGAACCCGTCCTCGCCGAGCCGGGAGGCGTTCAGCGACGGCCAGTCGGCGTCGTAGTAGCCCGGCTGGCGGCTCATCGGCTTGAAGAACACCCGGGTCTCGACGCCCTGGTCGGCCAGGTACGCGCGCAGCTCCTCGCTCCGCTCGGCCCGCAGGTCGTACATCCACAGCACGTCGCGGGCCGGCATCAGCGTGATGCCGGGCACGTCCCGCAGCGCCTCGTCGTAGCGCTTCTCGATGTCGCGGCGGGTCGCGAGGATGGTGTCCAGCTGCTCGGTCTGTGCGAGCGCCACCGCGGCCTGCATGTTCGTCATGCGGTAGTTGTAGGCCAGCTTCTTGTGCAGGAAGCTGTGGTCCTTGGTGAACGCCATCGCCCGCAGATGCGCCATCTGCTCGGCCAGATGGGCGTCCCGGGTCAGGCACACCCCGCCCTCACCCGCCGTGATGATCTTGTTGGCGAACAGCGAGAAGCAGGCGATGTCGCCCACCGGCCGCACCCCGTGCGCCTCGGCCGAGTCCTCGACGACCCGCAGGTTGTACTCGTACGCCAGGTTCATGATGGCGTCCATGTCGCACTGCCGGCCGTAGATGTGCACCGGCATGATCACCTTGGTGCGCGGGGTGATCTTCTCCTCGATGCGGGAGACGTCGATGTTCAGGTCGTCGCCGCAGTCCACGAACACCGGGGTCGCCCCCGTGTAGGTGACGGCCCACGCGGAGGCGATCATCGTGAACTCCGGGACGATCACCTCGTCGCCGGGGCCGACGCCCAGCGCCCGCAGCGCCAGCGTCAGCGCGGTGGTGCCCGAGGAACAGGCGACACCGTGCGGCATGTCGTTGTAGGCGGCGAACGCCTCCTCGAACCGCCGGACGTAGGGGCCCTGCGACGAGATCCAGCCGCCGCCGACGGCCTCCGTCACATACTCGAGCTCGCGGCCCTTCAGCCACGGCATGGAGACCGGATACGTATAGGACATCCTTGACTTCCTCGAATTCCTCGGTCAGTCGTTTGCCAGGACGGGGAGGCCGAGCAGCAGGTCCGCGGCGGCGGTACGACCGCCCGCGGCCTTCAGCAACCCGGCGTAGTACTCGGCGCGTTCGGTGAAGGACGGCTCGTCGAGCACGCGGGTGATCTTGTCGAGGACGTCGTCCGTGTCCACGGTCTCGGGGCGGTCGACGGTCAGGCTCACGCCGAAGTCCTGGCCGCGCACGGCCTGGTCGTCGCAGTCCACCCACAACGGCCGTACCACCAGCGGCTTTCCGAAGTACAGGCCCTCGTGGTAGCCGTTGCCGCCGGCGTGCGTGAAGAACACCTTGACGTTCGGGTGGGCCAGCACGTCCAGCTGCGAGGGAACCCAGCTCTCGATCCGCAGGTTCGCGGGCAGTTCCCCGGCCGGGGGCAGCAGGTGCTGCTGCTCGCGCGGCAGCTTCCACAGCACCTGGTGGCCCTCGCCCTCCAGCCGGCGGGCCACCTCGACCAGCGAGGCGACCTGCTCCCGGGTGAGCCGGGTGATGGTGCCGAAGCCCATGAAGACCACGGACTTCTGCTCCGTCAGCCAGTCCGACAGCCCGTCGTCGTCCGGCGCCTGCGGCAGCGGCGGCACCAGCGTGCCCACCAGCCGCACCTTCTCGTGCATCGGGAACGGGTAGTCCAGTTCGGGCACCGAGTAGCACAGCACCTGCTCGGAGTGGTCGATGCGCGCCATCATCTGCCGCGCCTCGGGAGAGATGCCCAGCTCGCCGCGGATGCGGTTGTCCTCCTCGACGACCTCGCGCATCTCCTTCGACATGAACATCCCGAGCGTGCGCACCCGGAACAGCTCGTTCTCCACGCGCTGGGCGATCGTCATGCTTCCGGGCAGGCCCGAGTGCGGCACCGGGAACCCGGACGGCGTGTACGACTTGGCGAACGGCACGTGCGAGGTCAGCACGTTGCTCGGCAGGAACGGCACCCCGAGCACGAACGGGATCTTCTTGGTGATCGCCAGCTCGTACCCGAACTGGCACATGCTCTCGATCACCATCAGGGCGGGCTGGATCTCCTCGACGACCTTCTCCAGCGCCCGGTACTTCTCCACCCGGGTCTCAGGCGCGAAGGAGTGCCGGATCACCGCGCGGTGCGCCTTGAAACGGGACCGCTGCGTCACCTCGGCATAGGTGTCGTCGTCCCAGGTGACCGCCGACATCTGCGACACGGTGTCGCCGAGCGAGGCGAACCGCAGCGAACTGCCCACCGACGACGACTCGATCTGGTCCCGCGCCTTCTCGTCCGTGGCGAACCACAGATCCTCCACACCGCGCCGGGACAATTCCTCGGCCAGTACGAGCAGCGGATTGAGAAGACCGCTTTCGGCATAACTGACGAACAGGATCGGCCGCCTGTGCGCGCCCATGGACAACACCCTTCGGAAAGTGGCGGACCGCGCGGGCCCGCACGCCTCGCGTCCACCCACCGAATGTCGCCGGATGACCGCATTCGCCGACGCCGCCGCCTGTCGCGCACGCCGTCACAGGACACCGCCGACCCCGCCGCGCGGCGCACCGTGCCGCTCGGGAGAAGCGTGCCGCTGACTTCGTCTCACGCCAGGGTCCGGGGAATCCCTAGTCTTCGCCCGAGAGCGGGGGTTTTCGGTGCCGTTCGGGCACGGCCAGGCGCCGAACGGAGAGATTCCTTAGGGAAAAGTACAGCCTTCGCGCCCCTACGATCCGGCAGGCAGAGGTGGCCACAGGACCGACTTTTCCGCAGGGGTGAGCGAGGCATGACGATCGGAGCCGACGAGGACCCGGTGGTGGTCGTCGGAATGGCCTGCCGCTTTCCGGGCGGCGTCGAGGGACCCGAGGACCTGTGGGAACTGGTCCGTGCCGGCCGCGACGCCACCGGGCCGTTCCCCGGCGACCGCGGCTGGGACCTGGCCGCCCTGACCGGTGACGGGCCCGGCCACAGCGTGACCCACCGAGGCGGATTCCTCGCCGCGGCCGCCGACTTCGACGCCGGCTTCTTCGGGATGTCGCCCCGCGAGGCCGTCTCCACCGACCCGCAGCAGCGGCTCGTCCTGGAGACCTCCTGGGAGGCCCTGGAACACGCCGGCATCGACCCCCACACCCTGCGGGGCACCCGCACCGGCGTCTTCGTCGGCACCAACGGCCAGGACTACGCGGCCGTCACCAACGCCTCCTCCGAGGACCTCACCGGACACGCCCTCACCGGCCTGTCGCCGAGCATCGCCTCCGGGCGGCTCGCCTACTTCCTCGGCCTCGAAGGACCCGCCGTCACCCTCGACACGGCGTCCTCCTCGTCCCTGGTCGCCCTCCACTACGCGCTGCGCTCGCTGCGGTCGGGGGAGTGCGCCACCGCCCTGGCCGGCGGCGTCACCGTGATGTCCACGCCGGTCGGGTTCATCGCCTACACCCGGCAGGGCGGACTCGCCGCCGACGGCCGCTGCAAGGTCTTCTCCGACGACGCCGACGGCACCACCTGGGCGGAGGGCGCCGGCATGGTCGTGCTGGAGCGCCTGTCCACCGCCCGCGCCGCCGGGCACCGGGTGCTCGCCGTGCTGCGCGGCTCCGCCGCCAATCAGGACGGCGCCTCCGGCGGCCTCACCGCCCCCAGCGGACCGGCCCAGGAACGCGTCGTCCGCGAGGCCCTCGCCGACGCCGGACTCGGTCCCGCCGACATCGACCTCGTCGAGGCCCACGGCACCGGCACCCGGCTCGGCGACCCCGTCGAGGCCCTCGCCCTGATCGCCACCTACGGCCAGGACCGCGACGGCGGACAGCCGCTGCGCCTCGGCTCCCTGAAGTCGAACATCGGGCACGCGCAGGCCGCCGCCGGCATCGGCGGACTCATCAAGGCCGTCCAGGCGATGCGTCACGGCCTGATGCCGCGGACCCTGAACGTCTCCGCCCCCACCCGGCACGTCGACTGGCCGGCCGGCGCCGTCGAACTCCTCACCGAGGCCCTGCCCTGGCCCGGCACCGGCCGCCCGCGCCGGGCCGCCGTCTCCTCCTTCGGCATCAGCGGCACGAACGCACACGTCATCGTGGAGGAAGCACCGGCGACCGAGCCCGCCACCGCAGTCCCCGCCGGGCCCGGCGGTCGCCGAACCGTCTCCGCCGCCGAGCCCGCCCACCGAGGCGCGGCCTCGGCTGCCGAGCCCGCCGAGCGGCGCGCTGCCCCCGCCGGGGGGCCCGCCGGCACCTTTGCCGTCGTCGCGGTTGACGCCGGGTCCGTCGACCGCCCCGGCGTCTCCGCTGCCGAGCCCGCCCACCGAGGCGCGGCCTCGGCTGCCGAGCGGCCCGCCACCTCGGCCATCGACTCCGTCGCGCGGCGCGCTGCCCCCGCCGGGGAGCCCGCCGGCACCTCTGCCGGCGTCGCCGTTGACGCCGGGTCCGCCGACCGCCCGGTCGCTCCCGCCGTCGAGCCCGCCGCTCAACTCGCCGCCCCCACCGCCCTCGTGCCCGCGGCCGACGCCGTCGCGTGGCCGGTGTCCGCGGCCTCCGTGCAGGCCCTCGACGCCCAGATCGACCGCCTCACCTCCTTCGTCCGGGACCACCCCGGCCTCGACCCGCTGGACGTCGGCCACTCCCTGGCCACCGGCCGGGCCGCGCTGCGCCACCGCGCGGTCCTGACGCCGTCCGGCGACGGCGCCGTGGAGCGCGCCCGCGGCGAGGCCGCCCCCCGGACCACCGCTGTCCTCTTCTCCGGACAGGGCTCACAGCGGCTCGGCATGGGCCGTGAACTCGCCGCCCGTTTCCCGGTGTTCGCCGAGGCCCTGGAGACCGTCCTGGCCGCCCTGGACCCCGAGATGGAGCGTCCGGTGCGGTCCGTGATGTGGGGCGAGGACCCCGCCGAACTCGACCGCACCGGGTGGACCCAGCCCGCGCTGTTCGCCTTCGAGGTCGCCCTCTACCGGCTCGCCGAGTCCTTCGGACTGCGCCCCGGCGCTGTCGGCGGCCACTCCGTCGGCGAGATCGCCGCCGCGCACGTCGCCGGGGCGCTGTCGCTGGCGGACGCCTGCCGGCTGGTCGCCGCCCGCGCCACCCTGATGCAGGCGCTGCCCGCCGGCGGCGCCATGTCCGCCGTCGAGGCGTCCGAGGACGAGGTCCTCCCGCTGCTCGGCGGCGACGTCTCGCTCGCCGCCGTCAACGGCCCCACCGCGGTCGTCGTCTCCGGCACCGAGGACGCCGTGGAGCGGGTCGCCGCCCACTTCGCCGCCCAGGGCCGCCGCACCAGCCGCCTCGCGGTCTCGCACGCCTTCCACTCCCCGCTGATGGAGCCGATGCTCGACGCCTTCCGGGACGTCGTCGCCCAGCTCACCTTCCACGAGCCGACGCTGCCGGTCATGTCCAACCTCACCGGTGAACTGGCCGGTGCCGAGATCGCCACCCCCGAGTACTGGGTACGGCACGTACGCGGCACCGTCCGCTTCGCCGACGGCGTGACGGCTCTGCGTGAGCACGGCACCGACCTGCTGATCGAGCTGGGACCCGGCAGCGTCCTCACCGCCCTCGCCCGCACCGTCCTCGGCCCGGACACCCCGGTCGACGCCGTCCCCACCCTCCGCAAGGACCAGCCCGAGGAGACGGCCCTCACCGCCGCGCTCGGCCGGCTCTACGTCCTCGGCGTGCCCGTCGACTGGTCCGCCCTCTACACCGGCACCGGAGCCCGCCGCACCGACCTGCCGACGTACGCCTTCCAGCGCGCCCGGCACTGGCCCGCCCCGGCCCGGCCCGGCGCCATCGCCCCCGCGGGCGGCGGCCACCCGATGCTCGGCCCGGCCGTCGAACTCGCCGACGGCGGCACGGTGTCCGTCGCGACGCTCTCCGCCGCCACCCACCCCTGGCTCGCCGACCACGCCGTCGCCGGACGCGTCCTGCTGCCCGCCGCGGTGCTCGTGGAACTCGCCGTCCGCGCGGGCGACGACACCGGATGCGACGTCCTGCACGAACTCGCCCTGGTCGAGGCGCCCGTCCTGCACAGCGGTGACACCCTGAACCTCCAGGTCCGGGTCGGCTCCGCCGACGAGGCCGGCCGGCGCACCGTCACCGTCCACTCCCGGCCGGGCAGCACTCCCACCGAGCCGTGGACCCAGCGGGCCGGCGGCCTCCTCGGCACCGCGCCCGGCACCGCCGCGGCCCCCGACACCTCTTTCGCGACCGCCTGGCCCCCGCCGGGCGCCGAACCCCTCGACCTCGACGACCACTACGAGCGGCTCGTCGACGACGGCCTCGACCTCGGACCCGCCTTCCGCGGCCTGCGCGCCGCCTGGCACCACGACGGGGCGGTCCTCGCCGAGGTCGAACTCCCGGCCGGCACCACCGACGACCCCGGCGCCTACGGGGTGCACCCCGCGCTCCTCGACGCCGCCCGGCACGCCGCCCTCACCACGACCGGCACGCTCCCCGTCGCCTGGCGCGGGGTCCGGCTGCACGCCGTCGGCGCCACCGCCCTGCGGGTGCGGATCGGCTCCGCCGCCGACGGCGCCCTGACCCTGACCGCCGCCGACGTCACCGGCGCCCCGGTGCTCACCGCCGACGCCGTCGTCGTACGGCAGCTCACCGAGCAGGAGCGCACCGCCCCCAGGCCGCCCACACGCACCCGGATCCAGAACACCGCGGCCCCGCGCCCCACCCGGCCCGTCGCCGCGGTACCCGGCGCCGCCCCCGCCGAGCCGTCCGCCGCCCCGGCGCCCGACACCTTCGCGGCCGAGATGGCGGCCCTGGCACCGGCCGAGCGCGAACGCCGGCTCATCGGCCTGGTGCGGACCCAGGCGGCGGCGGTCCTCGGCCACCTGGGCCCGGACGCGGTCGGACCCCGCGCGGTCTTCAAGGAACTGGGCTTCGACTCGCTGGCCGGCGTGGAACTCGGCGACCGCCTCACCGCGCTGACCGGACTGCGGCTGCCGGCCACCCTCGTCTTCAACTTCCCCACCCCCGAACGCGCCGCCCGGCGCATCGGGGAACTCCTCGTCGCGTCCGGCTCCCCGCCGCAGGGATCGTGCGACGACGAACTCACCAGGTTCGAGGCCGTCGTACGGACCCTGCCGGACGACGACCCCGAACGCCGGGCCGTCGCCGACCGCCTGGACGCACTCGTCGCCTCGCTCCGCCGGAACTCCGCCCCGCGGGAGGACTTCTCCGACGAGGACATCGGCTCGGTGTCGGTCGACAGGCTGCTCGACATCATCGATGAAGAGTTCGAAACCACATAGCGGATTCCCAGCTTTCGTTCGCGACCCGATGACGAGGACGGACCCGATGCCGGAACCCCAGCAGAACCAGCAGGAAAAAGTTGTCGACTACCTTCGCCGGGTCACCAACGATCTGCGACGCGCCCGTCGCCGTATAGGCGAGTTGGAATCCCGCGACAACGAGCCCGTCGCGATCGTCGGAATGAGCTGCCGGCTGCCCGGCGGAGTGAGCTCGCCGGAATCCCTGTGGGAACTCGTGGAATCCGGCGGGGACGCCATTTCCGGATTTCCCGCCGACCGCGGCTGGGACATCGAGGCGCTCACCGGAAACGGTGAGGGAAGCAGTTCCACACACGAAGGCGGATTCCTCTACGAGGCCACCGACTTCGACGCCGGGTTCTTCGGCATATCGCCGCGCGAGGCGACCGCCATGGACCCGCAGCAGCGCCTGCTGCTCGAAGTCTCCTGGGAGGCCCTGGAGCGGGCCGGTATCGCCCCCACCTCCCTGCCCGGCAGCTCGACCGGCGTGTTCGTGGGCTCCTACCACTGGGGCGCCCCCTCCGCGGACACCGCCGCCGAACTCCACGGCCACGCCCTGACCGGCACCGCCGCCAGCGTGCTGTCCGGCCGTCTCTCCTACGTCTACGGTCTGGAGGGCCCGGCGGTCACCGTCGACACCGCGTGCTCCTCCTCCCTCGTCGCCCTGCACATGGCGGCCCGGTCGCTGCGCAGCGGGGAGTCCTCGCTCGCCGTCGTCGGCGGCGTCACCATCCTCGCCGAGCCGTCCGTCTTCGTGGAGTTCAGCGCCCAGGGCGGCCTGGCCCCCGACGGCCGCTGCAAGGCGTTCTCCGACGAGGCCGACGGCACCGGCTGGGGCGAGGGCGTCGGTGTCCTCGTCGTCGAACGGCTCTCCGACGCCGTCCGCAACGGCCACCCCGTGCTCGCCGTGCTGCGCGGCTCCGCCGTCAACCAGGACGGCGCCTCCAACGGCCTGACCGCGCCCAACGGCCGCGCCCAGGAACAGGTCATCCGCCAGGCCCTGGGCAGCTGCGGCCTCACCGGCGCCGACGTCGACGCCGTCGAGGCGCACGGCACCGGCACCCGCCTCGGCGACCCCATCGAGGCGCAGGCCCTGCTCGCCACCTACGGCCAGGAGCACGGCCCCGAACAGCCCCTGTGGCTGGGCTCGCTGAAGTCCAACATCGGCCACACCCAGGCCGCCGCGGGTGTCGCGGGCGTCATCAAGATGGTCATGGCGCTGCGTCACGGCGTGCTGCCCCGGACCCTGCACGCCGCGTCACCCTCCACCCACGTCGACTGGGAGTCGGGGCACGTCCGCCTCCTGAGCGAGGCCACCGCCTGGCCGGAGACCGGCCGTCCGCGCCGGGCCGCCGTGTCCTCGTTCGGCATCAGCGGCACCAACGCCCACGCCGTACTGGAACAGGCCCCCGTGCCCGCCGGGGACGCCGGGGCCGAGGACGCCCCGCAGCGGCCGGCCGTCGTGCCGGGCGCGCTGCCGTGGCTGCTCTCCGCCCATTCCGAGCAGGCGCTCCGCGACCAGGCCGCCGCCCTCGTCACCCGCCTCGACGCCGACACCGAGCCACGTCCCCAGGACGTCGGCCACAGCCTGCTCTCCTCCCGGGCCCTGCTGGAGCGCCGGGCCGTCGTCGTCGCGACCGGCCGCGACGACCTGCTCACCGGCAGCCGCGCGCTGGCCGAGGGCCAGTCCTGGAGCGGACTCGTCGAGGGCGCCGCCGACGTCGAGGGCCGCACGGTCTTCGTGTTCCCCGGTCAGGGCTCGCAGTGGGTGGGCATGGGTGCCCAACTCCTGGACGAGTCGCCGGTGTTCGCGGAGCGGATCGCCGAGTGCGCGGATGCGCTGGCCGAGTTCACCGACTGGAACCTGATCGACGTGCTGCGGGGCGTGGCGGGCGCGCCGACGCTGGAGCGCGTCGATGTCGTCCAGCCCGTGTCGTTCGCGGTGATGGTGTCTTTGGCCGCGGTGTGGCGTGCGCAGGGTGTGGAGCCGGACGCGGTGGTGGGTCACTCGCAGGGTGAGATCGCCGCTGCCGTGGTGTCCGGTGCGTTGTCGCTGCGTGACGGTGCCCGGGTGGTGGCGCTGCGGAGCCAGGCCATCGGGCGCAGTCTCGCGGGCCGGGGCGGGATGATGTCGGTGGCGCTGCCGGTCGCCGATGTGGAGGCCCGTCTGGAGGCGTTCGGGGGGCGGGTGTCCGTCGCCGCCGAGAACGGCCCCCGTTCCTGCGTGGTCTCCGGCGAACCCGGCGCCCTGGACGAGCTGTCCGACCTGCTCACCGCCGAGGACGTGCGCGTGCGCCGCGTCCCCGTGGACTACGCCTCGCACTCCCACCACGTCGAGGACCTGCACGACGAGATCCTGGAGTTGCTGGCGGAGGTCGCGCCGACCGCGTCCGAGATCCCGTTCTTCTCCACGGTCACCGGCGACTGGCTCGACACCACCGTCATGGATGCCGGCTACTGGTACCGCAGCCTGCGCGGACGCGTGCTGTTCGCCGACGCCGTGCGCGGTCTGCTCGCCGCCGAGCACCGCGCCTTCATCGAGGTCAGCTCCCACCCCGTCCTCGCCATGTCCGTCCAGGACATGATCGACGACGCCGGCGTGGTGGGCGTGGCCTCCGGCACCCTGCGCCGCGACAACGGTGGCCTGGACCGCTTCCTGCTCTCCGCCGCACAGGTGTGCGTCCGCGGCGTCCACGTCGACTGGGCCCCGCTGTTCGAGGGCACCGGCGCGACCCGCGTCGACCTGCCCACCTACGCCTTCCAGCACGAGCGCTACTGGATCAGCCGTGCCGTCGTGGACCGTTCGGCCACCGCACCGATGGACGCCGAGTTCTGGGCGGCCGTCGAGCAGGCGGACGTCTCCGCTCTCACCGAAGCGCTCGGCACGGACGAGGAGTCCGTCGCCGCGATCCTCTCCGGCCTCGCCTCCTGGCGCCGCACGCGCGGCGAGCGCTCCACCCTCGCCTCCTGGCGCTACCGGGTCACCTGGGAGCCGCTGGCCCGGGTCCCCCGAGCCACCCTCGACGGCACCTGGCTGCTGGTCACCACCGACGGCGTCGACGACATCGACGTCGCCGAGGCACTGGCGACGGGCGGCGCCCAGGTGCGCCGTCTCGTCCTCGACGAGACCTGCACCGACCCCGCCGTCCTGCGTGAGCGTCTGACCGGCACCGACGGCCTCACCGGCATCGTCTCCGTCCTCGCCGACGCCGAACGGGACTCCGCCCGCCACGCCGGACTGACCCTCGGACTCGCGCTGTCCGTGTCGCTGGCGCAGGCCCTCGGCGAGGCCGGCGTCCCCGCCCCGTTGTGGTTCCTGACCCGAGGCGCCTTCTCCACTGGCCCGTCCGACCCCGTCACCCGGCCGCTGCAGAGCCAGGTCGCCGGTCTCGGCTGGACCGTCGCCGTCGAACACCCCCACCGCTGGGGCGGCGTCATCGACCTGCCCGGCATCCTCGACACCCGCACCGCCCAGCGGCTCGCCGCCGCCCTCGCCGGCGCGCTCGGCGACGACGACCAGCTCGCCATCCGGCCCGCCGGCGTCCTCGCCCGCCGCGTCATCCGCGCGAGCGGCGACACCCGCCGCAGGACCCGCTCCTGGACACCGCGCGGCACCACCCTCGTCACCGGCGGCTCCGGCACCCTCGCCCCCGGACTCGCCCGGCACCTGTCCGCCCACGGCGCCGAGCACCTCGTACTGCTCAGCCGTCGCGGCGCCGACGCCCCCGGCGCGGCCGAACTCGCCGCCGAACTCGAAGCGGCGGGCACCGAGACGCAGTTCGCGGCCTGCGACATCACCGACCGCGAGGCGGTCGCCGCCCTCCTCGACGGCCTGAAGGCCGAGGGCCGCACCGTCCGCACGGTCGTGCACACCGCCGCCGTCATCGAACTGTCCGCCCTCGCCGACACCACCGTCGACGCGTTCGCCGAGGTCGTGCACGCCAAGGTCACCGGCGCCCGGATCCTCGACGAACTCCTCGACGACGAGGAGCTGGACGACTTCGTCCTCTACTCCTCCACCGCCGGCATGTGGGGCAGCGGCGTGCACGCCGCGTACGTCGCGGGCAACGCCTACCTGTCCGCGCTCGCCGAACAGCGCCGCGCCCGCGGCGCCCGCGCCACCTCCATCCACTGGGGCAAGTGGCCCGACGACCTCGAACGCGAGCTGGCCGACCCGCACCAGATCCGCCGCAGCGGCCTGGAGTACCTCGACCCGGAGCTGGCGCTGACCGCCCTCCAGCGCGTCATGGAGGACGACGAGACCGTCATCGGCCTCATGGACATCGACTGGGGCACGTACCACGACGTCTTCACCGCGGGACGCCCCTCGCATCTGTTCGACCGGATCCCCGAGGTCGCGCGGCTGCTGGCCGACCGGGCCGCGCCCGCCGCGACGGCCACCGCCACCAGCGGCCTGGCCGCCCGCCTCCAGGGTGTGTCCGCCGCAGAGCAGGACCGGATCGCGCTCGCCCTGGTCCGCGAGGAGACCGCCGCCGTCCTCGGCCACGCCTCCGCCGACACCGTCCCGGAGCGCCGCGCCTTCCGCGACATCGGCTTCGACTCGGTGACCGCCGTCGACCTGCGCAACCGCCTCGTCGCCGCGACCGGGCTCACCCTGCCGTCCACCATGGTCTTCGACCACCCGAACGCGGTCGCGCTCGCCACCTTCCTCAAGTCCACCGCGCTCGGCACCACCGGCACGGCCGGCGACCGGCCCGCCGCCGCGGTCGCCGGCGCCGACGACGACCCGATCGTCATCGTCGGCATGAGCTGCCGCTTCCCCGGCGGCGCGAGCACCCCGGAGGAGCTGCTGCGGCTCGCCCTCGACGGCGCCGACGCCATCTCCGAGTTCCCCGCCGAACGCGGCTGGGACGCCCACGGCCTCTACGACCCCGACCCCGACCGGCAGGGCCGCACCTACTCCGTGCACGGCGGGTTCCTGCACGAGGCGGCCGGCTTCGACCCCGGGTTCTTCGGCATCTCGCCCCGCGAGGCCCTGTCGATGGACCCGCAGCAGCGGCTGCTCCTCGAAACCTCCTGGGAGGTCCTGGAGCGGGCCGGCATCGACCCCGAGTCGCTGCGCTCCAGCGCCACCGGCACCTTCTTCGGCGCCAGTTACCAGGACTACTCCAGCAGCGTCCAGAACGGCACCGAGGGCACCGAGGTGCACATGATGACCGGCACCGCGGCCAGTGTGCTGTCCGGCCGTGTCTCCTACCTGCTCGGCCTCGAAGGCCCGGCGGTCACCGTCGACACCGCCTGCTCCTCCTCCCTGGTCGCGATGCACCTGGCCTGCCAGTCCCTGCGCAGCGGCGAGAGCAGCCTCGCCCTGGCCGGCGGCGCCGCCGTCATGGCCACCCCGCACGCGTTCGTCGGCTTCAGCCGGCAGCGGGCGCTCGCCAAGAACGGCCGCTGCAAGCCGTTCGCGGAGGCCGCCGACGGCATGACCCTCGCCGAGGGCGTCGGCGTCGTCCTGCTGGAGAAGCTCTCCGACGCCCGCCGCCACGGCCACCGGGTCCTCGCCGTCGTCCGCGGTTCCGCCATCAACCAGGACGGCGCCTCCAACGGCCTGACCGCCCCCAACGGCGTCTCCCAGCAGCGCGTCATCCGCCAGGCCCTCGCCAACGCCGGACTCGGCACCGCCGACATCGACGTGGTCGAGGCGCACGGCACCGGCACCAAGCTCGGCGACCCCATCGAGGCCGGCGCCCTGCTCGCCACGTACGGCCAGGGCCGCGACGGCGGAGCGCCGCTGCTGCTGGGCTCGGTGAAGTCCAACATCGGCCACACCCAGGCCGCCGCGGGCGTCGCCGGCGTCATCAAGATGGTGATGGCCATGCAGGCCGGCGAACTGCCCGGCACCCTGCACGTCGACGAGCCCTCCAGCCACGTCGACTGGACCTCCGGCGCCGTCACCCTGCTGCGCGAGCGCACCGCCTGGCCCGCCGCCGAGGACCGCCCCCGCCGGGCCGGTGTCTCCTCCTTCGGTATCAGCGGCACCAACGCCCACCTCCTCCTGGAGCAGGCCCCGCCCGCCGAAGAGCCCGTCGAGGAGCCGGCCGAGGAGCCCGAGGACGCGCCGCTCGTCCCCTGGCCGCTGTCCGCCAAGTCCGCGCGGGCGCTGGGCGAGCAGGCGTCCCGGCTGCTGACCGCGACGGCCGGCGCCACCGTCACGCCCGCCCGCGTCGGACACGCCCTGGCCACCACCCGGACCGCCTTCGACCACCGCGCCGTCGTCCTAGGCAGCCGGCCCGAGGACTTCGCCCGCGGCCTGGAAGCCGTGGTGTCCTCCGCGTCCGCCCCCGGCGTCGTCACCGGCACCGCAGGACCGGACTCCACGGGACCCGTCTTCGTCTACCCGGGCCAGGGCTCCCAGTGGTGGGGGATGGGCCGGGAACTCCTCGCCACCTCCGAGGTGTTCCGCACCGCCGTCGACGACTGCGCCGCGGCGCTCGCCCCGTACACCGACTGGTCCCTGCACGAGGTGCTGTCCGGCGAGGGCGACCCGGAGCTGATGGAGCGCGTGGACGTGGTCCAGCCCGCCCTGTTCTCGATGATGGTCGCGCTCACCGCGCTGTGGCGGGCGCACGGCGTCGAACCGGCCGCCGTCGTCGGCCACTCGCAGGGCGAGATCGCCGCCGCCTGCGTCGCCGGGGCGCTCAGCCTCGAGGACGCCGCCCTCGTCGTGGCGCTGCGCAGCCAGGCCCTGCCCCAGCTGTCCGGACTCGGCGGCATGATGTCCGTCTCCGCGCCCGCCGAACGCGTCACCGAACTCCTCGGACCCTGGGGCGAGGCGCTGTCCATCGCCGCCGTCAACGGCCCCTCCTCGGTGATCGTCTCCGGCGACGCCGACGCCCTCGACGAACTCCTCGGAACCTGCCGCGAGCAGAACGTACGCGCCCGCAGGGTGTCCGTGGACTACGCCTCGCACGGCCGGCACGTCGAGGCCGTGCGCGACGAACTCGCCCGCGTGCTCGCCCCCGTCAGCCCCCGCACCCCCGAGGTGCCGTTCTACTCGACCGTCACCGGCGCCCGGCTCGACGAGGCGGCCTTCGACGGCTCCTACTGGTACACCAACCTGCGGCAGACGGTGCTGATGGAGGACGCCACCCGCGCCCTCATCGCCGCCGGTCACCGGGTGTTCGTGGAGATCAGCCCGCACCCGGTGCTGGCCGCCCCGATCCAGGAGACGCAGGAGAGTCTTCAGCAGGAGGTGGCCGAAACCGGTGCCGTCCTCGGCACGCTGCGCCGCGACGACGGCGACCGCCGCCGGTTCCTCACCTCGCTCGCCGAGGCGCACACCCACGGCATCGCCGTCGACTGGACCACCGTCTTCGACCGCCCCGCGTACGCGCCGGTCGACCTGCCGACCTACCCCTTCCAGCGGCAGGACTTCTGGCCCGAGCCGAAGGCCGCCGCCCCCGCGGGCGCCGCCGACGCCTCCGACGCCGCGTTCTGGGAACTGGTCGACAACCAGGACGTCGCCGCGCTCGCCGGTGAACTCGGCCTCCCCGCCGACGACGGCGCCGCCCGGCTCGGCGACGTGCTGCCCGCGCTGTCCGCCTGGCGCACCCGCTCCCTCACCCGCTCCCGCGTGGACGCCCTGCGCTACCACGTCGAGTGGAACCGCGCCGCCGAACCCGGCACGGCCCGGCCCGCCGGGCGGCTGCTTGCGGTGATCTCGCCGGACCACGCGGGCGCCCCCTGGGTCGCCGCCGTCCTCGACGCGCTCGGCCCGGACACCGTCCTCTTCGAGGCCAAGGGCACCGACCGCGCCGCCTGGGCCGCGCAGCTCGCTCAACTCGACGAGGACGAGGGCGAGTTCCATGCCGTGGTCTCGCTGCTCGCCGCCGCCGAGGCACTCCACACCGACTTCGGATCCGTGCCCCTCGGCCTCGCCCAGACCCTCGCCCTCGTCCAGGCCCTTGGCGACGCGGGGCTCACCGCGCCCCTGTGGTGCCTGACCCGGGGCGGTGTCGCCGCCGGCCGCGGCGACGTCCTCAGCAGCCCCGAGCAGGGTGCGTTGTGGGGCCTGGGCCGTGTCATCGGCCTCGAACACCCCGACCGCTGGGGCGGTCTCGTCGACCTGCCGGAGACGCTCGACACCCGGGCCGCCGCCCGGCTCACCGGACTGCTCGCCGACGCGGGCGGCGAGGACCAGCTCGCGATCCGCGGCTCGGGCGTCCTCGCCCGCCGCCTCGCCCACGCCGCCCCGGCCGTACCCGGCTCGGGGAAGCGCCCGCCGGTCCGCGGCTCCGTCCTCGTCACCGGCGGCACCGGCGGCATCGGCGGCCGGGTCGCCCGCCGCCTCGCCGAACAGGGCGCCGCACACCTGGTGCTGACCAGCCGGCGCGGCGCCGACGCCCCGGGAGCGGCCGAACTCCGCGCCGAACTGGAGGAGCTGGGCGTCCGGGTGACCATCGCCGCGTGCGACGCCGCCGATCGGGACGCGCTCGCCGCGCTCCTGGCCGGCCTGCCCGAGGACGCGCCGCTCACCGCCGTCTTCCACTCCGCCGGTGTCGCCCACGGCGACGCCCCGGTCGCCGACCTGACGCTCGACCAGCTCGACGCGCTGATGCGCGTCAAGCTGACCGCCGCCCGGCACCTGCACGAGCTGACCGCCGACCTCGACCTGGACGCGTTCGTCCTGTTCTCGTCCGGCGCCGCGGTCTGGGGCAGCGGCGGCCAGCCCGGCTACGCCGCCGCCAACGCCTACCTCGACGCCCTCGCCGAGCACCGCAGGTCCCTCGGTCTGACCGCCTCGTCGGTCGCCTGGGGCACCTGGGGCGAGGTCGGCATGGCGACCGACCCCGAGGTCCACGACCGGCTCGTCCGCCAGGGCGTCCTGGCCATGGAACCGGCCCACGCGCTGGGCGCGCTCGACCAGATGCTTCAGGACGACGACACCGCGCTCGCCGTCACCCTGATGGACTGGGAGCTGTTCACGCCCGCCTTCACCGCGAACCGCCCCAGCGCCCTGCTGAGCACCGTTCCGGAAGCCGTCTCGGCCCTCAGCGACGAGGGCCCGGCCGACGGCGGCGCCGACACGGCGGTACCGCCGCTGCGCGCCCGCCTGGACGGGCTGCCCACCGCCGAACGCGGCCGGGCCCTCGTCGAAGCCGTCCGCGCCGAGGCGTCCGCGACCCTTGGCCACGACAGCCCCGACGCGGTGCCCGCCTCCCGCGCCTTCCGCGACGTCGGCTTCGACTCCGTCACCGCCGTCGAACTGCGCAACCGGCTCCGCTCCGCCCTCGGGCTGCCCCTGCCGGCCGCCCTGGTCTTCGACTACCCGACCCCCGCGGCCCTCGCCCAGCACATCGGTTCGCTGCTCTACGGCACCGCACCCGATGACGCGGACACCGGCCGCGCCGACGACCCCGAAGCCCGCATCCGCGAGGCCCTGGCCACCGTCCCGATCGGACGGCTGCGCAAGGCGGGCCTCCTCGACATGGTGCTGAAACTCGCCGAGTCCGACGACGTTGAGGACAGCGCCCCCGCCACGGACGACACGGCGGACTCCCTCGACGACATGGACGCCGAAGAGCTGCTGCGGCTGGCCGCCCAGAACTCGGCGAACTGAAAGAGAGCTGGAACACGATGAGCACGTCCCCCAACAAGTACGTCGAGGCGCTGCGGTCGTCCCTGAAGGAGATCGAGCGGCTGCGCAAGCAGAACGAGCAGTTGGTCGCCTCGGCGGCGGAGCCGATCGCCGTCGTCGGCATCGGCTGCCGCTTCCCCGGCGGCGTCGCCTCCCCCGAGGACCTGTGGGAGCTCGTCGCCCAGGGCCGCGACGTCATCGGCCCGTTCCCGACCGACCGCGGCTGGGACCTGGACCGGCTGGCGGGCGGCGGCGAGGGCAGCAGCCTCGCCCAGGTCGGCGGCTTCCTGCGGGACGCCGCCGGCTTCGACCCCGGCTTTTTCGGCATCTCGCCCCGCGAGGCCGTCGCCATGGACCCGCAGCAGCGCATCCTCCTGGAGATCGCCTGGGAGGCCCTGGAGCGGGCCGGTATCGACCCCTCCACGCTGCGCGGCAGCCGCACGGGCGTGTTCATGGGCACCACGGGCCAGGACTACGCGGAGGTCATCAAGGCGTCCGACGAGGACGCCGAGGTGTACTCCACCACCGGTCACGCCGCCAGCGTGATCTCCGGCCGGCTCTCCTACTTCCTGGGCGCCGAGGGCCCGGCGGTCACCGTCGACACCGGCTGCTCCTCGTCGCTGGTCTCCCTGCACCTGGCCGTCCAGGCGCTGAGGGGCGGCGAATGCTCCATCGCTCTGGCGGGCGGCGCGTCCGTCATGGCGACGCCCCACCCGTTCATCGCGTTCACCTCGCAGAGCGGACTGGCCGCCGACGGCCGCTGCAAGCCGTTCTCCGACGACGCCGACGGCACCGGCTGGGCCGAGGGCGCCGGCCTGTTCGTCCTGATGCGGCTGTCCGACGCCCAGCGCGAGGGCCGCACGGTCCTCGCCGTGCTGCGCGGCTCCGCCATCAACCAGGACGGCGCCTCCAACGGCCTCACCGCCCCCAACGGCCCGTCCCAGCAGCGCGTCATCCGCGCCGCCCTGGACAGCGCGCACCTGACCGCCGCGGACGTCGACGCGGTCGAGGCGCACGGCACCGGCACCACCCTCGGCGACCCGATCGAGGCCCAGGCGCTGCTCGCCACCTACGGCCAGGACCGCGAACGGCCGCTGTGGCTCGGCTCCGTCAAGTCGAACATCGGTCACGCCCAGGCCGCCTCCGGCGCCGCCGGCGTGATCAAGATGATCATGGCGATCCAGCACGGCGTGCTGCCCCGCAGCCTGCACGCCGACCGGCCGACCAGCAATGTCGACTGGACCGCCGGCGCCGTCGAACTCCTCGACCGGGCCGTCGACTGGCCCGAGACCGGCCGCGCCCGCCGGGCCGGTGTCTCCTCCTTCGGTATCAGCGGCACCAACGCCCACCTCATCCTCGAACAGGCCCCCGCCGCGCCCGAGCGCCCCGCCCCGGACCCCGCCGTCCGCCCCGCGCTCGTCCCGTGGCCCCTGTCCGGCCGTACCGCCGCCGCGCTCGACGCCCAGCGCGAGCGCCTCACCGCCCGCCTCGCGGGCCACCCGGGCGCCGACCCGCTCGACATCGGCTTCGCGCTCGCCGACGGACGCGCCACCTTCGAGCACCGTGCCGTCCTGCTCTGCGCCGGCACCGACGCCGCCGGCGCCACCGAGATCGCCCACGGCTCGGTCGACGACGGCGCCTCGGCCGTCCTGTTCTCCGGCCAGGGCTCCCAGCGCCTCGGCATGGGCCGTGAACTGCACGCCCGCTTCCCGGTGTTCGCCGAGGCCTTCGACGAGATCGCCGCCCTCCTCGACCGCCACACCGACCGCCCGTTGCGCGAGGTCGTCTGGGGCTCCGACGCCGGCCTCCTGAGCGAGACCGGCTGGACCCAGCCCGCGCTGTTCGCCGTCGAGGTAGCCCTCTACCGCCTCGTCTCCTCCCTGGGCGTCACCCCCGACTACGTCGGCGGCCACTCCATCGGCGAGATCGCCGCCGTCCATGTCGCCGGGGTGCTGTCGCTGGAGGACGCCTGCCAACTGGTCGCCGCCCGCGCCCGCCTGATGCAGGCGCTGCCGCGGGGCGGTGCGATGCTCGCGGTGCGCGCCACCGAGGAGGAGGTCGTCCCGCATCTGACGGAGAGGGTCTCGATCGCCGCGGTCAACGGGCCGTCGTCGGTGGTGGTCGCCGGTGACGAGGACGAAGTCGCCGCGATCGCCGTCCACTTCGAGGCGCAGGACCGCAAGACCACCCGGCTGCGGGTCAGCCACGCCTTCCACTCGCCGCTCATGGACCCGATGCTGGAGGAGTTCCGCCGCGTCGCCCAGGGCCTCACCCACCACGAGCCGCGCATCCCGGTCGTCTCCAACCTGACCGGCGCCATCGCCGACCCCGCCGACCTGTGCACTGCCGACTACTGGGTCCGCCACGTCCGCGAGGCCGTGCGCTTCGCCGACGGCGTCACCACCCTCGCCGCCCGCGGCGTCACCACCCTCCTCGAAGTCGGCCCCGACGGCGTGCTGTCCGCGATGGCGCAGGAGTCGCTGCCCGAGGGCACCGCCGCCGTCCCGCTGCTGCGCAAGGACCGCCCCGAGGAGGAGTCCGCCCTCACCGGACTCGCCCGGGTGCACGTCCGCGGCCTCACCGTCCGCTGGGCCCGCCTCTTCGACACCACCGGTGCCGGGCGCGCCGACCTGCCCACCTACCCCTTCCAGAACCAGCGGTTCTGGCCGTCCGCGGGCCGCTCCACCCAGGACGTCACCGCCGCGGGACTCGGCTCCGCCGACCACCCGCTGCTCGGCGCGGCCGTCGAACTCGCCGACGACGAAGGGTTCCTGTTCACCAGCCGGCTCTCCGTCCACTCCCACCCCTGGCTCGCCGACCACGGCGTCCAGGGCCGCGCCCTGCTGCCCGGCACCGCCTTCGTCGAACTCGCCATCCGCGCCGGCGACGAGGCCGGCTGCGACCGCGTCGAGGAACTCACCCTCGCCGCCCCGCTGGTGCTCCCCGAGCGCGGCGCCGTCCAGCTCCAGGTACGGGTGGGCGCCCCCGACCCCGCGGGCCGCCGCCCGCTCGGCATCTTCTCCCGGGTCGAGGACGGCTTCGACCTGCCCTGGTCGCAGCACGCCACCGGTGTGCTCACCACCGGCGCGGGTGCCCCCGACGCCGCCTTCGACGCCACCGTCTGGCCGCCCGCCGGAGCCGAGCGGGTCGACCTCGACGGCTGCTACGAGCGCCTGGCCGGCCTCGGCTTCGACTACGGGCCCGCCTTCCGTGGCCTGCGCGCCGCCTGGCGCCGCGGCACCGACGTGTTCGCCGAGGTCGCCGTCCCCGAGAACGCCGGCACCGACCCCGCCGACTTCGGCCTGCACCCCGCGCTCCTGGACGCCGCTCAGCACTCCGCCGCCTACACCGACCTCGGCGCCATCAGCCAGGGCGGGCTGCCGTTCGCCTGGCAGGGCGTGCACCTCGCCGCCTCCGGCGCCACCACCGTCCGCGCCCGGATCACCTCCGTGGGCGAGGACACCGTCTCCATCGCCGTGTACGACACCGCGGGCGGCACCGTCCTGTCCGTGGACTCCCTGGTCTCCCGCGCCGTCCCCAAGGACACCCCCGGCACCGCGGGGGCCGTCCACCGCGACTCCCTCTTCCAGGTCGAGTGGACCCCGCTGCGCAGCCCGTCCGGGCAACTCCCGGAGACCGTCGCCCTCGTCGGCGCCGAACCGGCCGGCCTCGCCGACGCGCTGCGCGCCACCGGCGTCCACGTCACCACCCACGCCGACCTGGCCGCCCTGGCCGCGGACACCGCCCCGGTGCCCGAGACCGTGCTCACCGCCCTGCCCGGCGAGCAGGACACCCCGGCCGCCGACGCCGCCCACATCACCACCGCCGCCGTACTCGGCCTGGCCCAGCACTGGCTGACGGAGGACCGGTTCGCCGACGCCCGGCTCGTCCTCGTCACCCGCGAGGCCACCGCGGGCCGTGACCTCGCGGCCGCCGCGGCCGCCGGTCTGATCCGCACCGCCCGTACCGAGAACCCCGGCCGCCTCGCGCTCCTCGACCTCGCCACCGACACCCCCGCCGCCCCCACGGCCCTGGTGGCGGCCCTGGCCGCCGCGTACGACGAACCCGACCTCGCCGTACGCGGCTCCGACGTCCTCACCGCCCGGCTGACCCGGGTGCCCGCGCCCGACACCCCCGCCGACTGGAACCCGGACGGCACCGTCCTGATCACCGGCGGCACCGGCGGACTCGGCGGCGTCCTCGCCCGCCACCTCGTCACCGAACACGGCATCCGCCGCCTGCTGCTCGCCAGCCGCCGCGGCCCGGACGCCGACGGCGCCCGCGCCCTCGTCGACGAACTCACCGGACACGGCGCCTCGGTCGACGTCGCCGCGTGCGACGTCACCGACCGGGAGGCGCTCGCCGCCCTCCTCGCCCGGGTGCCCGCCGCGCACCCGCTGAGCGCCGTCGTGCACACCGCCGGTGTGGTCGACGACGGCGTCATCGGCTCCCTCACCCCCGAGCGCCTCGACACCGTGCTGCGACCCAAGGCCGACGCCGCCTGGCACCTGCACGAGCTCACCCGGGACCTGGACCTCGACGCGTTCGTGCTCTTCTCGTCCGTCGCCGCCACCCTCGGCAGCCCCGGACAGGGCAACTACGCGGCCGGCAACGCCTTCCTCGACGCGCTCGCCGTCCACCGCAAGGCCCTCGGACTGCCCGCCACCTCCCTCGCCTGGGGCCCCTGGACCCAGAGCGTCGGCATGACCAGCACGCTGTCCGACATCGACGTCGAGCGCATCGCCCGCTCCGGCATGCCGCCGCTCACCGTCGAGCAGGGCCTCGCCCTCTTTGACGCGGCCCTCGCCACCGGCGGGCCCGCCCTCCTGCCGGTCCGCCTCGACCTGGCCGTGCTGCGTACCCAGGGTGAGGTCGCGCCGCTGCTGCGCGGTCTGATCCGCGCCACCGTGCGCCGCGCCGCCGCCCAGGTGTCGGTGACTGCCGACAGCCTCGCCCAGCGACTGGCCGGCCTGGACGCCGCCGCCCGCCGCGAGACCCTGCTCGGCCTGGTCCGCACCCAGATCGCCCAGGTCCTCGGCCACGCCGACGCCGACCAGGTGGAAGCCGCCCGCCAGTTCCAGGACCTCGGCTTCGACTCGCTGACCGCGGTCGAACTGCGCAACGGCCTCAACGCCGCCACCGGACTGCGGCTGCCCGCGACCATGGTGTTCGACTACCCGACCCCGAACGCGCTCGCCGACCACCTGAGCGACGAACTCCTCGGCACCGGCGACGAACCCCCCCTGCCCACCCCCGCCGACGCCCTCCCGGCCACCACCGACGACCCGATCGTCATCGTCGGCATGGCCTGCCGCTACCCGGGCGGCGTCACCTCTCCCGAGGACCTGTGGCGCCTGGTCGGCGAGGGCGCCGACGCCACCGGCCCGTTCCCCGTCAACCGCGGCTGGGACGTCGACAACCTCTACGACCCGGACCCCGACCGCCCCGGACACACCTATGTGCGCGCCGGCGGGTTCCTGCACGACGCCGGTTCCTTCGACGCCGACTTCTTCGGCATGAGCCCGCGCGAGGCACTTTCCACGGACTCCCAGCAGCGCCTGCTGCTCGAACTGTCCTGGGAGGCCGTCGAGCGGGCCGGCATCGACCCGCTCAGCCTGCGCGGCAGCCGCACCGGCGTCTTCGCCGGCGTCATGTACAACGACTACGGCACCATCCTCACCGGCGACGAGTACGAGGCCTTCCGCGGCAACGGCAGCGCCCCCAGCGTCGCCTCCGGCCGCGTCTCGTACACCCTGGGCCTGGAGGGCCCCGCCGTCACCGTCGACACCGCCTGCTCCTCCTCCCTCGTCGGCATGCACCTCGCCGCCCAGGCACTGCGCACGGGGGAGTGCTCGCTCGCCCTGGCCGGCGGCGTCACCGTCATGTCGACGCCCAGCACCTTCGTCGACTTCTCCCGCCAGCGCGGCCTCGCCGCAGACGGCCGCTCCAAGGCGTTCGCCGAGGCCGCCGACGGCGTCGCCTGGTCCGAGGGCGTCGGCATGCTCGTCCTGGAGCGCCGGTCCGACGCGATCCGCAACGGCCACGAGATCCTCGCCGTGCTGCGCGGCTCCGCCGTCAACCAGGACGGCGCCTCCAACGGCCTGACCGCCCCCAACGGCCCCTCCCAGCAGCGCGTCATCCGCCAGGCCCTCGCCAGCGGCGGACTGTCCCCCGAGGACGTCGACGTCGTCGAGGCGCACGGCACCGGCACCACCCTGGGCGACCCCATCGAGGCCCAGGCCCTCATCGCCACCTACGGCCGCGACCGCGACCCGGAGCGGCCCCTGTGGCTCGGCTCCGTGAAGTCCAACATCGGCCACACCCAGGCCGCCGCGGGCGTCGCCGGCGTCATCAAGATGATCATGGCGATGCGGCACGGTGTGCTCCCGCGGACCCTGCACGTGGACGCCCCGTCCTCACACGTCGACTGGGACGCCGGCGTCGTCGAGTTGCTCACCGAGCAGACGGAGTGGCCCGAGACGGACCGGGTGCGCCGCGCCGCTGTCTCCTCCTTCGGCATCAGCGGCACCAACGCCCACGTCATCATCGAGCAGCCGGCCGCCACCCCCGTCCCGGCCGCCCCGCGCGGCCCCGCCGAGGAACTCCAGGCCGCCCCCTGGCCGCTGTCCGCGAAGACCCCCGAGGCCCTGCGCGACCAGGCCGCCCGGCTGCTCGCCCATGTCGAGGACCACCCCGAGACCCGCCCGGCCGACATCGCGTACTCGCTGCTCACCAGCCGCTCCGTCTTCGACCACCGCGCCGTCGTCCTCGGCGTCGACCGCACCGAGGCGCTGCGCGCCCTCGCGGCCCTCGCCGCCGGGACCGACGACAGCGCGCTGCTGACCGGCACCGCCCGCGGCGGACGCACCGCGCTCCTGTTCTCGGGTCAGGGTTCGCAGCGGCTCGGGATGGGCCGTGAGCTGTACGGCCGGTTCCCGGTGTTCGCCGAGGCCCTGGATGCCGTACTGGCCGTCCTGGACGCCGAGTTGGACGGTTCGCTGCGGGAGGTGATGTGGGGTGAGGACGCCGGACCGCTGAACGAGACCGGGTGGACTCAGCCCGCGCTGTTCGCTGTCGAAGTCGCCCTCTACCGGCTGGTGGAGTCCTGGGGCGTGAGGCCGGACTTCGTGGCCGGTCACTCCATCGGCGAGATGGCCGCCGCGCACGTCGCCGGTGTGCTCACCCTGGAGGACGCCTGCCGTCTCGTCGCCGCCCGCGCGGCCCTCATGCAGGCGCTGCCCGAGGGCGGCGCCATGATCGCCGTCGAGGCCACCGAGGACGAGGTCCTCCCGCTCCTCACCGACGACGTCTCCATCGCCGCCGTCAACGGACCGTCGTCCGTGGTCGTCTCCGGCAGCGAGGACGCCGCACTCGCGGTCGCCGGGCACTTCACCGAGCGGGGACGGCGCACCAGCCGGCTGCGGGTCAGCCACGCCTTCCACTCGCCGCTGATGACCCCGATGCTCGACGAGTTCCGGGCCGTGGCCGAGGAGTTGGCGTTCGCGGCGCCGGTGATTCCGGTGGTGTCGAACCTGACCGGTGCTCTCGCCACGGCCGAGGAGCTGTGCTCGGCGGACTACTGGGTGCGTCACGTCCGCGAGGCCGTACGGTTCGCCGACTGCGTCGGCACCCTCGGCGAGCACGGCGTCACCACCTTCGTCGAACTCGGCCCCGACGGTGTGCTGTCCGCCATGGCACAGCAGTCCGCCGCCGAGGACGCCGTCACCGTGCCGCTGCTGCGCAAGGACCGGGACGAGGAGCAGTCCCTCGTCACCGCGCTGTGCCGACTGCACGTCCTCGGGGTCGACGCCGACTGGACGTCCGCGTTCACCGGCGGCGGGGCCGCCCGCGTCGACCTGCCGACCTACGCCTTCCAGCACCGCTGGTTCTGGCCCGCGGTCCGAGCGGCGCACCCGCACGACATGCGCGCCGCCGGACTCGGCTCCGCCTCCCACCCGCTGCTCGGGGCCGCCGTGGAACTCCCCGGCGGGGAGGGCGTGTTGCTCACGGGCCGTCTGTCGCTTCAGTCCCACCCGTGGCTGGCCGACCACGCCGTGACGGGCACTGTCCTGCTGCCCGGCACCGCCTTTGTCGACCTCGCGATCCGTGCGGGTGACGAGGTCGGCTGCGATCGGGTCGAGGAACTCACCCTCGCTGCGCCGCTGGTGCTTCCGCAGGACGGCGCGGTGCTGATCCAGGTTCGTGTGGGCGGTGCTGATGATGGTGGTCGGCGCGCCATCACGGTGCACGCCCGTCCCGAGGACGCCACCGACGGCGTCTGGACGCTGCACGCCTCGGGCACCCTGTCCGACGCCGCCCCCGCAGGCACCGGCTTCGACACCAGTGCGTGGCCGCCTGTCGGTGCGGAGACCGTTGACGCTGAGGGCTGTTATGAGCGTTTCGCCGCTCGTGGCTTCGTCTACGGTCCGCTCTTCCAGGGCCTTACGGCGGCCTGGAGGGCCGGTGAGGCCCTGTATGCCGAGGTCTCGCTGCCCGAGGAGGGCATCGAGGACGCGGCCGGTTTCGCCGTGCATCCCGCTCTTCTCGACGCTGCCCTGCATGCCGCGTTGCTCACCGATGACGACGGTGGTCTTCCGTTCTCGTGGGAGGGCGTCAGCCTGGATGCTTCGGGTGCGACGGCGCTGCGCGTGCGTCTTGCTCCGGTGGGTGAGAACGCGCTGTCCGTGACCGCGGTGGACCCGGCCGGCCGGCCCGTGGTCTCCGTCGCCCGGTTGTTTGCCCGCCCGGTCGAGGCCGACCAGCTGTCCAGCGACGCCGGACACCTGCGTGATGCGTTGTTCCGGCTGGAGTGGACGCCGGTCCCGCTGCCGGAGGGCACGGGCTCTGCGAGCCTCGCCCTGCTCGGCCCGGACACCGACGACCTTGCCGATGCGGTGGGCGACGGCGCTGTCCGGTATGCGACTCTCGCCGACCTGCTTGCGGCCGACGCGCCGGTACCCGGTGCGGTACTGGTTCCGCTGACGGCCGGTTCCGACGTCGATGACACGCTGGGCTCCGTGCACAGCCGGGCCGCCGCGGCGTTGGGTCTTCTTCAGGAGTGGTTGGCGGAGGACCGGTTCAGTGGTTCTCGTCTGGTCCTCGTCACTCGCGGTGCCGTCGCCACTGACGACGCCCCGGTGACCGACCTTGCCGCTGCTGCGGTGTTGGGTCTGGTCCGTTCCGCGCAGACGGAGAACCCGGGTGCCTTCGGGTTGGTCGACCTCGACGGTGCCTCTGACTTCGTCCTTGAGCGCGCGTTGGCCCTGGACGAGCCGCAGCTCGCGCTGCGTGGTGGTCGTGCTCTTGTCGCTCGTCTGACCCGTGCCGCTGCCGATCCCGCTGCCGAGGCCGTGTGGTCGTCGGAGGGAACGGTGCTGGTGACGGGTGGAACGGGTGGTCTGGGTGGCCTGGTGGCCCGTCACCTTGTCACGGAGCGGGGGGTGCGGCGTCTGCTGCTGACCAGCCGTTCCGGTCTGGCTGCCGCAGGCGCTGGCGAGTTGGTGGCGGAGCTGGAGGGGCTGGGTGCCGAGGTCTCGGTGGCGGCGTGTGATGTCGCCGACCGGGATGCGGTGGACGCGCTGGTCGCGGAGCACCCGCTCACGGCGGTCGTGCATACGGCGGGTGTTCTCGATGACGGTGTGCTCGGCTCGCTGACCGGCGAGCGGCTTGCCAGCGTGCTGCGGCCCAAGGTGGACGGCGCCTGGAACCTGCATGAGGCGACGCGTCACCTGGATCTGGACGCGTTCGTGGTCTTCTCGTCGGTTGCTGGCGTGTTCGGTGGTGCGGGCCAGGCCAACTACGCGGCCGGCAACGCCTTCTTGGATGCTCTCGCCGCTCACCGCCAGTCCCTCGGGCTGCCCGCCACCTCCCTCGCCTGGGGTCCCTGGCAGCAGGGCGCGGGCATGACGGCCGGGCTCGACGAGCGTGATGTCCGCCGGGCCGCCGAGTCCGGGATGCCGCTCATCACCATCGAGCAGGGCCTTGCCCTTTTCGACGCGGCCCTCACCACCGGTGAGGCCGCTCTCGTCACCAGCCGCATGGACCTCGCCGCCTTCCGCGGCCGGCCCGAGATCCCGGCTCTTCTGCGCGGACTGATCCGTACCCCCGTGCGCCGCGCCGCCGCGACCGGGGCTGCCGAGGGCGCCGACGCCGGTCTCGTCCAGCGACTCGCTCGGCTCGACCGCGAGCAGCGCCACGAGGTTCTGCTGGACCTGGTCCGGGCGAGTGCCGCATTGGTTCTCGGCCATGCCGCCGGATCCGATATCGACGCCGACCGTGCCTTCCGTGACCTCGGCTTCGACTCCCTCACCGCGGTCGAACTCCGCAACCGCCTGCGCACCGCTACCGGTCTGCGCCTGTCGGCCACCATGGTCTTCGACCATCCCACGCTGTCCGCGCTCGCCGACCACCTGCACACCGAGTTGTTCGGCGCCGAGGCCGAGACGCTGACCCCCGTCACGCTGTTGCCGTCGACGGAGGACGACCCGATCGTGATCGTCGGCATGGCCTGCCGCTTCCCGGGCGAGGTCGCCTCACCCGAGGACTTGTGGCGCCTGGTCAGCGAGGGCACCGACGCCATCTCCGACTTCCCGGCCAACCGCGGCTGGGACGTCGACTCCCTGTACGACCCTGACCCGGCCCACACCGGCACCTCGTACACCCGCTCCGGCGGATTCCTGCACGACGCGGGCGACTTCGACCCCGGCTTCTTCGGGATGAGCCCGCGTGAGGCGCTGGCGACGGACTCCCAGCAGCGGCTGCTGCTGGAAACCTCCTGGGAGGCCATCGAGCGGGCCGGTATCGACCCGCACAGCCTCCGTGACAGCCGCACCGGCGTCTTCGCCGGCGTCATGTACCACGACTACGGCAGCCTGTTGGGCGGCAAGGAGTTCGAGGGCTTCCAGGGCCAGGGCAGCGCGGGCAGCGTGGCCTCCGGCCGGGTGTCGTACACCTTCGGCTTCGAGGGTCCGGCCGTCACGGTCGACACCGCCTGCTCGTCCTCCCTGGTCGCCCTGCACTGGGCCGCCCAGGCACTGCGGTCGGGCGAGTGCTCGCTCGCCCTGGCCGGCGGTGTGACCGTCATGTCGACGCCCAGCACGTTCATCGAGTTCTCCCGCCAGCGGGGTCTCGCTCCCGACGGCCGCTCCAAGGCGTTCGCCGAGTCGGCGGACGGTGTCGGCTGGTCCGAGGGCGTCGGCATGCTCCTGCTGGAGCGCCAGTCGGACGCGATGCGCAACGGTCACGAGATCCTCGCGGTCGTCCGCGGCTCCGCCGTCAACCAGGACGGTGCCTCCAACGGCCTGACGGCTCCCAACGGTCCGTCCCAGCAGCGGGTGATCCGCCAGGCGCTCGCCAGCGGGGGACTCTCGACCGGCGACGTGGACGTCGTCGAGGCGCACGGTACGGGTACGACGCTGGGTGACCCGATCGAGGCCCAGGCCCTGATCGCCACCTACGGCCAGAACCGCACCGACGAGAAGCCCCTGTGGCTCGGCTCGCTGAAGTCCAACATCGGACACACGCAGGCCGCGGCCGGTGTCGCCGGTGTCATCAAGATGGTCATGGCGATGCGGCACGGCGTGCTGCCGCGGACCCTGCACGTGGACGCCCCGTCGTCCCACGTCGACTGGACCGAAGGCACCGTCGAACTGCTCACCGAGCAGACGGAGTGGCCCGAGACGGACCGGGTACGCCGCGCCGGTGTCTCCTCCTTCGGTATCAGTGGCACCAACGCCCACGTCGTCCTGGAGCAGCCGGTCGCCGCACCGGCACCGGAAACGACCGGTGCGGGCGGCGGCGAACCCGCTGTCGTCCCGCTGGTCCTCTCCGGCAAGTCGCCCGACGCGCTGCGCGACCAGGCCGCCCGCCTGCTCGACACGGTCCGCGAGCGCAGGGCGCTGCGCACGCTCGACCTCGGCTACTCGCTGGCGACCAGCCGTTCCGCGTTCGACCACCGCGCCGTCGTCCTGGCCACCGGCCGGGAGGACGCCCTCCGCGCCCTGACCGCCGTCGCCGACGGCGAGGCGGATTCCGCCGCCGTCACCGGTCGTACCCGCACCGGACGCCGTGCGGTGCTGTTCTCGGGTCAGGGTTCGCAGCGGTTGGGGATGGGTCGTGAGGTGTATGGCCGGTTCCCGGTGTTCGCTGAGGCTCTGGATGCCGTACTGGCTGTCCTGGATGGTGAGTTGGGTGGTTCGCTGCGGGAGGTGATGTGGGGTGAGGACGCCGGTCCGCTGCATGAGACGGGGTGGACTCAGCCCGCGCTGTTCGCCGTTGAGGTGGCGCTTTATCGGCTGGTGGAGTCGTGGGGTGTGAGGCCGGACTTCGTGGCCGGTCACTCCATCGGTGAGATCGCGGCCGCACATGTGGCCGGGGTGTTCTCGCTGGAGGACGCCGCTCGTCTGGTGGCGGCTCGTGGTCGTCTGATGCAGGCGTTGCCGGCCGGTGGCGCGATGGTGGCCGTCCAGGCGACCGAGGACGAGGTCATCCCGTACCTCACCGACCAGGTGTCGGTCGCTGCCGTCAACGGGCCTACCTCGGTGGTCGTTTCGGGTGAGGAAGGTGCCGTGCTGGAGGTCGCGGCGCGGTTCGAGTCGGAGGGCCGCAAGGCGACGATGCTGCGGGTGTCGCACGCGTTCCACTCGCCCCTGATGGATCCGATGCTGGACGAGTTCCGGGCGGTGGCCGAGGAGTTGGCGTTCGCGGCGCCGGTGATTCCGGTGGTGTCGAACCTGACGGGTTCCCTGGCCAGGGCCGAGGAGCTGTGCTCGCCCGAGTACTGGGTGCGCCACGTCCGTGAGGCGGTCCGTTTCGCGGACGGGGTGGCCACGCTCGAGGAGCAGGGTGTGACCACGTTCCTGGAGCTGGGTCCGGACGGGGTCCTGTCCGCGATGGCGCAGGAGTCGCTGACCGGCGACGAGGCCGTCACCGTCCCGGTCCTGCGCAAGAACCGCGACGAGGAGACCGCTGCCCTGACCGCCCTCGCCGCCCTGCACACGGCGGGCCTGCGGCTCGACTGGGACGCATTCTTCGCCGGCACCGGCGCCACCCGCGTCGACCTGCCGACCTACGCGTTCCAGCGCACCACCTACTGGCCCAGCGGCACGCCCTCGGCCGCCGCGGTCGTCGGCCTCACCTACGCCGGACACCCGCTGCTCAACGGCTCGGTGGAGCTCGCTGAGGGCGAAGGCGTGCTCTTCACCGGTCGTCTCTCTCTTCAGTCGCACCCCTGGCTCGCCGACCACGCCGTCATGGGCACCGTCCTGCTGCCGGGCACCGCTTTCCTGGATCTCGCGATCCGCGCGGGTGACGAAGTCGGCTGCGACCAGGTCGAGGAACTCACCCTTGCCGCGCCGCTGGTGCTGCCGCAGGACGGCGCAGTCCTGCTCCAGGTCCGTGTGGGCGGCGCCGATGATGGTGGTCGGCGCTCTGTCACCGTGCACTCGCGCCCTGAGGAAACTACGGACGGTGCCTGGACGCTGCACGCCTCGGGCACCTTGTCCGACACCGCGCCCGCGGGCACCGGCTTCGACACCAGTGTGTGGCCGCCTGTCGGTGCGGAGACCGTTGACGCTGAGGGCTGCTACGAGCGTTTCGCCGCTCGTGGCTTCGTCTACGGTCCGCTCTTCCAGGGCCTCACTGCCGCCTGGAGCGCGGGTGAGGTGCTGTATGCGGAGGTCATGTTGCCCGAGGAGGGCACCGAGGACGCGGCCGGTTTCGCCGTGCATCCCGCACTTCTCGACGCCGCACTGCACGCCGCGTTGCTCACCGACGACGACGGTGGTCTTCCGTTCTCGTGGGAGGGCGTCAGCCTGCACGCCTCCGGCGCCACCGCGCTGTGCGTCCGCCTCGCCCCGGCGGGTGCGAACGGGATGTCCGTGACCGCCGTCGACCCCGCCGGCCGGCCCGTGGTCTCCATCGCCCGGTTGCTCGCGCGCCCGGTCGAGGCCGACCAGCTGTCCAGCGACGCCGGACACCTGCGTGATGCGTTGTTCCGGCTGGAGTGGACGCCGGTCCCGCTGCCGGAGGGCACCGGTTCCGCGGGTGTTGCCCTGCTGGGTCCGGACACGGACGACCTCGCCGATGCGGTGGATGACGGCGCTCTCCGGTCTGCGACTCTCGCCGGTCTACTTGCGGCCGATGCGCCCGTTCCCGGTGTTGTACTGGTTCCGCTGACGGCCGGTGCCGATGTCGATGACACGCCGGGCTCTGTGCACACTCGGACTGTCGCGGCGTTGGGTCTTCTTCAGGAGTGGTTGGCGGAGGACCGGTTCAGTGGTTCTCGTCTGGTCCTCGTCACTCGCGGTGCCGTCGCTACTGACGACGCCCCGGTGACCGACCTTGCCGCTGCTGCGGTGTTGGGTCTGGTCCGTTCCGCGCAGACGGAGAACCCGGGTGCCTTCGGGTTGGTCGATCTCGACGCCGACGGTGTCTCCGACTCCGTTCTCACCCGTGCCCTGGCCCTGGACGAGCCGCAGCTCGCGCTGCGTGGCGGTCGTGCTCTTGTCGCTCGTCTGACCCGTGCCGCCGCCGACTCCGCCGCCCAGGTTGCCTGGTCGTCGGAGGGGACGGTGTTGGTGACGGGCGGTACGGGTGGTCTGGGGGGTCTGATGGCTCGTCATCTGGTGGCCGAGCGGGGGGTGCGGCGTCTGCTGCTGACCAGCCGTTCCGGTCTCGGTGCCGCAGGCGCTGGCGAGTTGGTGGCGGAGCTGGAGGGGCTGGGTGCCGAGGTCTCGGTGGCGGCGTGTGATGTCGCCGACCGGGACGCGGTGGACGCGCTGGTCGCGGAGATTTCGGCGGAGCACCCGCTTGCTGCGGTAGTGCACACGGCCGGTGTTCTCGACGACGGCATCTTCGCCTCTCTCACCCCCGACCGTCTCGACTTCGTGCTGCGGCCCAAGGTGGACGGCGCCTGGAACCTGCATGAGGCGACGCGTCACCTGGATCTGGACGCGTTCGTGGTCTTCTCGTCGGTTGCTGGTGTGTTCGGTGGTGCGGGCCAGGCCAACTACGCGGCCGGCAACGCCTTCTTGGATGCTCTCGCCGCTCACCGCCAGTCCCTCGGGCTGCCCGCCACCTCCCTCGCCTGGGGTCCCTGGCAGCAGGGCGCGGGCATGACGGCCGGGCTCGACGAGCGTGATGTCCGCCGGGCCGCCGAGTCCGGGATGCCGCTCATCACCATCGAGCAGGGCCTTGCCCTTTTCGACGCGGCCCTCACCACCGGTGAGGCCGCTCTCGTCACCAGCCGCATGGACCTCGCCGCCTTCCGCGGCCGGCCCGAGATCCCGGCTCTTCTGCGCGGACTGATCCGTACCCCCGTGCGCCGCGCCGCCGCGACCGGGGCTGCCGAGGGCGCCGACGCCGGTCTCGTCCAGCGACTCGCTCGGCTCGACCGCGAGCAGCGCCACGAGGTTCTGCTGGACCTGGTCCGGGCGAGTGCCGCATTGGTTCTCGGCCATGCCGCCGGATCCGATATCGACGCCGACCGTGCCTTCCGTGACCTCGGCTTCGACTCCCTCACCGCGGTCGAACTCCGCAACCGCCTGCGCACCGCTACCGGTCTGCGCCTGTCGGCCACCATGGTCTTCGACCATCCCACGCTGTCCGCGCTCGCCGACCACCTGCACACCGAGTTGTTCGGCGCCGAGGCCGAGACGCTGACCCCCGTCACGCTGTTGCCGTCGACGGAGGACGACCCGATCGTGATCGTCGGCATGGCCTGCCGCTTCCCGGGCGAGGTCGCCTCACCCGAGGACTTGTGGCGCCTGGTCAGCGAGGGCACCGACGCCATCTCCGACTTCCCGGCCAACCGCGGCTGGGACGTCGACTCCCTGTACGACCCTGACCCGGCCCACACCGGCACCTCGTACACCCGCTCCGGCGGATTCCTGCACGACGCCGCGGAGTTCGACGCCGACTTCTTCGGCATGAGCCCGCGTGAGGCGCTGGCCACCGACTCGCAGCAGCGGCTGCTGCTGGAAACCTCCTGGGAGGCCATCGAGCGAGCCGGTATCGACCCGCAGAGCCTGCGCGGCAGCACGACCGGTGTGTTCGCCGGCGTCATGTACCACGACTACGGCAGCCTGTTGGGCGGCAAGGAGTTCGAGGGCTTCCAGGGCAGCAGTGCGGGCAGCGTGGCCTCCGGACGGGTGTCGTACACCTTCGGCTTCGAGGGTCCGGCCGTCACGGTCGACACCGCCTGCTCGTCCTCCCTGGTCGCCCTGCACTGGGCCGCCCAGGCACTGCGGTCGGGCGAGTGCTCGCTCGCCCTGGCCGGCGGTGTGACCGTCATGTCGACGCCCAGCACGTTCATCGAGTTCTCCCGCCAGCGGGGTCTCGCTCCCGACGGCCGCTCCAAGGCGTTCGCCGAGTCGGCGGACGGTGTCGGCTGGTCCGAGGGCGTCGGCATGCTCCTGCTGGAGCGCCAGTCGGACGCGATGCGCAACGGTCACGAGATCCTCGCGGTCGTCCGCGGCTCCGCCGTCAACCAGGACGGTGCCTCCAACGGCCTGACGGCTCCCAACGGTCCGTCCCAGCAGCGGGTGATCCGCCAGGCGCTCGCCAGCGGGGGACTCTCGACCGGCGACGTGGACGTCGTCGAGGCGCACGGTACGGGTACGACGCTGGGTGACCCGATCGAGGCCCAGGCCCTGATCGCCACCTACGGCCAGAACCGCCCGGAGGACCGTCCCCTGCTGCTCGGCTCCGTGAAGTCCAACCTGGGGCATACGCAGGCCGCGGCCGGTGCCGCAGGTGTCATCAAGATGATCATGGCGATGCGCCACGGTGTACTGCCCCGCACCCTCAACATCACCGAGCCGTCCTCGCACGTCGACTGGAGTGCCGGTGCCGTCGAGCTGCTCACCGAGCAGACGGAGTGGCCCGAGACGGACCGGGTGCGCCGCGCCGGTGTCTCCTCCTTCGGTATCAGTGGCACCAACGCCCACGTGATCCTGGAACAGCCGGCAAGGGTGGTTCAGGGCACGGTGGTTGCCGCTACGGTGCCGGAGGCGGACGTGGTGGAGCCCGCGGTGGTGCCGTGGGTGCTGTCCGGCAAGTCGCCGAAGGCGCTGCGCGACCAGGCCGCCCGCCTGCTCACGCACGTCCGTCTGACGCCCGGACTGCGCCCCGCCGACGTGGCACTTTCCCTCGTGACCCAGCGTTCCCTGTTCGCCCACCGCGGCGTGGTGCTGGCCACCGAGCACGAGGAGGCGGTGCACGCCCTGGCCGCCCTCGCGTCCGGCGAGCCCCACCCCTCCGTCGCCACCGGCAGCCCCACGTCGGGCCGTCGTGCGGCACTGTTCACGGGTCAGGGGTCGCAGCGGCTCGGGATGGGTCGTGAGGTGTATGGCCGGTTCCCGGTGTTCGCTGAGGCTCTGGATGCCGTTCTCGCCGTTCTGGATGGCGAGTTGGGTGGCTCGCTGCGGGAGGTGATGTGGGGTGAGGACGCCGGTCTGCTGAACGAGACGGGGTGGACTCAGCCCGCGTTGTTCGCTGTCGAAGTCGCCCTCTACCGCCTGGTGGAGTCCTTCGGAGTCACTCCGGACTTCGTGGCTGGTCACTCGATCGGTGAGATCGCTGCCGCGCATGTGGCCGGGGTGTTCTCGCTGGAGGACGCCGCTCGCCTGGTGGCGGCTCGTGGTCGTCTGATGCAGGCGTTGCCGGCCGGTGGCGCGATGGTGGCCGTCCAGGCGACCGTGGACGAGGTCATCCCGTACCTCACCGACCAGGTGTCGGTCGCTGCCGTCAACGGGCCTACCTCGGTGGTCGTTTCGGGTGCCGAAGGTGCCGTGCTGGAGGTCGCGGCGCGGTTCGAGGCGGAGGGCCGCAAGGCGACGATGCTGCGGGTGTCGCACGCGTTCCACTCGCCCCTGATGGATCCGATGCTGGACGAGTTCCGGGCGGTCGCCGAGACGCTGTCCTACGCCGCCCCGGTGATTCCGGTGGTGTCGAACCTGACGGGTTCCCTGGCCACGGCCGAGGAGCTGTGCTCGCCCGAGTACTGGGTGCGCCACGTTCGCGAGGCGGTCCGTTTCGCGGACGGGGTGGCCACGCTCGAAGGGCAAGGGGTGACCACCTTCCTGGAGCTGGGTCCGGACGGAGTCCTGTCCGCGATGGCGCAGGAGTCGCTGACCGGCGACGACACCGTCACCGTCCCGCTGCTGCGCAAGAACGCGGCCGAGGAGCGCACGGCCCTGGCCGCCCTCGGGCGGCTGCACGCCACCGGCACCCGCGTCGACTGGGCCGGGTTCCCGGCCCTCACCGGCGCCCGCCCCCTCGAACTGCCGACCTACGCCTTCCAGCACCGGCCCTTCTGGCCCGCCGGCAAGCGCGACGCCACGGACGTCAACTCCGTCGGCATCAGCTCGGCAGCCCACCCGCTGCTCAACGCGGTCGTCGAACTCGCCGAGGGCGAGGACCTGGTCTTCACCGGGCGCCTGTCACTGCACTCGCACCCGTGGCTGGCCGACCACGCCGTCCACGGCACCGTCCTGCTGCCGGGCACGGCCCTGCTGGAGATGGCGGTCCGCGCGGGCGACGAGGTCGGCTGCGACCACGTCGAGGAACTGACCCTGGCCGCCCCGCTGGTCCTCTCCGCGCAGGGCGCGGTCCGCACTCAGGTGCGGGTGGGCGTCGCGGACGCCGCCGGACGCCGTACCGTCACGGTCCACTCACGCCCGGAGCAGTCCACCGACGCCCCCTGGACCCAGCACGCCACCGGTGTCCTCGCCACCGGGCTCCCGACGGCCGCCGCGCCGTTCGACGCCACGGTGTGGCCGCCGGTGAACGCCGAGCCCGTCGATCTGACCGGCTTCTACGAGGCACGCGAGGCCGACGGCTTCGCCTACGGTCCCGCCTTCCAGGGTCTGCGGGCCGCCTGGCGCCGCGGCGACGAGGTGTTCGCGGAGATCGCGCTGTCGGACGGCACACAGAAGGAGGCCGAGAGCTTCGGCCTCCACCCGGCACTGCTCGACGCCGGCCTGCACGCCGCCTGGCTCGCGGCCCCGGCCGGTGACGGCACGACCGGCAGCGTGCCGTTCTCCTGGAACGGCGTCTCGCTGCTCGCCTCCGGCGCCTCCTCCGTCCGCGTCCGGCTCGGCCGTGACACCGACGGCACGTTGACGCTGGCCGTCGCCGACACCACCGGCGCCCCCGTGGCCGCCGTCCGGGCGCTCACCATGCGCGCCGTGCCCGCGGAGGCGCTCAGCTCCGCCGCGGCACTCGTCCGCGACTCCCTGTTCCGCCTCGACTGGACCCCGGTCACGGGGACCGAGGCCACCCCGGCCGCGACCGCGGAGCCGACGGCGGAGATCGTCGGCGAGGATCCCTTCGGGCTCGTCGAGAGCCTGCGGGCGGCCGGCACCGAGATCGGCCGGCGCGCCTCCCTGACGGACGACGCCGAGTTGCCCGAACTGGTGCTGCTGCCCGTCGCCGCCCAAGAGCACGAGGCGGGGGCCGACACCCCGGCCGACACGCCGGCCGTCACCCACGTCCTCACCCGGCACGTGCTGGAGCTGGTGCGGACCCGCCTGGAGGACGAGCGTCACTCCGCCACGAGATTCGTCTTCGTGACCCGGGGCGCGACCACCGGCCACGACCCGGCCGCCGCCGCGGTCTGGGGCCTGGTGCGCTCCGCCCAGTCCGAGAACCCGGGCTGCTTCGGTCTGATCGACCTCGACCCCGAGACCACCCGTCCGCTCCCGCTCGCCGCCCTCCTGGGCGACGAACCTCAGCTCCGCCTCCAGGACGACGAGCTCCGTGCCGCCCGTCTGGTCCGTCGTCCCGCTCCCACTGCCGAGGCCGTTCGGGTGTTCGGTGGGGAGGGTGCGGTGTTGGTGACGGGTGGTACTGGTGGTCTGGGTGCGGTGGTGGCGCGTCATCTGGTGGCCGGGTACGGGGTGCGTGAGCTGGTTCTGGTCAGTCGTCGTGGTGGTGAGGCCGTGGGTGCGGCCGAGCTGGTGGCGGAGTTGGCGGAGTCGGGTGCGCGGGCGACGGTGGTGGCGTGTGATGTGACGGATCGTGGGGCGGTGGCCGAGCTGGTGGCCGCGTATCCGGTGTCGGCGGTGGTGCATTCGGCGGGTGTGCTGGACGACGGTATGGTCGCGTCTCTTACTGCGGAGCGGTTGTCCGCCGTGCTGCGTCCGAAGGTGGACGCGGCCTGGAACCTGCACGAGGCGACGCGCGACCTGGATCTGAAGGCCTTCGTGGTGTTCTCGTCGGTCGCCGGTGTCTTCGGCAATGCGGGTCAGGCCAACTACGCGGCGGGCAACGCTTTCCTGGATGCCCTGATGGAGCACCGCCGTGCGGCCGGTCTGCCGGGTCTGTCGCTGGCCTGGGGCCCCTGGGAGCAGACCGGCACCGGCGGCATGACCGGCACACTCTCCGACGCGGAGCTCAAGCGGCTCGCGGCCTCCGGAGTGCCCCCGCTCGCCGTCGAGCAGGGTCTGGCCCTCTTCGATGCCGCCCTGTCCACCGATGACGCCGCGCTCGTACCCGTCCGGCTCGACCTGCCCGCCCTGCGCGGTCAGGGCGATGTGCCGCCGCTGCTCCGTTCGCTGATCCGGGGCCGCTCGCGTCGTGCGGCGGTCGCGGGCTCGGGGACGGCGACCGGTCTGCGCGACCGGCTGGCCGCCCTGGACGCGGTCGAACGCCGGGAAGTGCTCGTGGACCTCGTCCGCGGCCAGGTCGCCCTGGTGCTCGGCCACGCCGACGCCACGGCCGTCCACCCCACGCGCGCCTTCCGGGACCTCGGCTTCGACTCGCTCACCTCGGTCGAACTGCGCAACCGCCTGAACACGGTCACCGGACTGCGCCTGCCCGCCACGATGGTGTTCGACTACCCGACCGTCGAGGTCCTGGTCGGCTTCATCCTGGACGAACTCCTCGGCACCGAAGCCGACATCCAGCTGGTGCGGAGCGGCACGGCGGCCGTGGCGGACGATCCGATCGTGATCGTGGGCATGGCCTGCCGCTATCCGGGCGGGGTCGCCTCGCCCGAGGATCTGTGGCGCCTGGTCACCGAGGGCACGGACGCTGTCTCCGGCTTCCCCACCAATCGTGGCTGGGACGTGGAGAACCTGTATCACCCGGACCCCGACCATCCTGGCACCGCCTACACCCGGTCCGGTGGATTCCTGCATGAGGCGGGGGAGTTCGACCCGGGCTTCTTCGGGATGAGCCCGCGTGAGGCGCTGGCGACGGACTCGCAGCAGCGGCTGCTGCTTGAGGCGTCGTGGGAGGCGATCGAGCGGGCCGGCATCGACCCGGTCGGTCTGCGGGGCAGTGCGACCGGTGTGTTCGCCGGTGTGATGTACAGCGACTACAGCGCGATGCTGGGCAGCCCGGAGTTCGAGGGCTTCCAGGGCAGCGGCAGCTCGCCGAGCCTCGCCTCCGGCCGTGTCTCGTACACCTTCGGCTTCGAGGGTCCTGCGGTCACGGTGGACACGGCGTGCTCGTCGTCGCTGGTGGCGATGCACTGGGCGATGCAGGCGTTGCGGTCGGGTGAGATCTCGCTCGCGCTGGCCGGTGGTGTGACCGTGATGTCCACGCCTGCCGTGTTCGTGGACTTCGCGCGTCAGCGGGGTCTGTCGCCCGACGGCCGGTGCAAGGCGTTCTCGGACTCGGCGGACGGTGTCGGCTGGTCCGAGGGTGTCGGCATGTTGGTCCTTGAGCGGCAGTCCGACGCGATCCGCAACGGTCACCAGATCCTCGCGGTCGTCCGCGGTTCCGCCGTCAACCAGGACGGCGCCTCCAACGGTCTCACCGCCCCCAACGGCCCGTCCCAGCAGAGGGTGATCCGCCAGGCCCTTGCCAGCGGCGGACTCTCCGCCCAGGAGGTCGACGCGGTCGAGGCGCACGGTACGGGTACCACGCTGGGTGACCCGATCGAGGCGCAGGCGCTGCTTGCGACCTACGGCCGTGACCGCGACGCGGAGCAGCCGCTGCTGCTGGGTTCGGTGAAGTCGAACATCGGTCACACGCAGGCCGCGGCCGGTGTCGCCGGCGTGATCAAGATGGTCATGGCGATGCGGCACGGTGTGCTGCCGCGCACCCTGCACGTGGACGCTCCGTCCTCGCACGTCGACTGGACCGAAGGCGCCGTCGAACTGCTCACCGAGCAGAGCGCATGGCCCCAGACCGAGCACGTTCGCCGTGCGGGTGTGTCGTCCTTCGGCATCAGCGGCACCAACGCCCACGTCATCCTGGAGCAGCCCGACAAGGTGATCCGGGGGACCGTGGTCGGTGGTTCGGCAGCGCCGAAGTCGGACGTGGTGGAGCCCGCGATGGTGCCGTGGGTGCTGTCCGGCGGGACGCCGGAGGCGCTCCGCAGTCAGGCGGCGAAGCTGCTCGCCTCGGTGGAGGCACACCTCGACCGTCCGCTCGTGGACGTCGGTTCCTCCCTCGTCACCGCCCGGTCGCTGTTCGAGCACCGCGCGGTCGTCCTCGCCACCGACGTGGACACCGCGGCCCGCGCCCTGGCGGCCCTCGCGGTGGGCGAGCCCGATCCCGCGGCCGTGTCTGGCCCGGCCCGCACCGGTCGCTCGGTGGCGTTGTTCTCGGGGCAGGGGTCGCAGCGGCTCGGGATGGGTCGTGAGTTGTATGGCCGGTTCCCGGTGTTCGCTGAGGCTCTGGATGCCGTTCTCGCCGTTCTGGATGGTGAGTTGGGTGGTTCGCTGCGGGAGGTGATGTGGGGTGAGGACGCCGGTCCGCTGAACGAGACGGGGTGGACTCAGCCCGCACTGTTCGCTGTCGAAGTCGCCCTCTACCGCCTGGTGGAGTCGTGGGGTGTGAGGCCGGACTTCGTGGCCGGTCACTCGATCGGTGAGATAGCCGCTGCGCACGTCGCCGGGGTGTTCTCGCTGGAGGACGCCGCTCGCCTGGTGGCTGCCCGTGGTCGTCTGATGCAGGCGCTGCCGGCCGGTGGCGCGATGGTCGCCGTCCAGGCCACCGAGGACGAGATCGCCCCGTACCTCAGCGAGGAAGTGTCGGTCGCCGCCGTCAACGGACCCACCTCAGTGGTCGTCTCGGGTGCCGAAGGTGCCGTACTGGAGGTCGCGGCGCGGTTCGAGGCGGAGGGCCGCAAGGCGACGATGCTGCGGGTGTCGCACGCGTTCCACTCGCCGTTGATGGATCCGATGCTGGACGAGTTCCGGGCGGTGGCCGAGGAGTTGGCGTACGCCGCCCCGGTGATTCCGGTGGTGTCGAACCTGACGGGTTCCCTGGCCACGGCCGAGGAGCTGTGCTCGCCCGAGTACTGGGTGCGCCACGTCCGTGAGGCGGTCCGCTTCGCCGACGGGGTGGCCACGCTCGAGGAGCAGGGTGTGACCACGTTCCTGGAGCTGGGTCCGGACGGGGTCCTGTCCGCGATGGCGCAGGAGTCGCTGACCGGCGACGAGGCCGTCACCGTCCCGGTCCTGCGCAGGGACCGCGACGAGGAGACCACCGCGGTCGCCGCGCTCGCCCGCCTGCACACCGGCGGGCTGCGGATCGACTGGTCCGCCCTGTTCGCCGGTACCGGCGCAGGCCGCGCGGAACTGCCGACGTACGCCTTCCAGCACCAGTGGTTCTGGCCTGCGGCCCCGCTCGGCGGCGGTGATGTCCGCGCCGCCGGTCTCGGCTCCGCCGAACACCCGCTGCTCGGCGCCGCCGTCGAACTTGCCGCGGGCGAGGGCGTGCTGTTCACCGGACGCCTGGCACTGCACTCGCACCCCTGGCTGGCCGACCACGCCGTCAACGGCACCGTCCTGCTGCCGGGCACGGCCCTGCTGGAGATGGCGGTCCGCGCCGGCGACGAGGTCGGCAGTGACCGGGTCGAGGAACTGACCATCACCGCGCCGCTGGTCCTGCCCGAGCGGGGCGCCGTCCAGGTCCAGGTCGCCGTCGAGGCACCCGACGCCGCCGGCCGCTGCGTCGTGGGCGTGTACGCACGTCCCGAGGGCACCGGCGACACCGCCTGGTCGCAGCACGCCGCCGGTGTGCTGGCCCCCGCCGGCAGCGGTCCGGCCCCCGCCGCCCTCGACACCAGCGTGTGGCCGCCCGAGGGCGCCGAGGCCGTCGACGCCGACGGGTGCTATGAGGAGTTCGCCGAGGCCGGATTCGCGTACGGACCTCTCTTCCAGGGCCTGCGCGCGGCCTGGCGCCGCGGCGACGAGTGGTTCGCCGAGGTGGCTCTGCCGGAGGGCACCGAGAACACGGTCGCCGGCTTCGGTCTGCACCCGGCCCTGTTCGACTCCGCGCTGCACGCCCTGCTGCTGACCCCGGCCGCCGACGGCGGCACGGCCGGACTGCCCTTCTCCTGGACGGACGTCTCGCTGCACGCCTCCGGCGCCACCGTGCTCCGCGTCCGGCTGACGCCGACCGGTGACCGGACGCTGTCCGTCAGCGCCGTGGACCCGTCCGGCACGCCGGTCGTCTCGGTGGGCTCCCTGGTCACCCGGAGCGTCACCGGACTCGACACCACGGGCACCGACGCGCTGCTGCGTGACGCGCTCTTCGGCATCGAGTGGACCCCCGCCCAGGCAACCGAGCCGGCCCCCGCGACCGCCGCGCTCCTGGGCACGGACGGCGACCCGCTCGGGCTCGCCGCCGCGCTCACCGGCGCCGGCACGACCGTGCGGACCTACCCGGACGTCGCCGCCCTGGTGGCCGCGACGGTCGCCGCGGACCGGCCCGCGCCGGACGTGGTCGTCCTCGGCGTCGCCTCGCACGCCGACGAGCCGGCCTCCGACGCGGCACACCGGCTCACCGCCGACGCGCTGGACACCGTCCAGCGCCGGCTGTCCGACGACCGGCTCGCGGGCGCCCGCCTCGTCCTGGTGACGCGCGGCGTGGTCGGCACCCGGGACGTCGGCGCCGCGGCCGTCCACGGCCTGGTCCGTTCGGCCCAGACCGAGCACCCCGGCGCCCTCGGCCTCGTCGACCTGGACGGGACCCCCGAGTCCGCCGCCGCCCTCGCCTCGACGCTCGGCTCCGCCGAACCGCAGCTCGCGCTGCGCGACGGCCGGCCGCACGCCGCCCGGCTCGCCCGGTCGGCCCGTCCCGCCGACACTCCCGCGCCCACCGCGTGGCAGGCCGACGGCACGGTCCTGATCACCGGCGGCACCGGCGGCCTCGGCGCCCAGTTCGCCCGGCACCTCGTCGACGCCTACGGGGTCCGCAACCTGCTGCTGGTCAGCAGGCGAGGCGGTGACGCCCCCGGCACCACGGAACTCGTCGCCGAACTCATCGCGCACGGTGCCGATGTGACGGTCCAGGCCTGCGACGTCGCCGACCCGGACGCCGTGAACGCCCTGGTCGCCGGGATCCCGGCGGAGCACCCGCTCACCGCGGTCGTGCACACGGCGGGCGTCCTCGACGACGGTGTGATCGGCTCCCTCACCGGGGAGCGGCTCGCCCGGGTGCTGCGCCCGAAGGCGGACGCGGCCTGGAACCTGCACGAGGCCACCCGCGGCCTGGACCTGGACGCGTTCGTCGTGTTCTCGTCCGTGGCGGGCGTCCTCGGCGGGGCGGGTCAGGCCAACTACGCGGCGGGCAACGCTTTCCTGGACGCGCTCATGGAGCACCGCCGGGCGGCCGGTCTGCCGGGTCTGTCGCTGGCCTGGGGCCCCTGGAACCAGGCGGGCGGCATGACGGAAACCCTCTCGGACACCGAGGCCGAACGGCTGGCGCGGTCCGGGATGCCGCCCCTCGCCGCCGAGCAGGGCTTCGCCCTCTTCGACGCGGCGCTCGCGGCCGACGCCGAGGACACCACCGGCACCGCCCTGGTCGTCCCGGTCCGGCTCGACCTGGCGGCGCTCGCCGCGCAGGGCGAGGTGCCCGCGGTACTCCGCGGCCTCGTCCGGACCCGCACCCGGCGCACGGTCGCGGGCGGAACCGTCACCGCCGACGGCCTCGTGGCACGCCTGACCGCGCGCACGGCCGAGGAACGCCGGGAGGCGCTCCTCGACCTGGTCCGCACCCAGGCGGCCCTGGTCCTCGGACACGCCGACGCCGCGTCGGTGGACGCCGCGGCCCAGTTCCGGGACGTCGGCTTCGACTCGCTCACCGCGGTCGAGCTCCGTAACCGGCTGAGCGCGGCCACCGGACTGCGCCTGACCGCGACGCTGGTCTTCGACTACCCGAACGCGGCCACGCTCGCGAACCATCTGCACGACGAACTCTTCGGTGCCGAGACCGAGTCGGCGCTCCCGGTGAAGCTGATGCCGTCCACGACCGACGACCCGATCGTCATCGTGGGCATGGCCTGCCGCTACCCGGGCGGGGTCGCCTCGCCCGAGGACCTGTGGCGACTGGTTCTCGAAGACACGGACGCCATCACCGAGTTCCCGGCCAACCGCGGCTGGGACATCGAGTCGGTCTACGACCCGGACCCCGAGCACCTCGGCACGTCGTACACCCGCTCCGGCGGATTCCTGGAGAACGCCGGTGAGTTCGACGCCGACTTCTTCGGGATGAGCCCGCGTGAGGCGCTGGCGACGGACTCGCAGCAGCGCTTGCTCCTTGAGGCGTCGTGGGAGGCGATCGAGCGGGCCGGCATCGACCCGGTCGGTCTGCGGGGCAGTGCGACCGGTGTGTTCGCCGGTGTGATGTACAGCGACTACGGCTCCATCCTCGGTGGCAAGGAGTTCGAGGGCCTCCAGGGTCAGGGCAGCGCGGGCAGCGTGGCCTCCGGCCGTGTCTCGTACACCTTCGGCTTCGAGGGCCCGGCCGTCACCGTCGACACCGCGTGCTCGTCGTCGCTGGTGGCGATGCACCTCGCGGCCCAGGCGCTGCGGGCAGGCGAGTGCTCGCTCGCCCTGGCGGGCGGCGTGACGGTCATCTCCACCCCGGGCACCTTCATCGAGTTCTCCCGCCAGCGGGGTCTGTCGCCCGACGGCCGGTGCAAGGCGTTCTCGGACTCGGCGGACGGTGTCGGCTGGTCCGAGGGTGTCGGCATGCTGGTCCTTGAGCGGCAGTCGGATGCGATCCGCAACGGTCACGACATCCTCGCCGTCCTGCGCGGCTCCGCCATCAACCAGGACGGCGCGTCCAACGGCCTCACCGCCCCCAACGGGCCCTCGCAGCAGCGGGTGATCCGCCAGGCGCTGGCCAGTGGCGGGCTGTCGGCCGGTGACGTCGATGTCGTCGAGGCGCACGGTACCGGTACCACGCTGGGTGACCCGATCGAGGCGCAGGCACTGCTGGCCACTTACGGCCGGGACCGTGATCCGGAGCAGCCGCTGCTGCTGGGCTCGGTGAAGTCGAACATCGGTCACACGCAGGCCGCGGCCGGTGTCGCCGGTGTCATCAAGATGGTCATGGCGATGCGGCACGGCGTGCTGCCGCGCACCCTGCACGTCGACGCTCCGTCCTCGCACGTCGACTGGACCGAGGGCGCGGTCCAGCTGCTTGCCGAGCGGACCGTGTGGCCGGAGACGGAGCACGTGCGTCGTGCGGGGGTGTCGTCCTTCGGTATCAGCGGTACGAACGCCCATGTGATCCTGGAGCAGCCCGCGAAGGTGATCCGGGGCACGGTGGTCGATGCCTCGGCACCGGAGGCGGACGTGGTGGAGCCCGCGGTGGTGCCGTGGGTGCTGTCCGGCAAGACGCCGGAGGCGCTGCGCGACCAGGCCGCCCGCCTGCTCGCCGCGGTCGCCGAAGAGCCGGCACCGCGTCCGGCCGACGTGGCCCACTCTCTGCTCGTCACCCGCTCGCTGTTCGCCCACCGCGCGGTGGTGCTGGCCGGTGAGCCCGAGGAGTCGGTCAGCGCCCTCACCGCCCTGGCGGCGGGCGCGGCCGATCCGGCGGCGGTGTCGGGCACGGTGGTGTCCGGTCGCTCGGCGGCGCTGTTCTCGGGTCAGGGGTCGCAGCGGCTCGGGATGGGTCGTGAGGTGTATGGCCGGTTCCCGGTGTTCGCTGAGGCTCTGGATGCCGTACTGGCCGTTCTGGATGGTGAGTTGGGTGGTTCGCTGCGGGAGGTGATGTGGGGTGAGGACGCCGGTCTGCTGAATGAGACCGGGTGGACTCAGCCCGCGTTGTTCGCTGTCGAAGTCGCCCTCTACCGGCTGGTGGAGTCGTGGGGTGTGAGGCCGGACTTCGTGGCTGGTCACTCGATCGGTGAGATCGCTGCCGCGCATGTGGCCGGGGTGTTCTCGCTGGAGGACGCGGCCCGCTTGGTGGCTGCCCGTGGTCGTCTGATGCAGGGGCTGCCGGCCGGTGGCGCGATGGTGGCGGTGCAGGCCACGGAGGATGAGGTCACCCCGTACCTCACCGACGAGGTGTCGATCGCCGCACTCAACGGACCGACGTCCGTAGTGGTGTCGGGCGTCGAAGGTGCCGTACTGGAGCTGGCCGCGCGGTTCGAGGCGGAGGGCCGCAAGACCACCCGGCTGCGGGTGTCGCACGCGTTCCACTCGCCCCTGATGGATCCGATGCTGGACGAGTTCCGGGCGGTTGCCGAGACGCTGTCCTACGCCGCCCCGATGATCCCGGTGGTGTCGAACCTGACGGGCTCCCTGGCCACGGTCGAGGAACTGTGCTCGCCCGAGTACTGGGTGCGCCACGTCCGTGAGGCGGTCCGCTTCGCCGACGGGGTGGCCACGCTCGAAGAGCAAGGGGTGACCACGTTCCTGGAGCTGGGTCCGGACGGAGTCCTGTCCGCGATGGCGCAGGAGTCGCTGACCGGCGAAGGCACCGTCACCGTCCCGCTGCTGCGCAAGAACGCGGCCGAGGAGACGACCGCCCTGCTGGGCCGGGCCGGGCTGTACACGCGGGGGATCGGGGGAGGCTGGCAGGACCTGCTGGCCGGTACCGGTGCCCGCCGGGTGAATCTGCCCACCTACGCCTTCCAGCACCAGTGGTTCTGGCCGACAGGCCGGGCCGCCGCCACCGGTGACGTCCGCGCCGCCGGTCTCGGCTCCGCCGAGCACCCGCTGCTGGGCGCCGCCGTCGAACTCGCCGCGGGACAGGGTGTGTTGTTCACCGGTCGCCTGTCGCTGACCTCGCACCCGTGGCTGGCCGGCCACGCCGTCATGGGCACCGTCCTGCTGCCGGGCACGGCCCTGCTGGAGATGGCGGTCCGCGCGGGCGACGAGGTCGGCTGCGATCGGGTGGAGGAACTGACCCTCGCCGCGCCGCTGGTCCTGCCCGAGCGGGGCGCGCTCCAGGTGCAGGTCGCCGTCGCCGTCCCGGACGACTCCGGCCGGCGCGTGGTCGGGGTGTACTCGCGTCCCGAAGGCGCCGGCGAGTCGGAGTGGGCCCAGCACGCGGCCGGTGTCCTGGCGCCCGGCGTCACCGCACCGGACCAGGGCTTCGACACCGAGGTGTGGCCGCCGCGGGATGCCGAACCGCTGGACACCGAGGACTGCTACCAGGCGTTCGCCGAGGCGGGATTCGCGTACGGACCGCTCTTCCGGGGTCTGCGCGCCGTGTGGCGCCGTGGCGATGAGCTCTTTGCCGAGGTCGCGCTGCCCGAGGAAGGCAGCGGCGAGGCGGCCGACTTCGGTCTGCACCCGGCGCTCCTCGACTCCGCGCTGCACGCCACCATGCTGGGCGCCGCCGGCGCCGAGGAGGGCGACGGCGGAGGGGCCCTGCCGTTCTCGTGGGAGGGCGTCGCGCTGCACGCCTCCGGCGCCTCGGCGCTGCGGGTGCGGCTGGCCCCCGCGGGCGACAACGCGCTGTCGGTGAACGCGGTGGACCCGGCCGGTGCGCCGGTGGTCACCGTCGACCGGCTCCTCACCCGCACGGTCACCGGTGACCAGCTGAAGTCCGCGGGCGAAGACCAGAACACGCTGTTCGGCGTCGACTGGATGCCGGTGGCCGGCACCGGGGCCTCGCGGCCCGCGTCGGTCGCGGTCGTCGGGGACGACCCCTTCGGCCTGGCCGACGCGCTCACCGGCTCCGGTCTCACGGTCGGCGCGGCGGCCGACCTCACCGCGCTGCCGGCCTCGTCCGACGCCGCCGTACCGGACATGGTGCTCGTCCCGGTCGCCGGAGCCCCGGCCGGCGGGGACGCTCTGCCCGGCGCAGTCCGGGAGGTCACCGCGCGGGTGCTCGCGCTCCTTCAGCAGTGGCCCGGCGAGGAGGCGCTCGCGGCCTCGCGGCTGGTGTTCGTCACCCGTGGCGCGGTCGCCGTGGACGGCGGCGGGACCGTGGACCTCGCGGCCTCCGCGGTCTGGGGCCTGGTGCGGTCGGCGCAGACGGAGAACCCCGGCTGCTTCGGCCTGCTCGACCTCGATCCGGCCGCGGCGGACCCGTCTGCCGGGCTCGTCGAGGCCCTGACGGCCGGCGCCGAGGAACCGCAACTCGCGCTGCGCGGCACCGAGGTCGTGGCCGCGCGCCTCGCCCGGCTCGACACCGCACGGCCGGAACTCGCCTCCGCCACTGCGGCGGACGGCACGTCCGGCACGTTCCGGACCACCGGGACCGTCCTGGTCACCGGCGGCACCGGAGGCCTCGGCCGGCTCCTCGCCCGGCACCTGGTGGCCACGCACGGCGTACGGAGCCTGCTCCTCGCCAGCCGCAGCGGTCTCGAGGCGGACGGCGCGAGCAAGCTCGTCGCCGAACTGGAGGAACTGGGCGCCGAGGTCACCGTGCGGGCGTGCGACGTCGCCGACCGGGAGGCCGTGGCCGCCCTGGTCGCGGCGGCACCCCAGGACCGTCCGCTGTCGGCGGTCGTCCACACGGCCGGTGTCCTCGACGACGGTGTGGTCGGCTCGCTGACGCCGGAGCGCCTCGCCACGGTGCTGCGGCCCAAGGCGGACGCGGTGTGGCACCTGCACGAGGCGACCCGCGGCCTGGACCTGGACGCGTTCGTCGTCTACTCGTCCGTGGCCGGTGTGTTCGGCGGTGCGGGGCAGGCCAACTACGCGGCGGCCAACACGTTCCTGGACGCCCTGATGGCGCGGCGCCGCGCCGACGGGCTGCCCGGCGTGTCCCTCGCGTGGGGCCCGTGGGAGCAGGACAGCGGCATGACGGGCACCCTCTCGGACGCCGAGGCCGACCGCCTGGCGCGTTCCGGGATGCCGCCGCTGACGGTCGAGCAGGGCCACGCCCTGTTCGACGCGGTGGTCGCGGGCGACCGGGCGCTGGCCCTGCCGGTCCGGCTGGACCTCGCCGTACTGCGTGCCCGGGGTGATGTGTCCGCCCTGCTGCGCGGCCTGATCCGGGTGCCCGCGCGGCGGGCCGCGGCCCGGGGTGCGGTGCCGTCCGCGGACACGCTCACCCGGCAGCTCGCCGGACTGGGTGCGCAGGAGCAGGAGGAGGTGCTGCTCAAGCTGGTGCGCGGACAGGCGGCGGCGGTGCTCGGACACCGGGACGGCTCGGCGATCGGCGCGGAGCGTCAGTTCCAGGAAATGGGCTTCGACTCGCTGACCGCGGTCGAGTTCCGGAACCGGCTCAACGCGGCCACCGGTCTGCGGCTGCCCGCCACGCTGCTGTTCGACTACCCGACGACGGCCGATGTCGTCCGGCACCTGCGCGGACGGCTCGTCACCGACGACCAGGCGGGCGCCGGTTCGGTGCTCTCGGCGCTCGACGCGCTGGAGAAGGCGATCGCCGGACTCAGCCTCGACGACGCGGACGAGCACCGTCGGGTGACCGGCCGGATCGAGGTCCTCAGGACCAAGTGGGCCGAGCTGGGCCGTACGGACTCGTCCGGCGAGGACTCCTCGAAGGACGACCTGGACGGGGCCTCCGACGAGGACATGTTCGCGCTCCTCGACGACGAACTCGGCCTGAACTGACCCGCCCCGCGGGCCGCCCCCGCGGCCCGCGGGACCCCGCCGCGGCTCCGCCCGTACACGCCGCATGCCACCCCCGCCACCATGCCGACGCTCACGAAAGGTCCAAGAAAGCGTGACAACTCGCACGTCCACCGAGGAGAGCCTGTGGGCCCGGTGCTTTCACCCGGCCCCGTCCCGCTCCGCCCAGCTCCACTGCTTCCCGCACGCGGGCGGCTCAGCGTCCTTCTACTTCCCCGTGTCCGCCCAACTGTCCTCCGTGGCCGAGGTTTTCGCGGTGCAGTACCCGGGACGACAGGACCGGCGCAAGGAAGTGTCGCCCACGGACATCGCCACCCTCGCCGACCAGCTCTACGACGCCCTCGGCCCCGGCCTCAAGGCGCGGCCGACCACGTTCTTCGGGCACAGCATGGGCGCCACCCTGGCCTTCGAGGTGGCCCGCCGGCTGGAGGCCGACGGCGGTGAGCTCGTCCGGTTGTTCGCGTCCGGGAGACGCGCGCCGTCGACCGTCCGCGACGAGCGGGTGCACCGCCTGTCCGACGAGGGCATCGTGCGGGAACTGAAACTCCTCGCCGGCACCGACACCGCGCTGCTCGGCGACGAGGAGATCCTGCGCATGATCCTCCCCGCCATCCGCAGCGACTACGAGGCGATCGAGACCTATCGGTGCGCTCCCGACGTCACCGTCCGCGCCCCGATCACCGTCCTCACCGGCGACAGCGACCCCAAGACGTCGATGGCCGAGGCCGAGGCGTGGCGCGGCCACACCACCGGCGACTTCGACCTCCAGGTCTACCCCGGCGGCCACTTCTACCTGACGGCGGAGGCGCCCGCGGTCATCGCCTCCCTCAGGAAGCACCTCACCGGGCAGGGCTAGGGCCTCTCGCTCGGATCATGCCGGGCTCACGGGCCCCGGCACGGCACCGGACCCCGCTCCCTGATCCGGCCTGATCCGAACGAAAGACCCCGGCGTCTTCCGTTCCGCCCCTCGTCAGGCCACGGGCGGCGGGCGGAACGGAAGACCTCCGGAGGGCTGGGCCATGCGCGTCCAGCGAGCGGGCTCGGGACGTCACGAGGTGTCGCGCGGGCGCGGCCACACGTCGCCTCACCTTTCGGAGATCGCGGCGAGCCATGCCGTGTCCTCCGGACCCGGTGCTTCGGGGCCGGGCGCGGGCAGCCGGCGGAGCTCGCCCGTGCGCAGGGCGACCGTGGCCCGTGGCCGCATCGGTCCGTCGCCCCTGCGGGAGAGCAGGACGAGTTCCCAGACCGTCGCCGTCATTGCGTCGAGCCGGGTGGCGCAGTCGGCGGTGACTCGCCGGGGGTCCCGGGTCCGGCCCAGGGACAGATGGGGGGTGAAGTCCTTGGCGGGCCCACGGCAGCGCGGGAACCGCTGCCGCAGTGCGCGGTACAGGTCCGCCCACGGCGCCTCGCCGGCTGCCGTCGGGTCGAGCCACACGGTGAAGTACGCCCTGTGCCGGAAGGTGCGCACCCCGTCCAGCCGGACGGTGAAGACCGGCGCCGCGGCCGTCGCCGCGGCGAGCAGCGGGGCCGCCCGCGCGAAGTCGGACTCCGGTACGAAGCCGTAGAGCACATTGACGTGCGGCGGCCACCGGTGGATCTGCGGATCGTAATCCCGGCGGATGTCCTGGACCGGCGGCCACAGTTCCGCGGGCGGGATCCAGGCCACCGCCGTGCGGGCCGTCGGGAACACGTCGAGGACACCGACGGGCTCGCCGCTGCCGGAGGTCGCGTCGAAGCCCGGGACCGTTCGCGGGTCCCGCACCCGGCCGGCGCCGGACGCGTCGACGCGGTCCACGCCCGTGGACCGGTCCCAGACCACCTCGTCGTCCGCCTCGATGAACACCACCCGGTGCCAGGGGATGTCGCCCCCGGGCACGAAGGAAGGCAGCGGGACGCGTGCGACGCCGTCCCCGCGCAGGCTGATCCCCAGCACGAACCGGGACGGGTCGAACCGGGGGTCCCAGCGGACCCGGTGATAGATCTCGTCGCTGGTTCGCATCACGCCTCCTCTCCCGCCTTACACCCTCTCCTCCTCCAGGGTGCCGCCCGGGACGAGGCGGTACTCGGTGCGGCTGGTCAGGACGGAGCCCGGGCGCAGCACCGTGCTCGGGTACTCCGGTCGGTTCGGCGAGTCGGGCAGGTGCTGGGTCTCCAGGCAGACGGCCGCGTATCGCTCGTGGCGCTGGCCCGCCGCGTCCTTGAGCGTCCCGTCGAGCTGGTTGCCGGTGTACACCTGGAGGCCCGGTTCGGTGGTCCAGACCTCCAGGGCCCGCCCGCTCTCCGGATCCTCGAGGCGGGCCGCACGCCGCAGGGCCGACCCGTCCGAGAGCGGGCGCAGTACCCAGCAGTGGTCGTAGCCGCCCGCCGCCCGCAGTTGCGGGTCGGGATCGTGCAGGCGGGCGCCGATGGCGTGCGCGCGGGTGAAGTCGAAGGGGGTGCCGGCCGTCGCCGCGCTGGGCCCGTACGGGATGCCTTCGCCGGACAGCGGCAGGTAACGGTCCGCGTCCAGCTGGAGCATGTGGTCGGCCACCGTGCCGGCACCCGACAGGTTGAAGTAGGCGTGGTTGGTGAGGCTGACGACGGTCGGCCGGTCGGTGACCGCCCGGTAGTCCAGCGCCAGGGTTCCCCGGGCGTCGAGGACGTAGGTGGCCGTGACGTCCAGTGTTCCGGGGAAACCCATGTCGCCGTCGGGGCTGCGCAGCGTGAGGCGTACCCCCGCGCGGTCGTCGCCCAGCACGGGCGAGGCCGCCCAGATCCGCCGGTCGAAGCCGTCCGGGCCGCCGTGCAGGGCGTGGCCCCGGTCGTTCACCGGCACCTGGTGTGCCCGGCCGTCCAGGGTGAAGCGGCCGTCGGCGATCCGGTTGGCGTACCGCCCCACCAGGGCCCCCAGGTACGGGCTCGGGCCGGCGTAGTCCTCGGTGCCGGTCAGTGACAGGACGACCGAGCGTGCGACTCCGTCACGGTCCGGCACCTCCAGGGCGTGCAGGATGCCGCCGTAGGTGAGCACCTCGGCGCGCACGCCGCGGCCGGAGTCGAGGTGCCAGCGTTCCACCGGGGTGCCGTCGGGCGTGGTGCCGAAGGGGGAGCAGCGCAGGGCGGGTCCGGGCATGGAGGTCCTCGGGAAGGGGGGTGGCGGGCCGGTTCAGCGGTGGCGGCCCAGGGTGGACTCGCGTACCACCAGGTCGTGGCCCGGCCGCAGCCGGCGCGGCTCTCCGTCGGCCGAGCCGGTCAGCCGCGAGATGACGCAGCCGACGGCCTGGCGGGCGATGGCCTGCTTGTCGGGGGAGACGGTGGTCAGGGTGATCGCCCCGAAGCGGCCCTCCTCGATGTCGTCGAACCCGACCACCGCGACGTCCTGCGGGACGCGCAGCCCGCGCTCGCCGAGCACCCTCATGGCGCCGATCGCCTGGAGGTCGTTGTAGGCGAAGACCGCGTCGGGCCGCACTCCGCGGTCCAGCAGGACGGTCATGGCCTGCGCGCCGTCCGCCCGGCCGTAGCCGTCGGTGGGGGCCACCAGAGAGTCGTCGTGCGGCAGCCCGGCCGCGGCCAGCTCCTCCCGCCACCCCTGGAGGCGCAGGTGGGCGGGCTGCCGGGCGCTCTCCGCCCGCGCGCCGAGGAAGGCGATCCGCTGCCGTCCCATCCCCACCAGGTGGCGGACCGCGCTGCGCGCCGCGGCGACGTTGTCGATCGCGATGTGGTCGTAGGGGGCGTCGTACTCCCGCTCGCCGAGCAGCACCAACGGTGATGTGTCGGTGCGGCCGCGCAGGTCCTGGTTCTCCAGCTCGATCGGGGAGAGGATCAAACCGTCGATCACATGGGTCCGGAACCCCTGGCAGACGAGCATCTCCTTCTCCCGCATGCCGGCGGTGTGGTCGAGGAGCACGGTGTAGTGGTGGCGGGCCGCGGCGTCGATGACCGCGCTGGCCAGCTCGGCGAAGTACGGGTTGCCGAGTTCGGGTACGGCCAGCGCGATGATCCCGGTGCGGCCCTTGCGCAGGTGGCGCGCGGTGAGATTGGGTCGGTAGCCGAGTTCGTCGATCGCCTGTTGCACCCGGGCCCGCATGGCCGGGGTGACGTGCGGATAGTCGTTGACGACGTTCGAGACGGTCTTGATGGACACTCCCGCTCGCAGCGCGACGTCTTTGAGGCTGACGCCCACGGCGTTCCCTCCTTGTCGGGCCGGGCGCAGGACTGCGACGGTCCTGCGGCACGGCGTCTGTCATCAGGTGCGGCGTGCCCGCGCTAGGTACCGCTGGGCCACGACCACCACGATGAGGAAGCCGCCGCTGACCACGGACTGGTAGGACGAATTGAGCGAGCCTATCTGGTTGATCAGATTCTGGATGACCGCGAGCAGCAGCACTCCCCAGAGGGTGCCGCTCACCGAGCCGGCGCCGCCGATCAGCAGGGTGCCGCCGATGACCACCGCGGCGATGGCGTCCAGCTCCATGCCCACGCCGATGATCGTCACTCCGGAGGAGAGCCGCGCGGCGTTGAGCGCTCCGGCGAACCCGGCGAGCAGACCGCTGAGCAGGTAGACCAGGACCCGGGTGCGGGCCACCGGCAGCCCCATCAGGGTCGCGGCGTCGGCACTGCCGCCCACCGCGAACAGCGACTGGCCGAACGAGGTGCGCTGCAACACCGCCCCGCCCGCGGCGAACAGGGCCAGCGCGATGAGCACCGGATACCCGAAGCCGCCCACCGTCCCCTGGCCGAGTTCGGCGAAGGCCGAGCCCCGGGGCACCAGATAGGTGGTGGCGCCCTCGTGGGTGAGGGCGAGCAGCAGGCCGCGGGCCCCCAGCAGGGTGGCCAGGGTGACGATGAAGGGGGCCATGCCGGCCCGTGCGATCAGCAGCCCGTTGAGTGCGCCGATCGCGCCGCAGACGGCCAGCGGCAGCAGCAGCGCGGCCCAGAGACCGTACTGCGAGGCCCAGGCGGCCAGCACGCCGCCGAGCGCGAACACCGATCCGACCGAGAGGTCGATGCCGCCGGTGATGATCACCAGCGTCATGCCCAGGGCGACGACGGCGATGAAGGACGCCTGTACGGCGATGTTCCGGGCGTTGTCGAGTGTGCCGAAGGACGGGAAGACGAACGAGGAGACGAGGACGACCGCCACCAGGACGGCGAGGGCGCCGTGCCGTTGCAGGAGCGTCGTGATCCGCTCCTGGCCGGCGGTGGGGGAGGGGGACGCCGCCGTCGGACGGAGGGCGGCCGACAGCTGCCGGGGGATGGTGAGTGACTTCATCGGGACCTGCGCTCCCGGGCGACGTAGACGGCGACGAGGATGATGGCGGCCTGGGCGATCTGCGCGGTGGAGTCCGGCAGATCGTGCTTGACCAGGGTGGCCCGCAGCAGCTGCATCAGCAGTGCGCCGGTGACGGTGCCCAGCACCCGTACCGAGCCGCCGGTCAGCGGCGTGCCGCCGACCACCACCGCGGTGATCGCGGACAGCTCCATGAGGTTGCCGAGCGCGGAGGGGTCACTGGCGGTCAGCCGGGCGGTGGCCAGCACGCCGGCGAGCGCCGCGAGGACGCCGCACAGCACGTAGACGCCGATCAGGACCCGCTTGACCGGCAGTCCGGCGAGTCCGGCGGCGGCCCGGTTGCCGCCCACCGCGACCAGTTGCCGGCCGAAGGTGGTGCGGTGCACGACGCCGGCCACCGCCAGCGCCAGGACGCCCGCGGTCAGTACCACCACGGGGATGCCCAGCACCTCCCCGCTGCCCAGCGCCAGCAGGTCCGGGTTGACGATCTGCTTGAGCTGCCCGTCGGCCATCACCAGGGCCAGCCCCCGGCCTCCGACGAACAGGGCGAGGGTGGCCACGATGGGTTGCAGGCCCACCACGGCGACCAGGGTGCCGTTGACCGCGCCCACGACGACCCCGGCCACCAGCGCCACGAGCAGCGCCGGAACCAGACCGTAGCCGAGATAGAGGGGCAGCACGGCGGCGGCCAGCGCCATCGTGGACCCCACCGACAGATCCACGCCCTCGGTGCCGATGACCAGCGCCATGCCGAGCGCCACGATGACGACCGGGGAGACCTGCACCAGCTGGGTCCGCAGGTTGCCGACCGTCAGGAAGTGGTCGGTGAACGCGGCGTTGAAGGCGAGCAGCACCAACACCGCGGTATAGACGCCGTACTTCTGGAACCAGGCCGGTGCGGCGAGCCGCACCGCGCTCCGTCCCAGTGCCGGCGACAGCTGGGTCATTCCTGCTCCTTGTCCGTGTGCGGCGGTGTGCGCGGCGGTGTGTGCGGCGCCTCGGCAGCGGGCTCGGAGGTGTGGGCGGCCAGCATGTCCAGCAGTTCGGGCTCGCTGACCAGGTCGCCGGCCAGCTCACCGGCCACCGTGCCGCCGCGCAGCACCACCAGCCGGTCCGCGCCCTCCACCAGCTCCTCGACGTCGGAGGAGATCAGCAGCACCGCCAGTCCCTCCTGCGCCAGTTCGTCGATGAGGGCCTGCACCTCGGCCTTGGCGCCGACGTCGATCCCGCGGGTGGGCTCGTCCAGCAGCAGTACTTTGGGCTCCAGGCAGAGCCAGCGTGCCAGCAGCACCTTCTGCTGATTGCCGCCGGAGAGCTCCTCGACCTTCTGCTCGGGGCCGGCCGCCTTGATCCGCAGCCGCTGCATGAAGATCTCGACGATGCGGTCCTGCCGCTTGCGGGAGACGACACCGGCCCGGGACAGACGGGGCATGGCGGCCAGGACGATGTTCTCCCGCACCGACAGACCGGGCACGATCCCCTCGGCCTTGCGGTCCTCGGAGAGCAGGCTGATACCGGCCCGGATCGCCGCGGCGGGAGACGGGCGGCGCAGCTCTCCGCCCGACACCGAGACCGTGCCGGAGTCCAGCGGCAGCGCACCGACCAGGGCCTTCGCGGTCTCGGTACGGCCGGAACCCAGCAGTCCGCCCAGGCCCAGAACCTCCCCCGGACGCAGTTCCAGCGACACCTCGTCGAGCAGATGACGGCGGCTCAGCCTCTCGGCGGTGAGCACCGGTTCACGGGCGGCGTCGTGAGCGGCGCCGAAGCCGGTGACGCCGTGCCGTCGGACCTCGGCCACCTCCCGGCCGAGCATCATCGAGACCAACTGCATACGGTCCAGATCAGCGAGGGCGCCGGTGTGCACCAGCCGCCCGTCGCGGAGCACGGTGACCCGGTCGCAGATGCGGTACAGCTCGTCCATCCGGTGGCTGACGTAGAGGACGGCGATGTCCTGGCTGTGCAGGTCCTCGATGACCCGGAACAGCGTCTCCACCTCGCGCGGCTCCAGCGCGGAGGTCGGCTCGTCCATCACCACCACCCGGGCCCGCACCGAGACGGCCCGTGCCAGTGCCACCATCTGCTGGGTGCCCACGCCCAGGGTGTTCAGGGGACGGCGCACATCGGCCGTGACCCCGAAGCCGGCCAGCAGCTCGGCCGCCTCCCGGTGCATCCGGGGGAAGTCGATCAGGCGCAGGCGGTTCTTGGGCTCGCGGCCCAGGAAGATGTTCCGCGCCACGCTCATCATCGGGACGAGGTTGACCTCCTGGTAGATGGTCGAGACGCCCGCCTGCTGCGCCTCGTGCGGCCGGGCGAACGAGACCGGCTGCCCGCCCAGGCGCAGCTCCCCGGTGTCGGGGCGGTGCACTCCGGTGAGCACCTTGATCAGCGTGGACTTGCCGGCGCCGTTCTCGCCGACCAGGGCGTGGATCTCACCGCGGCGCAGCGTCAGGGAGACGTCGTCGAGCGCCACCACGCCGGCGAAGCGCTTGCCGACGCCGACGGCCTCCAGCACCGTCGGTGGCGCGGCGCCGTCCGCGTCCGGATGCGGTGCGGCGACAGCCGCTTCGGGGGGTGCCATGGGGTCAGGCCTTCCGTCGGTCGGTCAGCGGGGAGCGGGCCGCCCGGTCAGGGGCGGCCCGGGGCGGCTCAGTAGGCTCCGGACAGGGAGTCCTTGGCGTTGGACGCGTCGTAGGCGCGGTCGGAGATGATCACGTTCTCCGGGATGGACTCGCCGGCGAAGAACTTCTGCGCGGTGTCGAAGGCCAGCGGGCCGAACCGGGGGTTGGACTCGATCACCCCGTTGTACTGGCCGTCGGCCAGGGCCTGCACCGCGTTGCGGGTGCCGTCGATGGAGACGATCTTGACGTCCTTGCCGGGCTTCTTGCCGGCTCCCTTGAGGGCGGTGACGGCGCCCAGGCCCATCTCGTCGTTCTCCGCGTACACGGCGGTGATGTCCGGCTTGGACTGGATCAGCTGCTCCATCACCTGCTGGCCCTTGTCGCGGGCGAACTCACCGGTCTGCTGGGCCACGATCTCCAGGCCCGGGGCCTTGGCCTTGAGCTGGTCGACGAAGCCCTTGGTGCGGTCGGTGGTGACGTTGTTCCCGGACGAGCCCAGCAGGATCGCGACCTTCCCCTTGCCGCCGGTCACCTGGATCATCGCGTCCGCGGCCCGCTTGCCCTGCTCGACGAAGTCCGAGCCGAGGAAGGCCACATAGTCCTTGCAGGCGGTGGCGTTGAGCTTGCGGTCGACGGTGATCACGGGCACGTGCTTGGCCGCGGCGGCCTGGAGCGCCGGTTCCAGGCCGTCGGAGTTCAGCGGCGCCACGATCAGCAGTTGCGCACCCTGGGCCAGCATGTCCTTGATGTCGCTGATCTGCTTCGACAGTTGGGACTGGGCGTTGGTGGTGAGCAGCTTCTTGACGCCCAGTTTGGCGGCCTCGTCCTTGATGGATTGGGTCTCGGCGATCCGGAAGGGGTTGGCCTCCTTCTCGGACTGCGAGAAGCCGACGACCGCGTTCTTCAGGTCGATCTTGGTGGCGCCGTAGGCCTCCAGGGTGCAGCCCGATCCCGAGGAGTCGGCGGACGGCGACTGCACCACCTGGGCGCCCTGGCTGGTGTCGGAGGAGGCCGTGCCGCTGCCCTCCTCCTTGGAGCAGCCGGCGGCGAGGGCCGCGGCGGCAGCGAGGCAGACGGCGGCCACGAGACGGGATCTGCGAGGGCTGGTCATGGTCGTTGCACTCCTTGCGTGGTGGGGCGACTGCTGTGTCACGGCGAGGTCGACGGCGTCGTCCGGATCGCCGAAGGGGCACCGAAGGGGCCACAGGGTGGGAATGCGGCGTCGCACACGTTCTCGGCAGGGGCAGGGGCAGGGGCAGGGGCAGGGGCAGGGGCAGGGGCAGGTCAGCGGCTAGGCCGGGTCAGGGCCAGGGAGGGGGCCGGGAGGCCCCCGGGGTGGACCGGGGGCCTCCCGCCCGCGTCACCGCCTGGTGGGTGCGGCGGGTTCGTGGGCGGCCAGCGAAGCCACCTCGGCCCCGCTCAGGGCGCGGTCGTAGGCGTGGACGTCGGCGATCGCACCGGTCCAGTGGTCGACCGGACCGCCGTTGTACTTGCCGCGGCCGATCACCAGGTTTCCGGTGGGCACCTCTCCGTTGCAGGCGCGGGTGGAGCCCGCCTCGGTGCCGTCCACGTAGATCCGCAGCGCCCCGTCCCGGTGGCTGTAACTGCCGACCAGGTGGTACCACTTGCCGGCCTGCGGCTCACCGATGCTGTTCGCGAGCGCCCGGGCGCCGGAGAAGCTGAACGCGAACCGCTTGTCGGCCTGGGAGTACTGGAGGTAGAAGACGCTGCTCCTGTCGCCGTCGATGGACACCGCGGTGCTGAAGTGGCCCTTGTCGTCCAGCCGGACCCAGGCGGCCACCGAGTAGTCGCCCTTCTCGGTGTCCAGGACGGGCGCGCCGGCGTCGACGTAACCGGTCGTGCCGTCCAGTCGCAGCGCGCCGCCGTTCGGCCCGGAGGTCCAGGTCGCGCCGCCCTTGAGGGTGCCGTCGTGTCCGCCGGCGACGTCCGTGGCCACCGTGCCGGTCTGCTGGTGCAGCGGCCACCAGGACACTCCGGCCGGTCCCGGGGTGCCCGCCGGGACGTTCACCCCGCCCGCGGCGGAGCCCGCCGCGATGACCTGCTGGTTGATCTCCCGCACCGGGCCGGGGAGCACCTTGACCACCTTGCGGTCGTAGGTGAGCAGGCCGTTGAGTTCGCCCTCCACGTCCGTGACCTGGGTGTAGACCGAGCCGGAGAGCCCGCAGGAGGCACGCTGGATCAGCTTCCTGGTGTTCTCCACGTATGCCTTGGTCAGCTCCTCCGTGCTGGTGGCGGCGTCACCGTAGTCCTGACCGCCGGCAGTCCCCAGGATGTGGCCCGGAACGACGTACGAGTAGCCGCCGTGCTCTCCGTCGACGGACGCCCGGGTGGCGTCGGGGGCGGGGTTCGCCGGGCCGTGGTAGTCGTGGAAGTCGATGATGTCGCCTCGCCCCGAATCACCCTTGGAGGCACAGCAGTTGACCCCGGAGTGGGCATCGACGAGACGGGACGGGTCCTGCTTCTTGACCGCATCCGCGAGCTCACCGGTGGCGGCCTTGCTCCATTCGCCCCAGCCCTCGTTCATCATGGTCCACATGACGATCGACGGGCTGCTGATGTGCTGGTCGACGATCGTGTGCACCTGGTCGATGAAGGTCTGGGTCTCCGGTGTGCCCGCCGCCGCCGTCATACGGCTCGGCATGTCCTGCCACACCATCAGACCGAGCCGGTCGGCCCAGTAGTACCAGCGGGCCGGCTCCACCTTGATGTGCTTGCGCACCGCGTTGAAGCCGAGCTTCTTGTGCTCCACCAGGTCGTACTTCAGGGCCTCGTCGGTCGGCGCGGTGTACAGGCCGTCCGGCCAGAACCCCTGGTCCAGGGTGGCCATCACGAAAGTGGGTTTCCCGTTGAGCACGATCTTGTTGACGCCGCCGACCGGGGCGACCTCGATCGACCGCATGCCGAAGTAGGAGCCGACCTCGTCCTTTCCGGCACGTCCGCCGTCCAGGGTCACCTTGAGGTTGTACAGGTACGGGTCGTCCGGGCTCCACAGGTGCGGCTTGCTGATCGGGATGCGCAGCGCGGTACCGGCTCGGCCGGTGACCGATCCCACGGCCTTGTTGCCGGCGTAGGCGGTGGCGGTGGCCTTCGCCGTCGGGGCGGTGCCGGCAGCGGGGCGCACGGTGACGGAGAGCGAGTTGTCCGCCAGGTCCGGGGTGAGCACCAGCGAGTCGACGCTCGCCGCGGCGACGGGCTCCATCCAGACGGTCTGCCAGATGCCGGAGGTCGGGGTGTACCAGATGCCGCTCGGATCGGTGGACTGCTTGCCGAGCGCGTACTTGTCGTTCGTGGTGTCCTTGACCTTCACCAGCAGGGTCTGCTGCCCGCGTCCGGTGAGCGCGTCGGTCACGTCGGCGCCGAACTCCTCGTAGCCGCCCAGGTGGTGGGCGACCTGCCTGCCGTTGACGTAGACCCAGGCTTCGTGGTCCACCGCGCCGAAGTTCAGCCGCAGCCGGTTGCCCGATCCCACCTTCCAGCCGTTCGGCACGGTGAAGGTGCGCTGGTACAGCGACCAGTCGTGGTGCTTGGCGACGCCGGACAGGGCCGACTCCATCGGATACGGCACCAGGATCTTCCCGGTGAGCTTCCCGGTGGGCAGCGCGGCGTCCTGCTGGGTGGCCTGGAACTGCCAGGTGCCGTTGAGGTTCTGCCAGTTCTTGCGGGTCAGCTGCGGCCGCGGGTACTCGGGCAGGGCGTTGTCGGCGGAGACGTCCTTGGCCCACTTGGTGGCGAAGTACCAGGTGGAGTTGTTCTGCGCCACCACGGAGAAGGGTCCGAGTTCGCCGTGGGCGGTGGTGATGCCGCCCTTGCCGTCGTAGCTGATCCGCACGTCGGCGTTGAGGGAGACGGGAGTGTCGTCCTTGCCCGGGGTGACCAGGAGCCTGGAGGCGTTCTTGGGATCCCTGGCCACGGTGGGGGACCAGAGGGTGCCTCCGGAGACCACCGCGAGATGCTTGGCCGCGTCGGCCGGAACGGCCTTCACGGCGGAGGGCAGTTCGATCGTGGCGGTCCGTCCGGTCGTGGCGACGGTGCCCTTGGCGTCGGCGGGGGCGAAGCCGGCCGGCAGGCGCAGCGCCGAGTCGGGGATCGGCTGCCGGGAGAAGCCCGGCCCCGACCACTCGGTGTGCAGGTAGGCCCCGCCGTTGCCCTGGTTGTAGTCGACCGCGAGGTCGTGCGGACCGGCCGTCAGGGTGATCGCCTCGGAGGTCGTCTGGACGTCCCAGTCGGTGGTCCAGTGGTCGATCACACTGTCCCCGTCGAGGGACATCCGGAAACCGTTGTCGCCCTTGATGTAGAAGGTGTAGACGCCGTCCGCGGGCACCTGGAGCCGGCCCGTCCAGCGCACCGCGACGTTGTCCGTGGTCCCGGCGTAGGCGCGCAGCGTGGGCAGCAGGTCGTCGACGTAGAGGGAGTTGTCGATCCGGGTGCCGGTGTACGACGCGAAGTCCAGCGCCGTGGTGCTGGACATCCGGTAGTAGTCACCTCGCAGGCCGAGGTCGGCGGCCCCGGCGGAGGGAGGGGACGCCGCAGCGGGTGCGGCACTCACCTGGGCCGGGACCAGCAACGCGGCTCCCAGCAGCAGTGGCAGCAACGCAGCGAGTCGGCCGAGGAAGGGTATTCGGAGTCTGCCTGGGCTCATGCTCACCCTTTCCGTAACGGAAATTGTCCACGCCTGAACCTGCGCCGAAGGAGACGCTCGCGCCGCGCGGCACAGCGGGAAACACCGTGGGAAGCGCAGCGGAAGCGTCTTGTATAACGTTGGAAAAGTCGGCGCGGGAGCATGAAAGCAGGGCCCTCGCAACCCTGTCCAGACCCCGGACCCCAACCGATGTGCACCGACACGGCCCCGGTTGCAAGACATCCAAGTCAGCGGCGAGCAGGCGCCGTTCGAGGTCTGGACACGACCGCTCGCGCATGCTGTCATTCCTGTCGGCGGCAGTCTCTCCAACGTTATAAGGCGCGCTGACGCCGCGTCCGCACAGCGCCGCCGGCCGGTCCGCACGCGCCGGCCGTCATCCCCCACCACGACCGCCGCCGGCCGGCGGTCTCCTCGTCGTCCCACCGCCCTGTCCCACCTCCGGCAGTTAAGGAAGGACGTCCGCATGGAACGTCGCGCGTTCCTCAACCGCTCACTGGCCGTCGTCGGTGGCGCAGCGCTGGCCGGAACGGCGGGTCTGCCCGCGCAGGCGGCCGCGCCCCGGCCGCCGGTGCGTCTGGTCGGCCCCACCCGCGCTGCCGCCCGATACCCGGCCAACCGGGCCCCGTTGCGGCAGGAGCCCTTTCTGCGGCTTCCCCCGGGCAGCGTCACCCCCAAGGGCTGGCTGCGCGAACAGCTCGACCTCCAGCTGAACGGCCTCAACGGGCGCCTGCCGGAGGTCTCCGACTACCTCTCCCCGGCCACCAGCGGCTGGGCCGTGCCCGACAGGGACGGCTGGGAGGAACTGCCGTACTGGCTGCGCGGCTTCGGCGACCTCGGCTACGTCACCGGCGACGCCAGGACGCTGGAGCTGACCCGCGCCTGGATCGACCGCATCCTGGCCACCCGGCAGCCGGACGGCTTCTTCGGCCCGTCCGCGCTGCGTACGGCGCTCAACGGCGGCCCGGACTTCTGGCCCTACATGCCGGTGCTGGACGCCCTGCGCACCTGGCACGAGTACAGCGGCGACGACCGGGTCGTCCCGGCGCTGCGGGGGTGGCTGAAGTACCTCGATACGCAGCCTGCCGAACTGTTCGGACAGGGCTGGGGCTCCGCCCGCTGCGGCGACACCATCGACACGGCCTACTGGCTGTACAACCGCACCGGCGACTCCTGGCTGCTGGACCTGGTGCACAGGATCCACGCCAACAGCGCCGACTACACCACCGCGATACCCACCTGGCACAACGTCAACCTGGCCCAGGGCTTCCGCGAACCGGCCCAGTACGGCGTTCTGGCCGGCGACCCGTCCTTCCGTGACGCCACCTACCGCGTCTACGACACCGTGATGCGCCGGTACGGGCAGTTCCCCGGCGGCGGCTTCGCCGGGGACGAGAACGCCCGCAGCGGCTACCACGATCCCCGCCAGGGCTTCGAGACCTGCGGCATCGTCGAGTACATGCACAGCCATCAGCTGCTCACCCGCATCACCGGCGACGCGGTGTGGGCCGACCGCTGCGAGGAGCTGGCGCTGAACCTGCTGCCGGCCGCGCTCGACCCGCTGCACAAGGGCATCCACTACGCGACCTCCGCCAACGGCATCCAGCTCGACAACGTCCCCAAGTCACATGGCCAGTTCGACAACCGCTTCGCCATGCAGGCGTACATGCCCGGCATCCACCAGTACCGCTGCTGCCCGCACAACTACGGCATGGGCTGGCCCTACTACGCCGAGGAACTCTGGCTGGCCAGTGCCGACGGCGGCCTGTGCGCCTCGCTGTACGCGGAGTCCTCGGTGCGCGCCGACGTGGCCGACGGCACCACGGTCTCCATCGCCGAACGCACCGACTACCCGTTCGGCGAGACCGTCACCTTCACCCTGTCCGCACCCCGGACGGTGCGCTTCCCGCTCTACCTGCGCGTGCCGGGCTGGTGCCAGGCCCCCACGGTGCTGGTGAACGGCCGCCCCGCGCAGGCCTGCGGCAGCGGCGGATACCTGGTGCTGGACCGCCCCTGGCAGCACCGCGACACCGTGGAACTGCGCCTGCCCATGCGCACCACGGTGCGCACCTGGGGCGCGAACCGCGACTCGGTCTCCGTCGACCACGGTCCGCTGACCTACTCCCTCCGGATCGAGGAGGAGTGGACGCGGTTCGCCGGTACCGAGGACTGGCCCGAGTACGAGGTGCGCCCGGCCTCGCCGTGGAACTACGCCCTGGTACTGGACGAGAAGGACCCCGCCCGCTCCTTCACCCCGGAGCGCACCCGCGCCCACGCCGCCAACCCGTTCACGCACACCGGCACCCCCGTCCGCATGCGGGCCAAGGCGCGCCGTGTCCCCGCCTGGCAGGCCGACGACCAGGACGTGGCGGCGCCGCTCCAGCAGAGCCCGGCGCGCTCCACCGAGCCGGTCGAGCACATCACGCTGATCCCGTCCGCCGCCGCGCGGCTGCGCATCACCGCCTTTCCCACGGCGGAATCGGGCCGGCGGGCGTGCGAATGGGTCGCCTGCACCGCGTCCTTCAGCGGCGTGGACAGCCCCCAGGCCCTGATCATCAACGCCACGGCCGGGCCCGCGGACTCCTTCGACCAGTCCATACCCCGCTTCACCTGGTGGGACCGGACCGGCACGGAGGAGTGGGTGCGGTACGAGTACGCCGAGCCGGTCCGCACGAGCGGGGTGTCGGTGTACTGGTACGACGACACCGGCCACGGCGCCTGCCGGGTACCGCAGTCCTGGCAGTTGGAGTACCGGTCACCCGCGGGTGTCTGGCAGCCGGTGAGCGGCGCCTCGGCATACGGCACGGCCACCGACACGTTCAACCACGTCTCCTACGAGCCGGTGACCGTCACCGCCCTGCGCCTGCGCGTGCGACTGCGGACCGGCGTCTCCGGTGGCGTGCTGGCCTGGCGGGTCCGGCTTTCGTGAGGCCCGGGCGGTGACGGCGGCGGCCGGACTGCCGTCTCCGCCGGCGACCGTCTCCCTGAACGTTCGTGCGGGCACGAAGTGTTCGCGGCTTTCCGGAGCTCTTCGCCGGTCACGACCCGATGGCCACGCTCCGCAGGACCCGACGCGACTGGATCGGCAAACGGGCTGCTTCAGCGGGCCGTCGCGAACGTGCCGTGCGCCCAGTCGGCGAAGCCGGTCCAAGGGATCTCCGGGTGAGCGGCGTGCAGTGCGGGGATGTCGACGCGATAGCCGGGTCCGTTCAGGAACGTCCACATTGCGTGCATGTCCGGGTTGGCGACCGCCGTCAAAGGCACTTGCTCATGGCGGACCTCCCGTCCGAGCGCCGCGCCGAGCGCGGCCGCCATCTGCGTGGGTGTGGGCGCGTCGCTTGCCAGTTCGATGCGCTGCCCCGCGTAGCGGGCGGGGTCGAGCAGCACTTCCGCCGCGAACGCTCCGAGGTCGGGGCGGGCAAGCTGCTGCAACGGCCGGTCGGGCGGCAGCGGCAGGTCGAGGACGCCGTCGAGGACGCGCTCCGCTCCGCCGAGAGCGTTGTCGAAGAAATACGTCGGCCCCAGGATCGTATGGGGCACGTCGCCTGCGGCCAGTTCGGCTTCGATGCGTGCCTTGCTCTCGAAGTGCGGTACCCCGCTCTCCTGGTCGGCGCCGGCGACCGAGCTGAACACGAGATGCGGCACGCCCGCCTCCTCGGCGGCAGCCAGGATGGCCCGTCCCTGGCCCACCTCCGCCTCGACGCCGGCCTCGAAGGGGGTGGTGAACGCGAAGACGCCCGCCACCCCGCTCATCGCGGCGGCGAGCGACCCGCGATCGCTCAGGGATCCCGCCATCACTTCGACACCCCGGTCGGCCAGTTCCCGTGCCGCTTTCCGCGCGGGGTCGCGCACCAGCGCGCGGACCCGGGCCCCGCGGCCCAGCAGTGCGTCGGCAACAGCCCTGCCCTGTCCTCCGGTTGCCGCAAGCACCAAGACCGGCTCTTCGACCATCGAGGAGTTCCCTTCCGTGTGGGTGGACGCGGCATCGGATCGCCGGCGCCGACCCCCACGGTAACCATCCGTCCCGCCGGACACGCCCTGCGTCACGCCCCTTGATCCGCCTGCGTCGGCGCGGCGTTCGAGGGGCCGGTCATCACCCCCGTCAGAATCTGAAAATCAGATCACTCAAACCGAAAACATCTGTTCGACAGTTTTCCGGGTCCGCCCCAGGATGTCTCGTGCGGTAGCACAGTCAACGCGACACCGGGATGGACTACCGCCTGAGTGGAGGCTGAAATGCCCAGTGAAGAGACCGAAGTGGTCGTGGTCGGTGCGGGCCAGGCGGGCGTCGCAATGAGCGAGCACCTGGGAGCCCACGGCGTACCGCACGTCGTCCTGGAGCGGCACCGGATCGCCGAGCGGTGGCGCTCGGAGCGGTGGGACTCCCTGGTCGCCAACGGGCCCGCGTGGCACGACCGGTTCCCGGGGCTGGAGTTCTCCGACGTCGGCCCCGACGCCTTCGCCTCGAAGGAGCAGGTCGCGGACTACTTCGTCACGTACGCCGAGAAGATCGGCGCCCCGATCCGGTGCGGTGTCGAGGTGACCTCGGTGCGCAAGCACGCCGGCCGGCCCGGCTTCCGGGTCGAAACGTCGGAGGGCTCCATCGACGCGCGCTTCGTCGTGGCCGCGACCGGACCGTTCCAGCGGCCCGTGATCCCGCCCATCGTCCCGGACGGCGCCGTCCCCGTGCAGATCCACTCCAGCGGGTACCGCAACCCGGAGCAGCTGTCCGAGGGCGCGGTCCTCGTGGTCGGGGCCGGCTCCTCGGGGGTCCAGATCGCCGACGAACTGCGCCGGTCCGGTCGCCGGGTCCTCCTCTCCGTCGGTCCGCACGACCGTCCTCCCCGTGAGTACCGCGGACGTGACTTCTGCTGGTGGCTCGGTGTGCTCGGGATCTGGGACGCGGAGACCCCTCCCCGAGGTGCCGAACACGTCACCATCGCCGTCAGCGGCGCCCGCGGCGGTCACACCGTGGACTTCCGCGCCCTGGCCGGCACCGGCATCGAGCTCGTCGGCCTGACCGCGTCCTACGACGACGGCGTACTGCGCTTCGCGCCGGATCTCGCCGCGAACATCGCGCTCGGCGACGACAAGTACCTCGCGTTCCTGCGGGCGGCCGACGCGTACGTCGAGCGCAACGGGCTCGACCTCCCCGAGGAGCCGGAGGCCCACGTCCTCGGGCCGGACCCGGACTGCGTGACCAGTCCCCTCCTGGAGCTCGACCTGGCCGGGGCCGGCGTCACCTCGATCGTCTGGGCGACGGGTTTCGCCACCGACTACGGCTGGCTCGAGGTCGACGCGTTCGACGAGAACGGCCGGCCGGACCAGCGGCGAGGAGTGTCCTCCGAGCCCGGCGTCTACTTCCTGGGCCTGCCCTGGCTGTCCCGCCGCGGATCGAGCTTCATCTGGGGTGTGTGGCACGACGCCGGACACATCGCCGACCACATCACGATCCAGCGCGGCTACCTCGCGTACGGCACCACCGACCGGCCCGGCGCCACGCCGGCGACCCCGAAGAACTGAGGAGCGGACGATGACCTTCACGAGCGAGGGCAGCCAGGCGCGGGCCCCGATCGTCGCCGGCGGGCACACCCGGATCCGGCCGTTCAACACGCGCGACACCTATCCCGAGCAGAACCTCGACAACGACCTCTGCCAGGCCGTCGTCGCCGGCGACACGGTGTACGTCCGGGGCCAGATCGGCCAGAACCTCGACACCAGCGATTCCGTGGGCGTCGGCGACGCCGAGGCGCAGGCCGAGCAGGCCATGACCAACATCAAGATGCTGCTCGAAGAGGCGGGCAGCCGGATGGAGCACCTGGTCAAGCTGACCATCTATCTGATCGACCCGCGCTACCGCGAGGCGGTGTACCGCACCGTGGGCCGCTGGACCAAGGGCGTGCACCCCATCTCCACCGGCCTGGTGGTCTCCGCCCTGGCCCGCCCGGAGTGGCTGTGCGAGATCGACGCGATCGCCGTGATCCCCGAGGAGGCGCGGGCATGACCTTCTCCCTGGTGGTACGCGACGGTGAGCGGTTCGGCATCGTGGCCAGTTCGTCGAGTCCGGCGGTCGCCGCCCGGGTCGTCCATCTGCGGCCCGGGGTCGGCGCGGCGGCCTCGCAGAACGTCACCGACCCGACCCTCGGCACGAGCCTGCTGGACGGGCTCGCCGACCACGGCGACGCGGAGCGTGCCCTGGCCCACGTCACCGGCGCGGCGCGGAACGCGAAGTCCATCGAGTACCGGCAGTTGACCGTGCTGGGCCGCTCCGGCGCCGGGTTCGCCCACAGTGGCTCGCGGACCCTCGGCAGGCACGCCTCGGCCATCGCGGACGACGCGGTGGCGGCCGGCAACATGCTGTCCGGCGAGCACATCCCCGGCGTACTCCTCGACGCCTACGCCACGGCCACCGGTCGGCTCGAGGAGCGTCTGCTCACCGCCCTGAAGGCCGCCGTCGCGGCCGGCGGCGAGGAGGGGCCGGTGTACTCCGCGGGCCTGGCGGTCGTCGCGGACGTGGACTGGCGCGTGACCGACCTGCGGGTGGACTGGGCCGAGGATCCCGTGGACCGGCTCGGCGAACTCCTCGACGTCTGGCTGCCGCAGCGGGACGACTACGTGCGGCGCGGCCTCGACCCCGCCGCCGCTCCTTCCTACGGCGTCCCGGGCGACCTGTGACGGGCGCGCTGAAGGAGGCGGCCCGGCAGGCGGTCGACCGCCGGGCCGAGGAGCTGATCGGCCTCTCCGAGCGGCTGCACGCCGACCCGGAGACAGCCTGGGAGGAACACCGGGCCGCCGCCGCCGTACCGGACCTGCTGGACCGCGCCGGATTCGACGTCACCTCGTCCTACCTGGGTCTGGAGACGGCGTTCCTCGCCCGGTTCGGCAGCGGGCCCGTCCGGGTCGCACTGTGCGCCGAGTACGACGCGCTGCCGGGCCTCGGCCACGCGTGCGGGCACAACCTCATCGCCGCGAGTTCGGTGGGGGCCGCGCTCGGCCTGGCGGCCGTCGCCGACGACGCCGGCCTCACCGTCGAGGTCTACGGCACCCCGGCCGAGGAAGGCGGCGGCGGCAAGATCGAGATGCTCGACCGGGGCGCCTTCGCCGGAGTGGACCTCGCGATGATGGTGCACCCCGCCCCGGTCGACGTCGCCGAGGCCCGCCCGTTCGCGGTCAGCCACTCCAGGATCTCCTACACCGGGAAGTCCGCGCACGCCGCGGCCTATCCGGAGGCCGGGGTCAACGCGGCCGACGCCTTCACCGTGGCCCAGGTCGCGATCGGCCTGCTGCGCCAGCAACTGCCGGCCTCGGCCAGGGTGCACGGTGTGGTGACCCACGCCGGGGACGCCCCGAACGCCATCCCGGAGCGGTCGACAGGCCGTTGGTACGTACGGGCGGAGACACTCGCCGAACTGGCCGAGCTGGAGCCGCGGGTCATGCGGGCCTTCGAGGCCGGTGCCCTCGCGACCGGCTGCGAGCTGGGGATCGAGCCGGAGAGCAAGCCGTACGCGGAGTTCCGTACGGACGAGACCGCCCTCGGGCACTACCGTGCGAACGCCCTCGCCCTGGGCCGGGAGTTCGCGCCCCCCGGCCAGGCCGCGCGGATGAACCGCGCCTCCACCGACATGGGCAACGTCTCGCAGGTGGTGCCGGCCATCCACCCCTACATCGGCATCGGATCCCTGCCCGCCACCAACCACCAGCACGAGTTCGCCGCGTACTGCGTGGGCGCGGCGGCGCGGCGGGCCCTGCTCGACGGGGCGATCGCACTGGCCTGGACCGGCGTGGACCAGAGCGCGCCGGCCGGGGGAGCGGCGGCGTGACGTGGGCGGCCGCCGCCAGGGCCGCGCGGACCGGTCGCGTGCCGTGGAAGCACCCGGGAGACGTTCCCGGCGCCGGTCCGGCGGCGGTCACCCTCGGCCGGTTCGACGGGGTCCACCGCGGCCGCCGGCGGCTGCCCGCGGCCATGCGGCGCCCCGCCGACACCCTCGGCGTGGCGGCCGGCGCGGTGGCCTTCGCCCGCCGGCCGCCGCACGGTCCGCTCGCCCCGGACCGCCTTCCCACGACGCCCGGCGTGCCGTTCACCGGCCCCTTCGATTCCCGACGACCCGGAGGACACCGATGCCCCCGACCTCAGGCCCCCGGCACACCGCATCTCCGCGACCGGCAGCACCCTGGTGCCCGGCCCGTACCTGACGGTGTTCGCCGTCGCCGGTCTCGTGGCCGCCCTGTCCCTGCGGGAGACCGCCGGTTCGGCCCTGCTGCGCCCCGAGGACATGCCCGAGAACGCCCCCGAGGACGTGCCCGAAGCGGCGGCCGCCGAGGTGCGCCGGGCGGTGCCGCATAAGGTCGACTGCGACACGGATCGGCCGGCGCAAGGGTCACGTATGACGGCACCAGTGGGTTTCACGCTCGTTCAGCTCCGCTACTTCCTCGTCGCAGCCGAGCGCGGTTCGATGACGGAGGCGTCGGCGGAGCTGCACATCGCGCAGTCCGCCGTGTCCGCGGCCATCCACAACCTGGAGCGCGACCTCCAGGCGCAGCTGTTCATCCGCCGGCGGGGCCGGGGGCTGACCCTCACACCCGCCGGGGAGCGGCTCCAGCAGCAGGCGCGGGATCTGCTGGCCCGCGCCCGCGAGGTCGAACGGGAGGCCCGGGGAGAGGGCGAGACCATCTCCGGGCCGGTGGCCGTCGGCTGCTTCGTGACCCTGGCCCCCTACTACCTGCCCCACCTGTTCAGCGAGTGCACCGGACGCTATCCGGGCATCGAGATCGACGTGGTGGAGGCGGAGACGGACCAGCTCGTCCACGCCCTGGCGGCGGGGCGCATCGACTTCGCCCTCACCTACCACCTCGGTCTGTCGGCCGAGGCGGACCTGCGCAGCGAGACGATCGCCCGCGCCCCGGCCTACGTCATCGTCCCGGCCGATCACCCGCTGGCCGGTCAGGGCAGTGTGGAGCTGGCCGAACTGTCCACGGAACCGCTCGTCCTGCTGGACCTTCCCCACAGCCGCGACTACTTCCGCGCGCTGGTGGCCGCCACCGGCACCGCGCCCGACGTCCGCTACCGCACCCGGAGCTACGAGACCGTGCGCTCCCTGGTGGCCCGGGGACTCGGCTACTCCGTGCTCAACCAGCGCCCGGCGACCAGCCAGACCTACGGCGGCGGCGAGATCGCGGAACTCCAGCTCCGGGACGCCTCCCCGCTCGAAGTCAGGATCGCCTCCCTGGAGGGCGTGACCCAGACCGCCCGCGCCCGAGCGGTGATGGACCTGCTGCGGGAGATCGCCGCCGCCCGGTCCACCGAGGTCTGAGCCGGCAGCCGCTCACCGGGGACGGACCCGGGCGGTGCCCGCCGAGCCCTACAGACCGGCGCAGCCCGTCACCGCCCGGGCATGGGCCAGAATCAGCTCACGGGCCCTGTCGGGCCGCAGAGCCGCGTTGCGGCTGACGATGTGCAGACCGTAGCCGTCCTCCAGGGCCACCAGCCCGTGCGCCAGATCGTGCGCGGACGCCGCGAGGGAGAACACACCGGTCGCGGCGCCGACCTCGAGGGCGGTCGTGTAGAGAGCGACCTCCCGGGCGAAGAGGGAGGTCATCAGCTCGGCGTGGCCCGGGCTGCGGCCGGCGCGCCGGTGCAGCTCGTACAGCAGCCCGTGGACCGGATCCTCCGTCATGCTCGGCAGACCGCTGTGCAGCAGGGCCCGCAGCCGTGCCGCCGGATCCTCGGCGGGTGCCTCGTCGTAGGCCCGCTGCCGCGAGGACAGGTAGCTCTCGACCGCGCCCCGGTGCACCTCCAGTACGAGGTCGTCGAGCTCGGGGTAGTAGTACAGGACCGAGCCCTGCGAGACGCCCGCCGCGTCCGCGATGTCCTTGATGCGCAGGCCCTCGAGGCCGCGCTCCGCGATGGCCCGTCCCGCGGCGGAGACGAGGGCCTGCCTGCGTGCCGTCTGGTTGCGTGGTCTACCGGCTTTCCCCATGGTGGCCAATTCTCTGATACCCGTCTCAGTCTTCGCAAGAAGTTTCAGCCAGAAGCATTGACGGCCGGTTCACCTATTGTTTGAATCTCGACTCAAAGAAACCGGCGCAGGCACGCGCTGCCGAGCCGCCCGCCCCGTCGCGCCCGCCGTTTCCGGACGGCCCCTGAGAGGGGCCGGGCCACACCCGATCGAGACGGCCCGGGCCACACCCGGTCCGAACGGGCACCGGTTCGCCCACGTCCCACGACGCAATCGAAGGCCACAGCATGCAGACGTACGCCCACTGGCGGCAGCGCGCCGCCGACCTCACGCCACGCACGCGCCTGTTCATCGACGGAGCGTGGAGCGACCCCGCCGACGACCAGTGGATCCCGACCGTGAACCCCGCGACCGGCAAGACCACCGCCCATGTGGCGGCCGGCTCGGCCGCCGATGTCGACCGGGCCGTGACCGCGGCGCGCACCTCCTTCGAGGACGGCCGCTGGTCGCGCACCGCACCCGCCGAGCGCAAGCGGGTCCTGCTCGCCCTCGCCCGCCTCATCGAGGAGAACGGTGAGGAACTCGCCCTCTGCGACACCCTCGACATGGGCAAGCCCATCGCGGAGTCCCACGGCACCGACGTACCCGGCGCGGCCGGTGTCTTCGCCTGGTACGCCGAGGCCGTCGACAAGCTCTACGACGAGGTCGCCCCGGCCCCGCCCGGCAGCCTCGCCCTCGTGCGCCGCGCCCCGCTGGGCGTCGTGGGCGCGGTGGTGCCCTGGAACTTCCCCCTCGACATCGCGAGTTGGAAGCTGGCGCCCGCCCTGGCCGCGGGCAACAGCGTCGTGCTGAAGCCGGCCGAGCAGTCCCCGCTGTCGGCACTGCTGCTGGCCGAACTCGCCTCGCGGGCCGGCCTTCCCGACGGCGTACTGAACGTCGTGCCCGGCCCGGGGGAGACGACCGGGCGTGCTCTCGGTCTCCACCCGGACGTGGACACCCTGGTCTTCACCGGCTCCACCGCCGTGGCCAGGCGGTTCCTCGCCTACTCGGCCGAGTCGAACATGAAGCAGGTGTGGCCCGAGGCCGGCGGCAAGAGCCCCAACGTGGTCTTCGCCGACGCCGACCTGGAGGCCGCCGCGGAACGCGCCGCCTGGGGCTTCGTCTACAACTCGGGCCAGGTGTGCTCCGCCAACACCCGTCTGCTGGTCGAGGCCTCCGTCGCCGAGGAGTTCACGGCCAGGGTCGCCGAACACGCCCGCGGCTGGCTGCCGGGCGACCCGCTCGACCCCGCGACCCGTCTCGGCCCGCTCGTCGACGAGGCCCAGGCGGAACGCGTCCTCGAAGCCCTGCGGTCATCGGGCGGCACGCTCGTGTGCGGCGGCACGCGCCCGGACCGCGACGGTGCCTACCTCGACCCCACCGTCGTCACCGGCCTCGGACCCGACGCCCCGCTCGTCCGGGAGGAACTGTTCGGCCCCGTGCTGACCGTGCTGCCCTTCCACGACGAGGACGAGGCGGTCCGCCTCGCGAACGACTCCGCCTACGGACTGGCCGCGTCCGTGTGGACCCGGGACCTCGGCCGGGCCCACCGCGTCGCCGACGCCCTCCAGGCGGGCACCGTCTCGGTCAACACCGTCGACGCGCTCAGCCCGTTCACCCCCTTCGGCGGGTTCAAGCAGTCCGGCCACGGCCGTGACCTCTCCCTGCACTCCTTCGACAAGTACACCGGCCTGAAGACGACCTGGATCGCCTACGGCTGACCGCGCCGGCGACACCGGGCCGCCCGGCCACCACACCCACCACCGGCACCGAACAAAGGACGCACCCCTCATGACCCGCAATGCCGCGGACCTCATCCAGCTGGACCGAGCGCACATCATCCACCCCTACCTGCCGGGCACCGCCACCGAGCGCGTCGTCATGACCTCCGGCTCAGGCTGCCGCCTCACCGACTCCGAGGGCCGTAGCTACCTCGACGCCACCGGCGGCCTCTGGCTCGCCCAGGTCGGCCACGGCCGCACGGACCTCGCCGATGTCGCCCACGAGCAGATGAAGAAGCTGGAGTACTTCACCAGCTTCTGGGAGTTCTCCAACGAGCGCGCGATCGAACTCGCCGCGCGCCTCGCCTCCCTCGCCCCCGATCCCCTGAACCACGTCTACTTCACCTCGGGCGGCTCCGAGGGCAACGAGGCGGCCATCAAGATGGCCCGCTACTACCACCACCGGCGCGGGGAGAGCGGGCGGACCTGGATCCTGGCGCGCAGCAAGGCCTACCACGGCATCGGCTACGGCGGCGGTTCGGCCACCGGCTTCCCCGTCTACCACGAGGGCTTCGCCCCGATGATGCCGCACGTCTCCCACCTCACGCCCCCGTGGCCGTACCGCTCCGAGCTCTACGGGGACCAGCCGCTGAGCCCCGAGCAGGTCACCGACTTCCTCATCCGCGAACTGGAGGAGCGCATCGCGGAGATCGGCCCGCGGAACATCGCCGCGATGATCGGCGAACCCATCATGGGCGTCGGCGGCATGCTCGTCCCGCCGGCCGACTACTGGCCCCGGGTGCGCGACGTCCTCGACCGGCACGGCATCCTGCTGATCTTCGACGAGGTGGTCACCGCGTACGGCCGCGTCGGCGAGTGGTTCGCCGCCCAGTACTTCGGCGTCACCCCGGACATCATCGTCACCGCCAAGGGCATCACCTCCGGCTACGTCCCGCTCGGCGCCCTCCTGGTCGGCGACCACGTCGCCGAGGTCCTGCTGCGCGACCACGGCTTCCCCATGGGCTACACCTACAACGGGCATCCCGTCGCCACCGCGGTCGCCACCGCCAACCTCGACATCATCGAGAAGGAGGGCCTCCTCGCCCGCGCGACGAGCCTCGGCGCCTTCCTCCACGCCGAACTCGACGCGCAGTTGGAAGAGTTGCCGATCGTCGGCGAAATCCGCTCGGTCGGCATGATGCTCGCCGTCGAACTCGTCGAGGACCGCGCCACCCGCGCGCCCCTGCCCCTCGACCCGCACCGGATGCCCCACGACGTGATCCGCCGCGAGACCGGCGTGATCGTGCGTGACTCCGCACACAGCCTGGTGCTGTCCCCGCCGCTCATCATGACCGAGGCCGAGGCCAAGGAAGCGGCCTCCGCGCTGCGCGGCGTCCTGGAGCGCACCGGGCCCACCGGCGAGATCCGCGCCGCCTGACGCCCAGAGGGGAGGCCCGGCCCGCGACCGGGCCTCCTCGCCCAGCACCACCCGACACGGACTCCACGCCGTCACGGCGCCCGCACGCGCCCCCTCGCAGTTACTCCTCTCCCTCCTAGGAACTGCCCGTGTCCTCCCACCTCTCGACGACCGGACCACGCGACACCCAGCCCGCGGCCGGAGCCCTGCAGCGCAGTCTCAAGCGCTTCGACATCACCGCCATGGCCATCGCCGCGGTGATCTCCTTCGACACCGTCGGGCAGATCGCCACCGGCGGCGGCGAGGCCGCCACGTGGACGGCGGTCATGGCCCTCTTCTTCCTCGTCCCCTACGCCCTGCTGTTCGCCGAGACCGGCGCCGCGTTCCCCCAGGAAGGCGGCCCGTACGTATGGGTCAAGCTCGCCCTCGGCCGTCCGGCGGCCGCGCTCACGACCCTGTTCTACTGGGTCACCAACCCCGTCTGGCTGGGCGGTTCACTGGTCTTCCTCGCCGCGCAGACCTGGGACGGCTTCGTCTTCCACCTGGGCTCGGGCACGGTGGCCGACTACACCTTCAAGCTGCTGTTCGTCTGGATCGCCATCCTCACGGCCGTCGTCTCCCTGCGCCGCGGCAAATGGATCACCACCGCGGGCGCGGCGGCGAAGGTCCTGGCCCTCACCGTGTTCACCCTCACGGCGGTGCTCTACGGTGCGCGGCACGGCTTCCAGGGCCTGACCGACACCCGCTTCACCCCGACGACCGCCGGCTTCCTCGCCCTGGTGCCGATCCTGCTGTTCGCCTACGTCGGCTTCGAAGCACCCAACGCCGCCGGTGAGGAGATGCACGACCCCCAGCGGGACGTGCCCGCCGCACTCGGACGCTCCGCGGCCGTCGCCGCCGGCTGCTATCTGCTGCCGGTGCTCGCCCTCCTGGCCGTCGTACCCAAGCAGCAGGTCACCGGCATCGGCGGCTTCATGGAGGGCGCCCGCCTCGTCTTCGGCGTCTACGGCGGAGCGGCCGGCCCCCTGCTGAAGCTCACCGCCGTCATGTTCGTCTTCGCCCTGCTCACCCAGGGCAGCGCCTGGATGATCGTCAGCGACCGCATGCAGGCCATGGCCGCCGCCGACGGGGGCTTCTTCACCCGCGCCCTCGGCGCCTTCCACCCGCGGCTCGGTACGCCGGTGCGCACCAATCTGCTCTCGGGAGCCGTGGCCACGGTGTTCATGCTCGCCGCCATGCGGCTCGCGAACGGCGACGCGGCCGACGTGTTCGCGGTGGTGCTCACCGTCGCGGTCACCACCCTGCTGCTGTCCTACCTGATCGTCATTCCCGCACTGGTCCTGCTGCGGATCCGCCGGCCGGACGTCCCGCGGCCCTACAGCGTCCCCTTCGGCAGCCGCGGCTTCCTGCTCTGCGCGGCGCTCGTCTACGCCTGGATCCTGATCGGGTCGTGGTCGGCGCTCTTCCCCGGAGTCCTGGAACACCTCTTCGGCATCGACTACGTCTTCCACGACGTCTGGGGTGTCTCCCGTGCCTCGTTCGAGGCCTTCACCCTCGGCACCGTCGCCGTGCTGCTGGTCGTCGGGGTCGTCGGTGTGGTGGTGGCCCGCCGCGAGGACGCCGTGGCTGGCGCGGCCGGTTCTTAGCCACGTGCGCGGGCTCAGCGCAGGATCGACTCGTCGAAGACGGTCACCGACCACTGCCGGGTGTTGAGGTCCTGCTTCCAGGCCAGCCGCGGCAGTCCGCCGGTCGCCACGGTGTGGAAGTCCCTGCCGCCGATGCGGAACTCGGTCGTCCTCACCTCGCCGTCCTTGGCCCAGACGAGCTCCGGCACCCAGACGCAGTCGGCGCTCCGGGTCGACACGGTGAGGGCGATGCTCAGGGTCCGGCCGCCGGTGATCTCCTGCGGGAGGGACGGCCCTCCCGAGTAGCGCACGGTCGCGAAGTCCGCGTTCCCGTCGAGGTCGGCGGCGGCCTTCACGGTGATCGGAGAGGTGCCGCACTCCCCGCTGTCCAGGCCGACCAGCGTGGCCCGGTCGGGCGAAGGGGCCGGTGCGCGCCGGAGCACCTTGATCCGTAGCTCCTTGACGAGCAGCGGCCGGGTGTCGGGCGGCTGCACGTCGATCACAAGATGGGTGTTGCCGGGGTCTCCCGCCGTGTCGTCGATGACGGCGGGGTCGGGGGAACCGTCCGCCAGTGCGGGCGGACCGGTGAACGCGCCGGACGGCCTGTTCACCACATAGGCCTGCCAGGGGCAGGTGTAGGAGTCCCGGAGGGAGTTGATGCCCTGTTCCTCGGCCTCGGACTGGTCCGCCGGCCGTTCCGCCGCCGGGGACGACGACGGGGCCGCGGGTTCCGATGGAGAGGCGGCCGGGGAGGCCGGTGCCGGGGAGTCCTCCGACGGGGTGGCGGGGTCCGACGGCGTCGGCCGTTCGGAGACGGCGGCCCTCGGGGACCGGGACCCGGTCACGTACAGGTCCGGCTTGTCGTCCTTGAACTGGTCGCCGATCCAGCCGAAGCCGTTGGTGACGGCCAGGACGACGACCGCGACCAGCACCGGCGCGATGATCGCGGTGGCGGTGAAGTTGCCGTCGCCCAGTGGGAGATAGCGGCGCCATCGCGCAACTCGGCGCGGAGGAGCGGAGGGTGATCCGCCGGACGGATCGGGCCCGGGGGCGGGGTCCGGGGTTTCCGGCGGCGGTGGCACGTTCTCCGGCATACGCAACTCCCGGCCCGCGCGGGGCGATCGGCGTGGCGGGACAGGTGGTCGACACCAGAATGCCCGTTCCGGGCACCCGTTCACCCGGATTTGCCGACTTCCCCCGAAATGCAACCCGGTTCCCGCTGAAGCGAGCGGCGAGCCACCGGTGGGTGACTCGCCGCAGGCTTACGCCGGTTCGAACCGGTCATCCGTCCCCGGTCAGGGGAACTGGACCACCTTGGACGGCACCGTGCTCGTTCCCGAGGTGGGCGCGCCCGTGTTGTTGACGACGTGGGCGTACTGCCCCTGCCCGCCCAGGGAGATCACCAGGATGTCGTGCAGCTTGACGCCGGACTTGACCGGCACCTGGAACCCGTGCGCCTGGACGATCGTCGGGTCGGCCGTGAAGTTGCAGTAGCTGCCCAGCCCCCAGGCCTCGTGCGTGTTGACCGTGTCGGCGACCTTGTAGGCCGCGTAGCCGACGATGCCGTCGTGGGTGATGGCGGCGGCGTTCGGGACGTCGTAGGCCTTTTCGTTCTGGAAGAAGATCGTCCGGCCGCGCTCTCCGTTCCAGTACACGTCGTACTTGTTGTAGTGCTCGACGAACAGGCCCGTGGCGAGGACGTCGTTGCCGTTGACCCACAGGCCGTAGTCGGCCCGGTTGGTGTTCCAGCCGACGCCGCTGCCGTGGTCGGCGCGCCACAGCCAGGTGTGGTCGATGACGACGTTGTTGCTGTTGACGACGACCGAGTTGGTCACGAGGCCGGGGCCCGCGCCGCCGATGCGGACGAACACGTCCTGCACCGTGGTCGGGTTGGCGGAATGGTCGGCGGAGGAGCCGGGCTGGCCGACCCGCAGGAGGGTGTCCGAGTTGACGGTGCCCGCGTCGATCAGGAATCCGGCGAGCCGGACGCCGTCGATGTCGGCGACGTGCATCGCGTCGACGCCGTTGTCGGGCACGAGGGTGGCAAGGCCCAGTCCGAGCACCACGGTGTTCGCGCGGGTGACGTCGATGGTCCGGTCGAGGTGGTAGACGCCGGGCGTGAACAGGAGGTTGAGGCCCTGGGACAGTGCCTGGTTGATGGTGGCGGCGGTGGCGCCCGGCTTGACCACGTAGAACTGGTCGAGCGGCAGGGAGGTGCCCGCGTTGGCCGGCCAGGACACACCGCGTGCGTTGGTGCGCTTGGCGGGTACGAAGACCTTGTAGGTGCTGCCGTCGAGGTAGAGGAACGGCTTCTCGCGCGAGACCGGTGTGGTGTCGAGCGTGGTGTACGAGCCGGTCGCGAAGTCGGTCGCCGGCGCGCCCTGCACTCCGGTGAACGTCATGTTCCACACGCCGTTGGTCCAGCCGCCCACCGAGCTGTCGCGGGTGTACCACTGCTGCTGGGAGTACGGGCCGACGGTGCCGTCGATCTTCGAGTCGGCGATGTACCCGCCGGAGGCCCAGCCGTATCCGTTCGGGGCGAGGTTGAGGCCGCCCTGGACGTGGATGCGGCGGAACGGCGCCGCCTGGGCGACGGCCCACCGGTCGTCGCCGTGCGACGGCCTGATGGCGAGGTTCTCGGCGGAACGCCAGAAGTTCTGCGTGGCGTTGCCGTTGAACCAGCCCGCGTCGACGGTGACGTCACCGTTGATCTGGGTGTCGTCGGGGTTGAGGCCAAGCCCGGAGATCGAGGTGTAGAAGCCGATCTGGGCGTTGATCCCGTTGTAGGTGCCCGGCTTGAGCAGGAACTGGTAGCGGCCGGAGCCGAACTGGTTGGACTCCTGCTGGGCGAAGACCTGGTCGAACTTCTGCTGGAGGTTGGGGGTGGAGGGGTCGACGACGATGACGTTCGGCCCCAGGTCGCCGCCGCCCTGGACGGGCGGGGTGCCGCCGCCGGACGACTCGGTGTGGACGGCGACCTCCCAGAGCGAGTAGCCGTAGCCGGTCGAGCGGACCGTTCCGTAGACGCGCAGGTAGCGGCCCGAGCCGCTGACGTCGTAGGAGGCGGTGCCGCCGGTCGCGCCGGTGACGCTCTTCACCGTGGTCCAGCTCTGGCCGTTGGCGGAGGCCTGGATCTGGAACTCCTTGGCGTAGGCGGTCTCCCAGGTCAGGTCCACCTTGCACAGGTTCTGGACCGAGCCGAGGTCGACCTGAACCCACTGCGGGTCCGAGAAGGCGCTGGACCAGCGGGTGCCGGGGTCTCCGTCGAAGGCGGCGGAGGCCGGGGTGCCCGCGTTCTCCGTGGAGGAGGCCGACGCGGGCCTGCCCAGGGCGGCGTTGCCGGTGCCGCAGGCGGCCGCGACGCCGGCGCTCTGGCCGGACGGCGACGCGGCGGTCCTGCCCTGGGACAGCGGAGTCCCGGCCGCCGCGGCGACCGGCGACTGGGTGGCGGGAAGGGCGATGAGCGCTGCCGCTGCGGCGAGCGCGACACCCAAGGATCTGAGTCTCATACGGGTCCCTGCGGGTGCGATGGAGGAGTGTTCGCGAGGAGAGCGGGGCGGCGTACATGACGTGCGCAAGCTCAACTACACGCCTACGCTGCTTAGTTCACATCTTGATTTAACTGATGAGACCGAGGGGTGGGCAAGCCCCCGGACACGGGAAACTTTTCAAGCGTTGACGACACCCGTGCCCACCAGGGGGGAGGTGGCGTTCAGGAAGTAAGGCCGGCGAGACAGCGTTGATCCTTCTGTGGCATGCCTTGACACCCGCGCGTCAAGGCCCCAACACTCCCAGGGCAGGTGAGCGCTCGCCCACCGCCGACACGTGTGACGCACCGTCAGGCCGGTTCCCGCTCGCCCTTCTCCACCCCCCACCTCTCACCCCCTGAGTTCAGGAGGTCTCCATGCCACGGAGATCGAAAGCCCTGTCAGGAATGCTGATCGCCGGAGCCCTGCTGATGACGTCGCTCGGTGTGGCCGGCGTCGCCACCAGTGCCGGGCCGCCCGCCCCCGGCAGCGAGGCGGCGACGTCGTTCGCGGCCGGCCACTCCGGGCACGCCATGGCCGCGTCGACCGCCTTCTCGGCCGAGGACGCGAACGGCGACGGCTACATTCCGGCGATCCCCCCGGTCACCGGCGTCACCCCGTCCACCGCGAACCCGCCCCACCGCTACTTCCACGAGTTCCAGGCCAACTGCTCCGTCACCCGCACCAGGCCCGACGACCCCATCGTCTATCCGCAGCAGCCGGGCACGTCGCACGACCACACCTTCATGGGCAACACCACGACCGACGCGTACAGCACCGCCGCGTCACTGGACGCGGGCGGCACCGCCTGCAAGGCGCCCGGCGACCGGTCGGGCTACTGGGTGCCGACCGTCTACAACGGCGACAAGGCGGTGCTGCCGGTCGGCCCGCAGACGATCTACTACAAGGCGGGAGTCACCGACTACACCAGCGTGCGGCCCTTCCCCAAGGGGCTGCGCTTCGTGGTGGGCAACCCGTTGCAGAGCGCTCAGGAGTTCCGCAACAGCCCTGGTTTCGTCGAGGGTTGGGAATGCGGCGACAGCTACTTCAACGTCGACTTCCCGGCCAGCTGTCCCAACAGGCCCGACGTACAGCTCAACATCCGCTTCCAGGCACCCAGTTGCTGGGACGGCAAGTACCTCGACACCCCTGACCACCGCAGCCACATGGCCTACCCGGTGGTCAAGCCCGGCACCAACGACAACATGTGCCCGGTCGACCACCCGGTCGCGCTGCCGATGATCGAGTTCAAGATGGCGTTCCCGGTCAACGGCGACATGTCCCGGGTGAGGCTGTCCAGTGGGGCCGCCTGGTCCTACCACTACGACTTCTTCAACGCCTGGGACGCGCCCACGTTGTCGGCCATGGTCGGCCACTGCATCGTCGGCGGCCTCCAGTGCGACGCACGCGGCTACGACGAGACGCACCCCGAGGCGGGAGCCGCGCTGAACGGGGACTACCGGCTTCCCTGAACCGCACCCTGAACGGCGCCCCCCGAAGCAGGGTGGCCCGGCCGGCCCCCCACACGGCCGGGCCACCCGACCTCCCCCCACCTCCCGCGCATCGGAGACCCCCATGTCACGAAGTCGCGTCCGCCGTCTGACCGCACCGCTCACCGCGGGCCTCCTCACCCTCGGCGCCCTCACCGCCGTGCCCGCCACGCAGGCCCACGCGGCCGGCAGCGTCGTCAAGGTGACCGGAGCCAAGGGCAACTGGCAGCTCACCGTGGACGGGAAGCCGTACCAGATCAAGGGCCTGACCTGGGGCCCGTCCGCCGCCTCCGCCGACACCTATCTGCCGGACCTGAGGTCCATGGGCGTCAACACCATCCGCACCTGGGGCACGGACGCGAGCAGCAAGCCGCTGTTCGACTCCGCGGCCGCGCACGGCATCAAGGTCGTCGCCGGATTCTGGCTCCAGCCCGGCGGCGGTCCGGGCAGCGGCGGCTGCGTCGACTATGTCACCGACACCACGTACAAGAACAACATGCTCAACGAGTTCACGAACTGGGTGCGGACCTACAAGGACAACGCGGGCGTGCTCATGTGGGACGTGGGCAACGAGTCGGTCCTCGGCCTGCAGAACTGCTACGGCGGTGACCAGCTGGAACGCCAGCGCGACGCGTACACGAGCTTCGTCAACGAGGTCGCCCGCAGGATCCACGGCATCGACCCCGACCACCCGGTCACCTCCACCGACGCATGGGTCGGCGCCTGGCCCTACTTCAAGCGCAACGCGCCCGACCTCGACCTGTACGCCGTCAACTCCTACAACGGTGTCTGCGACATCAGGTCCGCCTGGCAACAGGGCGGTTACGACAAGCCGTACATCGTGACCGAGTCCGGCCCGGCCGGCGAGTGGGAGGTGCCGAACGACGCCAACGGGGTCCCGGTGGAGCCCAGCGACCAGGCCAAGGCCGCGGGCTACACCAAGGCGTGGAACTGCGTCACCGGCCACAACGGGGTCGCGCTCGGCGCCACGCTGTTCCACTACGGCACGGAGTACGACTTCGGCGGCATCTGGTTCAACCTGCTGCCCGCCGGACAGAAACGGCTCTCCTACTACGCCGTGAAGAAGGCCTACGGCGGCGACACCTCCCGCGACAACACCCCGCCGGTGCTGTCCGACATCGGCGTCCAGGGCGACCCGGGCGCGGTGCAGGCAGGACGGGACGTGACACTCGACGTCCAGGCCACCGACCCCGACGGCGACGCGGTCACGTACGAGGTCCTGGACAACAGCATGTACCTCGACGGCAGCGGCCAGCTGAACTCCCTCCGCTTCACCGGCGCGGGCGCGGGCCGGCTGAAGTTCACGGCGCCCGACCGCCCCGGCGTCTGGAAAATCTACGTCAAGGCGACGGACGGCCACGGGAACGTCGGCGTCCAGTCGCGCTCGATCAGGGTGATCCCACCGGTGATCGACGGCATGAACGTCGCCCTGCGCAAGACCGCCACCGCCTCCTCGTTCCAGCCGTCCGGCGGGGACTGCCCCTGCACGGCCGCCAACGCCGTCGACGGCCGCCCGGACACCCGCTGGGCGAGCGACTGGAGCGACCCGCAGTGGATCCAGGTCGACCTGGGCGCCCCCACCTCCTTCCGGCACGTCCAACTGGTCTGGGAGACCGCCTACGCCAAGGCCTACACCATCCAGACGTCCAACGACGGCCAGAACTGGCAGACCCTGCGCCAGGTCACGGACGGCAACGGCGGCGTGGACGACCTCGACCTCAACGGGACCGCCCGGTACGTACGCGTCAACTGCACGCAACGTGGCACCGGTTGGGGGTACTCGCTGTACGAGCTGGGCGTCTACGCCTGAGCGCGAGTGAGGCTCAAGGAAGGCCGGGTTTCTTTTGCGGAATCTTGATCATCTTCGCTAAACGTATCGATCATCACATCCGCTTGCTGAACTTGGTCAACTGGTATCCCTTTCCTTCCTGTTGACGCTCCCTTTGCCTGCACGTCTTAAATACGTGAGTCAGCTGTGAGAGCGGCATGGGTGGGATGTAGCGGGGATGTGGACTGGATTGCGGGGCGGGGGCAGGGCCTTCGGGGCGCTGCTGAGCGTGACGTTGGCCGTGGGAGTGGTTCCGGCCTTGGGAGGCGGTGAGGCCGCGGCGGCTGTGCCGGCCGCGTCGCGCGGCGCGGAGGCAGCTCCTGCCGATGGTGGTGTGTCGGAGGCGGACGCTTTGGCGGAGGCCAGGCGGACGGGGAAGCCGGTGGAGGTCTCCGCGCGGCGTGGGGAGAGCCGTGAGGTGTTCGCCACGCCGGAGGGGAATCTGGAGGCGCGGGAGTATCTGCGTCCGGTGTGGGCCCGTGGCCAGGGTGGCTGGAAGCGGGTCGACACCAGTCTGGTGGCGACCGGTGAGGGGATGGTCGCACCGAAGGCCGCGACGGTGGAGGTGGAGTTCTCCGCCGGTGGTGGGTCGGCGCCGTTGGTGCGGATGCGGCGGGCGGGGCGTGAGCTGAGCCTGTCGTGGCCGACGGCCCTGCCCAAGCCGGAGCTGGAAGGCGCGGTGGCGACGTATGCGTCGGTGCTGCCGGATGTGGATCTGCGGATGACCGCGCAGGAGGACGGTTTCACCCAGTTGCTGGTGGTGAAGTCGGCGAAGGCCGCGGCGAGTGCGGAGCTGGCCGAGCTGCGGTTGAAGCTGTCGGCGTCGGGCCTGGACGTGCGGGAGACCGACGGGGGCGGGCTGGAGGCCGTCGACCAGGGCGCGGCGGGCGCGGTGTTCGAGGCGCCGAAGCCGATGATGTGGGACTCCAGCCCGGGCGAGCAGCAGTCGCGGGTGCGGACACTCGGCACGCAGGCCACGGCGCCGCAGGAGTCGAGCGGTGAGTCGGGCCCGGCGGAGTCGGGCAAGCTCGCCCCGGTCGGCGTGGATGTGACAGCCCGGCAGGACGAGCTGGTGCTGACCCCGGACGTGGACGTGCTGAAGGGCGCGGACACCACCTACCCGGTGTACATCGATCCGCAGTGGTACACGCCGAAGGCGTCGGCGTGGACGATGGCGTCGAAGTACTGGGCGTCGTCGCCGCAGTGGAAGTTCAACGGCGCCGCGGACGCCGGTCTGGGTTACTGCAACTGGGACTACTGCGCCCCGCATGACACGAAGCGGCTGTTCTACCGGATCCCGACCTCGACGTTCGCGGGGAAGTCGATCCTGTCGGCGGAGTTCGTGGTGCGTAACACGTGGTCGGCGTCGTGCAATGCGCGCAGTGTGGAGTTGTGGCAGACCAAGGACATCTCCTCCTCGACCACGTGGAACAGTCAGAACGCCTCGGGTTTCTGGATCAAGCAGCTGGCGTCGAAGTCCTTCGCCTACGGCTATACGGGCTGTGCGGCCAAGGACGCCGAGTTCGATGTGAAGTCGGCGGTGCAGACGGCCGCGAACAACAAGAGCGCCACGATGACGTTCGGGCTCCAGGCGGCCAGCGAGACGGACGGCTATGCCTGGAAGCGATTCTCGGACAAGGCGTATCTGCGGGTGCAGTACAACCGGCCGCCGCCGCAGATCAAGATGTCGCAGCTGACGATGGAGTACGGCGGCACGTGCAAGAAGCCGGCGGAGGCGGCGCGGGTTCGCACGCTGGGCAAGATCTACGCGAACAGCGTCACCGACCCGGACGGCGACACCGTCGCGGTGCAGTTCGAGGCGAAGTGGGACTCCGGAGACGGCAAGGGCCTGATCGCGCGGTGGAAGCCGGCGCTCACCTCGTACAAGAAGTCCGGGTCCAGCTTCTCGATCAGCCTGCCTACCTCCGTGCCGCAGAACAAGCAGATCAACTGGTATGTACGCAGCTATGACGGGGCGCAGTACTCGCCGTGGTCGCATGCGGGTGATCCGACGGCCTGCTACTTCTCCTACGACACGAAGGTGCCGAAGGCTCCGTCGATTGCCTCGGGCGAGTACCCGGCCTCGAACCCGGAGGACCCGGAAGACCCTTGGTACGACGGGGTGGGCAGTTACGGCTCGTTTGAGATGAAGGCCGCTGAGAGTGATGTGACGACGTATTGGTACGGCATCAACAGTGACCCGTCCTCGAAGAACAAGGTCACCACGTCGGGCGGTGCGGCCAAGATCGTGAAGGTTCTGCCTGCCAAGCCTGGGGTGAACTTCTTTACCGCGCAAGCGTTTGACTCTGCGGGGAACGGCAGTGAGATCCGTACCTACCAGTACCGGGTGAAGGCCGGGCAGCCGGAGCGGGCGACCTGGCAGATGGACGAGGACGCCGGTGCGAGCGAGGCTACCGGCTCCACTCCGGCGCGCACGCTCACGATCAACGGCGGGGTGACGCCGGGTGTCGAGGGCGTCAAGGGAACGGCGGTGCAGTTCAACGGCACGGACGGCTATGCCGCCACCGACCTTTCCCCAGTCGACACCACGCAGGGGTTCACCGTGTCCGCCTGGGCGAAGTTCGATCGGCAGCCCACCCAGTCGGTGGTGGTGGCCGCTCAGCCGGGCAATATCAAGTCCGGCTTCCAGGTGTACTACTCCCCGGCCGTCGGGTGGGTGTTCAGCCAGCATTCCTCGGACACTGCCACTGCCACCCTGGTCAAGGCCGAGGCCGCCGTACCGGCCCCGATCACGGTGGGTCAGTGGACGCATGTGGCGGGCTCCTACGATGCGACCCTTCACTTGCTGCGGCTGTACGTCGATGGCCAACTGGTCGGCGAGAAAGCCTGGTCCATGCCGTGGAATGCCCGTCGCGGCCTGCGGTTGGGCGCCGGCTCCTCAGGCGGGGCCCCGGGCAATTTCTTCCCCGGCGCCATTGACGAGGTGCAGATCTTCAGCAGGCCGCTGGCCATGAGTGAGGTCGGCAAGCTGTATGCGAAGCAGACCGTCGGCGATCCGGGGCCCCCTGCGATCGCGGTGTTCGGCATGGACGAGGCTGCCGGTGCCACCGAGATCGCCGGATATGGCGCAGTGCTGCCGGCCACTTACCACGGTACGGTCACCACGGGCGTGCCGGGGATCGCGGGGAAGGCGACCCACTTCGACGGCACCTCCGGTTACGGGCAGATCGGCCAGACCAGTGCCCCGCACGTGAACACCTTCCGTAGTTTTACCGTTTCCGCGTGGGCCAAGCTGGACACGTTGTCCCAGACCGGCGTGGTCGTGGCGCAGGCAGGCAAGGTACGGCCAGGCCTGGAGCTGTACTACTCCGCTCCCGCTCAGCAATGGGTGTTTGCCCAGTACTCCGCGGATTCGGCGGATGCGAGCATCGTTCGTGCGCAGCCGCCCGCCGGCACGACGGCACGGGCCGGAGAGTGGGCGCATCTGGTCGGGGTGCACGACAAGGACGCCGGCACGCTCACCCTGTACGTCAACGGGGTCAAGGCCGGCTCCACCCAGCAGGCCAGCCCCTTCTACGCCACCCAGTCGATGTACATCGGTGCCGGAAGCTTCAGCGGAACGACACAGTTCTTCTTCCCCGGCACCATCGACGACGTCCGGCTCCTGGACCGGCCGGTCTCCACCGAGGAGGTCCAGCAGATGTTCCAGCAGCGTCCGCTGGTCGAGAGCCGGTGGATGTTCGAGGAAACCGCCGGGACCGGCCCGGTAACCACCCCGAACGCGGTGGCAGGAGGCAGCGCGCTCACGCTGTACGGGGGCGCGAAGAAGTCGGACTTCGCCTTCATCGACTGGGGCAGTCTGGAACTGAACGGCGTCGGCGCCTACGCGGCCACGACCTCTGTACCGGTCGACACCAGCGGCAGCTACACCGTCACCGCCTGGGCCCAGGCCGCCGCGCTGCCGACGAGCGGTGTCGCGCTGGTCAGCGCCGAGGGCTCCAGCCAGAGTGCCCTCACCGTCCGCTTCGTACCGGACACCGCGAACCCGGAGGGCCTCGGCCACTGGGAGCTGACGCTGCCGGACAAGGACGGCGCGGACGCGACGGTCGTACGCGTGAAGAACAGCGAGTTCTACGACGCGCGGGACTGGAACCACCTGGCCGTCGTCTACGACGGCTTCACCAAACAGGCCCGCCTGTACGTCAACGGAACGCTCCAGGAGGTCTCCTGCGGCAACGGTGACGACGGCGAGGACTGCGGAGGCGGCCAGGTCTCCTGGGCCGAGAACACGCTCGCCTTCAAGGCGGCCAAGTCCTTCCAGGTCGGCCGCGCCAAGACCGACGGGGCCTGGGGAGAGTACTTCCCCGGCCTGGTCGACGACGTCTGGGCCTTCCAAGGCGCGCTGACCGACGAACAGGTCCAAAAGCTGGCCGCCAGCTGGTTCGACGTGCCCACCGAGGTACCCGGCGCCAGCTGACCTCTGATGGTGGAACGACACGTCATGAAGCGCTGAAGCCACCACACACAGAGACCAGCTGTTCTCCCTGATGCAACAGCGGCGCCCGGGCCTCCCGGGCGCCGCAACACCCATGCGATATGCCATTCAACTTCCGCTCCGGCCTGCTCTGCGACACGCAGGCCGGCCTGCGGCGAAGGACGAAGGACGGGATGAAGGACAGATCGAGCAAGCGGCTCGGAACGCTGCGGCGACGGATCGCGTTGACCTCAGCCGCGGTCATGGTGGGTACCCTCCTGCAGGGGGTGACACTGCCTGCTGTCGCGGCGGACGGCGGGACGGGACTCCCCGGCCTTCCTCAGTCCGAGAAGCCCGTGCCCGTCTCGGCGGTCAAGACCAAGCCGCGCACCCTGATGAAGGGCCCGCGCACTCCGCAGACGCCCCCGGACGCGGCCTGGCCGAAGGCGGCCACGGGGGTCGTCGAGCTGTCGGGCTCCACCGCGAAAGGCGCCATACCGACCGGCGTACGGGTCAAGGGGCTGCCGCTGACGCTGGACACCGAGGGCATCACTGGCGCGAAGTCGGCGAGCGGCGCCGTCGAAGCACATGTCCTTGGTCGCGAGGCGGCGACGAAGGCGGACGTCGACGGTGTGCTGTTCACGCTGCGTTCGAAGGGCGAAGGCAAGGACGGTCTGACCGGCCGGGCCGGTCGCGTCCGCGCCAAGCTGGACTACTCGGGTTTTGCGGGGGCGTTCGGCGGTGGTTATGCCTCCCGGCTGACCCTGGTGGAGCTGCCCGCCTGCGCGCTGACCACCCCGGAGCAGGCCCCGTGCCGCACGAGCAAGCCGGTGGAGGCGGTCAACGACACAGGGAAGCAGGAGCTGATCGCCCAGGGCGTGACCCTGAGTGCAGGTGCTCCGACGGTGCTTGCCGCGGTGGCGGAGGCGCAGAGTGCGAGCGGCGACTACACCGCGACGCCGCTGTCGCCCTCGGCGACGTGGGACACGAACCTCAATACTGGTGACTTCTCCTGGTCGTACGACATTCCGGTACCGGACGTGCCGGGCGAACTGGCTCCGAGTGTCGGTCTGTCGTACTCCTCGGGCTCCGTCGACGGGCGTACCGGCGCCACGAACAACCAGGCGTCGTGGGTGGGCGACGGCTTCAGCCTGTGGCCCGGTTCCATCGAGCGGCGGTACAAGCCGTGTGCGGATGACGGGGTGAAGAACGCGGACGGCAGCAAGCCCGGTGACCTGTGCTGGGCGTACGACAACGCGTTCATCACGTTCAACGGCAAGGGCGGCGAGCTGGTCCCCACCGGCACCGACTCGTGGAAGCTGAAGGACGACGACGGCACCAGGATCGACCGGCTGACCTCCGGCGACCGTGGCAACGGGGACAACGACGGCGAGTACTGGCGGCTGACCGACCCGGACGGCACGCGCTACTACTTCGGCTACAACCGGCTGCCGGGCTGGTCGGACGGCAAGCCGGTCACCAACTCCGCCTGGAACGTCCCCGTCTTCGGCAACGACTCCGGTGAGCCCTGCCATGCCGCGGCGTTCGCCGACTCCTGGTGCCAGCAGGCCTGGCGGTGGAACCTGGACTACGCCGTCGACGTGCACGGCAACGCCATCGCCTACTACTACAACAAGGAGACCAACTCCTACGGCCGCAACCTGAAGGCCAAGGACAACACCCCCTATGTCCGCGGCGGCACGCTGGACCGGATCGAGTACGGTCTGAAGTCCTCCTCGATGTACGGCACGAAGGCGCTGGCCAAGGTCAGCTTCACCGACGCCGAGCGCTGCCTGCCCGATTCCTCCACCACCTGCACCGACATCGGCAAGGACGCCGCCTACTGGTACGACACGCCCTGGGACCTGAACTGCGACAGCGGCAAGGACTGCGACAAGGGCCGCCTCTCCCCGGTGTTCTTCACCCGCAAGCGGCTCAGCGAGGTGACCACCCAGGTCTTCGACGGCACTACCTACCAGCCCGTCGACTCCTGGAAGCTGACCCACCGCTGGGGCATGGCCGACACCGACTACCAGTTGCTGCTGGACTCCGTCCAGCGCACCGGCCACACCGAAACCCCTGCCGTCACGCTGCCGAAGTCGACGTTCGCCTACACTCAGTTGGCCAACCGGCTGGACAGGACCGGTGACGGCTACCCGCCGTTCATCAAGGCTCGCCTGTCCACGGTCGCCGACGAATCGGGCGGTCAGATCGACGTCAACTACTCCGCCACGGACTGTGACTTCGCCGCGCTGCCGACACCGCAGTCCAACACCACGCGCTGCTTCCCGCAGTACATCGGAGGCAGCACCTCGGCTGATTCCGAGCTTCAGTGGTTCAACAAGTACGTGGTCACGTCCGTGACCGCCACCGACCGGACCGGCGGGGCGCCGGATGAGGTCACCACCTACCAGTATCTGGGTGGGGCGGCCTGGCACTACGACGATGACGACGGTTTGACGAAGGAGAAGTTCAAGACCTGGTCGCAGTGGCGTGGTTACGGTCAGGTCCGGGTGCAGACCGGTGGCCAGGGCGGCGCGTCGGCGATGAGGTCGCAGGAGGACACGTACTTCCTGCGGGGCATGGACGGCGACCGCAAGGACACGAGCGGCGGCACAAAGGCGGTGACCGTCACCCTGGGCGCGGGTGAAGGTGATTCGATCACCGACCACGAGTCGGCGGCCGGTTTCGCCTACAAGTCCGTCAGCTACTCGGGCCCGGGCGGCAGGGTGCTGGCCAAGGAGGTCAGTCGGCCCTGGTTCCACCAGACGGCGAAGAAGACCCGCAGCTGGGGCACTGTCACCGCCAACTTCACCGGTACCAAGAGCAGCACGTCGTGGACGTCGCTGGACGACGGGGCGGGCACGAAGTGGCGCACCACCGAGGCCATCAACGAGTTCGACACGGTGGCCGGGCGCGTCACCCAGGTCGAGGACCGCGGTGACACGAGCATCGCGACCGACGACACCTGCACCCGCACCACCTACGCCACCAATACCACCGACAACATCCTCAACCTGCCCTCGCGGGTGGAGACGGTGGCGAAGGCCTGTGCCGCTAGTGTCAGCCGGCCCGCCGATGTGATCTCCGACGTCCGCACCGCCTACGACGGCGGCACGTACGGCGCCGCCCCCGCCAAGGGCGACGCGACGGCGAACGCGGTGCTGAAGGACTACAACGGCACCACCGCCCTCTACTTGGAGTCCGGTACCACCTACGACGCCTATGGCCGCCCCCTGACCAGCACGGACCTGACCGCCGACGTGGCCGTCACCGGTGCCGGCGTGCTCACGCGCACCCCGCGCGCGGACGGCCGCACGACCACGACCGAGCGCACTCCGTCCACCGGTTTCGCCACCACGGTGAAGGTGACCACGCCTCCGGCCAAGGCGGGCAGCGCGACCACTGCCCAGACTTCGACCAGCAGCCTCGACACCTTGCGGGGCCTGCCGATGAAGCAGACCGACACCAACAACAACGTCACCGACTTCGCCTACGACGCCCTGGGCCGGACGGCCAAGGTATGGCTGGCCGACCGCAACACCGGGCTGACCCCGTCTTACCAGTTCACCTACACATTCACCGATAACCATCCGGTCGCGGTTGGTACCAAGACCCTCAACAACACCGGAGGCCAGCGCACCTCCTACACCCTCTACGACGGCTTCCTGCGCACCCGTCAGACCCAGGAGCCCGGCCCGGACGGCGGCCGTCTGCTGGCCGACACCTTCTACGACGAACGCGGCCTGACCGCCAAGGAGTTCGCCACCTACTACAGCGCTGGCGCACCCTCCACCACGCTGGTCAAGCCGAAGGACGCTCTGGGTGTGGAGACCCAGAACTGGTACACCCACGACGGTCTGGGGCGACAGACCGAGGCCAAGCAGATCGCCGGGAACGGCGACGGCGGCCCCGTGCTGGGCACCACCAAGACAATTTACGGCGGCGACCGGACCACGGTGATCCCGCCGATCGGTGGCACCGCCACCACCACCCTCACCGACGCCCGCGGCCGGACCACTGAACTGCGCCAGCACCGCGCCCGCAGCGCGGAGGCGGCCTACGACACCACCAAGTACACCTACACCTCGCGCGGCGAACTGCTGAGGCTCACCGACCCGGTGGGCAACAACTGGTCGTACACCTACGACCCGATGGGCCGGCAGCTGACGGCGACGGACCCCGACAAGGGCACCACCACCAACAAGTACGACGACCGCGGCCAACTGGTCACCACCGAGGACGCCCGCCCGGGCACCCCGGCCCTGTGGCACGGCTACGACAACCTCGGCCGCAAGACCGAACTGCGTGAGGGCTCGGCCAGCGGCAAACTGCGCGCCGGCTGGAGCTACGACACCGCCCTCGGGGGCAAGGGCCAGCTCGCCGAGTCCACCCGCTACGTGGACGGCGCCGCATACACCACCAAGGTCACCCAGTACGACCGCCTCCTCCGGCCGATGAAGACCGCAGTGGTCATCCCCGGGAAGGAGGACGGTCTGCAGGGCACTTATCAGACCGGCACCTCCTACCTGTCCTCCGGGCTGGTCGGCGGCGTGAGCTACTCCGCGGCCGGCTCCCTTCCGGGCGGCAGCCAGTCGTTCACGTACGACCCGGAGACGCTGCGGCTTATTTCCCTGCTGGGCGACGGCTTCAAGGCGGAGACCAGCTACTTCAAGACCGGCAAGCCGAGCCAGTACAAGATGTACAGCACGGCCGTCGGCGCCAAGCCGGTCCAGGTCACCAACACCTACGAGTGGGGCACCCAGCGCCTGGCCAACACCCGGGTCGACCGCCAGGACATCGTCGGAGTCGACCAGAACAGCACTTTCCGCTACGACGACACGGGCAACGTCCTGTCCGTCTCCGACGTCTCCCGCTCCGGCACCGACAACCAGTGCTTCACCTACGACCACCTGCGCCGCCTGACCGAGGCCTGGACCCAGAACACCACCAGTTGCGCCACCGCACCCAGCGGCAGCGTGCTTGGCGGCCCGGCCCCGTACTGGCACTCCTACACCTACGACCTGGTCGGCAACCGCACCACGGAAACCCTCCACGACCCCACGGGGAACACGGCCAAGGACGTCAAGCGCGCCTACGCCTACCCCGAAGCGGGCAAGGACCAGCAGCCGCACACGCTGACCTCCGTGACCAGCACCGGTCCCACGGGGACGGCGAAGGACTCCTACGGCTATGACGAGACCGGCAACACCACCAGCCGCACCCTGAGCGGCACCACGCAGAGCCTCGAATGGGACGTCGAAGGCCACCTGGCGAAGGTGACCGAACCCGTCGCGGGCGGTGCCAGCAAGGTCACCGAGTATCTCTACGGCGCCGAGGGCAGCCGTCTCATCGGCCGTACCCCCACCGAGACCATCCTCTACCTCGGCACCACCGAGATCACCCTGACCAAGGGCGCCACCACGCCCAAGGCCACCCGCTACTACGACCTCGGCGGCGGCAACCAGGCCGTCAAGAGCGACGACGGCACCGTCTCCTTCACCCTCGCCGACCACCACGGCACCGCCCAGCTCGCCATCGAGGCCGGCACCCAGAAACTCACCCAGCGCCGCAGCCTCCCCTTCGGCGAAACCCGCGGTACCGAACCGGACTCCTGGCCCGGCACCAAGGGCTTCGTCGGCGGCACCAACGACACCAAATCCACCGGCCTGACCCACCTCGGCGCCCGCGAATACGACCCCGCCACCGGCCGGTTCCTCTCCGTCGACCCCCTTCTCGAGGCTGACAAGCCGCAGACGATGAACGGCTACAGCTATGCGGGCAACAATCCCGCGACATTCTCCGACCCGACGGGTGAGGCTTTCGAGGAGTGTGTGAACGGCATGTACCGCTGCAAGGGCGGTACCAAGCCGATCAGTAAAGGTAAGCGCTATGACGCGATCGTCGCGCAGAACAAGGAGACGGTGAAGTACCAGCATCAGGCCGTAGTGAAGGAGAAGCGACGCATGGAACTCGCCAACCGGGCTGCCGCGTCCTACCGATCCGGCGGGAACTTCAACGCGAACACCGTTCTCAATCCGGATGCCCCGCAGATTGTCGCGATGTGGTTCGCCGGGATCACTCCGGACTCCTATCACTTCAACGAGCAGGACAAGTTCACGGCCGGAGTCCGGCAGCACATGTGGATGGACGTGGTCCGCAAGTACCTGCAGATGCGCAAGGGCACCAAGGTCGGCGAGACGATCAAGGGTCTGGATTACAAGACCGCGTACGGCGCCAAGATGAATGGCCTCCCGCTGAAGATGATGATGTTCGCAGAGCTCGCTGATTTCGCGTCAAACCTCAACGGTGACAAGAAGTCGGCCGAAGGGGCAACGCGCGCCATTCTCGGATCCTTCAATCTGAAGGCGACCGTGAGTGATTATCGCGGTCTGAACAGGACTGCGAATGTCGATTTCGAGCTCACCCAGAAAATGACCGTTGAGTCGTTGACTCGAGGGGTTTCCCCAGAGGGTTACACGTCCGGGACCAAGGAGGGACCGGCAGTCGTGCTGTCCGACACGGCGCGCGCGGTGTTCCCCGCGGGTCAGCGTGAGTTGACGTTCACTGTCACCTGGAGCGAGTCGATCCGTATGTCGGTCGACCAGTAACATCGGGGAGTACGACGGGGCGGGCGGAAGGGGTCCTTCCGCCCGCCCCGTTCCTGCGGAGAGGTAGTAGTCGATGTCTGTCCCGATCCGGCGCGCACTTGCGGCCACCTTGGTGGCCGCAGGCTGCGTCATGGCAACGTCCTCATGCGTCGACAGCAGGGCTGCGCCGCCGCCGCCAACCGTTCAGGTGGGCGTCGCGGACCTCCAGGGCACGTGGAAAGGATGGGCCGGCAGTTCGCTCACCCTCGGTCCCCGCGGAGCAGCAGAAGCAACCAGACTTGATGGCCAGGAATTCAACTTTGACGACGAGTGGAGGATGACAGGGAAAGGGGTATGGGAGCTTTACAAGCCCGGTCACTACCAGGGCGGCAATACCGTGGGAAACGGATATGTCGTCCGTGTGAGAGTGAGATCCACGGGGCCCGTACCTTCCCCCTCCGTCACCCGGCCGGGCGTGCCGACGCCCTCACCCTCCACCTCGCAAGATGCGGAAGCGGCTGACCGGACCGAGCCACCTCCGCCCGAGGCCACCTGGTACATGGGCGTCACCAAGGACAAAGCGGACCGACCGGTGCTGTTCTTCCTGACATCCGATCCCGACGTGCGGGACACCTACACCCTGTCCAAGGACTGGTGACTGCGGGCTCGAAGCGGGTTCATAGTGCTCTTCACGTGCTCGCGCACTCGGCGCCGATGACCGCCGGAGTGGCAGCCATCATGGAGCCGTGACCGCTTGCGGGTGGCCGACCTATAGTGGGCCGCATGAGCCGTTGGAGGGAACTGACCGGGGAGACGTCCGGTGAGGACTACGCCGCGCGGTTCGCGGCGCTGGTCCGGAGCGGGAAGGACGTGCACGGTGAGGCGCGGTTCTGTGCCGCTCTCGTGCCCGCCGGGGCACGGGTGCTGGACGCCGGATGCGGTACCGGACGGGTCATGATCCGGCTCGCGGAGCTGGGGTACGACTGCGTCGGGGTGGATCTCGACGCGTCGATGCTGGCGATGGCGCGCAAGCAGGCGCCGGAGCTGCCCTGGTTCCAGGCCGATCTGGCCGCGTTCGAGCCCGACCCGCTCGGCATCGCGGCGGACTTCGATCTCGTGGTCGCCGCGGGCAACATCTTCCCGCTGCTCGCCGCCGGCACCGAGGCCGCCGTGATCGAGCACCTGACCGCCGCCCTGCGCCCAGGCGGACTGCTGGTCGCCGGCTTCGGCCTGGACGAAGCCCACCTGCCCGTGCCGCCCGGCATCACGCTGGCCGAGTACGACGACTGCTGCGCAGCGGCCGACCTCACCCTCGTCGACCGCTTCGCCACCTGGGACGCCGACCCGTACGACGGCGGCGGCTATGCCGTCAGCGTCCACCTCCGGTGACACTTCGGTGACGAGGGCTTCGTAGTCCGGCCCCCGCCGTCCCGACCCCGGCGGCGGGCGTGTTCCTCGGCCGTGTGCCGGGCCCTGCGGGGAAGGCTGCACAGATGCACGCCGTACTCCACGCACTGTCGATCACCGGATCCATGACCTGGGAGATCACCTGGGCGCTGATCCTGGGCTTCGCCCTGTCCGCGGTCGTCCAGGCCGTGGTCCGCAAGTCCACCGTCGTCGCACTGCTCGGCGACGACCGTCCCCGCACCCTCGCCGTCGCCGCCGGACTGGGCGTGGCGTCCTCGTCCTGCTCCTACGCCGCCGTGGCGCTGGCCCGCTCCCTGTTCCGCAAGGGCGCCGACTTCACCGCGGCGATGGCCTTCGAGATCGCCTCCACCAACCTCGTCGTCGAACTCGGCGTCATCCTCGCGCTGCTGATGGGCTGGCAGTTCACCGCCGCCGAGTTCACCGGCGGCCCGGTCATGATCGTCCTGCTGGCCGTCCTCTTCCGGCTGGTCCTGCGCGAGAGGCTGCTGCGCCAGGCCCGCGAACAGGCGGAACGGGGCCTGGCCGGGTCGATGGAGGGCCACGCGGCGATGGACATGTCCGTGCGGCGCGAAGGCTCCTTCACCCGGCGTCTGGTCTCCCGCGAGGGCTTCACCGCCGTCAGTCACGTCTTCGTCATGGAATGGGCGGCGATCCTGCGCGACCTGGTCGTCGGACTGCTGATCGCCGGTGCCGTCGCCGCCTGGGTCCCGGACTCGTTCTGGCGCACCTTCTTCTTCGACGGCCACCCGCTCGCCGCCAAGCTGTGGGGCCCCGTCATCGGCCCGCTGGTGGCGATCGCCTCGTTCGTGTGCTCGATCGGCAACGTGCCGCTGGCGGTGGTGCTGTGGAAGGGAGGCATCAGCTTCGGCGGCGTGGTGGCGTTCATCTTCGCCGACCTGCTGATCCTGCCGATCCTCAACATCTACCGGAAGTACTACGGCGCCCGGATGGCGGCCTTCCTGCTGGGAACCTTCTACCTCGCGATGGTCGTCGCCGGCTACGTCGTGGAATTCGTCTTCGGCGGCCTCGGTCTGATCCCCGACCAGGCCGACGCGAGGCTGCCCATGGAAGGCATCCGATGGAACTACACCACCTGGCTCAACATCGCCTTCCTCCTCCTCGCCGCGCTGCTTCTGGCGCGGTTCTGGCGGACCGGCGGGCCGTCCATGCTGCGCATGATGGGCGGCTCACCGCACACCGGTCACGACCGGACGGGCCCGTCCGTGCCATGACGGCGCGGACGGGCCGGTTGTGCCGCGGAGCGGGCGGGTCACGCCACGCCGCTCTCCCACCACCACGAGCCGGAGCCGTACGAGGGGTACTGGACGCGGCTGTCGCAGTGCTGCCACGAGTTCGTGTACGCCTCGAGGCCGGAGAAGCCGCAGGTCTCGGCGATCCGGTAGGTCTGCAGGGTGCTGTGGCCGGAGACGACGATGTCGCCGGCGACGCCGTAGAGGTGCATGCTGTTGGACGCGCCGCCCGAGGCGGCGTTGTGCGCGATGCTGCGGAAGCCGGAGTTGACCGTGATCGGGCTGTTGCCGGCCTTCTTGCGCACCGCTTCCAGCTTGTACATCAGCCGGCGGACGTTCTCCTTGACCGTCGCGGCGGCGACCTTGCCGTTGTTGAAGCCGGAGCCGTCCTTGGAGTAGAACTCGCTGAAATCGAAGTGGGCGGTCGATCCGTCGCTCGCCTCGAGGCTGTTGAGGACGCTCTGGGTCTGCGGGCCGGCGACGCCGTCCGCGCCCAGTCCGTAGGCGGACTGGAAGCGCTGGACGGCGGCGGCCGTGGCCGGGCCGAAGGAGCCGTCCCAGGCGACGTACGTCTGGGAGGCACTGCCGGCGGCCCAGCCGCCGACGCGGATCTGCAGCTCCACCACGTCGGAGCCGGAGGCGCCCTGCTGGAGGGTACGGCTCCAGCCGTAGGCCGAGGCCGTGCCGGCCGTGGCGACGCCGGTGACCGCCGCCACGCCGAGCGCGGCCGTCACGCCCGCCGCGCTCCGGAACAGGGTGCGGCGGTCGATGCTTCGGTGGGGGTGTCGTGCCGGGTTCATGGAAGTCTCCTCCTTTGGTGACTGCTGGTGACTACGCCTCGAAGGTCAGGCGACCAGGGCCTGCCAGGTGTTGGAACCGACGATGCCGTCCACGGCGAGGCCGTGCGAGGACTGGAAGGAACGCACCGCGGTGTCGGTCGCGGGCCCGAACGCGCCGTCGACCGTCAACGAAGCGCCGTGAGCCTTGAGCTGGCTCTGCACCGCCTGGACCGCGGCTCCCGACGAACCCTGCCGTACGGTGACGATGAGGGCCTGCCAGGTGGCGGGTCCGACGACCCCGTCCACGCCGAGGCCGTGCGCGGACTGGAACGAACGCACCGCCGAGTCGGTCCCCGGCCCGAACGCTCCGTCCACCGTCAACGCGGAACCCTGCGCGTTGAGCAGGTACTGGACGGTCTTGACCCGCTCACCGGAGGCCCCCTGCTTCACCGTGGGCCAACTGGCCGTCGGCGGAGGGTTGTAGCCGCCTCCCTTGGCGAAGGCCTGGAGGTCGGTGAGGGTGCCGTTGAAGGTGTCCTGGTCGCCGGGGAAGGTTCCGGAGTCGGCGTACTGCCAGATCGTCTGGGCCGACCAGCCGGCGGGCAGTGTGCCGGGGCTGCCGGCGTAACGGGCGATCCACAGCGGGTTGGTGGCCCCGAAGCTGCTGTTGTTGCCGGTGCAGGTGGTCCACCAGTCGGTGGTGGTGTAGATCGTCGGGTAGCGCCCGACCTTGGTGCGCACCTGGTTGCTGAAGTCCCGGATCCAGGAGACCATCGCGCTCTGGCTCAGCCCGTAGCAGGTGGCTCCGTAGGGGTTGTACTCGATGTCCAGCGCGGGCGGCAGCGTCTTGCCGTCGGCGGTCCAGCCGCCGCCGTGGCTGACGAACCAGTCAGCCTGCGCGGCACCGCTCGAATTGCCGGGCAGCGCGAAGTGGTAAGCACCGCGGATGAGTCCGGCGTTGAACGCGCCGTTGTACTGCTGGGAGTAGTAGGGGCTGGTGTAGGTGGTGCCTTCGGTGGCCTTGACGTAGGCGAAGGCGGCGCCCTTGTTCTTGACGGACGTCCAGTCGACGTTGCCCTGGTAGCCGCTGACGTCGAGGCCTGCCGGGCCCGTGCTGACGGCGAGCGGGGAGGCGGCCGACAGAGATCCCGTGCCCTGGCGCTGGAGTCCGGATCCGGCGTGGTCCTGGTCCGGGTGCGTCATGCGCACCGGGGTCCCGGTGGCGGTCCCGGGGTCGCCGGCGGCCGTCGCCGAGGCGGTGCCGGGCAGGACCAGCAGGGTCAGGGCGGCGGCCAGCAGCCCGGCCGCACGGGCGAACGTCCGGCGGGGGCCGGTACCGGTGTTGCCGGGTCTGAACCGCGAGGGGGTGGCTGAAGGCATGGTGCTCCCAGAGGTGTGGAGGGACACTGCGATGCGCTTGGGCCGGGGTGGCCGTGGTGACGGCCATCGACGGTCGGGAGTGGAGCGTCGGAGCGGTGAGCGGCGGGTGAGTGCCGGTCGCGGTGGGGGGTCAGCAGGTGCCGGGCACGCCGTCAACTCTGCGGCGCGCAGGTTGGGTTGACGCGCGTAAACGTAAGGGATGTATTGACATGCTCGCAACATCTTCGAGATGTGAAAAGTTGAATCGGGGGCGGCGGTCCGTGCCCGGCGCGCGCGGAGATCCGGCAGGAAGCGTCGTGCGGAAGCCGGTTGACGGTGAATTGTTCACCTGTGGCTCCACCGGATGTCACCGGGACGATCCAGTGCATTGGGCGATCGGCCACACGCTGACCGTCGGCATTCCCCCTATCGCAAGGAGCAGGTGTGATGCGCTTCGGATCTCCGTCCCGCCGGGCCTCGGCCCTCGGAGTGGCCCTCGCCGTGATCGGGGCCGGCGTCGCCGCACTGGCGCCCGTCGCCGCCGCCGCACCCGGTGCTCCGGGCACCCGGCCGTCGTTCTGCGGCCACGACAACCGCAGCACACCGTTCTCGCGGTATCTCTGCGCCCGGCCCGGCGACCTGCTCGACGTCCGCATCGGCGACGTGCACCCGACCCAGCCGTCGCTCGGCTACGACGAGGTGTACTACAAGCTCGGCCGCTACACCCTCGGCAAGGACGCGATCAACAAGAAGTTCGACGACTGGTGCGAGGCCGACGGCCGGTCCGCGGCGGCAACCGCGCCCGCTGGTGCGCGACTTGACGACCCGTCGTCATTCACGTGCGAACTCCCGGTCGGGGCGGAGACGGCGGACAGCGTCGCTCCCATGAAGACCGTCGTCATCGGCCCCGGCGGCGAACCGTTCCTCACCGACGGGCACCACACGCTCACTTCCTTCTACGAGACCCCCGACGGCGGGGCCGACCTGCACGTCCGACTGCGCGTGCAGGCCAACTTGAGCAACCTGCCCCGCCAGGCCTTCTGGGACGAGATGAAGGCGCACAAGTGGGTGTACCTGCGCGACCCCGAGGGCAGGCAGGTCACGGTGAACAAGCTGCCGACCGGTGTGGGTCTGGCCAACTTCACCGACGACAAGTACCGCAGCCTGCTCTACTTCGGCCGCGACATCGGCTACGCGCAGAACGGGCTGCCGTTCCAGGAGTTCTACTGGGGCAGCTGGGTCCGTGACGCCAAGCCGATCGACCTGGCCGACTGGAACCCGAACAACCTCGACAACTACCTGGCCACCGTCAAGTCCCTGACCGGGACGATGACGGCGCTGCCCAAGGGCGCCGTCGTCGACAGCGGCTTCACCGCGGCCGAACTCGGCGCGCTGGACCGGTGGAACGACGGCAGCGCGGTCAACAAGGGCGAGTTCAACAAGCTGAGCAAACCGTACTCCGACGCCAAGCCCGGGAAGCTCGCCTACACGCTGGAGTACAAGCGGGCGCACGGTCTGGGCTGAGGTGTCCCCGCTCGGCTCACCGGGAACCCGGGCCACCTGACACCGCCGGCCGGGGGCGGTCTCGCGAAGACCGCCCCCGGCCGCGTACGTCACCGGCCCTTCCGCTCCAGGAAGACCGGGTTGGTCATGGCGGCCATGGGCCCGAACAGCAGCGCGTCGCCCATGGTGTTGCCCTGGCCGGGGGAGCCGTCGGCCATCGGGTGGCGGACCTCGGCGCGCACATAGGCGGCGAGCGAGGCGGTGGTCCGCCAGACCACCGTGCCGGTGCCGGAGGCGCCGACGGACTCCTGGTGCATCTGTCCCTCGTCGGTGATGAACCGGACGGTGCCGTGGGGCACGCCCCGGACGTCGAGGCGGATGTCCACCGGGGCTTCGGCGGGGACGGTGAGCTTCTCGCCGATCCCGGCCTGCCTGCCGCCGCCGGTGGCGGTGAAGGCCAGCTCGACCGAGGCGGACTCGGCGATCCAGCTGCGGCCCTCGCGGATGCCCTTCATGAGCGAGTCGGTGGCGAGGTCGTCCGCGTGGACGACGTTGTGCGGCAGACCGATGACCTGCGGCTCGCTGTGCGCGTCGCTGTTGCCCATGGCCGGGAGCCAGCGCTTTCTGGTGTGGACCGCTTCGCCCAGCTTCTGGTCCCAGGTGCTGACCGCGTGCTCGTCGTCGTAGGTCCAGGGGCCGGTCCACACCTCCGTGGCGTCCGCGTTCTCGAAACCGAACTTCCACTGGCAGGCCACGTACGCGCAGTACATGTGCGCGGGCACCACGAGGCCGTCGTTGCGGTGGACCTGACGCGCGAACCGGTCGAACGCGTCGTCGCGCGAGCGGTAGCGCCAGTCGACCCACTCACCGGCCGGAAGGCCCAGGGCGAGCCAGTGCCCGTTGCGCGTGGTGACCTCCTCGCCCGGGATGATGAGCAGGTCCGGACCGGCGTGCTCGCCCCAGACCGCGTGCGAGGAGGACGTGTTGTGGTCGGTGGAGACCATGAAGTCCAGCCCCGCGGCGCGCGCGCCGGCCGCGACCTCCGCCGGCAGGCGCTTTCCGTCGGAGTGGACCGTGTGCAGGTGGCAGTCGCCGCGGTACCAGTCGCGGCCGCGGCCCTTCGCCCGCTGCGGGGGGTGGTGGGGTACGAAGGCCGGGCCGCGCTCGCCGTAGGTGAGCGTCACCTCCACCCGGTAGTTCATGCCCTGGGGCGCCACCTGGTAGGGGCCGAGGACGATGTTCCAGGTGCCCGGGTTGACCGGACCGGGCAGATAGCCCGGCGTGGCCTCGCCGGCGCCGATCTCGAACGAGGTCCGGAAGCCGCCGGACCAGCCGCGGAAGCCGCGGCCGCCGAGCGCGCTTCCGCGCTCGTCGAAGACACCGATGTCGCACGAGTTGCCCGGAACACCGGACGGTACGGACGGCTTGTCGTAGGAGTAGGAGACGGCGATCTTTCTTATGCCTCTGGGGACTTCCACGGGGAGGTGGACGAAGTCCGCGACGCCGGTCTCCAGGAAGCCGGTGATGGTGCGGGTCGCCTCGCTGCCGTTCGCCGGCGCGGCGCCGGCGGGACCGTCCGCCGCCCGCGCGAAGGAGACCGGGGCGAGGGTGAGGGCGGCCGCTCCGGCACCTCCCGCCAGCAGCAGTCGCCGGCGTCCGAGGCCGGCACCGGCATTGCGGACGTCCGCGGTGTCGGGCTCCAGGGGCTTCACGTTGTGCTCGCAGTGTCCGTCAAGGCACATGTTCCGTCCTCGGCAAGCTCGGTGATGGATGCGCGGAAAGCCTCTGGAGCCTCATGGGGTTCCGTGAACGCCGGATGAGCCGGGCATGGCCCGCCCGGCAAGAGCCTGTGGCTGGTGTGCGGTGGCGGCGAGTTGCCGCCCCCCTCGCACCCCCGCCTGCGTCGCGTGACACGCGGACCTGCCCCACCGATAGGCCAACGAGGGCCCCTACCTTGGCGGTTGGGGCCCTCGTCGTGTGTTGCGGCTCGGCTCAGAGGCGGCCGCCAGGGGTCACCGTGAACGAGGCGGGACCGGCGGACAGGTTCACCGTGTACTGGCGCAGGTAGGTGTCCAGGAACGGGGAACGGGCGCCGGCGGTGGCCGTGTCGCGGGCCGGGTCGTCCAGGGCCAGCCTGAGCTGAGCGCCCTTGACCGCGACCGTCTGGCCGGACGGCGTGGCACGCCAGGAGCCGGTCTGGATGGAGCCGATCTCCACGGCCAGGACGTGACCTGTGGCCAGGGTCCAGTCGGTGGCCTTCAGGTCGACGGTCATCCGGCCCGCACGCAGCAGGGAGACCTGCTCGTCGAACATGACGGCTTTGCCGTTCGGGGCGACGTCGTACAGCTTGAGCATGACGTTGCCCTCACCCTTGGCGGTCAGCGAGACCTGCGGGGTGCCGGTGAGGCGCACGGCCTGTCCGACCGGCTTCGACCACACGAAGAAGCTCGATGTGACCTTGCCGTCCTTCTGGAGCTTCGCCAGCCCCCTGGCCAGGCCCTTCGGGGCGGCCTGGTCGGTCGCGGGCGCGTTCTCCATGTCCCACTGGCCGGACGGCTTCCCGAGCGTCTGCGGCGTCGGCTCGCCGGCCGCGGCCAGGGCCGCGCGGCCCGAGGCGCCACCGTCGTCCAGGTACGAGCCGTTGCCGAGCGGGAGCGTGACGGACCGCTTCACGACCGGCCACGTGTTCTGGGCACGCCAGGCACCCGTGGAGTCCTCGACGACGTAGGCCGGGTACTTGACCTTCGGCTTGATGCCCTTGAGGTACTCGTCGTAGTAGGCGAGGGTCTCGTCGTACCAGCCCTCGCGGCCCATGGACAGGCGCCCGTCACTGGTGCGGTCGCCGCCGCGCACGTGCTCCCACTGGCCGACCCAACCGCGCTCCGGGCCCACGTGGTTGTCGAGGTACTCCTGCATCTCCTCGGGCTTGGTGTTGTTCTCGATGAAGCCCTGGGTGACGAACAGCGGGGTCTTGGTGCCCTTGGCCATCTTCGCCAGGTCACGGTCGGTCCAGTGCTTGTCCCACTGGTTCGCGATCTTGTACCCGGCCGAGTTCTGGGTGAGGCACTCCGGGTGGGTCTTCTCCCACTGGGCGTTGGCCAGGTAGTGCGGGTCGTCGTCCGCCATCTGGGAGAGCGTGGCGATGGAGTTGTAGGCGTTGGCGGTGCCGGTGACGTTCGGGCGGGGCACCCCGTTGGAGTAGATGTACTGGTACATGTCCCACACGGGCTCCTGGGCGACGACGGCCTTGAGGGCCTTCTGGCTCAGGTTGTTGCCGATCAGGCCCGTGACGGCGTCGTACGACTTGCCGTACATGCCGACCGCGCCCGTGCTCCACGGCTGCTTCGCCGCCCAGTCGATCGCCGCCTTGACGTCGGCCTGCTCGCCGGGACCCGCCCAGTCGAGGCAGCCGGTGGAGCCGCCGAAGCCGCGCAGGTCCACCATGACGAAGGCGTACCCCTGGGCGAACAGGTCGGTGCCCTCGATGAAGTCCTGGAAGCGGGACGAGGGACCGGTGTGCTTCCAGCCCTCGGGATCGGTCTGCCCGGAGTGCCCGAAGTAGGGGCCGACCGACAGGATGACGGGCACCTTCTTGCCCGGGGCCAGTCCCTCGGGCAGCAGGACGTCGGCGTGCAGCTCGGTGTCGGAGCCGTCCGAGGACGGGAAGTAGTGCTGCGTCCAGAGCGAGCCCTTCGGGACGCGGTCGTTCTCCTCATGGGTGACGGGGTCGGTCGCGGTGGCGACCGCCCCCGTCCGGGTCTGCTCCGCGGCGGGCTGGGCCGCGGCGCCGGGCACCGCGGTGGCGGGGCCGGCGAGCGCGGCGGTCAGCGCGAAGGTGGTGACGAGTGCCGAGGCGGTCGCGACGGCCGTACGACGTCTGTTCACTTGCTCCTCCCGGAGTGTCAGGTACGGGGCGGTGCAGGTGGTGCGGTCGAGCACGGCCCCTGACCCACCGTCAGAGCTGTGTGGGCGGTCGCACGCATGCCGAAGGCCGGATCGCGGGCGTGCACCGGAGCCGTCGGCGACGGAGCCTATGATCATCATTGAAACGAGTCAACGGGGCTGCGCGTCATGCGTGTTGCCGATGTGACCCCGACCGGTTCGGCGCCCCGTGGGCGCGCGGGGACATCGGCCGGCGGCGAATCGCCCTGCCGCCCACGTCAGGAGCAGCCGGAAGGGACCACACGGAGCCCTCTTCGCCGGCGGTCTGATCATCATCGGTACGTCGGCGGTTCGGCATCGGTTCGTCGTGGGTTCGTCGGTGTGATGTTGGTTCCATCGGCCCGGGCACGGCGCTCCGCCGTTCACCGGCCTTCGTGCCGTGGCGGACGCGGGCGTGATGTATCTAAGGTTGTATCTATCGCTGCTACAGTGGAGACATGGCCGCCAACATCACCTCCTCCACCGCCCGCGTGCCGGCCGCCGAGCGTGCGTACGACCTGACCAAAGAGCTCATCATCGATGGGCGGCTCCCCGGCGGGAGTCTCATCAGCGAGGGCGAGATCGCCGAGCGCACCTCGCTCAGCCGCACCCCGGTCCGCGAGGCCTTCCTCCGTCTCCAGGCCGAGGGGCTGCTGCAGCTCTTCCCCAAGCGCGGAGCCGTGGTGGTGCCGGTGGGGCCGGGCGAGGCCGAGGACGTCCTGGAGCTGCGCGAGGCACTGGAGAGCAGCGCGGTGCGACGCATCGCCCGTCGTGCCGAGCCGCTCGGCGGCCTGGTGAGCCGGCTGTCCGACCTGATCGACGTCCAGCGGGAGCACGCCCGCCGGGCCGACGTGACGGCCTTCGCGGAGGCGGACGAGGCCTTCCACCACGGCATCGTGGCGGCCTCCGGCAACGGCCTCGCCGAGCGCTTCTACGAGACGTTGCGCGACCGCCAGCGGCGCATGGCCCTGCAGCTCCTCCAGCCGCAGCCGGAGCGCCTGGCCTCGCTGATCCACGAGCACAGCCTGCTCGTGGAGCGGATCGCCGACCGCGACGACGAGGGGTTCGCCGGCGCCCTGCGGGCCCACCTGGACGCCCACCGCGGCGCGACGGGCCGTTGACCCCGTCACAGACACCCGCCGGCACCCCCACCGCAAGCCCCGGCGGGATCAGCACGTGAACAAGCAAGGAGCAGCACCGTCATGAGCACCACCCGGTGGCCGACCGGCCGTCCCGCCGTACCGTCCGGCAGGGGCAGGCCGTGGCTGCCGGCGGCGGCTGCCATGTTCTGCTCCGGGTGGGGCGGCAACCAGTTCACGCCGCTGCTGCTGATGTACCGCCGCCTCGGCGGCTACTCCGCGGTCACGGTCGACGCCTTCCTGGCCGCCTACGTCCTCGGACTCGTACCCGGGCTGCTGGTGGGCGGGGCCGCCTCGGACCGCTGTGGCCGCCGCCCGCTGATGACCGTCGCGACCGCGGCGTCGCTCGCGGCCAGCGCCGTCCTGTGCGGGGGAGTGACTGGACAGATCCCCGTCTACGCGGGCCGCTTCCTCAGCGGCCTGGCCGTCGGCATCGCGATGGCGGTCGGCACCAGCTGGGTCAAGGAGCTCTCCCAGGCACCGCACGACCCGGCGGCCGACGCCGGCGCGGGGGCGCGGCGCGCCTCCCTCTCGCTGACCCTCGGCTTCGGACTCGGCGCCGGGGTGGCCGGCGTGCTGGCCCAGTGGGGCCCCTGGCCGATGATCACCCCGTACCTGGTGCATGTCCTGGTCAGCCTGCCCGCCCTGTTCATGCTGGCACGCGCCGTGGAGACCCGGGCGCGGACCACCGACGTCCGCGGCCTGTGGGCCGACCTCAAGGTCCCCGCCGCCGGACACCGCCGCTTCCTGCGCGTGGTGCTTCCGATGGCCCCCTGGGTGTTCGGCGCGGCCGGCGTCGCCTACGCGGTCACCCCCCAGCTCGTCGGCGACCGGATCGGGAACTGGGCCCTGGCCTACGCCACCCTGCTGACCGTCTGCACCCTCGGCACCGGGGCGCTGGTCCAGCCCTTCGCCAAGCGCCTGGACTCGCTCGACTCGGCGCGGGGGATCATCGTCGCGATGATCCTCATGGCCTGCGGCATGGCCGTCTGCGCGGGCGACGCGGCCGTTCGCTCGCCCTGGCTCGGCCTCGGCGGAGCCGTCCTGCTGGGGGCCGCCTACGGCATCGGGGTCGTCTCCGGACTGCTGGAGATCCAGCGGATCGTCACCCCCGACGACATGGCCGGCATCACCGGCGTCTACTACGCCCTGTGCTATTCGGGATTCCTGCTGCCCGCGATCCTGGCGGCGCTGTCCGCGCTGGCGTCCTACACCGTGATGCTCGTCGTCCTGACCCTTCTCGCCCTGACCAGCCTCGCGGTGATCGCGACCTCGTCGGGGCGGACCGCCGGAACCCTCGCCGCGGCCGGGACCGGCACCGCCGAGACACGGCCCGCCGAGGCCCCGGCCCGCTGACACCCGCGCCCGTTCCCCACGGCGCGCCCTGCCCGCGCGGGCCGCACCGCGGGGCGCTGTCATTGCCCCGCCGCCGTCACGGTGATCCCGAAGCCGTCGGCGGTCCGGCCGCCGTCGCTCACCATGACCTGGCCGGTGATGTCGGCCCGGACGTCGGTGGGGAGGAACAGCGCGAGGTTGGCGATGTCGCCCGGACCGCCGAGCCGGGACGAAGGAGTACGGGACCGCGGCGCCGCCAGGCCGGGACGACCGGTCGCGGCGAGCGAGGCGGCCAGGTCGGCCTCCCCACATCCCGGCGTGAGCGCGTTCACCCGGACACCGGCGGACGCCCACTCGACCGCCAGGACCTTGGCCGGCGAGGCGACCTCGACTCGCGCCACTGCACGCCGGTCATCTCCGCGACCGGCTGCTCCGGGTGGATCCCGGCGGCCAGGACCGAGTACCGGCTGATCCCGGACACCGTCCGGCGTGCCGACCCCGCCGACGCCGAGCGCCTTCCCGCTGGTCACATCCGGCGCACCCGGCCGGCCCCGGCGCGGCGCCCCAGGCTGTTTCCAGCCGGTTCCCATCCCTGACGGCTCGTCAAGTCCGGGCGTGAGTACCCTCTCGCGGCCGTCCGCAACCAATTCGCACGCAACTGTGCAGTCCGCGTGAGCGGTTCGCTAGGCTTCCCGGCATACCGGCAGATCAGGGGTAACGGAGTGTCGGAACGGCAGCGCACCGAGAGGACCACCATCGTGGATGGACGCGATCGGCTGGGGAAGCCCCTGTACGAGCGCGAGAACGAGGTGACAGCCGCACAGAAAGCGGTGGAGGGGATCTGCGCGGGCGGGGGCAACGGCGAAGGCAGGCGGGGCGGGCTGCTGTTCTTCAGCGCCGCCGCCGGACTGGGCAAGACGACCGTGCTGACCGAGATCCGGCGCATGGCCGCCGCGCGCGGCTGCACCGTGCTGTCCGCCCGGGGCAGCGAGCAGGAGCACACCGTCCCCTTCCACGTCGTACGCCAGTTGCTCCAGCCCGTCCTCGCCTCCTGCACCGAGGCCGAGCGGCGCGAGATCTTCGGCGGGTGGTACGAGATCGCCGGACCGGCCGTCGGCCTGTTCGCTCAGCAGACCGGTACCGCCGGCCCCGACCCGCAGGGCGTCCGGGACGGTCTGGACTGGGTCGTCACCCAGGTGGCCGTGCGCCGGGCACCGGTCGTGATCGTCCTCGACGACGCCCACTGGGGCGATCTGGAGTCTCTCGCCTGGCTCTCCGCCTTCGCGGTGAGAGCGCGGGAACTCCCCGTGCTGGTGGTCATCGGCTACCGGCCGGACGAGGTGCCGGCCGAGGCGCAGGCGTTCCGCGAACTCATCGACGGCCGCAGCGCACGCCCGATCCCGCTCCACGCCCTCAGCCCGGAGGCGGTGGCCGAACTGGTGCGGGGCTCGCTCGGAGCGGAGGCCGACGACGTCTTCTGCCGCGAGTGCTGGGTGGTCACCGGGGGCAACCCCTACGAGGCCGTCGAGCTGATCGCCAAGGTCCAGGACCGGAACCTCGCCCCGGACGCGGAGTCGGCCTCCCTGCTGGGGGAACTCGCCGCGAGCGCGCGGGGCACCGGCCTGATCAAACGCTTGGAGAGGCTCGGCCACGCCGCCGTCCGGCTCGCCTGGGCCGCCGCGGTGCTCGGTACCGAGATCTCCGCGGAGCTGGCCGCCTCGGTGGCCGGACTGCCCCCGGCCGAGGCGCAGGCCGCCGCGGACCGGCTGCGTGTCGCCCGTATCCTCACCGGCACCCGCACCCTCGAATTCATCCACCCGCTCATCGCCACCGCCGTGTACCAGGCCATCCCGCCGACCACACGCACCGGACTGCACGGTCAGGCCGCCTGGGCGCTCGCCGACGCGGGCCTGGGCATCACCGCCGCCGCCCGGCACCTGCTCGAGACCCACCCCGAGGGTGACCCCAACACCGTTCGGCAACTGCGCGCCGCCGCCCGCGAGAACGCCCGCCTGGGCGCGCCCGACGCGGCCCGGCGCTGTCTGGAACGCGCGCTGCGCGAACCTCCCGCGCCCGAGGACCGTGCGGGCGTGCTCTACGAACTCGGCTGCTCCGCCCTGCTCACCGCTCCCGCGACCACGGTCAACCACCTCACCGCGGCTCTGGAACAGCCCTTCCTGGACCCCGAGCTGAGGGAGAACGCCACCTTCCGGCTGGCCCAGGTGTTCGCCCACAACGACGAACTCGCCAAGGCGGCCACCGTCGCGGGCGCCGAGGTGGCCCGGTCCCACTCCCCACGGGCACGGCTGCGCATGCAGGTCGCGCACTACCTGTGGCTGGTCTTCGACGCGCACGAGGAGCAGGCGTCCGACCGCTCCCTCCGGCTCGCACGACTCGTCGAGCACCTGCCCGGGGAGACCATCGAGGAGCGCGCCCTGCTGTGCATCCGCACCTGGGACGCGATGCTGCGCGGGGAGCCGGCCGCGGACACGCTGGACGTCGCCGCACGCGCCATGGGCCTGAGCTACACCGACCCGGACTGGGGCTTCGAACTGCCGAGCGTGGCCGCGCTCAGCTACATGTACGCCGACGAATGCGACCGAGCGGAGGAACTGTTCAGCTCGGCCATCGCCGAGTGCGAGCAGGTCGGCTGGAGCGGTGCCCACCTCTCCTTCGGCTTCACCCTCCTCGGCCTGGTCTGGTTCCGGCGCGGGATGCTCGTCAAGGCGGAGGAGTGCGCACGCGAGGGAGTGCGCCTGGCCGAGCGGGTGGGCGACCGGGTGCCCGCCCGGTGGTACGCCGTGGGGCTGCTGGTGGACGTCCTGCTGTCCCGGGGCCGTGTGGAGGAGGCGCTGCGGGTCGCCAGGACGTACGACTTCGCGCCCCCGTACCTGACCGCGGTGGTCTTCCCTGACTCCCAGACGGTCTACGGGCGGCTGCTTCTCGCCCGTGGCCTGCGCAAGGAGGCCGAGGCACAACTCACCGCCGCCGGAGCACGGTTGGAGGCCAAGGGCATCGTCAACCCGACCTGGTGCCCCTGGGCGGGACACCTCGCCCTCGCCGTCGCCGAGGAGGACCCCGCGCGTGCCCGCGCCCTCACGGCGAAGATGCTGCGGCGGGCCGAGCGCTACGGTACGCCCACCGCCATCGGTGAGGCGCTGAGCTTCAGCGCGACGGTGGCCGAGGACGGGCAGGCGCTGCCCCTGCGGGAGCGCGCGGTGGAGATACTGCGCCGATCCCCCAGCCGGCACGCGTACGCGGAGGCCCTGATCGACCTCGGCGCGGAACTCGGGCGCGGCGGCGGCACGGACCGGGCGACCGGGCTTCTGTCCGAGGGCGTCGAGCTGGCGGAGGAGTGCGGTGCCGACCGCCTCGCCGAGCGGGGCCACGCCGAGCTGGCCGCGGTGAGACTGCGGCTCAATGGGACACGCCCGTTGGCGCGACGCGGAGCGAGCCCCGCGGAGCACGGCTGAACCGGCTTGGAAAAGAGGGGAGTTCTCAGCGTGGGCGGCCCGGACCGGCGTCGCGTGCCTCGACGACGGCCTGGTCGCGCCGGGTGGGTGCGGCGTGGCCAGGATCGCCGGGAGGCGGGCAACGCCCTGGCGGTGGTCGGCTTCACTCACCCCTTCATGCCGGGGCACATCGCGTCCGGCGTCGGCCTGCTGGTCGCCGGGGCCGGCTGGGCGCTCCTGCGCATGAGCGACGACGACTTCGACCGGGCGCCCGGCCGTCCTGCCTGAGAAGGCCCGCGGGATTGCCGGCTACCGGGCCGTCGGAACCGAACGCCGAACCGCGGGCGGCGCGGCCGGGATCCGTTCCAGGACGCCGCCCGCGAACACGTCGTACAGCGGCAGCGTCTCCAGGTGGACGTAGCCGATGTGGCAGTCGCACACGGCCAGCGGGCACGGACGGGGGCGCAGGGCCCGTAGGTAGGAGCCGTCGTACAGGTTGCCCAGCGCCGAGCGGACGAAGTGGCAGCGGCGCACCGTGCCCTCGCCGTCCACCGATATGACCGACTCTCCCGTACGGCAGGGCAGGCCCGCGCTGCGGTGCGGGTGGCGGCTGTACGGGAAGAGCGGGTCCAGGGCCGTCCACCGGTCGGCCTCGGCGTCGGTGTAGGGGTGGCCCTCGGCGGCGTTGACCCACAGGTACACGTGGTCGGGGAGGTCGGCGCGCAGCCGACGCGCCTGCTCCAGGTGCTCGGGGAGGCCGACGACCCCGACGCTGTGGCGGACACCGCGCGCGGCCAGGTCGTGGCACTTGGCGAGGAAGCGGTCGTACGGCGTCTGCCCGGGGTGGAAGGTGCACCACAGGGCGAGGGCGTCCAGGTCGGCGGTGTCCAGCCAGTCCGTACGGCAGCTGAGGTTGGTCTGGATCGCCACCCGGCGGATGTGCGGCAGCCCGCTCAGCTCCGCGAGCGTACGCCGGTACCAGGAGCGCACCAGTCCCTCGCCCCACGGCGTGAACAGCAGGGAGAGCCGGTCGTCGCGCTGCGCGGCCGCCCAGGCGGCGAAACGCTCCAGCGCCGCGCGGTCCGCGGTGAGTTGGGCGCGGCTGTCCCGGCGCTTGGCGAACGGGCAGTACGGGCAGTCGTAGTCGCACGACGCCAGCGGGCCGCGGTAGAGGATCGTCAGGTCCATGCGCGCTCCCTCACTTCGGCTCGTACGCGGCCATGCGCTCACGCACCGCGGCGGAGAACAACTCGGGCCCCAGCGCGTCGGAGTGGGCCAGGCCCTCGGGGGACAGCCGCAGCAACTCCGCGCCCGCGCCGTCGTCCAGCCAGCCCCGCTCGCGGAACCGGTCCAGCTCGGCGGCGAAGTCGTCGCCGGGCGCGGTGCCGAAACGGGTCCGGTAGTCCGCGACGGGCATGCCCTCGGCCTGGAGCAGTGACTGGAGCAGATGGCGGCGCCGGGACTCGTCCGCGTTCATCTCCCAGCCGAAGTCCGCGTGCCGGAAGTCGTCGGCCGGGCGTGCCGTGTACTCGTCGATGATCCCGCGGATGCGGTGCATGTCCACGGCGTAGTCGAAGGAGTAGTGCAGGGTGGAAGTGTACGAACGGGAACCGCAGCCGAGGCCGACCATGCCGTCGGTCTGGCACGCGTAGTCCTCTCCTCCGGTGGCGGGGGCGCCCGCACGGCGGAACATGCGCATCGACACCTGCTCGTAGCCCCGCGCGAGCAGGTGGTCGCGGCCGTGGTGGTACAGCCGCAGCCGCTGCTCGTCCCAGTCGGCGTCGCCGGCGCCGCCGGGCGCCGTCCCGCGATGCCGGCCGAGACCGGTGAGCGGGCGCACGTAGAGGGGGTAGAGGTACAGCTCCTCCGGTTGCCAGGCGAGGGCTGCGTCCAGGGAACGGGTCCAGGACTTCTCGGTCTGGCCGTCGATGCCGTAGATCAGGTCGATGTTGAGGACGGGTATGCCGGTGTCGCGGATCCGGGCGAGGGCCGCTTCGACGTCCGCCCGGCGCTGCGGGCGTACGGCCGTGCGTGCCTCGGAGTCGACGAAGCTCTGCACGCCCAGGCTCAGCCGCGTGGTGCCGCGGGCGGCCAGCACGGACAGCCGGTCGGCGGTCGCCGTGGCGGGGGAGGCCTCGACCGACAGCGGAATCGCGGCGAGGTCGGCGCCCAGGCCGCGCTCGGCCAGATCGCACAGCCGCTCCAGCTCGGCCGCCTCCAGGAACGTCGGAGTGCCGCCGCCGAAGGCCGCGTTGGCGTAGCGCGCCCCCTCACCCAGTGCCTCGCGCACCGCGGCCGCCTGGCGTTCCATCGCGTCCAGGTAGGCGGTGGTCAGACCGTCCGGCGCACCGATCCGGGTGAAGAGATTGCAGAAACCGCAGCGGACCTCGCAGAACGGGATGTGGAAATAGAGGGAGAGGGCGTCCTTCGGCTCGTCCGCCCACAGCGCGTGCAGGGACGCCCGCTCCCGGGCGAGCGGACGGTACGCGGTCTTGTGCGGATACGCGTAGACGTACTGCTGGTACGGGCGGACGGTGCTGGGCGCGGCCGCCGCCTCGGTGCTGGTGATGGCCATGGTCATCGGGCCCCGTCGACGAAGAAGTGGGCGTAGGGAACGGTCCAGACGACGTCGTGGCCGATGCGGTGGCCGCTGTAGCCGTCCTCGCCGTACGCCGTGCCGTGGTCGGAGCAGACGACGGCGAAGCACGGACGGCGGCCGGCGACGGTGGCCAGGAGCCGTCCCATGTGCCGGTCCACGTACTCCAGCGCCGCGGCGTGGGTGGCCCGTGTGTCGCCCGCCTCGCGGGTGGCCCCGGGGAGATGGAACCAATTGGGCTGGTGCAGCGCCGACACGTTCAGGAACAGGAACAGGCGCTCGTCCTGGGGGAGTTCGGCGACGACCTGCTCCGCGCGGGTCACCTGGGCCTCGAAGGACGTGGGGGAGGCCACCCCGAACTCGGGCTCCCAGTGGCTCTCCTGGAACATACCGGGCAGGACGGAGCCCAGTGGTCGCTGCTTGTTGAAGAAGCCCACGCCGCCGATGCACACGGTGCGGTAGCCCACGGCGGCCAGACCCGAGACCAGGTCGGGGGTGTCGTAGACGAAGGTGCCGTTCGCGGTGGTCTCACTGCCCGCGAAACGGGCGGCGAAGAGCCGCGGATGCGGGCCCGGTGCGGCCGGTGTCGGCAGGAAGCCCGCGAACATCGCCTGGTGGGAGGCGTAGGTGAAACTGCCGGGGGCGTGCCGGCGCTCCCAGGTGCCGCCGGGCAGGTGCCGGGCCAGGTTCGGGATGCGCCCGGCCGCGGCCAGCTCCTGCGCCACGTCGTAGCGGAGTGTGTCGAGGGTGACGAACAGGATGTCGTGGCTTCCCACGATGTCGTTCATGTCAAGCGGTGGTGCCATGGTGGTGCTCCTTGCGATCTGCTCGCCGTACGGCGGCCGGGGCGGCGGTCCGTGTGGCGTTCTGCACGGTGGCTGGTGCGGCTGCTGCTGCGGCGTCCGGTGCGGGGGTTGGTGCCGGGGTCCGTGCGGTGTTCTGCAGGGCGGCCGGCGCTGCGGTCCGTGCGGTGTCGTGCAGGGCGGCTGGTGTGGTGGTCGGTGTGGGGGTCCGTGCGGTGTTCTGCAGGGCGGCCGGCGCTGCGGTCCGTGCGGTGTCGTGCAGGGCGGCTGGTGTGGTGGTCGGTGCGGCGGCCTGCACGAACGTTGGTGCTGCGGCGACCTGTGCGGCGTACGTCTCGAGGCCCTCGGCACCGCTTCCCGGCAGGCCGGTGAGGCGGGGCAGCAGGTCCCCGAAGGCGTTCACCTCGCCGACCGTGAAGCGGCGCCACCCCGTCGCCGGCAGGATGTCCACGCCGACGCACAGGGTGCCCGGGAAGCACGCGGCCGCCTGTTCGGCCACGTCCAGCACGTCGGTGAAGCCGCCTCCCGCCGCCCGGATCGCCGCGCGTGCCGCGTCCAGATCGCCGCGGGCGCCACCGAGGTGCAGATTCGTCATGGGGTGCCGACTGGTCCGCACCACGGCATGTGTGGCGCGTCCTGCCACCACGACCACCCGCAGGTCTGCGGCCCGGCCGCCCTGCGAGGCCTTCGGCAGCCACCGCTCGACGTGGATCCCGTCCGGGACCAGGGCGTCGACGAGGGCGGCGACCTCGGTCTCCGAGGTGTAGTGGCGCACCCGGAGGGAGTTGTGGAGGCGGCCGTCGGCAGTGGTCTCCACGGAGGTCGTCGCCTTGACCCGGCCCGGTCCCGCCACCGTCAGTGCCACGACACCGGAGGCCGACGACCCGTGCGCGGGCTTCACGAACGCCCGTGAGATACGAGCTCCCTTCAGCTGTTCCCGGAGCCCGTCCCGCCCGGACCAGCCGCCGACCGGACCCGTCAGGGCCGGCGGGACCGGGACGCCGGCGGCGGCGAGCCGGGCGTGGCAGCGCCGCTTGTCGAACATGACCGCGACGTCCTCCGGGTCGGCGGTCGTCGCCGCGCCCGCACGCCGCGCCGCGGCGGTCACCTCCCGGACCGCGGCGGTGAAACGGCGGTGCCACAGAGCCGTTCCCTCGACCCGGGTGGGGTCGTCGGTGTCCCGCAGCAACCGGTCGACCTCGGCGTTCTCGCCGGGGGAGTCGATCCGTACCAACTCGCCCGGTGTGAAGGCGTGCTGTCCGCGCAGTACGTCCCGCCAGGCGAGTACCCGGGGCGCCGGGTGACCGGCCGCGTGAACCGCTTCGGCGAACATCGTCGTCCGCCGGTTCTCGGGATTTCCGACGACAGCGAACCGAAGGCCGGAGTCGGTCGCCGCGCTACTCGGAGACCGCGACATATCGCCACTCCTGGTCCCTCCAGCTGTCCGGAGTCCGGTGATCCGACAGGTCCACCTCGGTCCCGGTGGAGTCGAAGGCGGCACGGATCCGGTCGGCCATGGACTCGCTCAGGAAGTGGTGGTGCAGGTCCAGCCGTTTGAGATGGTGCAGAGGCTGGCCGAGGAGCAGTGCTTCGGCACCGGTGTCGGTGAGCGTGCCCATGGACAGGCTCAGCGACTCCAGTTGCGCCACGACCGGTGCCGGGGCGAGGATCGCCGCGATCTCGTCCTGCACCTCGCTGTTCTGCACACCGAGATGGCGCAGCGCCGGGAAGCGTCCCTGGACGAGGAGCGGCGCGAGGTCGGCCACCGTCGTGTCGCCGCCGTAGTGGGACACACCGAGCCACAGTTCCAGACGCTCCAGCGCGGGCAGTTCGCAGGTGCCGACCGAGCGCACCACCTGGCCGGGCAGGCCGCCCGACTCGAAGCGCAGCACGCGCAGCGCGTCGTGCCGCACCGGGCGCAGCGTCAGGGGCTCCTCGCCGACCCCCTGCGAGTCGCCGCCGCGGACACCCAACTCCTCAAGCAGCGGGAAGCGTTCCAGGACGGGGGTGACATCGGTGAGCTGAAGCCAGGAGATCTCGCACTCCTCGCCGGTGACATCGGCGAGGAACAGGGCGCGCAGCGCGGGAAACCGCACCGCGTCGGCCACGATCAGCTCCAGCGCCGGACGCAGTTCGGTGTACTCGTCGTCCCACCAGGGCCCGATGACGAGAGCCCGCACCTGCGCGCTCGGCACCCGGTCCGTGAAGCTCCGCCACAGCTCCGCGAACGGAACCTCCCCGGCCGCGTAGCAGTCCAGCCGCCAGGCCACGTCGCCCGCGGCCGGAAGCGTCTCCTCGCCGGGCTCCGGCAGCTCCGGCAGGGTGAAGACCGGCAGCCCGTGGAAGGTCTCGAAGTGATCGACGATGGTCATGACGGCCTCATTCCGCGACCGCGGTGAAACGGTGGACGACGCCGTCGTCCTCCCACACCTCGCCGCGCTCCGACAGATCGGTCTCGACGCCGGACGGCTCCAGCGCCGTACGGATCCGCTCGACCACCGGCTCGCTGAGGAAGTTGTGGTGGAGGTCGAGCCGGGTCAGGTGGGTGAGCGGCTGACCGCCGAGCAGCGCCGTCGCGCCCTCGTCGGTGAGCACGCCGAGCGACAGGTCGAGCGACGTGAGCTGGGCGACGACGGGGGCCCCGGCGACGGCGGCGGCGACCTCGTCCTGGATCTCGCTGTTGCGCAGGCCGAGATGGCGCAGCGCCGGGAAGCGTCCTCCGGCCAGGATCGGGGCGAGGTCGGCGACGCCCGCGTCACCGCCGTACTCCTCCACGCCGAGCCACATGTCGAGGTGCTCCAGCGCGGGAAGCTCGCTGGCGGCGACACCGCGCACGACCTCGCCGGGCAGGCCGCCGGCCTCGAAGCGGAGCCTGCGCAGGTGCTCGTGCCGGACCGCCGGGAAGCGCAGCCCTGACCCGCCGCGGATCCCGAACTCCTCCAGCAGCGGATACGCCTCGAGGACCGGAGTGACATCGGACTGCTCGATCCAGGAGATCTCCGCCTCCTCCATCTCCAGGTCCCCGATGAACACGGCCCGGAGCCCGGTCAGCCGGTCCCGGGCGTCCACGAGACGCCGCACGATGCCGCTGGAGTCGTTGTCGTACGGCTCACCCCACTGACCCACGATGACGGCGCGCACCCCGGCGGGGTCGACGGCGTCGAGGAAGCGGTCCCACAGGTCGCCGAAGTCCTGCGGGGAGTCCCTGTAGGGCTCGATGGCCAGCCACCAGGCCGCGGCGTCCGCCTCCGGAAGCTCCCGCTTCCCCGCGAACCGGGCGAAGTCGAAGGCCGGGAGGCCGTGCAGTTCCTTCAGATGCTCGACGTGGGACATGGCGCTGGCCTCCTGGTGCTCTCACGCATTGCGTTGCTCGCGAAAAGTTGTACCAAGCGGCTCTGACATCGACGTGACGGGCTGGGTGCGTCCGGGGTGCAGTGGATGGTCCGGGGCGTTGTCGGACCCCCCGCGTAGCGTCGTGGACATCGGTCGGTGAGGTGCCGACGGGGAAGGGAGACACGTATGTACCGGCAGGGTGATGTCCTGATCGTGCCCGTGGCGGAGGCGGCCGTGCCGCCGGGCACGGACCGGCTGCCGCACCAGCCGCGGGACGCGCGGGGGAGGCTCGTACTGGCTCTCGGCGAGGTCACGGGACACGCTCACGCGGTGATCGGACCCGGGACGCTGGTCCGTGAGGCGGGGCCGTTCGGAGCGTCCTACCTCCATCTCCCGGACGGTGGGCGGGTGGTGCACGAGGAACACGCGGCGATACCGCTCCCCAAGGGCTGGTACCGCGTGGTGCGGCAGCGTGAGTACGCGCCCGGCGCGGTGCGCGTCGTGGCGGACTGAGACAGCGGACTTCAAGACAGCCGGATGGCAACGGCGCACTGGGACAGCCGGACCGAGACAGCGAAGAGCGGAACGATGACGACTCCGATGAGAACCGCGCACGAGACGCCGCACGAGACCGTGCATGAGACCCCGCACGAGACCTCGGACGAGACCGTGCATGAGACCCCGCACGAGACCGTGCAGGCGGACACGACGGCGATGTGGCGCGAGGTGGCGGCGGCGACCGGCCCCGCCGACCGCCCGGCGGCCGAGGAGGGCGTGCGCCTGGCCTACCGGCTGGCGGGCCTGCCGGAGCCGCAGCACATCGTCTGGGCGGGCTCGCCCAGCGAGGCCGTGGCCGTGGCCGCGCGGCTCACGGCGGAGGGCACGGCCGGCCGCAGTGTCCGCGACGCGGTGCGTACCCGGCCCTGGGCAGCCGCGCGCGAGCGTGTCCTCGACCGGCTCGGACCGGCCGGCTGGGCCGCGCACTGGGCCCTGACGGGCGCCCAACTGTGGGACGGCACCAACGCGTTGACCGAGCGCATACGCACCGGCGTCGTCGAGGCATCGACCGCTGCGGCGGGAGACGAGCAGGCCGTCCGGCTCGTCCTGCTCGACGCGGTCCTCGGTCAGCACGACGCGGCCTGGCTGGCGGCCTTCGACGGCCAGGACGGTGGGGAGGCGGTCGACGGGATCGCCGCGGTCGCCCGCGCCGCGGGCTGGTGGTGGCCGTACGAGAAGACCGCGGTCGTCTGCGAACGCCCCGTGGAGCTGCACCGGGACGAGGCAGGCCGGCTCGACCGCGGGGACGGACCGGCGCTCGCCTTCCCCGACGGGTTCGCGCTGCACGCCTGGCGCGGAATGCCGGTCCCCGCCGAATTCCTCGCCGGACTTGCCGAGCTGACCCCGCGACGCATACGCGAGGAGGAGAACGCCGAGCTGCGCCGCGTGATGCTGGAGCACTACGGCTACGAGCGCTACCTGGAGGATTCCGGCGCCGAACCGGTGCAGCGCGACCGGGCGGGTGTGCTGTGGCGCATCGAACTGGAGGGAGACGAGCCGCTGGTGATGGTCGAGGTGGTCAACTCCACCCCGGAGCCCGACGGAACCCACCGTACCTACTGGCTTCGGGTGCCGCCGAGCACCCGGACCGCCCGGCAGGGGGTCGCCTGGACCTTCGGCCTGGAAGAGGCCGACTACGTTCCGGAGAGGGAGACCTGAGCCCGCAGAGCACGGCGTCGGCTCTGTCCAGGGCCCAACGGCCCTGGCACCCAGGGACGTTGGGGCATTTGCCCCTAATGCCATACTGACCTGCGGTTTCAGTGGACGGATCGTCCCTTGTTCCCGTCGTGTCCCCCCACCGTTCCTCACACGTCTCTTCAGGAGCCCACCCATGCTTCGACTCATCCGCCGGCTCCCGGGCAGCGCACCGGACCGCCCGGGGGGCCGGTGCGCTCCGGTCTCGGCCGTCGCCCCGGGCGCGGCTGGACCGGACGCCACGCGGCTGACCGCCGTCGGGCGCGAGACGCGGAGGGGTCGCTGATCATGAGCGCGGAAGACGGGACGTACCACGCACTCCTCGCCCGGCACGACGCGATGCGACTGCGCCGGCAGATGCTCTCCTCCGGAGGCTTCCCGGGCGCGGACGGCGGCAGTGCCGACGGCCTCCGGGGCCCGGCCGGGCAGCCGTACGACGGGTCCGCCGACCAGCAGACCATCATGCGCGATCTGGACCTGGTGGCCCCGTTCGAGGAGCTGATCGCCCACCTCTACCAGGCACTGTTCACCCGGCACCCCTCCCTGCGGTCGCTCTTCCCCGCCGAGATGGCTTTCCAGCAGGCCCACCTGGCAAGGGCGTTCTGGTTCCTGCTCGAACACCTGAACAGGCCCGACCAGATCACCGCGACGTTCACCCAGCTGGGCCGCGACCACCGCAAGCTCGGCGTGCGTCCGGCGCAGTACGCGGCGTTCGAAACCGCGCTGTGCGAGGCGCTGCGCGTCCGTGCCGGCGAGCACTGGACCGCGGAACTCGAGCAGGCGTGGGTGCGGATGGTGCGCTTCGGTGTCACGGCCATGGTGCGGGGCGCGGAGGCGGCGCTGCACGAGCCGCCGTGCTGGCAGGCCACGGTGACGGCGCATCGGCTGTGCGGCCCGGACCTCGCGGTGCTCCGGGTACGGCCGCACGAGACCTTCCGGTACCGGGCCGGGCAGTACACCGCGCTGGAGTCCGCCCGGCTGCCGCACACCTGGCGCCCCTACTACCTGGCGGGCGAGCCCGGCCGGGACGGGGAGCTGGAGTTCCATGTCCGGTGCACCGGCCCCGGCGGCGTGAGTGAGGCCCTGGTGCGCCACACCACGGTCGGGGGCCGGATACGGCTCGGTCCCCCCAAGGGAAACCTGGCACTCGGCGAGGAGCAGACGGGCGAACTCCGGCTGGTGGCCTGGGACACCGGCTGGGCCCCGATGAAGGCGCTGCTCCAGGAACTGGAAGGCCGCCTGCGCCCGGCGTCCGCACACCGGCCGGGCCGGGTACGGCTCTTCCTGGGCGCCGACGCGCTGTCCGACCTGTACGACACGGAGTACCTGACCGAGGTCGAACGGAGCCGCCCGTGGCTGACCGTGGTTCCAGTGACGGGCGGAACCCCGGGGGAGGGCGTGTACGAGCGTCTGGCCCGCGCGGTGACCCGGAGCCGCCCCGCGGCGGGCGGCCACGCACTGCTCGCCGGGCCGCCGTCGATGGTGCAGACCGTGACGGCCGCGCTCACCCGCGCCGGGCTGCCCGCCGAACACGTCCGCCACGACCCGTTGCCGGCCGGCCCGCGTGACCTGCCCGGACCCGTCGGGGACTTCGGCTCGGCCGGAACCAGGATGTTCCAGGGGCAGTCGATCCCAGCCTGACCGACCGCCGCGACGGTCGCCGGCTCCCTCCGGAGGTGACCGGCGGCTGACTCGGGCCCACGTACGCGAAAGCAATGCCGTCCGCAAGGAACGGCAGGGCTTTCGCGTCACCCGCACGGCTGGCAGCATCAGGCTGCTGCGACATGTGAGCCCCAGAGGAGTTGACCCCGCCCGGTCGAAGAACGCTCGAGCCGCGACCAGCCACAGGGAGCCGCGATGACCCTTCGAACCCGAGTCCTGCTCGTCCTCTCCGCACTGCTTCTCACCCTCACGCCGACCGCGCCGATCGCCTGGGCACACGCCGCCTCGCCCGCAGCCGCGGGAGCGGCCGAAACCACCGTTCCCGCCTCCGCGAAGCCGCGAGGCGCCGAGGTCGTCGAGGCCACCCAGGTCGCGGACCGTCAGATCGACCTGTCCGTACGCTCGGCGGCCCTGGGCGGCCGCACGGTCAAGGTCCGGCTCCTCACTCCCGACGGCTGGAACCCGAGCGACCGACGGCAGCATTGGCCGATGCTGTGGCTGCTGCACGGTTGCTGCGGGGACTACACCTCGTGGACCGCCCTCACGGACGTCGCACGGATCGACAGCCTGCGCGACGTGCTCGTGGTGATGCCGGAGGCCGGCTGGAACGGCTGGTACAGCGACTGGTGGAACCACGGCCAGGGCGGCGACCCCGCATGGGAGACCTTCCACACCGTCGAGCTGCGGCAGCTCCTGGAACGCGACTGGGCCGCCGGCGGCAACCGCGTCGTGGCCGGCCTGTCGATGGGAGGCCAGGGCGCCCTGCTGTACGCCGCCCGGCACCCCGGAATGTTCAAGGCGACCGCGGCGTACTCCGGCTCGGCGCACCCGCTGCTGAACGAGGAGTCGGTGAACCGCATCATGGGCTTCTTCGCCGGCCAGGGCGACGACCCGCTGCGGGTCTGGGGCGACCCGGTCGCCCAGCGCGGCATCTGGGAGGCGCACGACCCGTTCCACCTGGCCCGGCGGCTCAAGTCGGTCCCCGTGTACCTGTCGTGCGGTGACGGCACCACCGGCCCCTTGGACTCCCCGGGCAGTACGAGCGCGCTCGAGGCCGACTTCAACCGCCAGAACCACGCCCTGGCCGCCGCACTCGAACGTGTCGGCGCCAAGCACGTCACCACCCACTTCTACGGACCGGGAACCCACGGCTGGGCCTACTGGCAGCGCGAACTGCACGCCTCCCTGCCGATGCTGCTGGGCGCCCTGCGCGTCGACGGCTGACACGGTCGCTCGCTCGGGCCGCTTGCCGGTGCTCGGCAAGCGGCCCGACGTGGTTCTGCCGTGCCGGGCCATGGAAGACCGGCGCCCGACTGGCCAGACTGTCGGCATGGTCTCCGTCAGACACCTGGTGGTCGTCGAGCCGGTTCCGTACCGGTGGCTCGTCGACGCCTTGGCCGTGATCCGCACCCTGGCGGAGGAGAGCCAGGCGGATGAACAAGGGCTCGTACTGCCCGATGGACAGGTGATCCCGGACATCCGGCTGACCCAAGGGCGGCACCTGCGACCCGGCTCGGTCTACCTCACGGAGGCCGAGGTCGAGCTTGAGGTCGAGGACGAGGACGAGGACGGGGACGACGCCGGGGACGGAATCGCGAAAGCGGATGCCAACGCGGACGCGGACGGGTCCGGGATCAGCGAGGATGCCGAGGCGAGCGAAACCGTACAGATCACCGTCAGGGAGTGGGATCACCGCCGCGCGGTCCGCCTCGAACTCGCCCTGGCCTCGGACGAAATGAACGTCGAACTGGACGCGGCACTGAAGAGCCCCGACCGCCCGAGCCTGGTCGAGATCAGCGGCCGGGCAGGAGGCGGCGCGGCAGCGCGCACGCTGTTCGGCATGGCGGGCCGCGTCCGGGTACGGCTGGACGACTGGTGGCCCGCTGCAGACACCGACCGCACCCCACCTTCAGCCCCGGCCTCGGCCCGGCTCGACCACCCCTGGATCCGGGCGGACGTGCGAGCGGTTCCCCGGCCGTCCCGGGACGACTGCAGATGGGACATACACGTCACCGTCTCCCTTCGTGGCCGTCGACTCCTGCGACCGGTCGCCGCGGTCGTACTCGCCGTCGCCGCCCGCCGGATACGCCGATCCGTCGTGCGGACCCTGGACAACCTGGCCGCACAGTGGAACGACCGCGTGCCGCACCTGGTGGCGATGAACCCGGACCAACTGAGAGAAACCCTCTTGAGCAAGCCGTCGGGCGAAAGCGGCCGGCACGACGCGGCCGAGACCGGCACGCCGGGCACGCCGCCGGACCGGCCGGATCCTGGTGGGCCCAGGACTCGGCCGGCGCCATGAGCCCTCGCTCTCATGCGTTCGTGAGCAGGGACTCCAAGGCCTTCGCCGTGGCTGGATGCCGGCTCGTCAGCGCGGCGCCCGAAGGTGCAGCGCCGGACGCCGTCCACGCGCCGTCGCAGCCCAGCAGGTCCGCCACCGCGTCGCACGTCGCCGGATGCGCGGTCAGCAACCGGATACCCGACGGGGGCGGGACGTCGGCCGGCGTCCACCCCTGCGTGCAGCCCAGCAGCTCCGCCACCGCGTCGCAGGTCGCCGGATGCGCCGGGAGCAGTGCGGCGCCCTGGCGGTCGTGCCCGCTGGACCGCGTCCGGCGGGTGGCGGGCGGGGCCGGGGGCGTCCGCCACGGTGGGATCCAGGCGTCCAAGGCCGCCAGCCGCCCCGGGAAGATCCGCCCTGCCTCGCGGATCAGCAGCGGGGCCAGCTCCGCGGCGCCGGACCGCAAGGTGGTGATGAGCAGCGGCAGCCACGGCAGCAGGACCGCGTCGGGCAACCGTCCAAACGCGTTCGACACCGCTTCCACGACCACGTCCGCCAACCCCGGCACCGGCTCCAGTGCGTGGACGAAGCCGCTGAGGTAACGGGGATAGGCGGGCACCACCAGCGGATTGTCCAGCAGCGCGTCGCACCGTCCCCGCAACTCCGCCCGGGACAGCGCGCCGAGCTGCACCTGCGCCGCCCACAGCAGGGCCGTCTTCGACGGCTCCTCGGGATGCGACTGGGCGACCGCCAGCTCCAACTGGGCCCGGTCACAGCCCAGCGACAGCGCGAGGCTCTCCATGCTGAACAGGAAGCCGAGCATCGCCGCGACCTGCCCGACCGTCGCGTCCTCGTCCCGGAACGCCACCGGCAGCAGCGTGCAGTAGTGGGCGTAGCCGGTCTTGACGAACGACTCGATCCACTGCGGCAGCACCGGTTCGCTGGTGCGGTAGTACGCCAGCAGCCCGCGCACCCGGCGCAGCACTTCCGGCGCGCCGTCGACGCTGCGCTCGGTGGCGAGCACCTTCAGCGCGTGCGTGCCGAGTTCGTCGGCGAGGCGGCGGCTGCGCAGGTACAGGGTCGCGTCCTCGACCGCGGCCAGTACGGTCGCGGTCGTCGCCTGCGGGCCGTACGCGTCGCGCCGCAGCCGCTGTTCCAGGACCTGCTCGATGCTGACGCCCTCGTAACCGAGCTCGATGAGGGCCCGTTGGTGGGTGCCGAGCGCCAGGTCCCAGGACTCCTGGATCGAACGCTCACCGAGCCGCCGCTCGCCCATGATCGGCCGGGCGGCGCCGTGCGGCATCAGGCGCCGCAGCATCCACAGGACGTCGGAGCAGGCCTGGAGCTCGGACCGGGAGGCCATGTCCAGCAACGCCCTTTGCACGCCGCGCTGCTGGAGTTTCAGTCCGAGCGGTGCCAGCCGGTCGTGCACATCGCGGGCGAGCGGCGGCAGCGCCTCGTAGCCGACCTGGCCGATCCGGTCGCCGCCCATCATGATCTCGACGAGGCGCCGCACGTCCCGCCGCCCCGGCACGGCGTCCTTCTCGATGCAGGTGACCGCCGCGTCCTGGAAGTCGTACGGTGTGGGCTTGGCCCGGTCCCGCATCCCGGCGAGCAGGACCGACGTCTCGAACACCGCGATGGCGTCGGCGGTGGAGGCGAGGTAGCCGTTGCGCCGGGCCGCACGCACGATGTCCACCGACCAGCCGAGCAGTTCGGCCTCGTCCAGGCCGTCGAGCACAGGCGGCCTGTGCAGGAAGCCGGACAGCCGGTCCGCGGCGGCGGACTCCGGTGCCGGGATGGTGGTGGACTCTGGTGCGGGCACGATGACTTGCCCGCCCCGGACCTCCGCCGCCGAGGTCCTCTTCGCCGGGGCCTTCTTCGCCGCGGACTTCTTCGTGCCCGCCTGGCCCGCCAGCCGGTACGGCTGCACCCGGGTGCGCTTCAGGTTCTTCGTCCACTCCGTCGAGGCGATCGACACCGAGCCGGCGGCGAGACCGAACTGCGCCTCGATCGCCGCGTGGCTGGACGGGATCAGCCCGTACTGCCAGGTGGTGGCGGTGCGCGGGGAGATCGTGAACGTCTCGGCGGCGCCGTGCACGCCGAACTCCTCGACGCGGCTGACCGCGTGGAACGCCCCGCACACGTACAGGCAGTCCGCCGGATCGGTCCCGGTGGCCGTCAGGTGCTCGCGCATCCGGGTCCACATGTACCGTTCGCGGTCCTCGTCCACGCGGACCCGGGCGCCGTCGCCCGGAGCGAGGCGCCGGAACAGGCTGCCGACGAGGAGCATCACCTGGCGGTAGGTGTCGTGGCCGGCTGCACTGTCGCCGAGCGGCACCTCGACGTACTGGTGCCACCACTCCGACCAGTGCCGCACCCTGCCGTGCCGCAGCAGGTGTTCCTCCAGCTCGGCGAAGCGCGGCCGGAGGTCACCGAGTTCGACGCCGACGGCCTCGCCGTGCAGGGCGGTCTCGGCCTCGGCCGGGGGGTCGGTGTCCTCCGCCGCGGCCTCCCGCGCCTGCTCGCCGCCGGTGTCCCACTGGAAGACGTGGTCCGCGGACCGGTCCACGAGCACCAGTTCCACACCCGGCGTGTCCAGGGCGTACGCGATGGCCTGGTACTCGGCGGACGCCTCGGTGATCGGTGCGACGACCGACAGCGGAGCCCAGTCGCGGGGGAAGCCGTCGACGTCACCGGCGAACGCCTGCACCGCCACCGGCAACCGGCAGTTGCGCAGCTCGGTCAGCAGCGGTGCCATGTCCTCGCACAGCTCCAGGTAGACCACCTTGGGCTGCTTCTCGCGCAGCCGCCGGGCCATGGCGGTCGCCGAGGCGGGCGAGTGATGGCAGACGGGGAAGATCTCCAGTGGCTCGCGCACCGCCCGGTCGACGTCGTCGACCATGCCGAGGAGGATGCCCTCCAGGGCGTCGGGTCCGCCCGCGAACGTGGCGGCGGCCTCCTGCAGTTGCCCGCGCAGCGCGGCGAACGTGCCGCTCTCCTGGGGCCCGCTCATGACAGCGTGGCGATCGCGTCGCGGCCGCCCTCCAGGAACTCGGGCCAGGAGCCACCCTCCTCCTTGCTGCGCGGCTCGACGACACCGTGCAGGTACTTGTTGAGGATGGCCAGGTCCTCGGGCTCGCGGCGGGTGAGGGAGCCGACGAGCGAGGAAGCGAGAGTGCGGGCGGTCAGGGCGCGTTCGCCGAAGAAGTTGCTGTGCAGGACGGCGTCCTCCAGCACGCCGATCTGCTCGGCGGTCGACAGCGCCGACTCCAGCTTCTCGTCGTCGCTGCCGGCCGCGGCTGCGGACGCGCGCAGGTCGGCGAAGCTCTGCAGGAGCACGTCGAGCAGGGTCGGCGGGACATCGAGGTCGACCGAGTGCCGGCGCAGCAGTTCCTCGGTGCGGAAACGGACGATCTCCGCCTCGCTCTTCTTGTTCGTCACGACGGGGATGCGGACGAAGTTGAAGCGGCGCTTGAGCGCGGAGGACAGGTCGTTGACGCCCCGGTCGCGGCTGTTGGCCGTGGCGATGATCGAGAAACCGGGCTTGGCGAAGACGATGTTGTCGCTGCCGCCGCTCTCCAGTTCGGGAACGGAGATGTACTTCTCGGAGAGGATCGAGATCAACGCGTCCTGGACATCGCTCGTGGACCGGGTCAGCTCCTCGAACCGGCCGATGGCACCGGCCTCCATCGCGGTCATGATCGGGGAGGGGATCATCGACTCCCGCGACTGGCCCTTGGCGATGACCATGGACACGTTCCACGAGTACTTGATGTGGTCCTCGGTGGTGCCCGCCGTGCCCTGCACCACCAGCGTGGAGTTACGGCTGATCGCGGCGGACAGCAGCTCCGCCAGCCAGCTCTTGCCGGTGCCGGGGTCGCCGATGAGCAGCAGACCGCGGTCCGAGGCGAGGGTGACGATGGAACGCTCGACGAAGCTCCGGTCGCCGAACCACTTCTGCGAGATCTCCCGGTCCAGGCCGTCGGAGCGCTCGGAGCCCAGGATGAACAGGCGGACCATCTTCGGGGACAGACGCCATGAGAACGGCTTGGGACCGTCGTCGATCGACTCCAGCCAGTCGAGTTCCTCGGCGTACTTGATCTCGGCGGGGGCGCGCAGCAGGTCGGACATGAGGGGAGGGCCTTTCCGTGGGGTGATCACAACGACGCGGACGTACGGTCGGTGATCAGGTGAGAAACGTCTTGAGTTCGTGCACGAGCTTCTTGATGTGGCCGGAGATCACCGGCGTGCCGAGGTCCTTGAAACGCTCCCGGAACCACGGGTTGACGCTGCCGCGCCCGGAGCTGGTCACCGAGCCGACCGGGATGAACTTCGCGCCCGAGCGGTGAAGGGCGGCCATGCTGTCGAACAGCTCCTGGTGCCGCCACTCGTAGAAGTCGGAGATCCACACCACGACGGTGTTGCGCGGCTCGGCGATCTTCGGCTGCGCGAGCCGCATGGCGACGGTGCCGTCGGTGCCGCCGCCCAGCTTGGTGCGCAGCAGCGTCTCGAACGGGTCGTGTGCCCAGGGAGTGAGGTCCAGGGCCTGGGTGTCGTAGGCGATCAGGTGGACGTCCACCTTCGGCAGCCCGGCGAAGATGGAGGCCAGGATGGTGCAGTTGACCATCGAGTCGACCATGGAACCCGACTGGTCCACGACCACGACGAGCCGCTGGGGCGTCGTCTTGCGGCTGGTGTGCCGGTAGTAGAGGCGGTCGACGTAGAGCCGCTCCTCCTCCGGGCTCCAGTTGGTGAGGTTCTTCCAGATGGTGCGGTCGAGGTCGAGGTTGCGGAACACGCGCTTGGGCGGGACGGACCGGTCGAGCTCGCCGACCGTGGCCTTCTCCACCTGGGTGCGCAGCACCTCGGTGACCTCGTCGACGTAACGGCGTATCAGAGCCTTGGCGTTGGCCAGGGCCACGCCGGAGAGGTTGTTCTTGTCGCGCAGCAACTGCTCGATCAGGGACATGCTCGGCGTCAGCCGCGAGGCCAGCTGCGGGTCGGCCAGCACCTCGCGCAGGTGCATGCGCTTGACGAGATCGCCCTCGATGGAGCCGAGTTCCGGGCCGATCGCGGGGATCAGCCGGCTGAGGTCCGGCGCGGGGCCGCCGATTCCGGTGCCGGTCGGGCTGACGCCCCCTCCGGCCCCCATGCGGTGGGTGCCGCCGCGTCCGCCGCGCAGCTCACCGGGCCGGCAGCCCAGCGCGCGCTCCAGCCAGTCGGCGTCGGACTGCCAGCGGGCCAGCTGCTCCGCGGTGACGGTGCCGGGGCGCGAGGCGAAGACGTTCAGCAGCACCTTCGACGCCAGCGCCGCCCGCCGCACCTCGGCGGCCCGGTCGCGCTCGCCGTCCTCGTCCGGCGCCGGTGCCATCAGCCCGTCGAACTCGGCGGCCAGCTCCGGGTGCCGCTGCACGACGGAGCCGACCGACGCACCGGGGTCGAGCAAGGCGGACGGCAGGCCGATGTCCTCGACCACGGCGAGACTCGCCGACTCCAGACCGGCCTGCTCCTCCGGGTCGAAGAGACGGGCCAGCAGACGCCAGTAGAGGACCTGCCGCCGGTTGTCGTACGGATCGGGCTCAGGGGCGGCAGCCTGTCCGGAGAAGTCCTCGGTCATTTCCGCAGCAGCCTTCCGGCACGTTCGCGCAGCACGGTGACGGCGTCGGTGGCGGCCTTCTCGGCCCGGACCCCGGCCTTGTCGGCCGTACCCCCGGCCCAGGCGCCCGCGTGCACGGCGACGGCCTTCTTCCGCACGGTCCGTTCGACGGCGAGCGGCTGGAACAGGAACTGTCCGGCGTCCCAGCGCAGCAGCCCGACACACGCGCCGGACGCGGCGACGGCCTCGGGCGCGAGCGGACCGGCGGACGGGACGCGATCGGTGTCGACGGCCAGGCGGTACCCGGCGAGCTGGAAGACGGTCCCGTCGTCGCCTTCCTCCACGCCGTAGCCCTCCAGCAGAACGGGCACCGCGATCCGGGCCGGATGCCGGTCGAGCGGCGCGGTGGCGAAGGCGGCGGCGGTGGGCAGGGCCACCCGGGCGGTGGTGAGGACCTCGGCGGGCTCACCCATGCGCGCACGGCCGTCGTCCCAGATCAGGTCGCCCTCCTCGGTGACGGGCATCGCGTCGAGGTCCATGGCGCGGCCCTCGCTCACGGCCCCCAGCAGGGACATGTGCGGCCGCAGCAGCTGCCACAGACCGGCGCCGACGACCGTGTCCGGCTTGGGCGCGGACACCGAGGCGCGCACCAGCCGGGGCGTGCCGCCGTCCGCGGGCTCGAACACCGCGTGCACCTGCGCCTGTACGGCGGTGTCGTGCTCCTGCACGTCGACACCGAGCGGCAGCAGCCGGCCGGTCGCCTCGGCCACGGCGGAAGCGCGCGCCGCGCCCGGCAGCGTCAGCAGCAGGGCGCGTGACCACAGGTCGGCCCAGCGGCGCACCGGCACGCGCTCCAGGGTCGCCCCCGGGCAGGAGGCGGCGAGTTCGGCGGCGAAACCGTCGAGCAGCGTGGCCAGGCGGCGCAGCGCCGGGTCGGGCAGCATCGCGGAGACAACCGGCGCGGCCCCGTCGACGAGTTCGTGGTCGATGCCCTGCCAGCCGGCCCGCGCCAGATCGCACAACCAACTGCGCGCTGCGGCGTACGGATTCGCCGCGTGCCCGTCGTCGCCGGCCGCCGCGGTGTCGGCTTCCTCGACCCGCGGCCGGCCGGTGGCCTCCTCGACGCGATCGGTCAGCGCGTCGTGCACGGAACCGAGCAGGGCGGTACGGGCCGCGGCGAGTGCGACGAAGTGGTCCTCGTCGGCGGCTCCGGCGACCGCCTTGTCGGCGGCCTCGGCCACCCGCGCGGCCAGCGGCGTCCCGGCGACGGCGTCCGCGAGCCCGGTCAGACCGGCGGCCTGGCCGGGCTGCGGACGCAGCAGACCGGCGACGAGAGCTTCGTCGAACCCGTCCACGGCCGCGAGAGCCTCGTCAAGGCCGTCGACGGAGTCGGACAGCAGATCGGCATGCATCAGGCCACCGCCCTCGTCGTGGGGAACCACTGCATCTCGGGCACGGGTGCGGTACTCGGCGCGAGTTCGAGATAGGCCAGGTGCCGCAGGAACCGGCTGAACACCCGGGCCGCGGCCGAACCGCCGGCCGCCGTGGGGCGCGTGGCCGTCATGACGGCGATGACGGCGTGCGCGTCCGGCTCCGCCGCGTCGACCTCGACCTTCAGGTACCGGGCCACGCGCTCGGCGCCGTACTGCAGCACGGCCTCGCCGATGAGCGCGCGTATGTGGTTGCAGAACATTCCGCGGGCACCGCCGCAGGGGCGGTTGTTGTTGGTGCTGCACGCGAACGCGTACGTCCCCGCCTCGACCGAGGACACATACACGCGTCCGATGTCCGACCCGCTGGACACCACACCCTGCAACCGCCCGTCGGCCAACTCGACGAACGGCACCTTCGCGAGCTTCCGCGGCCGTGCCGACGGCACCACCCGTGCCGTGCTCGACTTCTCCCAGACCGACAACGCACCATCTCCCATGCATGCGAAAGGGGGCGCTCACGCCACCTCGGCGGAACATGATCGAAGCTATCGGCGACCACTGACAACGCGGCCGGACGGCGGTCGGGGCGCGGGGGAACGAGGTAGCTGGGCAGGGCGGCCGCATCAGCGAGGTGGTCAACGCCGCGCTCGCTCCTCACCTCTCTGACCTCCGATTTCGGTGGTCGAAATATCGGACATGTGAGAGATGTTGACACTCTTCGACGGCTTCCTATCATCAATGCTTGTCCGTAACTGCGACCGTTGTTCGAAATACCGTCAAATCTGGTCGCCGTTCTGACAGCTCCGGACGCGCACGGCAGCAGTCTTCGATCCGCTCCGGACGTCCTCAGAAATGACATGTTCATGCCTTTGCTGAGTCCGTCCGGCCCCGGCGGTGGGACGCCGCCGCCCCCCATCCCAGGAGGCCACTCATGTCTGTGACACCGACCCGCTCCAGGCGGGTCAGACCGCTAGCTCTGCTGGCGCTCGTGCTGGCCATGGCCACGGCCATGCTCGGCGGTCGGGCCTCCGCCGGCAGCAGCGCCGCAGCCGCCGGCACACTCCCCTGTGACCTGTACGCCTCCGGCGGCACGCCCTGCGTGGCCGCTCACAGCACGACCCGCGCACTGTACTCCGCGTACAACGGCCGCCTCTACCAGGTCAAACGCGCCTCCGACGGCGCCACCCGGGACATCGGTGTGCTCAGCGCGGGCGGTTACGCCGACGCTGCCGCGCAGGACTCGTTCTGCGCGGGAACGAGCTGCCTCATCACCGTCATCCAAGACCAGTCCGGCCGCGGAAACCACCTCACCCAGGCACCGCCCGGAGGGTTCTCGGGCCCGGCCGCGGGCGGGTACGACAACCTGGCGGAAGCATCCGCCGCACCGGTCACCGTGGGCGGTCACAAGGCATACGGCGTCTTCATCGCCCCCGGCACCGGCTACCGCAACAACAACACCAACGGCATCGCGACCGGAGACCAGCCGGAAGGCATGTACGCGATCCTCGACGGCAGTCACTACAACGGCGGCTGCTGTTTCGACTACGGCAACGCCGAGACCAACAGCCGAGACACCGGCAACGGCCACATGGAGACCATCTACTTCGGCAACAGCAAGTCCTGGGGCTACGGCAGCGGAAACGGCCCCTGGATCATGGCCGACCTCGAGAACGGCCTGTTCTCCGGGGTCAACCGCGGCTACAACGCGAACGACCCCAGTGTCAGTCACCGGTTCCTCACCGCCGTCGTCAAGGGCGGGCCGAACCAGTGGGCGATCCGGGGCGGCAACGTACAGTCCGGCGGCCTGTCCACCTACTACAGCGGACCGCGCCCCAACGTCTCGGGCTACAACCCGATGCACAAGGAAGGGGCCATCATCCTCGGCATCGGCGGCGACAACAGCAACAGTTCCGCCGGCACCTTCTACGAGGGTGTCATGACGTCCGGTTACCCCTCGGACGCCACCGAGAACGCCGTACAGGCCAACATCAACGCGGCCGGCTACGCGACGTCCGCCGCGACGAGCGGCCTGACCGCGGGCTCGCGGGTCTCGCTGCGGGCCACCACTTCCTGCTGCACCACCCAGTACCTCCGGCACAACAGCGCCGACAGCAACGCCTCCATCGCGACGGTCTCCTCCTCCAGCGCGTCCGCCGACAAGGCCGCCGCCACCTGGATCGTGCGCGCGGGCCTGGGTGACGCCTCCTGCGTCTCCTTCGAGTCCGCCGACAAACCGGGCCAGTACCTGCGGCACTACGACTTCCGGCTGCGCATCGCCGGCGACGACGGCAGCGCACTGTTCCGGCCGGACGCCACGTTCTGCCCCCAGGCAAGCCACAACGGCCAGGGCGTCTCGCTCCGGTCCGCCAACTACCCCAGCGACTTCGTACGCCATTACAGCCAAGACGCCTACATCGCGAGCCACGGCGGCTCCCACACCTGGGACAACACCGCGCTCTGGGCCGACGACACCAGCTGGGCCGTGGCCTCCCCCTGGGCCTGACACCCACCCCGCACCACCCGCACCACGGCCGTGCCACCCGACCCGGTGGCACGGCCGCCTGTGCCGGGCAGCGTCGCGGGGGATCCGTCCCGCCCGCCCGCGCAGCCAGGCGTCCCCTCTTCCTGGGACCAGCGGTACCAGGAAGGACGCAGTCATGCGCGGGCCCCGACGGGGACGCCGCCGGGGCCCGCGGCTGCCGGCTCGGCGAGGTCCGGCGTACCCGGCTCAACTCACTGCCGCGGCCTCACTCGTTGCGCAGCGCCTCCGCGACCGTGAGCCGTGCCGCGCCCCGTGCCGGGACGTACGCGCCCAGGACCGCGATCGCGACGCCCGACAGGGCCACGAGAGCCAGGGTGCCGGTCCGCCAGACGTCCGTCATGAAGGCGGGCAGGACGATGTCCACGGCGTCCGCCATCCGCGGCACCACCAGGTCGTAGCCCGCGATGCCCAGCGGGACACCGAGCAGTGAGCCGACCGCGCCGAGCAGCGCCATCGATGTCACCACCATCACGATCACCTGACGCGGCGTCATGCCGATCGACTTCAGCGTGCCCAGGTCGCGGCGGCGGTCGCGGGTGTTGAGGACCACCGTGTTGAGGACGCCGAGGGAGGCCACCACGGCGAGCATCGCGGTGAGCAGTGCCGCGGAGCCGACGATGGTCTGGGTGACGGTGTTCGGGCCTTGCGGCACCGGGTCGATGCCGGGGTCGACGGCCCTGGCCGCGCGCGCGTAGGCGGCCGGGTCCGCGTCGCCGCGCAACGCGACCAGGTACGCGATGGGCTTCTCGCCCGGGGACAGCGCCGTCAGCGTCGGCCAGTCGGTGAAGACCAACTGACCGTTGGGGTCCATGGACTCGCCGACGACGACCACCTTCTCCCGGCGGTCGCCCTTCTCCAGGACGAGACGGTCACCGACCCGCAGGCCGTGCCGGTGCAGAAAGGCCGAGGTGGCCACGACCTCGCCGGTACCGCGCGTCCACCGGCCCTCGACGAGCACGGTGTCCGACTGCGGCCGGTCACCGCGGCGTCCCTCGAGCATCACCGGCCGCACCGAGCCGGCGATACGGGCCTCCGCGACCCCCCTCGCGGTGATACCGCTCGCACCGGGCAGCGCGCGCAGCAGCGACTGGAGCGCGAGGTCCCCATGCTCCGGCCCGATCACCTTGCCGTGGCTGACCCTGCTCGCGTACACGGAGACCTGGTAGGCGTCCCGGCCCGCGTCCCCGAACCTGGTCATCGTCGTTCCCAGGCCGGTCGCGAACGTCACGGTGGCCACCCCGAGGACCACGGCGGCGAGCGTGAGGCCGCTGCGGCCGGGCCGGGCGAACGGCAGGCCCACCCCCAGGCTCACCGACCGCGGCAGCCTGCTGCCCGCCAGCCGGCGCTGGATGCCCAGAGCCCGTCCGGCGCGCGGGGCGCTACCCGCGCTGATCGCCCGCGCCGCGGACAGCCGGTGCGCACGCGCCGCCGGAATGAGCGCGGCGAGCACGCAGACGGCGGGCATGCCGAGCAGCGCGAGCACGTTCACCCAGGGCGCGATGCCGACGCTGTTGTGGAACACCCCAGCGTCCGGTCCCATGAACACGAACTGCAGGAGGGGACGCGCCAGTAGGTTGCCGACGACGGTGCCGACCACGCAGCCCGCGACCGCGGGGACGGAGACCATCGTGAGGTAGACGGCGACGACCTGTCCCGGCGTGAATCCCAGCGCCTTGAGGACGCCGATGTGCCGGAAGCCGGAGATCACCGCGCCGCTCACCACGTTGCCGACGATGAGCACCGCCACCACGATGCCCAGAACGCCGAACGCCATCAGATACGGGGCGTAGGCCCGCGCCGAACTTCCCACCTGGCTTTTGAGCGTGAGATACGACTGTGAGGCGGTGAGCGCGTCCTTGGGCAGCTCCGCGGTCAGCGCGGACAGGGCCGCGCGGAGCCGGCTCTCCGAGGACGCGTCCGTGAAGCGGAACAGCATCTGGGTGGCTGTCGGGTGCAGGGCAGGCATCTGATCGGGCGCGACCCAGGCGTCCGCGGTGCGGCTCATGTCGAAGCCGAACCCGACGATGGTGAGGGTCGGCCCCGAGGGCACCTTGATCCGCTCGCCGAGGTCGTGGGGCGTCCAGTCCGACTGCCGGTTCACGACGATCTCACCGGGCCGGGTGGCCCAGCGGCCCGCCCACAGGTCCACCCGGTCCACCGGGCCCCCGGGACCGGGACGGCCCACGACCGTGACCGCGCCGGGAAGGCCGTGCGCGCCGTCCCTCGGGAGGTCGAGCACGGCCTGCGCGAAGGGCCCGGCGGCGGCCTCGACCCCGGGCCGGCGAGCCGCTTGCGCCAACTGCGCGTCCGAGACCTTGGCGGGATCGAACGCGGCGACGACGTGCGGGCCATGCTGCTGGGCGAACCCCTTGTCGAACGGGGCGGAGGCCGCGTCGACCAGGCCGAGCGCGACCACGATCGCCCCGGTCGAGGTCAACGTGACCAGCCAGATGACGAACGTCTGCAGCCTGCGCCGCCGTACGGCCGCCTGCGCGGCCCGCCACACCGCCCTCATGCGGACGGCTCCAGGGCGTGCTCGCCCGCCACCCGGCCGTCGGCGAGGAGGACCAGCCGGCTGGCGCAGCGCCGCGCGAGGTGCTCGTCGTGCGTGACCAGGATCAGCGTCTGGCCGATCTGGTTGAGGTCGAGCAGCAGGTCCATCACCTGCTCGCCGGAGCGGCTGTCCAGGGCGCCGGTCGGCTCGTCGGCCAGTAGCAGGGCGGGGCGGTTCATCAACGCCCGGGCCACGGCGACGCGTTGCCTTTCACCACCGCTGAGCACGGCGGGATAGGCGTTCCGGCGGTCGGCGATGCCGAGTTCCTCGAAGAGTTCCAGCGCGCGGCGGCGGGCCTGCCGGGCCGGGGTGCCGGTCAGCTGCGCGGCCAGGGCGACGTTGTCCAAGGCGGACAGGTCGTCGATGAGGTTGAAGAACTGGAAGACCATGCCGATCCGCCGCCGCCGGTACAGGGCCAGCCCCTTCTCGCTCAGCTCCCCGACGTTCTCCCCGTGCACGAGGACCGTGCCGCCCGTCGGCCGGTCCAGGCCCGAAATCATGTTGAGCAGGGTGGACTTGCCGCACCCCGAGGGTCCCATCACCGCGACCGCCTCCCCGGCCCGGATCTCGAGCGACACCCCGTCCAGCGCCGTCGTCCCGCCGTACTCCTTGCGCACACCGTCGAGCCGTACGACGGCCTCTCCGCTGCTGTCCTCAGTGACCATGAACCGGACGCTAGGCGAAGACAGGCGCGTCGGCATCGCCCCCTGGATGGCACTCCGACCCGCACCTCATCCTCCGGATGCAGGCCCATGGATCCGCAGGCTGATGCGGATGGGACGCCGTTCTGCGAAGGTGGCCTCCGTGTGGGAGTGGGAGCCGGACGCCCTGATGGCGGCGCTGGGCGTGACGTGCGCGGCCGCCGGATGGCTGGCGGTGGCGCTGGTGCGCACGAGGCGCGGGTGGCGGACCGTCGTGGGGGAACGCGGCTGGCTGCTGGAGCGGGAGCGGGCGAGCGCCGCCCGTACCGCGGTTGCGGCCGAACGTGACCGTATCGCCCGTGAGTTGCACGACATCGTCAGCCACAACGTCAGCCTCATGGTGGTTCAGGCCGGGGCCGCGAGGGAGGTGCTGGGCACCATGCCGGACGAGGCCGCGGCGGCCCTGAGGGCAGTGGAGGACGCGGGGCGCGGCGCGATGACCGACCTGCGGCATCTGCTGGGCCTGCTGGCGCCGTCACAGAGCGGCGAGGACACGGACTACGAGGACCTGGTCGCGGGCGCGGGAGGCGACCGCGGGGCCGCGGGACCGGCGCCGCAGCCCGGCCTCGACCGGCTCGGCCCGCTCGTGGACCGGATCTCGTTCGCCGGACTGCCCGTGGAGGTACGGATCTCCGGCGAGCCGCGCCCGCTGCCCGAGGGCGTCGACGTGACCGCCTACCGCATCGTCCAGGAGGCCCTGACCAACGCGCTCAAGCACGGCGACCGCGGCAAGGCCGAGGTGACCGTGCGGTACGCGGACCACGCCCTGCGGGTGGAGGTCCTGAACACCGGCCCGAGCGTGCTGACCGGCACCGCGCCCGCGCAGCCCGCCTCGGCACCGGCCGCCCCACGACATGGGGACGGCACGGGCCGTGGACTTCTCGGTCTGCGGGAGCGGGTCGCGGTGTACGGAGGAGACCTGGACGCCCGGCGCCGACTCGGCGGCGGCTACCGGGTGAGGGCACGCATCCCCCTGGACCGCCCATGACGACGACCACCGCGGGGCCCGCGCCGCGCGTCCTCATCGCCGACGACCAGACGCTCATCAGAACCGGCTTCCGGCTGATCCTGACCGCCCGCGGCATCGAGGTCGTGGGGGAGGCGGCAGACGGCGAGGAAGCGCTGGCGGCAGCGAGTGAACTCAGACCGGACGTCGTCCTGATGGACATCCGCATGCCGAACATGGACGGCCTCGAAGCCACCCGCCGCATCCTGGAACGACTTCCCGACTGCCGGGTCCTCATCCTGACCACCTTCGACCTGGACCGCTACGTCTACACCGCGCTGTCCGTCGGGGCCAGCGGCTTCCTGCTGAAGGACGTCACCCCGGAACACCTGGCGGCGGCCGTACGCCTCGTCGACACCGGCGACGCCCTGCTGGCCCCGTCCATCACCCGCCGGCTGGTCGAACGCTTCGCCTCGGAGCCCGCCCGCACACCCACCGTGCACACCGACCTGGCCACCCTGACCCCCCGCGAACTGGAAGTCCTGACCCTGCTGGCCCGCGGCCTCTCCAACGCCGAACTGGCCACCGAACTGACCCTGAGCGAAGCCACGGTGAAGTCCCACGTGGCCCGCATCTTCGCCAAGCTGTCCCTCCGGGACCGGGCGCAGGCGGTGGTGCTTGCGTATGAGACGGGGCTGGTGCGACCCGGGGACTTCGGGGCGAGCAGACCCTCGGGTCCATGACCGGACCAACGGCTCGCCACCTCGCCATGCGGACATGAGCAGGTTCGCAACCTGGCTCCTCCGCGTCCCGGGGGTGGTGCAGCCGTCGCCGTAGGTGGCTTGGAGGTCGGCGAAGGCATCCCGGACCTGCGGCACCGCTGCTCCCGGCGCGGCTCCCGTGGTCGGGTGGCCCGCCGTAGCGGAAGCGCCGGCCACTGGAGACACAGGTCTCGCGGCCGCTGCTCGCGGCAGCGACCGGCGTGGCCGAGGACGCGTGCCGCCGACGAGCCGGATGACCTCGGGAAGTCGGTGCAGGTCATGGGCATCTTGGAGTAACCCGTACCGGTGTCCGGGCACGGATTGACGGCCGTTAACATCCGCCTATGTCCGAAACTTCCGCGCAGCGCCGACTGCGGAACGACTCGCGCACCGCGGCCGTGGCGGCCCATGAACGTGTCGCGCTGCCGACCAGCAAGGCGGAGGCCCTGCTTCGTACCCTCCGGGCCGGGGAGACGGTGCTGGCCCTCTATCGGGCAGGGATGGGGTACGCCGCGCTGACCGTGGACGCCCTCATCCTTCTGAGCGGAGACGCTCCCACGCGGGTTCCGAGGCCTCTGGCGATTCTGAGCCCCGCGCACGGCGCCAAGCGGCGCGTGGACGTGTCTGTGAACGGACGGCGTATCGGCCTCTGGGGCTCGCAGCTCGACGCGTCCGGAGAACTCATCGAGCGGGCCGGAAAGCGAGTGCCCGATCCACTGGCCGAGGACTGGCGCACGGCCAGGGCCGCCGCCGGCGAAAACATCACTCTGCCCCATGACTTCAAGAAGGTGCTACTGGAAGAGCTCGGGTCCGAGGAAGTCGTCCGGGCCGTCTACCACAACGGCTGGGGCTATGCCGTGCTCACCAGGAACGGCCTCATCCTTCTCCGGAATCTCCTGGCGCCCAGAGCGACCCGCGTCCCCGTGCCCTTGCGCATCCTCCGGCGTACATACGGCATGTTGAACTCTGCCGAGGTCCTTGCCGACGGAAAGCCGCACAAGCTGCACGGCTCAAAGCTCGACCCGAAGGGAGAACTCCTCGAGGCCGTGGGTGAAGTCCTGCCTCCCGACTCCCCTTTGCGCCCTGGTCGCGGGACGCGGTTTTCCACCTGGATACGCAGGCACCCGGTCCTCGTGGCCGTAGCTGCGGCCGGAGTGCTCTCCGCCGGCCTCTACCCGGGGTCCAGCGGGGAGGAGGCCGTGGCCCAAGCGCCCGCAGAACACGCCCTGCTCGTTTCCGACTTCAACGGGATCTCTCTTACTGCAGCGGCTGCGAAGGCCCGCCTTCAGCCGTGGCAGACCGTGTCGGCAGCCGACGCCTCTTCTTCTCAGCGGCCGGTGAATCCCACCGCGACCGGCTGGCAGGTCTGCTTCCAGAGCCCATCCCAAGGTGAGGCAGTCCGTCCGTCGATCGGGATGCTGACCCTGTACGCGGTCCCGGAGGAGGAGGCGTGCCCGACCTGGCTGCACGGCCCCCGCCGGATCGTCATGCCGGACCTCGTCGGTGAACGGTTCGACCATGCCTCCCGTACCTTGAGCGCCCTCGGCTTCGATCGCACAGTCAACTTCCACGCCCATAACGCCAAGCGTCTGGACGAGGAGCCGCAGGACCTGGCCGACTGGCGGGTGTGCCGTCAGCACCCGGAGCCCGACACCGAGGTCCAGACCGGGACACAGATCGACCTGTGGCTGATCGGCCTCGGCGCCCCCTGTACCGAACCCAGCTCGGAGCCGAAGCCTCAACCAAAGCCGAAGCCTGAACCAAAGCCGAAGCCCGAGCCGCGCCCCCAGCCCTCGTACGGAACCGCCTCGGGCGGCGGCACCACAGGTGGTGGCCGCACAAGTGGGGGCTCGGCCGGCAGCGGTGGTGTCCCCGGCGGCGGCACCACCAGCGGCGGGTCCTCCGGCGGCTCGGGCGGTAGTACCAGCGGTGGCACGGGTGGAAGCGGAGGTCAGACCGGTATCGGGTTCGGGCAGTACTGCTCTCCTGTCGGTGCCACTGCGACGACCGCCGACGGGCGACCCGCAAAGTGCTTCATGGGCAAGGACGGCAAGGCTCGATGGGGATACAACTCCGGCTGACAGCAGGGACAGTGGAAGGAGCCGCGGGGCCCAGGGACCGGCCCCTCCCGCAGCCCGGCCCGGCCCTGAGCGGCAGGACCGGGCCGCGGGTGGTGATGCCGTGTCAACCGCGAGGCAGCCGAACGCTGATCGGGGAGCTCTCTCGGTTCGCGCGGTCCACCGACGTGACCGTGTACTTGGCGCCCTCCGGGGCTGCCGGGACGGTCCACTCGGCGTGGCGGGCGCCCGTGAGTACGGCCACGAGGCCGTCGTCGGCGGCGGTGTGCTGCCGTAGTGCGTACAGCGCGGGGACGTGGTTGCCGCGGGAGCGCACCTCGATCCGGATCCCGCCGTCGGCCGTCCGGGCCGCCGACGCGAGCGGGGGCAGTGGTGCGGGCCCGCGGGCGAGTCTCGGCAGGACCGGTGGCAGCGCGGGTCGCTGCCAGTGGTCGGCGGTCAGCCGGGTGACCGCGCCGATCGGGTCGGCGGTCACGTCCGTGGCGCTGAACAGGATCTCGCCGTTGATCTCCGGCAGCCCCCGGTCCGTCGTCAGGTGCCGGGAGAGCTCGGCGGGGTCCTGCCAGGCGGCCGGCTGGGCGGGGTCGCCGACCTTGTACACGGCCTGACCGATCCACAGCTGCACGTCGGTGCCGCGGACCGCCTGCGCCCACCACGGAGCGAGGGCGGCGTAGTCGGCCACCGCAAGACCGATGTTCCAGTACAGCTGCGGGGCGATGTAGTCCACCCAGCCCTTGCGCACCCAGCCCAGGCTGTCGGCGTTGAGCGCGTCGTAGGACTGGGTGCCGTTGGTGGCCGAGCCCCGCGGGTCGCTCGACGCGTTGCGCCAGATGCCGAAGGGGCTGATGCCGAACGCCGCCTCGGGACGGACCTCGCGCACTCGGTCGCGCACCTCCTGCACCAGCAGGTCCACGTTGTGCCGGCGCCAGGCCGCCCGGTCGGTGAAGCCCGTGCCGAACGCGGCGAAGGCGTCGTCGTCGGGGAAGTCCTGGCCGCCCACCGGGTAGGGGTAGAAGTAGTCGTCGAAGTGGACGCCGTCGATCTCGTAGCGCTCCACCGCGTCCATGATGGCGTTCTCGACGAAGGCGCGGGCGGCCGGGATGCCTGGGTTGTAGTACAGCTGGCCGCCGTAGGAGACGACCCATTCCGGGTGCAGCCGCGCCGGGTGGCCGGGCACGAGCTTGGTGACGTCGGACTGCAGCGAGATGCGGTACGGATTGAACCACGCGTGCAGGGCCAGCCCGCGGTCGTGCGCGGCCTCGACCATGAAGCCCAGCGGGTCGTAGCCGGGATCCTGGCCCTGAGTGCCGGTCAGGTACTGCGACCACGGCTCGTAGCGTGACGGCCAGAAGGCGTCGGCCGCCGGGCGGACCTGCGCGAATATCGCGTTGAGCCCGATCGATGCGGCGTGGTCGAGCAGCGCGACGAACTCCGCCTGCTGTGCGGCGGGGCTCAGTCCGGTCCGCGAGGGCCAGTCGATGTTGGCGACGGTGGCGATCCACTCGCCACGCAGCTCGCGGTCGCGGTACGCGGTCGGGGTGCCGTCGGCGGCGGCAGCCGCAGCAGCGGGGACGGGCAACCCCGTGGCGGCCAGGCCGGCCATCAGTCCTGCGGCCCGCAGCAGCACGCGGCGCGTGGGGCGACGTGCGGCCGAGCCGTGGTTCGCGGTGTCGGTCACGCGGACTCCTTGAAGAGAGACGGGAGCGGCTTGATCGGATCACCGTTCCCAGCGCGCCGTGCCTGGTCAACGAGCGGGGTGAAAATAGTTACCAAATCGCTAGCGTTCGATGTAAGAAACTTACATCGACGCGGAGTTGGGTTCAGCGTCCTGTCGCGCTGCCCGATTCCGCCGTCGGGAGCCTGCTCGACTACAGGGCAGCCGGTCCCTCCCCGGCTGGGCGAACCGCTGCACCGCGAACAGGAGCGGTGCAGCGCCCGGGGGCCTCCCTCCGTACACGGTCCTTCATGACGAACCGACCTGACGGGCTCCGACCAAGGCCCGTCCGCCTTGCTAGTGCTGTGGCCGGGAAGGTTTGCCGGGAAGCTCGCGGCGTCCGGTGCTGGGGGCACCTCCCACGCCCTTCAGGCAGTGGGGGAGCATCGCGAGGCGGAGCATTGCCCGCGTACTGGATGTACTCGGGTGATGCGACAACGCGGCGTGGGGGTACCCCCGGCCGAAGGCTGGGGGAGTGCCGTGCCGGGCGCCGCGAGCCGGTGAACCCTTCCGGTCACAGCACTAGCGCCGTCGCGGTTCCCGCACGCCGGCCGTGGCGGGGCGCGTCGCGTGGGCGTACCCGGCCGCCGCGGTGAGGAACACACCCATGACGGCGGCGGGGGCCGCGGCCGTCAGCCAGCGGGGGTCGTCGGCCGGGCCGGAGAGGGCGTGCAGGGCTGCCACGGTCACCGCCGCGACCAGGCCGCAGCCGAGGACGCCGGCGACGACGTTCCGGGAGCGGGACGGGCCGGGCGGGGGTGGGACGTGGCCCAGATGTGTCCAGTGGTGGGCCATCTCGCGGGCCTCGCGTCTGTGCCGGGCGGCGGCGTGCAGGCGCAGGGCGGTGGCGACGGTGGCGCCGGCGACGGCCGCGGCGACCGGCGTCCACCATGCCTCGGCGACGAGCAGCAGCACGGCGAGGGCGCCCGTGCCGGCCCAGCCGGTCACGCAGGCCGCGGCGGCGATGCGCCGGGACTCGGGCCGGTCCGCGCCGGCCCGCAGGTCGGCGAGGGCCGGCACGTACCAGACGGAGCCCGCGGTGGTGAGCGCCGCGGCTCCCAGGGCGGCGACGGCGTGTGGCACGGCCTACCTCGCCGCCTCTTCCACCTCGGCCCGCCCTGCGTCCCTGGCAGCCCCGGCGACACCGGCGGCCCCGCCGAACCCGGTGACACCCGTGACCCCGGAGATCTCCGGGTGGTGCAGGTCGAACGCCGGGGACTCGGTCCGAATCCGGGGCAGGGAGGTGAAGTTGTGCCGCGGCGGCGGGCAGGAGGTCGCCCACTCCAGGGAGCGGCCGTAGCCCCACGGGTCGTCGACGCCGACCCGCTTGCCGTACTTGGCGGTCTTCCAGACGTTGTAGAAGAACGGCAGCAGCGACAGGCCGAGCACGAACGACCCGATCGAGGAAAGGGTGTTGAGTGTGGTGAAGCCGTCGGCCGCGAGGTAGTCGGCGTACCGGCGCGGCATGCCCTCGACGCCCAGCCAGTGCTGGACCAGGAACGTGAGGTGGAAACCCACCGTGAGGGTCCAGAACGTGATCTTGCCGAGCCGTTCGTCGAGCATCTTGCCCGTGAACTTCGGCCACCAGAAGTGGAATCCGGCGAACATCGCGTACACCACCGTGCCGAAGATCGTGTAGTGGAAGTGCGCCACCACGAAGTACGAGTCGGACAGATGGAAGTCCAGCGGCGGGGAGGCCAGGATCACTCCGGTGAGACCGCCGAAGAGGAACGTGATCAGGAAGCCCACCGTCCACAGCATCGGTGTCTCGAAGCTCAGCGAGCCCTTCCACATGGTGCCGATCCAGTTGAAGAACTTCACCCCGGTCGGGACCGCGATCAGGAACGTCATGAAGGAGAAGAAGGGCAGCAGTACGCCGCCGGTGACGTACATGTGGTGTGCCCACACGGTCAGCGACAGGCCCGCGATGGAGATGGTGGCGCCGATCAGGCCCATGTAGCCGAACATCGGCTTGCGGGCGAAGACCGGGATGACCTCACTGACGATGCCGAAGAACGGCAACGCCAGGATGTACACCTCGGGATGGCCGAAGAACCAGAACAGGTGCTGCCACAGCAGTGCCCCGCCGTTGGCCGAGTCGAAGATGTGGCTGCCGAACTTGCGGTCCATCTCCAGGGCGAACAGCGCCGCCGCGAGCACGGGGAAGACGAGCAGCACGAGGAGCGCGGTCAGCAGCACGTTCCAGGTGAAGATCGGCATGCGGAACATGGTCATGCCGGGCGCGCGCATGCAGATGATCGTGGTGATGAAGTTGACCGAGCCGAGGATGCTGCCGAAGCCGGACAGCGCCACACCCATGATCCACATGTCGGACCCGATGCCCGGCGAGTGCACCGCGTCCGACAGCGGCGCGTACAGGAACCAGCCGAAGTCGGCGGCGCCCTGAGGGGTGAGGAAACCGCCGGCGGCGATGAGGGAGCCGAACAGGAACAGCCAGTAGGCGAGCATGTTCAGCCGCGGGAAGGCGACGTCGGGCGCCCCGATCTGCAGCGGCATGATCCAGTTCGCGAAGCCGGTGAAGAGCGGCATCGCGAACATCAGCAGCATGATCGAGCCATGCATCGTGAACGCCTGGTTGAACTGCTCGTTCGACATGATCTGCAGTCCGGGGCGGGCGAGTTCGGCGCGCATCACCAGCGCCATCACGCCACCGAGGACGAAGAACGCGAAGGCGGTGACGAGATACAGCGTCCCGATCTTCTTGTGGTCGGTGGTGGTCAGCCACTCCACCCACGAGGGCCGCACGGCGCCGTGCCCTGGGATCTGGGCCGCCTGCCCTCCTGTCACTGGGCCACGGGCCGCGTCCTTGTCCGCCACCGTGGTACCGGGAGCCGGCGTGGCCTCGTCCCCGTCTTCCGGGGCTTCCGGCCGCGCTGCCGCCGCCTGTTGTATGCGCACCTCGTCCACCGGACGGTGCCCTCCGCATCTGCTTGGTTCATCGACACAACGACGAGCCCGGAGGTGCTCCGGTTGAGGAACGGACCCGACCCTCCCGGCCGCCGCCTCATGATCGCCGGAGGGGTACGGGGTGCCGATAGGGCCGAACAGTCCCTGCACGGGGATGCGGATAGGGCCCAAAAGCCCTGCTTGGCCCCGGCGGCGTTCCGGGACCCCAACGCCGGTCTCTCCCCATGCCTCGCCAGGGGCCTGCCCCTTCCCGCGCCTCGCCAGGGGCCTGCCCCTCCCCGTGCCTCGCCAGGGGCCGGCCCGTCCCCGCACACCGCGAGCGGCCGGCCCGTCACCGCACCGCCCGGCCATGGGAGTGCGGGGGAGGGGCATGGAGCGGCCGCCCCTCCTGTTCAGGAAATGAACGGTGCGAGGGTCGAGAGCGCTCTCTTGGCCATGAATGCTTCACGCGAGTGAATGAAGCGTCAAGAGGTGCGGCCGAGTTCGGCCGGCGGGAGGCAGCAGGAGAAAGCAGGAAGTGACGCGACGTCAAGTCGCTCTCCACGTAGTCGAGATGCCATGACGTCCCGCTGAGCCGTCCGCGCCGTGCGTCGAGACCCAACCGTTGTACTGCGACTTCCCCGCCCTCCTGTCGCAGGTCAGGCGGCGCGTGCCGGTCGTATCGGGCCGAAGGTGCCGTCTCCGGCGCCGCCGACCGCCGATTCACCCTTGCCGGATCCCTTGACGACGCCCCGCCCGGAGGTTTAACTCACGTCCTAAATTAAGCCCTGAGGCGCCTTCGGAAGTCGAACCGAGCGAACCCCACCCGATCGCACGAGAACGAGCACGGGACATGGGAACGCGAGCGGTGTCGGCGTCCGGAGGACTCCTCGCGGTTCTCGACTCCCGGAAAGGGACACCAGGAGCCATGCGCAGTATCCGAGCCGCGGCCGTAGGCGCCGTCACCATGTCTCTCGCCCTAGCCGTCTCGGCCTGCGGAGGCGGTTCGTCGACGGGCGGCGGGTCCAGCGACTCGCCGAAGACGCTCACGTACTGGGCCTCCAACCAGGGCGCCAGCATCGAGATCGACAAGAAGGTCCTCCAGCCCGAACTCGACAAGTTCGAGAAGCAGACGGGCATCAAGGTGAAGCTGGAGGTCGTGCCCTGGTCGGACCTGCTGAACCGGATCCTCACCGCGACCACCTCCGGCCAGGGCCCCGACGTCCTCAACATCGGCAACACCTGGAGCGCCTCCCTCCAGGCCACCGGGGGGCTGCTGCCCTGGGACGCCAAGAACTTCGACAAGATCGGAGGCAAGGACCGCTTCGTCGACTCCGCGCTCGGCTCGACTGGTGCCCAGGGACAGGACCCGGCCGCCGTACCGCTGTACTCGATGGCGTACGCGCTCTACTACAACAAGCAGATCTTCGCCGACGCGGGCATCGCCAAGCCGCCGGCCACCTGGGACGAACTCGTCGCCGACGGCAAGAAGATCCAGGCCAAGGGCAAGCAGGTCATCGGCGCCGAGGGCGCCAACGTCTCGGAGAACATCCACCACGTCTTCGTCTTCGCCAAGCAGCACGGCGCCGACTTCTTCACCGCGGACGGCAAGCCCGACTTCACGAGCGACGGCGCGGTCACGGCGGTCAAGCAGTACGTCGACCTGATGGCCAAGGACAAGGTCATCCCGCAGGGCAACGCCGAGTACGCGCAGAACCAGTCGGTCAGCGACTTCGCCAAGGGCCGGACGGCGATGCTGCTGTGGCAGTCCGCCTCCGCCAACCTCAAGTCCCAGGGCATGAGCGAGGACGCCTACGGCATCGCCCCGGTCCCGGTGCAGTCCGGCACCCCCGGCACCGGCACGCAGGTGAACTCGATGGTGGCCGGCATCAACATCGCCGTCTTCAAGAACAGCCACAACCTCGACGGCGCCACGAACTTCGTGAAGTTCATGACCAGTGACGAGGAGCAGAAGATCCTCAACACGGCCTACAGCACCATCCCGCCGGTCGGGGCCGCCCAGTCGGACGCCGCCTTCAACACCCCGGCCAACGCCGTGCTGAAGGAAACCCTCGCCACGAGCGCCGCCGCGCTGCCGCAGGTCGCCGACGAGTCCCAGTTCGAGACGGCCGTCGGCACGGCCGTCAAGGAACTGTTCGCCGACGCCGCCGCCGGGCGCGCGGTCACCACGGCCTCGGTGAAGGCCAAGCTGCTCAAGGCCCAGCAGCAGATGCCGGCGAAGTGAGCGCGGACACCCACATGACGACCACCGCTCCCGCGCACACCGGCGGGACGACGGCACCCGTGAACCCACCCGGTGCGACGCGCGGGCCGCGCCGCCCCGGGTGGCTCGGACGCGTGTCGCTGCCGTACCTGCTGCTTCTGCCCGCCCTGGTGCTCGAACTCCTGGTCCACCTGGTGCCGATGGTGATCGGCGTCGTGATGAGCTTCAAGGAGCTTACCCAGTTCTACATCCGCGACTGGGGCACGGCCCCCTGGTCCGGCCTCGACAACTACCGCATGTCGGTGGACTTCAACGCCCCCGTCGGCGAGGCGCTGCTGCACTCCTTCCTCGTCACCGTCGCCTTCACCCTGCTGTCGGTCGGCCTGTGCTGGCTCATCGGCACCGTGGCCGCGGTCTGCATGCAGGACACCTTCCGCGGACGCGGCCTGCTGCGCGCCCTGTTCCTGGTGCCCTACGCGCTGCCGGTCTACGCGGCCGTCATCACCTGGGTGTTCATGTTCCAGCACGACAACGGCCTGGTGAACCACGTCCTGCACGACCAGCTGCACCTCACCGACAAGCCCTCGTTCTGGCTCATCGGCGACAACAGCTTCATCGCGCTGCTGACGGTGTCGGTGTGGAAGGGCTGGCCGTTCGCCTTCCTCATCGTCATGGCAGGACTCCAGAACATCCCGCGCGAGCTGTACGAGGCCGCCGCGCTGGACGGCGCCGGCATGTGGCAGCAGATCCGCCGCATCACCCTGCCGTCCCTGCGGCCGGTCAACCAGGTCCTGGTCCTGGTGCTGTTCCTGTGGACGTTCAACGACTTCAACACGCCGTACGTGCTGTTCGGCAAGGCCGCTCCCGAGGCCGCGGACCTCATCTCGGTCCACATCTACCAAGCCTCGTTCGTCACCTGGAACTTCGGCACCGGCTCCGCGATGTCCGTCCTGCTGCTGCTCTTCCTGCTGGTCGTCACCGGCGTCTACCTCGCGCTCACCTCACGCGGACGGAGGACCGCCGATGTCTGACGCACACGCCCACCGTTCGCCGACGGCGCCGCCGCGCTCCTTCCTGTGGACGCGGCGGATCTTCCTCACCCTGCTGACCGGCTTCGTCCTGCTGCCCGTCTATGTGATGGTCTCCAGCTCGCTGAAGCCGCTCGCGGACGTCACGGGCAAGTTCCGCTGGCTGCCGAGCGGTCTGACCTTCCGCCCCTACATCGACATCTGGTCGACGGTCCCGCTCGCCAGGTACTTCGTGAACTCGCTGATCGTGGCGGGCGCGGCGACGGTCTGCTCGGTGGTGATCGCGGTGTTCTCGGCGTACGCCGTCAGCCGCTACAGCTTCCGCGGCAAGCGCGTCTTCACGGTCACCGTCCTGTCGACGCAGATGTTCCCGGGCATCCTGTTCCTCCTCCCGCTGTTCCTGCTCTACGTCAACATCGGCAACGCCACCGGCATCGCCCTGTTCGGCTCGCGCGGGGGCCTCATCCTGACGTACCTCACCTTCTCGCTGCCGTTCTCGATCTGGATGCTGATCGGGTACTTCGACTCGGTGCCGCGCGACCTGGACGAGGCGGCACTGGTGGACGGCTGCGGGCCGCTCGGCGCGCTGTTCCGGGTCGTCGTGCCGGCCGCGATCCCCGGCATCGTCGCGGTCGCCGTCTACGCCTTCATGACCGCCTGGGGTGAGGTGCTCTTCGCGTCCGTGATGACCAACGACACCACCCGCACGCTCGCCGTGGGGCTCCAGGGCTACTCCACGCTCAACGACGTCTACTGGAACCAGATCATGGCCGCCTCGCTCGTCGTCAGCGTGCCCGTGGTCGCCGGCTTCCTGCTGCTTCAGCGCTACCTCGTCGCGGGGCTCACCGCGGGAGCGGTGAAGTGACCACCAACACCCCAAGTCTCGAAAGGACTTCCGTGTCCGACGCCATTGACCTCGCCGCACTCCCGCACGACTTCCGGTGGGGCACGGCCACATCGGCGTACCAGATCGAGGGAGCCGTCGCCGAGGACGGCCGCTCGCCGTCCATCTGGGACACCTTCTCCCACACTCCCGGCAAGATCGACAACGACGACCACGGCGACATCGCCTGCGACCACTACCACCGCTGGCGCGAGGACGTCGCGCTGATGAGCCGACTGGGCCTGAACGCCTACCGGTTGTCGATCGCCTGGCCGCGCGTGATGCCGGAGGGCGACGGCCTCGTGAACCCCAAGGGCCTCGACTTCTACGACGAGTTGATCGACGGACTGCTCCAGGCGGGCATCACCCCCTCCGTCACCCTCTACCACTGGGACCTGCCGCAGGCCCTCCAGGACCGCGGCGGCTGGCCCGAGCGCGAGACCGCCGAGCACTTCGCCGCCTACGCCTCGGTCGTCGCCGAACGCCTCGGCGACCGGGTGTCCCACTGGACCACCCTCAACGAACCCCTGTGCTCCGCCTGGATCGGTCACCTCGAGGGCAAGATGGCTCCCGGCCTGACCGATCTGACGGCCGCGGTCCGCGCCTCCTACCACCTGCTCCTCGGCCACGGCCTGGCCGCCCAGGCGATCCGCGCCGCGACGCCCGGCGCCGAGGTCGGCATCGTCAACAACCTCTCCACCGTCTTCCCCGCCACCGACCGTCCCGAGGACGAGGCCGCCGCCCGCCGCCACGACGGCCACGTCAACCGCTGGTGGCTGGACCCCGTCCACGGCCGCGGCTTCCCCGCCGACATGCGCGAGGTCTACGGCGTCGACCTCCCCGAGCGCCCGGGCGACCTCGACATCATCGCCGCCCCGCTGGACTGGCTCGGCCTCAACTACTACTTCCCGGCGACGGTGGCCGACGACCCCGACGGGCCGGTGCCCCACGCCCGTTCCGTACGCCGCCCGGACGTGCCCCGCACCGGCATGGACTGGGAGATCGACGCGTCCGGCATCGAGACGCTGCTGCTGCGCCTCACCCACGAGTACGGCGCCCGGAAGCTCTACGTCACCGAGAACGGCTCCGCCTTCCCCGACACCGTGGGCCCCGACGGCACGGTCGACGACCCCGAACGCCAGGACTATCTGGTGGGACACCTGGCCGCCTGCGCCTCCGCCGCCCGCAAGGGCGCCCCGCTGGCCGGCTACTTCGCCTGGTCGCTGCTGGACAACTTCGAGTGGGCGTACGGCTACGCCAAGCGTTTCGGCCTCGTCCACGTCGACTACGCCACCCAGGCCCGCACCATCAAGGGCAGCGGCCACCGGTACGCGGACATCGTGCGCGCGCACGGGGAGCTGGGGCGCGGGGCCGCCTGAGCCCGGCCGGGCCGGCGGACGCGGCCCCTCGGGGGGAAGCGGCGACCCGCCACCGGCGCTCCACAGGCCGCACGCGCCGCGCTCTTCGCACGCGGTACGGGCCCGGATCACATCCCCCGTGATCCGGGCCCGTCGGCATGGTGCGGAGTCACGCGGCCCGCGCCGGCTCCAGCACCTCCTCGACCGGGGCGGCCCGCAGCAGCCCGCCGGTCCCGGCGGCGATGTCCCGCACCCGCGCGGTCCGCCACAGCCACAGCACGTCCCGGCCGAACGACCACACCAGCAGTCCCAGCGCCAGCAGCACCACACCGGCGGTGGCCGGCAGGGGCAGCAGGTCCGCGCCGGCGAGCAGCAGGCAGACGCCCTGGAGCGCGGCGACCGTCTTGCGGGCGGTGCTCGGCGGCAGGGGCACGTTCAGCCAGGGCAGCACGCGGGCGGCGGCGACGAAGACGTACCGCATACCGCCGATCAGCAGCACCCACGGGCCGAGCATCGTCGAGACGTACACGCTGAGCACCAGGATCAGGAACGCGTCCACCTCCATGTCGAAGCGGGCGCCGAGCGCCGTGGAGGTGCCCGTACGACGGGCCACTTTGCCGTCGACGCCGTCCAGGATCAGGGCCACCGTCGTCAGGGCGACCAGCAGCGACACCGGCGGCGCGCTCTCGAAGGAGTCCGCCACCAGTGCCGTCACCCCACCGACGAGAACGGCCCGGCCCAGGGTCACCCGGTTGGCCGGGCCGAAGGAACGGAGCCGCGACCGGTGCAGCGCCCGGGAGAGCACCGCCCAGGTGGCGACCGCGAAGACCAGACCGGTCGCCCAGCCCGCGGGACCCATGCCGATCGCCGGGCCGAGCAGGGCCAGCAACAGGATCTGCGCGCCCGCTCCCACCGCGGTCTCCTGCTGGACCAGCCGTGCGTCGTACGTGTTGTTCAGGGCCACCGAACATCCTCCGGCCGAGTGACAGAGTCGATCAACGCCGCGTACGTTGTGCGCGGCCTGTGCACTTCTCGGTACGTGAACAACTTCCCGATCGTTCAGGAGGATTCTCGATGAACCGCTCCGCCCGCGCCTTCTGGCTGACCTCGCCGGGCCACGGCGAGATACGCCGGACGGACCTTACGGAACCCGGGCCGGGCGAGGTGGTCGTCCGCGCGCTCTACTCCGGGGTCAGCCGCGGAACGGAGACGCTCGTGTTCCGCGGCCAGGTGCCCGAGAGCCAGTACGAGGTCATGCGGGCGCCGTTCCAGGAGGGCGACTTCCCGGGCCCGGTGAAGTACGGCTACCTCAGTGTCGGGGTGGTGGAGGAGGGCCCGCGGGAGCTGACCGGGCGTACGGTCTTCTGCCTTCATCCGCACCAGAGCCGCTACGTCGTCCCGGCGAGCGCGGTGACCCGTGTGCCGGAGAACGTGCCGGCCGGGCGCGCGGTGCTCGCGGGCACCGTCGAGACCGCCGTGAACGCGCTGTGGGACGCCGCGCCCCTGGTCGGCGACCGTATCGCCGTCGTCGGCGGTGGCATGGTCGGCTGCTCGGTGGCGGCCCTGCTGGCCCGGTTCCCCGGCGTGCGCGTCCAACTGGTGGACGCGGACCCGGCCCGCGCCGAGGTCGCCGAGGCGCTCGGCGTGGGCTTCGCGCTGCCCGGGGACGCGCTCGGCGAGTGCGACCTCGTCGTGCACGCCAGCGCCACCGATCAGGGCCTCGCCCGCGCGCTGGAACTGCTCACCCCCGAGGGCACCGTCCTCGAACTGAGCTGGTACGGCGACCGGCGCGTCGCCCTCCCGCTCGGCGAGGCCTTCCACTCCCGCCGGCTGGTCATCCGCGGCAGCCAGGTCGGCACCGTCTCCCCGGCCCGCCGCTCCAGCCGCACGTACGCCGACCGGCTGGCCCTCGCGCTCGACCTGCTCGCCGACCCGGCCCTGGACGCCCTCGTCACCGGGGAGAGCGCGTTCGAGGAACTGCCGGAGGTGATGCCGAGGCTCGCCTCCGGCGAGATTCCGGCGCTGTGCCACCGGGTCAGGTACGACGACCGTTCATGACGGATCGTCCGATCCGGGACGACAAGAGCGCCTGACCTTGAGAAAAGAGTGAGAGGGCACTGAACAACGGGAAGCGAAGAGCCGTACTACACGGCATCCCCCGGCAGGCACCGGCCGGGGGACCAGACGCGCCGCACCTGGAGGGTCGTCCGTTGTTCAGCATCACCGTCCGCGATCACATCATGATCGCCCACAGCTTCCACGGCGAGGTCTTCGGGCCCGCGCAGCGTCTGCACGGCGCCACGTTCCTCGTGGACGCCACCTTCCGGCGCGAGCAGCTGGACGACGACAACATCGTCGTCGACATCGGACTGGCCACGCGGGAACTCAGCGCCGTGGTGGGCGAGCTGAACTACCGCAACCTCGACCACGAGCCCGACTTCGCCGGCATCAACACCTCCACGGAGTTCCTGGCCAAGGTCATCGCCGACCGGCTCGCCGAACGGATCCACAAGGGCGCCCTGGGCGAGGGCGCCAAGGGACTGGCCGGCCTCACCGTCACACTCCACGAGTCGCACGTCGCCTGGGCGAGTTACGAGCGTGCGCTGTGACCGACACGACCGTCCACCGCCCCTCGCCCCTGGCCTACCTGCCCGCGCAGCGCGCCGGCTCGGAGAACGTCGGGATCATCCCCATGTCCCTGCGCACCGTGCACTTCGTCCTGCCGGGCGGCGTCGACGACCCGGCCACCCCGAGCGGCGGCAACGCCTACGACCGCCGGGTGAGCCTGGACCTGCCCGGCTTCGGCTGGCAGGTCAGGGCGCATCCCGTGGACGGTGCCTGGCCCCGCCCCGACACCCGGGCCCGTGACGAACTCGCCCGCGTCCTGCGCGAGTTGCCCGACGGCGCGGTCGTCCTCCTCGACGGGCTCGTCGCCTGCGGGGTGCCCGAGACGATCGTGCCCGAGGCCGAGCGGCTGCGCCTGGCCGTCCTCGTCCACCTGCCGCTCGGCGACGAGACGGGACTCGACCCGGCCGTGGCCGCGGAACTGGACGCCAGGGAACGCCAGGTGCTGCGCGCGGTGTCCGCCGTCGTCGCCACCAGTGACTGGGCGGTGCGCCGCCTCGTCTCCCACCACGGCCTCGCCCCCGAGCGGGTCCACGCCGCCACCCCCGGCGCCGACATCGCGCCCCTCGCCCCCGGCACCGACGGGGTCTCCCGGCTGCTGTGCGTCGCCTCGGTCACCCCGCGCAAGGGGCAGCACCGGCTGGTGGAGGCACTGGCCGCGGCCACCGACCTGCCGTGGAGCTGCACCTGTGTCGGCGCGCTCACCCAGGACCCCGCCTATGTCGACCGGTTGCGCGGCCTGATCGCGGAGTACGGCCTGCAGGACCGCTTCCACCTGGTCGGACCGCGGGCCGGAGCCGAGCTCGACGCCAGCTACGCCGCCGCCGACCTGATGGTCCTCGCCTCCTACGCGGAGACGTACGGCATGGCGGTCACCGAGGCCCTCGCCCGGGGCATCCCGGTGCTCGCGACCGATGTCGGCGGGGTGGGCGAGGCGGTCGGCCGCGCCCCCGACGGCGGGGTGCCCGGCATGCTCGTACCACCGGAGGACCCCGCGGCCCTCGCCGCCGAACTGCGGGGCTGGTTCGGCGAGGCCGACGTCCGGCGCCGGCTGAAGTCCGCCGCCCGCGGCAGGCGCGCCGCCCTCGACGGCTGGGCCAACACCGCCCGCAGCCTGGCCGGCGTGCTCGGCCGGCTGCCGAAGGAACCCAGGAGGGCGGCATGACCACGCCGGATACGTCCGTGGAGGCCGCCCGGCCCACCGGCGCCATCCCGTCCGAGCCGGGCACGTGGGAGCGGCCCGCTCCCGCCCCGGGCGCGGCGGGGCGATCGGCCCCCGAGACGGCGCGGCTCGCAGGAAAGGACCCCTCGGCCATGGCGGACACCGGCGCGTTCTCCCCACAGGCGGCTCAGCACTCCGAGCCCCCGGCGGTGATTCCGGGGGCCGGGCCCGCGCAGCGGCCCGGGGAACGGGCCACCGTAAGGCTTCGGGAGGGCGCGACGGAGGAGGAGCCGCCCCGGTACGCACCCGAGTGGTTGCAGCTCCGGGAGGCGGCGGACGCCGCCGCGCGGGCGACGGAACTGCTCGATCCGCTGCGGATCCGGCTGGTCAACCTGCCGAGCCGGCACGGCGGGCTCGTGGTGCACGACCTGGGATGCGGCACCGGCTCGATGGGCCGCTGGCTCGCCTCCCGGCTGGACGGCGCCCAGCACTGGGTCCTGCACGACCGCGACCCCTACCTGCTGCACTTCGCGGCCGTCGCCTCCCCGCGCGCCGCCGCCGACGGCAGCCGGGTCACCGTGGAGACGCGGCGCGGCGACGTGGCCCGGCTCACCCCGGACGCCCTGTCCGGCGCGTCCCTGGTCACGGCCTCCGCGCTGCTGGACGTCCTGACCCGCGAGGAGATCGACACCCTCGCCGCGGCCTGCGCCGGGGCGGGCTGCCCGGCGCTGCTGACCCTCTCGGTGGCCGGCCGGGTCGAACTGACCACGGCCGATCCGCTGGACGCCGAGATCACCGAGGCGTTCAACGCCCATCAGCGGCGCACCGGACTGCTCGGTCCCGACGCGGTCGACGCGGCCTGCGAGGCCTTCGCCGCGCACGGCGCCACCGTACGACTGGACCCGAGCCCCTGGCGGCTCGGCCCCGATCAGCGCGAACTGACCGCCCAGTGGCTGCGCGGCTGGGTCGGCGCGGCCGTCGAACAGCGTCCCGAGCTGAAGCCGCGCGCGGACCGTTACCTCGCCGACCGCCTGGAGGCCTGCGCGGCGGGGGAGTTGCGGGTCGTCGTGCACCACAACGACCTGCTGGCGCTGTCCCGGCCGACGGATCGTGCCGCATGAGCGCGCAGGCGGTGGACGCACCTCTCGTACGCGACCCGAAGGCGGGGGAGTACGACGCTCCCGGTGCCGCCGACGTGTCCGCCCCCGACGCGCTCGGCGCACCTGACGGGGCCGGCGTACCCGGAGGGGCCGGCGCACCTGACGGGGCCGACGTGTCCAACGCGCCCAGCGCTCCCCGTGCCCACGGCACATCAGGCGGCGACCTCCGCGGCCGTACCCCGCTCGCGGCTGCGCTCTCCCGCCTCAACACCCGTGCTGCGCGGACCCACTTCGGTACCGTCGCCGGAGTCGCCATCCTCGCCGTGCTGTTGTGGCGGCTGGGCACCGGCGTCTTCCTGGACGGGCTGCGACGGATCGACACGCCGACCCTCCTCGTGGCGCTGGGCATCGGGGTGGTCACCACCGTGTTCAGCGCCTGGCGCTGGCAGTTGGTGGCCCGTGGCCTGCGCATCCGGCTGCCGCTCGGCCCGGCGGTGGCCGACTACTACCGTGCGCTGTTCCTGAACGCGGCGCTGCCCGGCGGCGTCCTGGGCGATGTGCACCGGGCGGTGCGGCACGGGCAGAGCGCCGGCGATCTGGGACGCGGCGTGCGGGCCGTTGTCCTCGAACGGGTCGCCGGGCAGATCGCGCTCGCCGTCACCGGCGCGGCGGTCCTCCTCACCCTGCCGTCCCCCGTGCGCGACCAGACGCGGCACCTCGTGGCCCTGCTCGCCTTCGCCGCCGCCGGCGCGTTCGCCATCGTCCTCGCCCTGCGCATGAACCGCGCGCCCTCGCACCGGGGGCGAGCCCTGCGCCGCACCCTCGCCGAGGCCCGCGAGGGACTGCTGTCCCGCCGCAACGGGCCCGGTGTCGCGCTGTCCTCGGCCGTCGTCCTGGCCGGACACATCGGGATGTTCGTGGTCGCCGCGCACGTCGCCGGCCTCGCCGCCCCGGTGCTCGTCCTGCTGCCCCTGGCCGTCCTCGCGCTGGTCGCCATGGGACTGCCGCTGAACGTGGGCGGGTTCGGGCCCCGCGAGGGCGTCGCCGCCTGGGCGTTCGGCGCCGCCGGACTCGGCGCGAGCACCGGAGTGGCCGTGGCCGTGGTGTACGGGGTGCTGAGCTTCGTGGCCGGCCTGCCGGGCGCCCTCGTCCTCGTCGCCCGCTGGTACACCGCGATGCGCGCCGGGTCCCGCCCCGCCGAACCGGCCCCGGAACCCGGCCGCGCCTCCGGCGGGGACTATGCGCGCCCGCTCCCCGGCAACTCCAATCCCTCGGACGTGAGCAGCGAGAAATACGGACCGAAGGAATCCGCCAGGCTGTTCAGCAGTTCCTCACCCTTTTCCGCGGAACCCAGGGAAGGGCGGCCGATGACGCCCGATTCGGTATAGGCGGACATTCCGGTGGTGAGCAGATGCCGCCGGTCGTCCGCGACGAAATCGGCGGACTCGTAACCGGCCCGGACCATTTCCGGATGAGCGTGCAGAAGAATGGAGGTCTCGATTTCCCCCGCGTGCATGTCGGTGAGCGGCGAGGTGCGCACCCCGGCCGCCTCGAGGGCCGTCTGCCAGTCCTCCGCGGCGGGGAACAGCGCGAGGCGCTCACCGCGCACGGAGGCCTCCTGAACGACGTTGCCCAGCACGTAGTTGCCGCCATGACCGTTGACGACCACCAGGGCCTCGACGCCGGAGCGGCGCAGCGAGTCCGCGATGTCCCGCACCACCGCATGAAGGGTCACGGAAGAGATGCTGACGGTTCCCGGCCAGGCGGCGTGCTCGTGCGAGCAGGAGATCGTCACCGGCGGAAGGAGATGCACCGGGTACGCGTCGGCGATCCGGCGGGCGATGGCACAGGCGACCAGCGTGTCGGTCGCCAACGGGAGGAACGGGCCGTGCTGTTCGAAACTGCCCACCGGCAGCACCGCCACCTGCCGTGAGAGGTCCGCCCCCCGCGTCCGTACGTCTTGCGTGGTGTCCGCCGGCAACAGACCATGTGCCGTCGGCCGCGTTCCCGAACCACTCATTGTTTTCCGGCCTTTCGTCTCTGCTTAGGAATCAGATCATGACAGAAGACCTCGGCGTACTCGGCAAGAAGTCGGCCCGGCGCACGGGCGTGGAGCGCGTCGTGAATGCCCCGCTGCCCACCGTGTACGGGAAATTCCAGGCGGTCGGCTACCTGGACCACGACCGCGGTGACGAACAAGTCGCGCTGGTGCACGGCGACATCGGCACCGACCGGGTCCTGGTCCGGCTGCACTCGGAGTGCCTGACCGGGGACGCCTTCGGCTCCCAGCACTGCGAGTGCGGCGACCAGCTCGACGCCGCGCTGCGCGCCGTCGTCGCCGAAGGCAGCGGCATCGTCGTCTACTTGCGCGGGCACGAGGGCCGGGGCATCGGGCTGCTCGCCAAGCTGCGGGCGATGGCCCTTCAGGCGGAGGGCCTGGACACGGTCGAGGCCAACCTGGCGCTCGGTCTGCCGGTCGACGCCCGCGACTACGGCGTCGCCGCCGGGATGCTGCGCGACCTGGGCGTGCGCTCGGTGCGGCTGATGTCCAACAATCCGCGCAAGCGCGATGCGTTGGTGCGGCACGGCATCCAAGTCGCCGAGCAGGTACCGCTGCTGATCCCGCCGTGCGAGAGCAACATCACCTACCTGCGCACCAAGCGGGAGCGGCTCGACCACCACCTGCCCCACCTGGACGCGGTGGCGCACCTGTCCTGAGCCGGGCGGACCGGGGCCGCACCGGCGGCCGGACCCGGGCCGGGCCGCTCCCGGCCGGGCAGCGGCGACGAAGCGGGAAACCCGGCGGGCGACCGCCGGGATCCCCCGCCCCGCGCCCTCGCCAGGGGCCCACGCGCGGGAGAGTGACCACTGGGGAATGCGCGGCTCGGCCCCACTGGTTGACCGGGATATGACTCAGGACACGCCGTACGACGCCGTGCAGGACGCCCTGCTGGCTTTGCTCTCCGAAGGCCGCGGTGGGGTGCTGGTCACCCTCAAGCGGGACGGCCGGCCCCAGCTGTCGAACGTCGCCCACGCCTACGACCCGGACGAGCGGGTCATCCGCGTCTCGATCACCGACGACCGCGCCAAGACCCGCAATCTGCGCCGGGACCCGCGGGCCTCGTACCACGTCACCAGCCCGGACCGGTGGGCCTACACGGTCGCCGAGGGCAGCGCGGACCTGTCACCGGTCGCCGCGGACCCGTACGACGAGACCGTCGAGGAACTGGTCCGCCTCTACCGGGACGTCCTCGGCGAGCACCCCGACTGGGACGACTACCGGGCCGCCATGGTCCGCGAGCGCCGCCTGGTGCTCCGCCTGCGGGTGGAACGGGCCTACGGCATTCCCAAGGGCGCCGCCGGCGGGTGAGGCGCGCCCTGTCCGGGGGCGGCGCCGGTGCGGGTGCGGTTCTCGATCGCCCGCAGGACCGCCACCATGTCCTGTCCGCCGTGGCCGAGCGACACCGTCTCCTCGAACAGGGCGTGGCACACGTCGAGCAGCGGTGAGGCAGTGCCGGACGCGCGTGCCGCCCCGGCGATCAGCCGGTTGTTCTTCAGCACGTCGAGGACGGCCGCCTGGACGTCGAAGTCCCCGGACAGCAGCTTGGGTGCCTTCATCCGGGAGACCGGGCTGGCCATCGGGCCCGCGTCCAGGACGTCGAGGAACAGCCGCGGGTCGAGCCCCTGCCGCTCGGCGAAGTGGAACGCCTCGGTGAGCCCGGTCACCAGCGTGATCAGGAAGAGGTTCACCGACAGTTTCGTCAGCAGCGCGCCCGGTGCGGGGCCGCACACGAACGTCTCCCGGCACAGGGGAGCGAGCAGCGGCCGTACGGTCCGCACCGCTCGCTCCTCACCGGCCAGCATCGCCACCAGGTGGCCGTTCTCCGCCGGGACGCGGGAGCCGGAGACGGGCGCCTCGACATAGCTCCCGCCCGCAGCCCGTACGTCGGCCTCCAGGGCGCGTGAGCAGGCGGGCGAGGTGGTGCCCATGTGGACGACCACCCGCCCCGCGACACGCGCGGCGAAGTCCGGCCCGCCCCGGCCGAGGACGGCGTCGGTGGCGGCGTCGTCCGCCAGCATCAGGAGCACCACGTCCGACCGGGCGAACACCCCGGCGGGGTCCGCCGCCACCTGGGCGCCGGCCGCGCGCAGGGGGGCCGTACGGGAGGCTGTCCGGTTCCACACGGTGAGGGGAGTGCCGGAGCGGGCCAGCCGGAGGGCCATGGGCTGTCCCATGACTCCGAGACCGATGAAGCCGACGTTCACGAGGACCGCCCTGAGGTCGAGACCGTGCTATGACAGCGGTCATAGTAGCCGCGTTCATGACGGCGGTCATAGGGTGGGGCGCGAGATGCGTACGGAGCCGGGAGGCCGACGATGACGGGTACCGAGCGGGGACCGCGCGAGCGGATGGTCTTCAGCGCGGCCCAGCTCATCCGGCGCGACGGCGTGGGCGCGACCGGGATGCGGGAGGTGGCCGCCCACGCGGACGCGCCCCGAGGATCCCTCCAGCACTACTTCCCGGGCGGCAAGGAACAGCTGGTCAACGAGGCGGTGGCCTGGGCCGGCCGGTACGCGGGCCGTCGTGTCGCCCGCTTCATGGCGGGCCTGGCCGAGCCGACGCCGGGCGGGCTGTTCGCCGCGATGGTCCGGCAGTGGACCGACGAGTACGAGACGGCGGGATCCTTCTCCGGCTGCCCGGTCGCCGCGGCGACGGTGGACTGCGCCTCGGCCCACGCGTCCACCCGGGAGGCGGCCGCCGCCGCGTTCACGGCCTGGCGGGCGCCGGTCGCGGAGGCCCTGACGGGCATGGGCGTACCGGCCGAGCGCGCTGAACCGCTGGCCACGCTGATGATCAGCTCCCTGGAAGGGGCGATCATCATGGCCCGCGCCGAAGGAGGCGTACGGTCCCTGGAAACCGTGGCCCGCGAACTGGGCCCCCTCCTGGACGCGGCCGCGCCCCACTGACCACCTCCCGGCGACCCGCACACACGCCGACACGGCACCCCCGATCCCACCCAGGCGACCTGGCGACGCGGCACCCCGCGCTTGCCCGTCCCTCCGTCGACACGTCCTCCGAGCGCGCTCGTTCGCCCCTCGTGCGGACGGGGCGGAGAGCGCCCGGCGGCGGTCCGGGGAGTGATCAGTCCTTCTTCGTCTGCTCCTGCGGCGCCGCCTCCACCGCGTGGCCCCCGAACTGGTTGCGCAGCGCCGCGACCATCTTCATCTGCGGGGAGTCCTCCTGCCGGGAGGCGAACCGCGCGAACAGGGCGGAGGTGATGGCCGGCATCGGCACGGCGTTGTCGATGGCGGCCTCCACCGTCCAGCGGCCCTCGCCGGAGTCCTCCGCGTAGCCGCGCAGCTTCTCCAGGTGCTCGTCGTCGTCCAGGGCGTCGACGGCGAGGTCCAGCAGCCAGGAGCGGATGACGGTGCCCTGTGTCCAGGAGCGGAACACCTCGCGCACGTCGGTGACCGAGTCGACCTTCTCCAGCAGCTCCCAGCCCTCGGCGTAGGCCTGCATCATCGCGTACTCGATGCCGTTGTGGACCATCTTCGCGAAGTGGCCCGCGCCCACCTTGCCCGCGTGGACGAAGCCGTACGGGCCCTGTGGCTTGAGCGCGTCGAAGACCGGCTCCAGCCACCGGACGTGCTCCTCGTCGCCGCCGACCATCAGTGCGTAGCCGTTCTTCAGGCCCCACACGCCCCCGGAGACGCCCGCGTCGACGAAGCCGATGTCCCGCGCGCGCAGCTGTTTGGCGTGCTTCTCGTCGTCCGTCCAGCGGGAGTTGCCGCCGTCGACGACGATGTCGCCCGGCTTGAGCAGGGTCGCCAGCTGGTCGATGACGCCCTGGGTGGCGGCACCGGCGGGCACCATCACCCAGACCGTGCGCGGCGCCTCGAGCCGGTCCACGAGATCGACCAGGTTGTCCACGTCGGAGAGGTCCGGATCGCGGTCGTAGCCCACCACGGTGAGGCCGGCGTTGCGGAGGCGTTCCCGCATGTTGCCGCCCATCTTGCCGAGGCCGACGAGACCCAACTGCATCGATGCCATGTCAGCTCACTTCCTGGATGTCGGACATTCAGACGGTCTCCTTGGCGCTCTCGCCGCGCAGGGCGACGGCGTACATCTCGTCGGCGTCGAGGCGGCGCAGCTCCTCGGCGATGAGTTCGGAGAGGGGGCGGACCTTCAGCGCGAGGGTGCGCGGCGGCTGACCCGGTAGGGTCAGCGTGGCCAGCGGGCCCTCGGGCCGGTCGATGACGACCTCGCCGTTTTCGGTGCCCAGCCGTACGGCCGTGACCACCGGGCCGCCGGAGACCACGCGGTCCGCGCGCACGTCCAGCCGGGCCTCCAGCCAGCGGGCCAGCAGCTCCGCGCTCGGGTTGTCCGCCTCGGCCTCCACCGCCGCCGAGATCACCCGCATTCGGGCCTGGTCCAGGGCCGCGGCCAGCATCGAGCGCCAGAGCGTGAGCCGGGTCCAGGCGAGGTCGGTGTCGCCGGGGGCGTAGTTGCGCGCGCGGGTCTGCAGGATCTCCAGCGGGCGCTCGAAGGCGTACAGATCGGTGATCCTGCGCTGTGCCAGCCTGCCCAGCGGATCCTTCGAGGGGTTCTCGGGCGCGTCCACCGGCCACCAGACGACGACCGGCGCGTCCGGCAGCAGCAGCGGCAGCACCACCGAGTCGGCGTGGTCGGACACGTCGCCGTAGGTGCGCAGCACCACCGTCTCGCCCGTGCCGGCCTCGGAGCCCACCCGCACCTCCGCGTCCAGCCGGGAGTGCGTGCGGTCCCGCAGCGTGCGGGCGTGCCGCTTGATGACGAGCAGGGTGCGCGAGGGATGCTCGCGCGAGGCCTCCTCGGCGGCCTTCAGGGAGTCGTAGGCGTTCTCCTCGTCCGTGACGATGACCATCGTCAGGACCATGCCCACGGCGGGAGTGCCGATGGCGCGGCGGCCCCGCACCAGCGCCTTGTTGATGTCTCCCGCGGTGGTGTCGGTCAGGTCGATCTTCATGGCCTGCGCCAGCTCCGTCCGTCTCGTGCGAGCATCTCGTCGGCTTCCGGCGGACCCCACGTGCCCGCCGGGTACTGCGCCGGCCTGCCGTGGTCGTCCCAGTACGCCTCCACCGGGTCGAGGATCTTCCAGGACTCTTCCACTTCCTGGTGGCGGGGGAACAGGTTCGCGTCGCCGAGCAGTACGTCAAGGATGAGGCGTTCGTACGCCTCCGGGCTGGACTCCGTGAAGGACTCGCCGTAGGCGAAGTCCATCGTCACGTCCCGGATCTCCATGGAGGTGCCCGGCACCTTCGAGCCGAACCGGACCGTCATGCCCTCGTCCGGCTGGACGCGGATCACGATCGCGTTCTCGCCCAGCTCCTCGGTGGCGGTGGAGTCGAAGGGGGAGTGCGGGGCCCGCTGGAAGACCACCGCGATCTCGGTGACCCGGCGGCCCAGGCGCTTGCCGGTGCGCAGGTAGAACGGGACACCGGCCCAGCGCCGGTTGTCGATCTCCAGGCGCAGCGCCGCGTAGGTGTCGGTCTTCGACCGCGCGTTGATGCCCTCCTCCTGGAGGTAGCCGACGACCTGCCTGCCGCCCTGCCAGCCCGGCGCGTACTGGGCGCGCACGGTGTGGGCACCCAGGTCCTCGGGCAGCCGCACCGACTTCAGCACCTTCAGCTTCTCCGTGAGCAGCGCCTCGGCGTCGAAGGCGATGGGTTCCTCCATCGCGGTGAGCGCCATCAGTTGCAGCAGGTGGTTCTGGAGTACGTCGCGGGCGGCGCCGATGCCGTCGTAGTAGCCGGCCCGGCCGCCGATGCCGATGTCCTCGGCCATGGTGATCTGCACATGATCGACGTAGTGGCGGTTCCAGACCGGCTCGTACATCTGGTTGGCGAAACGCAGGGCCAGGATGTTCTGGACGGTCTCCTTGCCCAGGTAGTGGTCGATACGGAAGACCTGTTCCGGGTCGAACACCTCGTGCACGATCCGGTTCAGCTCCCGGGCGCTGGCCAGGTCGTGACCGAACGGCTTTTCGATGACCGCTCGCCGCCAGGAGCCCCGAGGGCCCTCCGCCAGGCCGTGCTTCTTCAGCTGCTGCACGACCTTGGGAAAGAACCTCGGCGGTACGGAGAGGTAGAAGGCGAAGTTGCCGCTCGTGCCGCGCGAGGAGTCCAGGTCCTCCACCGCCGCCCGCAGGTGCTTGAACGCCGTGTCGTCGTCGAAGTCGCCGGGGACGAACCGCATGCCCTCGGAGAGCTGCTGCCAGACCTCCTCGCGGAACGGCGTACGCGCGTGGTCCTGCACCGCGTCGTGCACCACCTGCGCGAAGTCCTGGTCCTCCCAGTCCCGCCGGGCGAAGCCGACGAGGGAGAAGCCCGGGGGCAGCAGCCCGCGGTTGGCCAGGTCGTACACGGCGGGCATCAGCTTCTTGCGGGACAGGTCCCCGGTGACGCCGAAGATCACGAGTCCGGACGGCCCCGCGATGCGCGGCAGCCGCCGGTCCCGGGGATCACGCAGCGGATTCACCCAATCGGCGGCCGCCGCCACCGGCACCCGGACATCGGCACCCGCGTCCGGTGCCTGGTTCTCCTTGGTGCGGGCGGCCGCGGTCCCGGTGGGGGCCTTGCGGTCGGGCGGTGCCGACCGTGACTCCGGCGCCTGGGCGCGGGTGGCCGCCGGGGCCCGGCCGTCCGTGGGGCCGGGTCCGGCGTTGGGGCCGGGGTCGGCGTTGGGGTCGGGACCGGGGCTCGGGGCCGTGGGCTTCGTGGCCGCGGTCGGCGCCCGGCCGCGGGCGGCCGCGGTGGCCGGTGGTCCGGTATCGGCCGCCGGGGAGGCCTGCGCCGCCGCCTCGGTGGGCTTCTTGCTCATTCCGCGTCAACTCCCTTGCTGTCGAGGGACCTGGCCACCGCGCCCGGCAGGCCGCCTTGCGGCGTGGTCTCCGGTGTGCTGATCACCGTGCCGGGTGCGGCCGGCTCGTCCGTCCACAGGGTGTCCTCGTAATACAGGGTGTCCTCGTACGGCGGATCCTTCACCTCGATCGGCGGACCCGCCAGGGTGGAGGCGCTCCGCGCCGGACAGGTACCCCGGGATTGCCGCCGTCATGGCTGCCGCGGTCATGGCTGTTTCACTCACAGTGAGCGTCTTCCATGCCGCGTTCGGATCATGCACGCGATGGGCGATGGGCGGCGGGCGACGCGCAGCGCCGACGACACGGCACGGCAGGCAGCGGCCACGACACGGGTCACGGCACGGCACCGGGGCCCCACGCGCGCGCGTGGGGCCCCGGTGCCCGGAGGGAGGTGCGTGCCGGTCAGTGACCGAAGTCGAACCAGTTGACGTTCACGAAGTCCGCCGGCTGGCCGCTGCTGAAGGTGAGGTACACGTCGTGGGTGCCGGTCACCGGGCTGATGTTCGCCGGGACCGTCCTCCAGGACTGCCAGCCTCCCGTGTTGGCCAGCGCGAAGCTGCCGATGGGGGCGTTGCCGCGGTTGTCCAGGCGTACCTCGACCAGTCCGCTGACCCCGCTTGCCGCGCCGCTGGCGACCCGCGCGTAGAACTGCCCGGCCGCGGTGGAGCCGAAGTTCACGCCCTTGTAGAGGGCCCAGTCGCCGTTTGCTATGGAGCCGATGTTCTGGCCGCCGCCGGTGTCGGTGGTCGACTCGGTGACGACGCCGCTCTGGCTGTCGTACGACTCGGCCTGGATGGGGCTGTAGGCGTCCCGGTTGCCGGACGGGGGCGGTGTGGTACCGCTCCCACCGTCAGAGGACTGGAGCACCTGCACGTAGTCCACGGTCATCGGGTGGCCGGGCTCGGTGCCGCCGTCCGGGCCGCCGCCGAACGCGCCGGGGAAGCCGCCGCCCATCGCCACGTTCAGGATGACGAAGTAACCGTGGTTGGTGGCGTTCGTCCAGGTCGTGGCGTCCACCTGGTTGGCCTTGACGGTGTGGAAGTTGACACCGTCGAGGTAGAAGCGGATCTGCTCGGGGCTGGTCGACTTGTCCCACTCCATCGCGTAGGTGTGGAAGCCGGCCTGGCAGGTGGTGCCCGTGCACGACGTCGAGTTGCCGATGCCCGACGTCTCGTTGCACGGACCGCCCGGGTTGGTGCCGCAGTGGATGGTCGCCCAGTTGGTGTTGAGGCCCTGGACGTTCTCCATGATGTCCAGCTCGCCGACCCCGGGCCAGTTCCAGTAGTTGCCGCGGAAGGGCGCGCCCAGCATCCAGAAGGCGGGCCAGTACCCCTTGGCGGCGGCGCCGGTGACATTGGGCATCTGGATGCGGGCCTGCACGCGCAGCTTGCCGCCGGCCGGGGGCTGGAAGTCGGTGCGCTTGGTCTCGATGCGGCCCGAGGTCCAGTTGCCGGAGGCGTCCCGGCGCGGGGTGATGAGCAGGTTGCCGCTGCCGTCCAGGGCGACGTTGCTGGTGCTGGAGGTCATCGTCTCGACCTCGCCGGTACCCCAGTTGGCGGCGCCGCCAGGGTAGGAAGTGCCGGTGTCGTACTGCCAGTTGGACGTGTTGACGCCGGCACCGGCCGGGCCGTCGAACTCGTCGAGGAAGACCTGCGTCCAGCCCGCCGGGGGTGTGGGGGCGGAGGCGTTCGCGGGCAGGGTCCCGGCGGTGGCGGCGGCCGCCGCCAGGCCGAGCGTGCCGAGGACGGCGACCAGCGCGCGCCGCAGGGAACGTCTGCGACGCGTCACGGCGGGTGCGACGGGGGGTTCACTCATGGGGGGGCCTCTCGGGTACGAAGTGGGGGTGCTCGGATGCCTTGCTCGAACACGTACGGGGAGGTCTTGAGAGCGCTCTCAATCGTGTGTGCGCGGCCAATGTGCCCCCGGGCTCCGCCACCGTCAAGAGTTAAAACAAAGAAAGTCCTTGCGCGGAACGGGAGTTCAAGGCTTCACCACAACAGAAGGGACGTCCGACGTGCCTCTGGCCCGTGTCACCGGCCTCCGGCGCGGGGGTGGACGTGGACGTAGGGTGCAGGCGTGAGGCTGACGATTCTGGGCGGCGGCGGATTCCGCGTGCCGCTGGTGTACGGGGCACTGCTCGCCGACCGTGCCGAGGGCCGGGTCACCGAGGTCGTCCTGCACGACCTGGACGGCGGACGGCTGTCCGCGGTCACCAGGGTGCTGACCGAACAGGCCGCCGGGGCACCGGACGCGCCGGTGGTGCGCGCCACCACCGATCTGGACGAGGCCCTGCGCGGCGCCGACTTCGTGTTCTCCGCCATCCGCGTCGGCGGCCTGGAGGGGCGCGCGGACGACGAGCGGGTGGCGCTCGCCGAGGGCGTGCTCGGCCAGGAGACGGTGGGCGCGGGCGGCATCGCCTACGGACTGCGCACGGTACCCGTCGCCGTGGAGATCGCCCGGCGGGTGGCCCGGCTGGCACCCGACGCCTGGCTCATCAACTTCACCAACCCGGCCGGACTGGTCACCGAGGCCATGTCCCGCCACCTCGGCGACCGCGTGATCGGCATCTGCGACTCGCCGGTCGGCCTCGGCCGGCGCATCGCCCGTGTGCTGGGCGCGGACCCGGGGCGGGCATGGATCGACTACGCCGGCCTCAACCACCTCGGCTGGGTGCGCGGACTGCGCGTGGCCGGCCGTGACGAACTCCCGCGCCTGCTCGCCGACCCCGAACTGCTCGGCTCCTTCGAGGAGGGCAGGCTCTTCGGCGCCGAATGGCTCCGGTCGCTGGGCGCGATTCCCAACGAGTACCTGCACTACTACTACTTCAACCGCGAGGCCGTACAGGCCCACCAGGGATCCGGGAAGACCCGCGGCGCCTTCCTGCGCGACCAGCAGGCCCGGTTCTACGAGGAGTTGCGGGATCCGCAGGCCGCCGCCCTCCCGGCCTGGAACCGAACCCGCGCCGAGCGCGAGGCCACCTACATGGCGGAGAACCGCGAGGCGGCGGGTGCGGGGGAGCGGGAGGACGACGACCTCTCCGGCGGCTACGAGAAGGTCGCCCTCGCCCTGATGCGGGCCATCGCCCGCGACGAGCGCACCACGCTGATCCTCAACGTCCGCAACCGGGGCACCCTTTCGGTGCTGGACGACGATGCCGTGGTCGAGGTGCCCTGCCTGGTCGACGCGAACGGCGCCCACCCGGTCTCGGTCGACCCGCTGCCCGGGCACGCGACCGGGCTGGTCTGCGCGGTCAAGGCGGTCGAGCGCGAGGTGCTCGCCGCGGCGGGGTCGGGCTCCCGTGCGACGGCCGTGAAGGCCTTCGCGCTGCACCCGCTGGTCGACTCCGTGAACGTCGCCCGCCGGCTCGTCGACGGCTACCTCGCCGTCCATCCCGGCCTGGCGTATCTCAGGTAGTCCGCCGGGCCGGTCGGTCGCTCCCCCGTACGGCGACCGACCGCCCCGTCCCCCGTTTCCCCCGTGGTCCCCCGTCCACGTCCCCCGTCTTCCCCGTTCCCCCACCCTTGAGAGTCGCTGGTCCGGGCCCTGATACACCCCCGGCGGAAAAAATCCGGAAGAAGTTGCGGACGAAGTCCCGGAAGCGGTCCCGGAACAAGCCCGAAGCGGGCGTCCCCCCAGGTCCGGGGACCCGAGGGGACGCCAACGGCGAACGGTGTGCGACGGGTTGCGGGCTCAGCCGGTGAAGCCCGCCGTGATCGAGGTGAACTGCCAGTTGTTCTGGCTGATGCCGGAGCAGTTCTCCGCCACGCCGCCGCCCGGGCACGGCCGGTCGCGGTTGACCGACCAGAAGGCGAGCCGGGCGATGTGGTGGCCGTTGGCCCAGTCGCGGATCTGGGTCCAGATCGCCGGGGTCGTGTTCTCCTGCTGGTCGGACAGTCCGTTCATGCCGGAGATGCCGATGTGGGAGTAGGCGGTGGCGTCGTCCCAGCCGAAGGTCGACTTCAGTTTGGCCTTCAGGCCCTCGGCCGCGTTCACGGTGTTGCCGTACATGTCCGCGCCGCCGCCGAAGTCGAACGGCATGATGGTGAAGACGTCGATGTCCGCGTTCAGCGACTTGGCCTGCTCGATGAGCCGGTTGCCGTAGTAGGTCGGGCCGGTCGTCGAGGTGCCGAAGGTCACGATCGTCTTCAGACCGGGGTTGTTGGCCTTGACGGTCTTCAGCGCGGTGAGGATCTTCGCCTGCACGGCCTCGTTCTCGAACTCGTCCGAGTTCTCGACGTCCATGTCGATCGCCTTCAGGCCGTAGGCGTTGATCACCTTCTGGATCGCCCCGGCGAGCGCGCTCGCGGAGGAGCAGTTGGCCCCGAGCTTGCTGCCGCTCCAGCCGCCGAACGACGGGACGATGTCACCGCCCGCCGAGCGGATCTGGTTGATGGCGGTCTGGTCGACGCCGCCGGTCAGCGGTCGCTGGCCGTCCCAGGACGGGGTGCAGCCGCCCGAGTCGAGCACGAACGCCATCGTGAACCATTTGATGCCGGTCGCGCTCATCACCGAGGTCGGGCTCGGCGGGCTGCCCCAGCCCTCGTACAGGTACGGAGCCGCCTGCTTGAAGCCGCCACCGCCGCCACTGCCCGCGTCGGTGGTGACCGTCACGGAGTTGGAGGCACCGGAGACGTTCCCGGCGGCGTCGCGCGCCTTGACCGTGAAGGTGTAGGAGGTGCTCGGCGACAGGCCGCTCACCGTGGCGGAGGTACCTGAGACGCTCAGCACCTGGCTGGAGCCGCTGTAGATGTCGTACGCCGTGACGCCCACGTTGTCCGTGGCGGCGTTCCACTTCAGCGACACGCTGGAGGACGTCTTGCCGGTGGAGGTCAGGCTCGTCGGCGCGGTCGGCGCCTGGGTGTCGCCGCCGCCACCGCCGCCGGGGCCGTCCAGGCTGATGTCGTCGGCGTAGTAGGTGCCCTGCGCGTACCAGCCGTGGACGTAGACGGTCGCGCTGGTCTGGGTGGCGCCGGTGGTGAAGGAGACCGCCAGTTGGCCGTACGCCGACGGGGACGACGTCCAGGTCGAGGGGCCGCCGTCGACGCCGAGGTAGACGTAGGAACCGCGTACCCAGCCGCTCAGCTTGTACGTCGTGTTCGGCTGGACCGGGACGGACTGGCTGCACTGGGCGTTGTCGCTCGACGTCACCGCGCCGGCGAGGGCCTTGGAGCCGCCGTGCACGGGGGAGGAGACCACCGAACCGAGGTTGCCGGTGCAGGTCCAGGGGGAGAGGCCGCCCGACTCGAAGCCGGGGTTGTTCAGGATGTTGGCCGCGTGGGCCGTGCCCGGCAGGGCGATGGCTCCGGCGAGGGCCAGGGCCGCGGAGCCGAGCAGGGCGAGGAGTCGACGTCCGGGACGTCTCAGTGTGTCGCGCACGCTATCTCCCTGAGGATATGGGGGTGTTCGGGAGGCACAAAGGTGCAGAGAGGTGCAGGCGGGCTGTGCAGGAGGTGCGCAACCAAGTTGGTATGGACCAATCCGGGTGTCAAGACATGACGCCGTGATTGGTCCATACCGATCCCGGACGGGCCGCTACGCCGGGGCCCCGGTACGGGCCACGGCCGCCTGCGCGGGCATCTCGCTCCGTGGCCGGACCATCGCCTCCGGCCGCAGCGGACGCGGCCCCGACACCACGGTGTAGTCCTGCCCGAGGAACGGCGGCGCCACCACCCCCGGATCCTCACCCAGCGCCAACTGCACAGCGGTCCAAGGAGCGTTGATCCCGCACTGCGCGAGCTGGTGCAGTCCGCCCGCCGGACGCGGGTTCACGTCCAGCAGTACCGGGCGGTCGCCGTACATCCGGAACTGGATGTTGGACAGATAGTGCAGCCCGAAGCCCTCCGCGATCCGCCGGGCGGGCTCAAGCCACTGCTCGTGCAGCGTGAAGCCGCGGCGGCGGCCGTTCTTGGTGCGCCCCACGGCCAGCCGGATCCGGTTGTCCGGCCCGGTCAGGCAGTCGACCGACACCTCCGGCTGCTCCAGCCGGGGCATCACCAGCCAGTCCACCGGACCGTCCGCCTGCTCCAGGGCCCGCAGGACCAGGTCCAGCGGAACGTGCGGGCCGGGGAAGCCGCTCAGCTGCCTCAGCGAGAAGGGCGCGCGTGTGATGACGCGGAAGCCGATGCCGCCCGCACCGGCCGCGGGCTTGAAGCACGCCAGATGCCCGGACTCCTCCAATTCCGTTACCGCAGCCACGAGTTCGCAGGCCGTGCGGACCCGCCACCACGGCGGCACCGGTACACCGATCGACCGGGCCGCCTCGTACGCCGTCGCCTTGTCCGCGAAGACGGCCACCGCCTCCGGGGTCGGCGCGAGCAGCGCGGTGCCCGCGGCCGCGAAGTCGGCGCGGTGCGCCACGATCGCGGCCTGGTTCAGCCGCGGCACGAACACGTCGATGCCGCGCCGTGCGCACTGGTCCAGCGCGTACTCGACGTAGGCGGCGGGGGACAGGCCCTCCGGTTCGAGCTCGGCGGTGTCGGCGGCGGCCAGCACGGGCGAGTCGGCGTCGCCGTGCGTGGCGTGGATCTCGACGGTCCGGTCGCCGGGATTCCTCCGGAGCTGATCCATGAAGAAGACGTTCTCCGCGTACGTGCGGTTGAGCCAGACGCGTACGCGGGAGACCATGCGGGCCGCCTTTCGGGGGGTCGCGGGCAGGGCGAAGCGGGCCGAGCCCGGCCAGAGGGGAAGGAGGGACACCAAGCCGCCCTGTATGAAAGGGAGTTGAGGCGGCGGTGTTGGGGTGATCATACGACTTCCGCAGACCGGGTCGTGCCACCCGGAGACGGGGCCCGGCCCGCCGCGGTTCCGCCTTCGCGACCGGCGCGGGCCGCGCTTGTCTCCGTGCCGCCGGATGTGCTCTTGTGGTGCCCATCATGTGGACGACAGGGGGCGAGAGGTGACGGGAAAGGCCGGTGGGGCCGGGCGGCTGCTCGCCATCAGCGACCTGCACATCGGCTACAGCGAGAACCGCGCCCTGGTCGAGCGGCTGGCCCCGGAACGGGACGACGACTGGTTGCTCGTGGCCGGCGACGTCGCGGAGACCGTCGCCGACATCCGCTGGGCCCTGAAGACACTGGCGGGCCGGTTCCGCAAGGTGGTCTGGGTCCCCGGCAACCACGAGCTGTGGACCCATCCGCGTGACACCGTCACCCTGCGGGGCGTCGACCGTTACGAGCATCTGGTCGAGCTGTGCCGTGAACTGGGAGTGACGACGCCCGAGGACCCCTACCCGGTCTGGGACGGGCCGGGGGGCCCGGTGGCCGTGGCACCGCTGTTCCTGCTCTACGACTACTCCTTCCTGCCGGCCGGCTGCGCGACCAAGGACGAGGGACTGGCCTACGCGCACGGCACCGGCGTGGTCTGCTCGGACGAGTTCCTGCTGCACCCGGACCCGTATCCGAGCCGCGAGGCCTGGTGCGCGGCACGGGTCGCCGAGACCGAACGCAGGCTCGCCGCACTCCCCGGCGACCTGCCGACCGTGCTCGTCAACCACTACCCGCTCCACCGGCACCCGACGGACGTCCTGTGGTACCCGGAGTTCGCCATGTGGTGCGGCACCCGGCGCACCGCCGACTGGCACCGCAGATTCCGCGCGGCCGCCGTGGTCTACGGCCACCTCCACATCCCGCGGACCACCCACCACGAGGGCGTCCGCTTCGAGGAGGTGTCGGTCGGGTACCCCCGAGAGTGGCGCAAGCGCAAGGAGCCTCCGGGCAGGCTGCGCCCCATTCTTCCCCTGGAGGTCGGAACCCGGTGATCGAGGAGTTGCTTCCGGACTCGGTGGTGGCCGTGGAGGCGTACGGCGACGACGAGACCGACCTGGCCCCGCTCCACCCCGAGGAGCAGGCGGTGGTGGAGCGGGCGGTCGGCAAGCGCCGGCGCGAGTTCGCCGGCGTGCGCGCCTGCGCCCGCGTGGCCATGGAGAAGCTCGGCGTACCGCCGCGGCCCGTGCTGCCCGGTGAGCGGGGCGCTCCGCGCTGGCCGGAGGGGCTGGCGGGCAGCATGACCCACTGCGAGGGCTACCGCGCCGCCGCCCTGGTCCGCGCCACCGACCTGGCCTCCCTCGGCATCGACGCCGAACCGCACGCCCCGCTCCCCGACGGCGTGCTGTCCACCATCGCCCTGCCCGCCGAGGAGCGGCGCCTGGCGCGGTTGGCCGCGCTGCACCCCGGCGTGCACTGGGACCGGCTGCTGTTCAGCGCGAAGGAGTCCGTCTACAAGGCCTGGTTCCCGCTCACCGGCAAGTGGCTGGACTTCGAGGAGGCGGACGTCGAGGTGAGCACCGCCGCGGGGCCGGCGCCGCACGGCGTCTTCCGCGCCCGGCTCCTCGTCCCGGGTCCCCTGGTCGACGGACGGCGCCTCGGTCATTTCGAGGGACGCTGGACCGTGGGCCAGGGACTGGTGGTCACCGCGGTGACGGTTCCGCGCGCCTGACGGGTCACGGCCTGGGGCACCAGCTCTCCAGAAGTCGGAAGAACGCCTCCTCGTTGCCCGTCAGGCCCGCCCGGGCCAGCGCCTGTTCCGCCTCGGCGAGCACGGAGGGCGGGACCACCGGTGGGCGGGCGCCGCCCGGAGGTCCGTCGAAGGCGGCGCGTACCGTGTGCAGGAGCCTGAGATAGGCCTGGACGGCGGTGCGTTCGTGGTCGGTCAGTACGGCGGTGGGCATGGATCGCTCTCCCCGGTTTCGGCGTCACACGGTCGCGCGCCCGGTCGCCCGGACGGCGCACGGCGCCTCCGCACGGCGGTGGCGCGGCCTCCAGCTTGCCGCCCACCACTGACAATGCCCTCGCGCTCCGCGCCGGTTCGCCCACTCAGCTCAGGCGAATCAAACCCCGGGCACCCCGGACCCCTTGCGCCTCCGACCGGTTCCCGCGCGGGCCGTCCCCCTCCACCCGCCGCCCCAGGCGACTGAAGGACGCCTCGATCCGCCGGGCCGGACGTCGCGCCGCACCGGCCCGCGCAGGGACGAACCCACGGGCCACGTACGGCACTTGCCTGCCGGTAGCAGCGGCAAGCTCTCCGCCGCCTCCTCCTTGTCCTCCTCCTCGGCGAGGTCGAACCGGCTGCGCGCGGCGGCATGGGGTACGGCCACTCGGAGATCGGCGCCGTCGTCGACCAGGCGCGTGGCGACTCCTGCAGCGTCCACGTGATGGCCGTGGTGCCCGGCCCGCATGTGGCACGGCTCCTGGCCGAGGATCGCCAACTGGTTTTCGGGGGCGGTGCGTTCCTGGACGAGAGCCAGGTCCTGGTCGGTCATGTCGAGCCACAGCCCGCCGGCGGATCCGGGAGGCAAGGCGGTCGTACGGAAGCGGACGGGCCGCCCGCGGCGCACGCCTCTCCCCGGCATCACGGCTCGGGCCGCTTGACACTCTCCAGAAGCATGTCCAGCCACTCGGCGACCTTGTCGCGGTGCTGGTCGGTGGGCAGCTGCGCGGCCCGCCAGGCGATCCCGCGCACGCCGTGGTCCTGGAGCAGCCGCTCCAACGGGTCGTCGGCGGCCGTGTCCGCCTCCCGCTCACGGTCGGCGAGCCGCTGGAGGAGTTCCTGCTCGGTGCACTGAAGGGCCCCCGCGAGCGCCTCGGGGTCCTCGGCGGTGAGGAATCCGGCGTGCACCCGGAAGAAGCGCTGGATGGCGTCGCAGTGCTCCATGGTGGGGCGCCGGTCGCCGTTGATGAGGGCGCCCGCCTGCTGCCGCGACATGCCCGCGCCGTCGGCGATCTCCTGCTGGGTGTAGCGGCGCCCGTTGGGCTTGAGCCGGGTGCGGCGCAGCAGGTCGAGCCGTTGCAGGAAGCGGGCCTGCACGTCCGGCTCACCCGCGGACCGGCCGCTCAGCAGGGTTCTGACCACGGGCTCCGGCACGCCGCTGGCCGCGGACAGGCGGCCGACGTCGAAGACCTCCGCCTGGGGCACGTCGAGCCGGTCGGCCAGCGCGGTGACGCGTGCGACGACGGCCGGCAGCACGGCCGAGGCCGTGGCGCCCGGATCCTCGATGCCATCCGTCACCGACAGATCTCCTACGTCTCTCACAGGCTTCTCACAAAGGCGGGGTGCCGTGAACTTCCCGGAGAGTAACCGGTCGTTCGAACTCGCATCCAGGTCTCGCCACAACTGTGGCCAATTTCAGCCGTCAATCGGCATGGAATGCCACGATAGTTGACACGCCTCATGGAGGGGAAGCAGGATCAAGGCGCCGCGTGAAGGCCCAGAGGCAAGAGGGGTGACCTCCCGATGGCACATCAGGCAGGAGGGCAGCGGCCGGCGCCGCGGTCCGTCCCCGTTCGTTCCGAGGCGCAGGCCTACCTCCGGGACTACACCACGTTCCTGGAGGCCGTCCCCTTCCCGTCCCTCGTCGTCGACCACACCTGGGACGTGGTCCTGACCAACAGCGCTTTCACGTCACTCTTCCGTGGCGTCGGCCCGCATCCGACGGCCATGCCGGGCGACAACTTCCTCCGGTTCGTCCTGTTCCACCCGGACGCGGGCACGGTCCTCGGCGAGCACGAGTCCCGCTGGTGTCTGCCGATGCTGGCGCACTTCGCGGCCACGGTGGAGCGCAGTGGCCACGACCACGGACTTCAGGCCATCCTCCAGGACATCGCCGAGGACCCCATCATGGAGGCCGCCTACCGGCAGGGGCTGCCGCACTGGCTCCGCGCGGTCGGCGAGACGGCGGTCGTGTCCGACGGCTCGGTACGTCCCTTGCTGCACCCCGACCCGCGCTGGGGCGCCACCGAGTGCCGGATCATCGAGGAGACCCCGGCGACCCTCCAGGACCTCGGCTACACCCGCCTCACCCTGGTGCTCCGCGAGGCCCGCCGTCCCGCGCCCGTGCGGCGCAGGACGGGTCCGGGCCGCCGTCCGGCCGGCCACCTGAGCGTGGTCTCGGCCCCGGAGGGCTGACCCGGCACCGTCGGCGTTCAGGTCGCCGACGGCGCCGGGCCGTCCCGGCTCCACGGGGGCGACCGACCTCCTGCCCCAGGGCGTGCGGCGACCTTCGGGTCCGGTGGTGACCCGGGCGGTGCTCCGGCCTTCCGCGGGGTGGACTTGCTTCGGGAGGCCTGCTGTCCCGTGCCCGTGCGGCGCAGGACAGGACGACCAAAGCCTGCCCGGACCCGCCACGGCCACCGGCGGCCGCCGCACGGTTCCCGCCGACGGATCCCGTTCCGGCCGCCGTGGATCCCGCCCCCGGCGCCGTGGGCCCGGCTCGGTCACGAGGTCCTGATCACCAGGATGAGGGGCACGCCCCGGCACGGCACCAGGTGGTTTCCGTCGTGGGTTCTGGGGCGGCCCCGTTCCAGAACCGCCGAGAAGTCCGGGCCCCTGGTCAGGGAGCCGGCCAGATGGGACGGGTCGGCGGAGGCTGCCACGCGGCCGCGGGCGTTCACCAGGTGGGCGGGGCCGGGTAGTTCGCGCAGCAGGGGCAGTACGGCAGCCTCGAAGTGCCGTAGATACACATCCGCCGCGGCCACGCCCGCGAACCGGCCCGCCACCTGGACCGGCGCGGACAGGGTCAGGCTGTACTCGTCGGAGCACAAGTAGTCGACGTAGGGCCCGGCCACGGCCCGCCGCCCGGTGTCACGGGGCAGGACGAACCAGTCCCAGTGCGTGTAGTCCGAGTACGCCGACTGCCGCGGATCCAGGTCGAGCAGCAGCGGCCGTACGTCCCCCCGCGCGGTGCACTGCCACCACTCCAGCCAGGCCGGCACGTCGGTCAGCAGCCCTGGCGCGGCGACGAAACCGGCCCCCGACACGAGCTCCTCGCGGCCCAGCCGCAGATGCAGCCCCGGCCGCAGCGCGGCGAGGTCGGCGCTCACCGGCGCGCGGCCCTCGGCGACCACCCGCGCCAGCAGATCCGCCGTCTCGGCGCGGGTCTCGGCGACCGCGCCGAAGACCGCCTCCAGCGTGCGGCCCACCCGCGCGGCGACGCGCTCCCCGGCGCACGCGTCGCGGGTCACGGTCGCCGCCCCGGCATGTACGCGGCTCGTGCTCATGGCGTCCTCCAGGGGGCAGGGCCGGACGCCGCGTCGTCAGAGGCCCAGCCGCACGGCGATGAGTCGCGCCGCCGACTCCTGGACGCACCGCTCCGCCAGCGTGCGGGCCGGATCACGGGCCCCATCCTGCACGGCGGAGACGACGGCGCGATGACGATCTGCGACTTCTTCACGATATTCGTCGTCGCCGAGCACCAGACACAGCAGCGCGCCGACCTCCGTCTGGAGCGCGATCTGCTCCCGGGTGAGCCGCGCGGACTGCGCGGCCGCCGCCAGTTCCACATGGAACCGGCCGTAGACCCGGCTGCGGGCCGCCGCGTCCTCGGCAGCCGCCAGCTCCTCGACGGTACGCAGAAGCGGGCCCAGATCGCCGGACTCGGTGCGCTCGGCCGCCAGTCCGGCCGCCGCGCCCGACAGGGCGGCCCAGTGGTCGCTGAGGTCGCGCAGCTCCTCCGTGCCCCAGCCGCGCAGCCGGGCCTTCAGCCGTTCCTCGCCCGGAAGTTCGGGCAAGGAGACGAAGCTGCCGCCGCCGCGCCCCCGCCGGGTGGTGACCAGACCCTGCTGCCGCAGCGCCATCAGCGCCTCCCGCAGGGTCACCGTGGAGACGCCGAGCTGCCCGGCCAGTTCGCTCTCGCCGGGCAGCTGCTCCCCCTCGGCGAGCAGACCGAGTTCGATGGCGTCGCCGATCCTGCGCACCACGGTGTCCACCCGCGCCCGGCTGTCCACCGGCGCGAAGACGACTCTGCGGGTGCCGGCTTCACCCGCGTCCACCGTCCCGCGCGGGCTCCCGGCGCCGTTCTCGACGTGTCCCTGCTTCACGGCCACCACCTTGCCAGTTGACCCAACTTTTACCTAGAGGCGGTCTTGAGCTTTGAACTATGACTTCATAGGTTTCCGCTCAACGATCACGAGCGTCAGAAAGGTTCCCCATGAAGGGAGTTGCCGTCCGGCTGCAGGGTCTGCGCAGGACGTTCGGGGAGACGGCCGCCGTGGCCGGGGTCGACCTGGAGATCCGGGACGGGGAGTTCTTCTCGATGCTCGGTCCCTCCGGCTCGGGCAAGACCACGGTCCTGCGTCTGATCGCCGGCTTCGAGGCCCCGGACGCGGGCCGCGTCGAACTCGCCGGGCAGGAGGTCACCGGCCTCGCCCCCTTCGAACGGGACGTCCACACCGTCTTCCAGGACTACGCCCTCTTCCCGCACATGACCGTCGAGCAGAACGTCGGCTACGCCCTGAAGATCCGCAAGGTGCCGAAGCCCGAACGGCTCGTCCGCGCCCGCAAGGCCCTCGCCGAGGTGCGCCTCGACGGCTACGGCGGACGCCGCCCGGCCGAACTCTCCGGCGGCCAGCGCCAGCGCGTCGCCCTCGCCCGCGCCCTGGTCGGCCGTCCCCGCGTCCTGCTGCTCGACGAACCGCTCGGCGCCCTCGACCTCAAGCTGCGCGAGCAGATGCAGGTCGAACTCAAGGCGCTCCAGCGGGAGGTCGGCATCACCTTCGTGTTCGTCACCCACGACCAGGAGGAGGCCCTGACGATGAGCGACCGCATCGCCGTCTTCCACCAGGGCCGCGTCGAACAGGTCGGCACCCCCGCCGAGATCTACGAACGCCCGGCGACCCCGTTCGTCGCGTCCTTCGTCGGCACCTCCAACCTTCTCGAGGGCGAGTCGGCCCAGCGGATCCTCGGCATCCCCGGAACGTACAGCGTCCGGCCGGAGAAGATCCGCGTCCTGAAGGAGTCCGCCGTCGCCGACGAACCCGAGCAGGCGACCGCCACGGGCACCGTCGCCGAGGTCGTCTACCTGGGCGACTCCACCCGCTTCCTGGTCGACCTCGACACCGGCGGCCGTCTCACCGCACTCCAGCAGAACCTGGAGACCTCCGCCGAGGACGTCGCCGCCTACCGCGGCACCCGCGTACGGCTGGCATGGCACCGCCGCCACGCCGTCCAGGTCCCCGACGCCCGCTGAGCACCACACCCCCTCACCCATGGAGTACGCCGTGCGCCTGACCCGAACCCTCCAGACGGCCGCCGCCCTCACACTGCTGCTCGCCGCCACCGCGTGCGGCTCCTCCGACTCGGGGAGCGGCACCTCCGCGACCGGCCTCAACCCTCCCGACCTCAAGGCGCAGTCCGAACTCGGGAAGACCGAGGGCCGGGTCAACGTGATCGCCTGGGCCGGCTACGTCGAGGACGGCTCCAACGACCCCAAGGTCGACTGGGTCGGCGACTTCGAGAAGCAGACCGGCTGCCAGGTCCACTCCAAGGTCGCCGCCAGCTCCGACGAGATGGTCAAGCTGATGAAGACGGGGGAGTACGACACCGTGTCCGCCTCCGGCGACGCCTCCCTGCGCCTGATCGCCTCCGGCGACGCCGCCCCGGTCAACACCGCCCTCGTACCCAACTACAAGGACGTCTTCGACGACCTGAAGATGCAGGCCTGGAACTCCGTCAAAGGCAAGGCCTACGGCATCCCGCACGGCCGCGGCGCCAACCTGCTGATGTACAACACCGAGAAGGTGCGGCCCGCGCCCACCTCCTGGTCGGCCGTCTTCGACGACGCGGCGAAGTACAAGGGCCACGTCACGGCCTACGACTCGCCCATCTACATCGCCGACGCCGCCCTGTATCTCAAGGCCACCAGGCCCGAGTTGAAGATCAAGGACCCGTACGCGCTCGACCAGAAGCAGTTCGACGCCGCCGTCGCCCTGCTGAAGAAGCAGAACGCCGACGTCGGCGAGTACTGGGGCGACTACCTCAAGGAGGTCTCCGCCTTCAAGAGCGGGGACTCCCTGGTCGGCACCACCTGGCAGGTCATCGTGAACCTCGCCGCCTCCGAGGGCGCCAAGGTGAAGGCGTTCGTGCCGAAGGAGGGCGCGACCGGCTGGTCCGACACCTGGATGATCTCCGCCAAGGCCAAGCACCCCAACTGCGCCTACAAGTGGCTGGACTGGATCGTCTCCCCGAAGGCCAACGCCCAGGTGGCCGAATACTTCGGCGAGGCCCCCGCCAACGCCAAGGCCTGCGAGCAGACCAGCGACAAGGACTTCTGCGCCATCTACCACGCGGCCGACACCGCCTACTGGAAGCGGGTCGCCTTCTGGAACACGCCGATCCCGCAGTGCCTGGACGGCCGCACGGACGTCACCTGCGTGCCGTACGCCAAGTGGGTGCAGGCCTGGACCGAGATCAAGGGCTGAACCATGACCGTCACCGCCCAGGCCGCCGGACGACAGGGCTCCAGGGCCACCGTCCGGCGGCTGGCCGGGATGCTGCACCGCCGCCCCCGGCTGCGCCTCTCCCTGCTGCTGACCGCCCCGCTGCTGTGGCTGGCCGTGCTGTACCTCGGCTCGCTGACCGTGCTCTTCCTCTCCGCCTTCTGGACGACGAACTCCTTCACCTCCGAGGTCGTCAAGGTCTGGTCGGTGGACAACTTCCGTGCCCTGTTGACGACTTCGGTCTTCCACCAGGTGATCCTGCGCAGCGTCGGCGTGGCCCTGGCGGTCACCGCCCTGTGCGCGGTGATCGCCTTCCCGCTCGCCTTCTTCACCGCGCGCATCGCCCGGCCCCGGTGGCGCCCGCTGCTGGTGGTCGCCATCCTCACGCCGCTGTGGGCGAGTTACCTGGTCAAGGTGTACGCCTGGCGGCTGATCCTGTCCCAGGGCGGGCTCGCGGACTGGATGCTGAAGCCGTTCGGGCTGAGCGGCCCCGGTTTCGGCCTGCCGGCCGCCCTCCTCACCCTGACCTACCTCTGGCTGCCGTACATGATCCTGCCGATCCACACCGCGCTGGAGCAGTTGCCCGGCAATCTGCTCGACGCCTCCGCCGACCTCGGGGCGCGCCCCTGGCGAACCTTCCGGTCGGTGGTGCTGCCGATGGTGCTGCCGGCGGTCGCCGCCGGGTCGGTCTTCACCTTCTCGCTCAGCCTCGGCGACTACATCACCGTGCAGATCGTCGGCGGCAAGACCCAGCTGATCGGCAACCTCGTCTACTCCAACATCGAACTCAACCTGCCCATGGCCGCCGCGCTCGGCACGGTCCCTGTCGTCGTCATCGTGCTCTATCTGCTGGCGATGCGGCGCACCGGCGCCCTCAGCAGCCTCTGACCGTCCTCGGCAGCCTTCCCAGGGGGGTGTACCACGTCATGCAGCTCTCCCGTGGCGCGCGCATCGCGCTGCACGCCGCCGCAGCCTTCGGGTTCGCGGTGATCTACGTCCCGCTCCTGCTGGTCCTCGTCAACTCACTCAACCCGGACCGCAGCGCCAGCTGGCCGCCGTCCGGCCTGACCCTGCACTGGTGGTCGGTGGCCTGGGACAACTCGGGGGCGCGGGACGCCGTCTGGGTCTCGGTGAAGGCGGGCCTGGGCGCCACCGCGATCGCCCTGGTCCTCGGCACGCTCATCGCCTTCGCGGTGGCCCGGCACCGCTTCTTCGGCCGCGACACCCTCTCCTTCGTGGTCGTCCTGCCGATCGCGCTGCCCGGCATCGTCACCGGCATCGCCCTGAACTCCGCCTTCTCCACGGTGCTCCGGCCGCTCGGCGTCGGCCTCGGACTGTTCACCGTGGTCGTCGGGCACGCCACCTTCTGCATCGTCGTCGTCTTCAACAACGTCGTGGCCCGGCTGCGCCGTACCTCCGGCTCCTACGAGGAGGCGGCGATGGACCTCGGTGCGAACACCTTCCGCGCCTTCGCCGACGTCACCTTCCCCCTGGTCCGGTCGGCCCTGTTCGCCGGGGGTCTGCTCGCCTTCGCCCTGTCCTTCGACGAGGTCGTGGTCACCACCTTCACCGCAGGACCCGGCGTCGAGACCCTGCCCATCTGGATCTTCAACAACATGACCAGACCCCAACAGGCCCCCGTGGTGAACGTCGTGGCGGCCGTACTGGTCCTGCTTTCCGTCGTCCCGATCTACATAGCCCAGCGCCTGTCGTCGGACACGGCCACGGAGAGCAGGATCTAGCAGGGCGACGCCGGCCTTCCTTTACGCAAGCAGCTTGCGTTTCTTGCGCTAGGCTTGCGTGTATGACGCGACGACTTGCGGAAGTGGCGAAGAAGGTCGGGGTCAGTGAGGCCACGGTCAGCCGGGTGCTCAACGGGAAGCCCGGAGTGTCCGACGCCACCCGGCAGGCGGTGCTCTCCGCGCTGGACGTGCTCGGGTACGAGCGGCCCACGCAGCTGCGCGGGGAGCGGGCCCGGCTGGTGGGCCTGGTCCTGCCCGAGCTGCAGAACCCGATCTTCCCGGCCTTCGCCGAGGCCATCGGCGGCGCGCTGGCGCAGCTCGGGCTCACCCCGGTGCTGTGCACCCAGACCAAGGGCGGGGTCTCCGAGGCGGACTACGTGGAGCTGCTGCTGCAACAGCAGGTCTCCGGCGTCGTGTTCGCCGGCGGGCTGTACGCCCAGGCGGACGCGCCGCACGCCCACTACCGGCGGCTCGCGGACCGCAACATCCCCGTGGTGCTGGTCAACGCGGCCATCGAGGACCTCGGGTTTCCCGCGGTGTCCTGCGACGACGCGGTCGCCGTGGAGCAGGCCTGGCGCCATCTCGCCTCCCTCGGGCACGAGCGGATCGGGCTGGTGCTCGGGCCGGGCGACCATGTGCCGTCGGCGCGGAAGCTGGCGGCGGCCCGCGCTCTCGCGGGCGAGCTGCCCGAGGAGTGCGTGGCCCGGGCGATCTTCTCCATCGAGGGTGGCCACGCGGCCGGGGCCAAGCTGATCGACCGCGGGGTCACCGGCATCATCTGCGCCAGCGACCCGCTCGCACTGGGCGTCGTAAGGGCCGCCCGGCGCAAGGGACTCGACGTGCCCGCCCAGATCTCCGTCGTGGGCTACGACGACTCCGCGCTGATGAACTGCACGGAACCGCCGCTCACCACCGTGCGCCAGCCCATCGAGTCGATGGGCAAGGCGGCGGTCGAGCTGCTCAACGCGCAGATCGGCGGCACCTCCGTACCGGCCGACGAGCTGCTGTTCGAGCCGGAACTGGTGGTCCGCGGCTCCACCGCGCAAGCGCCGCGTGCCTGAGATCCAACAGATCCTCTCTCCTGTCAAATAATTACAGATTATGCGCGACATCTTGCGAAGCGGTGTCGCCGGTGCTTGAGTGTGCGGCGCCCACAGCTCCTGTCCAGAGGGGTCCACCGATGTCAAGCACCGGCTTCCGCCGCACCTTTGTGGCGATCGGCGTCTGTTCCTCCCTTGCCCTCGTCGCCACGGCCTGCGGGTCGTCGGACGACGAGTCGTCCGGCGGCAAGACCCGCATCACCGTCAACTGCGAGCCGCCCAAGAGCGCCAAGGTCGACCGGAAGTTCTTCGAGGAGGACATCGCCTCCTTCGAGAAGCGGAACCCGGACATCGACGTCGTCGCGCACGACGCCTTCCCCTGCCAGGACCCGAAGACGTTCGACGCCAAGCTGGCCGGCGGCCAGATGGAGGACGTCTTCTACACCTACTTCACCGACGCCAAGCACGTCGTGGACATCAACCAGGCCGCCGACCTCACCCCGTACGTCAAGGAGCTGAAGAGCTACGACACCATCCAGCAGCAGTTGCGCGACATCTACACCGTCGACGGGAAGATCTACGGCGTCCCGCGCACCGGCTACTCGATGGGCCTGATCTACAACCGCAAGCTCTTCGAGAAGGCGGGCCTCGACCCCGACAAGCCCCCGGCCACCTGGGAGGAGGTCCGCGCCGCCGCCAAGAAGATCGCCGCACTCGGCGGCGGCACCGTCGGCTACGCCGACTACAGCGCCCAGAACCAGGGCGGCTGGCACTTCACCGCCGAGCTGTACTCGCAGGGCGGAGACGTCGTCGACGCCGACGGCAAGAAGGCCACCGTCGACACTCCCGAGGGCCACGCCGTGCTCCAGAACCTGCACGACATGCGCTGGACCGACGACTCCATGGGCAGCAAGCAACTCCTCATCATCAACGACGTGCAGCAGATGATGGGTTCGGGCAAGCTCGGGATGTACCTCTCCGCCCCCGACAACATCCCGATCCTGGTCAAGGAGAAGGGCGGCAACTACAAGGACCTGGCCCTCGCCCCGATGCCCGGCGGCAAGGGCACGCTCATCGGCGGCGACGGCTACATGTTCAACAAGAAGGACACGCCCGAGCAGATCCGCGCCGGCCTCAAGTGGCTCGACCACATGTTCCTCACCCCCGGCTCCGGCTTCCTCGGTGACTACGCCCGCGCCAAGAAGAACGACGGCCCGGTCGGCCTGCCCGAGCCGCGCCTGTTCACCGGCGCCGCCGACGCCAAGGACCAGGAGGTCAAGAAGGCCAACGCGAACGTCCCGGTGGAGAACTACCAGGCCTTCCTCGACGGCAACAAGAACCTCCAGCTGAAGATCGAGCCGCCGAACGCCCAGCAGATCTACTCCGTCCTCGACGGCGTCGTCTCCGCCGTCCTCACCAAGAAGGACGCCAATATCGACCAGCTCCTCAAGGACGCCTCCGGCAAGATCGACAGCATCCTGGCCCGGAGCTGACGGCGATGACGAAGACGGCAGCGCGGCGATCCGCCCCGGCGGTCGCCGTACGCCCCCTCCCGGCGCCGCCCCCGGCAGGGGACCGGAGGCGGCGGCGACTGCGCGACCAGCTCCACGCCTACGGATTCCTCCTCGGCGGCCTCGTCTGCTTCGCCCTGTTCTCCTGGTACCCGGCGATCCGCGCGGTCGTGATCGCCTTCCAGAAGTACACGCCGGGTTCCGAGCCCGAGTGGGTCGGCACCGCGAACTTCACCCGTGTCCTGCACGACCCGGAGTTCACGGCGGCCTGGCGCAACACGCTCACCTTCACGCTGCTGGCCCTGCTCATCGGCTTCGCCGTCCCGTTCGTCCTCGCCCTGGTCCTCAACGAACTCCGCCACGCCAAGGCCTTCTTCCGGGTCGTGGTCTATCTGCCGGTGATGATCCCGCCGGTGGTGAGCGCCCTGCTGTGGAAGTGGTTCTACGACCCCGGCGCCGGCCTCGCCAACGAGGCGCTGCGCTTCCTGCACCTGCCCACCTCGAACTGGACCAACGGCACCGACACCGCCCTGGTCTCCCTGGTGATCGTGGCGACCTGGGCCAACATGGGCGGCACCGTCCTGATCTACCTGGCCGCGCTCCAGTCCATCCCCGGCGAGCTGTACGAGGCCGCCGAACTGGACGGCGCGAACCTCCTCCAGCGCGTCCGGCACGTGACGGTCCCGCAGACCAGGTTCGTCATCCTGATGCTGATGCTCCTTCAGATCATCGCCACCATGCAGGTGTTCACGGAGCCGTTCGTCATCACGGGCGGCGGCCCGGAGAACGCCACGGTCACTGTCCTCTACCTCATCTACAAGTACGCCTTCCTCTACAACGACTTCGGCGGGGCCTGCGCGCTCAGCGTGATGCTCCTGGTCCTGCTCGGCGGGTTCTCCGCCGCCTATCTGCGGCTCACCCGCTCCGAGGGGGACGCATGAGCACCCGGACCCTGATCTCCCCGGCCGTCCTGGCCCGCCCGCGCGGCAAGGCCGTCTACTGGACCGTGTTCACCGGTGTCGTCCTGCTCTTCGCGCTCGCCTTCCTCTTCCCGGTCTACTGGATGGCGACCGGCGCGATGAAGTCGCCGGACGAGGTCGCGCAGACCCCGCCCACCCTGCTGCCGAAGCGCTGGCACCTCGACGGCTTCACCGACGCCTGGGACCTGATGCAGCTCCCGCAGCACCTGTGGAACACGGTGGTACAGGCCGCCGGCGCCTGGGCGTTCCAGCTGGTGTTCTGCACCGCCGCCGCCTACGCCCTGTCCAAGCTGAGGCCCGCCTTCGGCAAGGTGGTCCTCGGCGGCATCCTGGCCACCCTCATGGTCCCGGCCCAGGCCCTGGTCGTACCGAAGTACCTGACGGTCGCCGATCTGCCGCTGATCCACACGAGCCTGCTCAACGACCCCCTCGCGATCTGGCTGCCCGCCGTCGCCAACGCCTTCAACCTCTACCTCCTCAAACGGTTCTTCGACCAGCTCCCGCGGGACGTACTGGAGGCCGCCGAGATCGACGGCGCCGGACGGCTGCGCATCCTGTGGTCCGTGGTGCTGCCCATGTCCCGGCCGGTCCTCGGCGTGGTCTCGATCTTCGCCCTGGTCGCCGTGTGGCAGGACTTCCTGTGGCCGCTGATGGTCTTCTCCGACACCGGCAAGCAGCCGATCAGCGTGGCCCTCGTCCAGCTGTCGCAGAACATCCAACTGACCGTGCTGGTCGCCGCGATGGTGATCGCCAGCATTCCGATGGTCGCCCTGTTCCTCGTCTTCCAGCGGCACATCATCGCCGGGATCAGCGCCGGCAGCACCAAGGGCTGACACGGCCCCCTCGACAGAAAGGCACGCACTGTGGGACAGCCCACCCATGCCCGGAAGCGGACCGACTGGTGGCGCTCCGCCGTCATCTACCAGATCTACGTGCGCAGCTTCGCGGACGGCGACGGGAACGGCACCGGCGACCTCGCCGGAGTCCGCGCGAAGCTCCCGTACCTCGCCGAACTCGGCGTCGACGCCCTGTGGTTCAACCCGTGGTACCTGTCGCCGATGAAGGACGGCGGCTACGACGTCGCCGACTACCGGGCCATCGACCCGGCCTTCGGAACCCTCGCCGAGGCGGAGAAGCTGATCTCGGAAGCCCGGGAACTGGGCATCCGCACCATCGTCGACGTCGTACCGAACCACGTCTCCGACCAGCACCCGTGGTTCCGCGCCGCGCTCGCCGCGCCGCCGGGCAGCCCGGAACGCGAGCTGTTCCACTTCCGCCCCGGACGCGGCCGGCACGGCGAACTGCCGCCCACCGACTGGCCGTCACAGTTCGTCGGCTCCACCGAACCGGTGTGGACCCGGCTGCCCGACGGCGACTGGTACCTGCACCTGTTCACGCCCGAGCAGCCGGACCTCAACTGGGCCCACAGGGCGGTCCGCCAGGAGCACGAGGACATCCTGCGCTTCTGGTTCGAGCGGGGCGTCGCGGGCGTCCGCATCGACTCGGCCGCCCTGCTCGCCAAGGACCCCGCGCTGCCGGACTTCGTCGAGGGCCGCGATCCCCACCCGTTCGTCGACCGCGACGAACTCCACGACGTCTACCGCTCCTGGCGGGCCGTGGCCGACGCCTACGAGGGCGTCTTCGTCGGCGAGGTGTGGCTGCCCGACCCGGAGCGTTTCGCCCGCTACCTGCGCCCCGACGAACTCCACACCGCCTTCAACTTCTCGTTCCTGTCCTGTCCCTGGGACGCCGGACGGCTGCGGGACTCGATCGACACGACGCTCGCCGAGCACGCCCCGGTGGGGGCACCCGCCACCTGGGTGCTGTGCAACCACGACGTCACCCGCACGGTCACCCGCTACGGCCGCGCCGACACCGGCTTCGACTTCGCCGCCAAGGCCTTCGGCACCCCCACCGACCTGTCCCTCGGCACCCGGCGGGCCCGTGCGGCCGCGCTGCTGTCCCTCGCCCTGCCCGGCGCGGTCTACGTGTACCAGGGCGAGGAACTCGGCCTGCCCGAGGCCGACATCCCCCTCGACCGCGTCGAGGACCCGATGCACTTCCGCTCCGGCGGCACCGACCCGGGCCGCGACGGCTGCCGGGTCCCGCTGCCGTGGGCGGCCGACGCGCCCCACGCCGGCTTCGGCTCCCACGAGGAACCGTGGCTGCCGCAGCCCGCCGACTGGCCCGTGTACGCCGTCGACCGGCAGCAGAGCGACCCCTCCTCCATGCTCACCCTCTACCGCGAGGCGATCCGCCTCCGCCCGGCCTTCGGCGACGCCCCCCTGACCTGGCTGCCCGCCCCCGAAGGCGTCCTCGCCTTCACCCGCGCCGACGGCACGACCTGTGTCGTCAACCTCGCCGCCACCCCCGCCGAACTCCCCGGACACACAGAACTCCTGCTGAGCAGCGGCCCGTTGGACGAGACCGGCCGTCTCCCGCAGGACACGGCGGTCTGGCTGCGCGCCTGAGTCCGCGCAGCCCGCCCGCCGCGACGCACCGCGCTATCCCCGTACCCCCCACCACGAAGGGATCAGCACATGCACGCGAACAGCAGGGCCAGATCAGCCCGGCGCCTGCCGGCCATCGGGGCGAGCGTCGCCCTCGCCGCCGGCATGCTCGTCACCCTCGGCGCGCCCGCCGCCCACGCCGCGGCGGGCGCCACCCTCCCTTTCACCTCGGTCGAGGCCGAGTCCGCGACCACGAGCGGGACCAGGATCGGGCCCGACTACACCCAGGGCACCCTCGCCTCCGAGGCCTCCGGACGCCAGGCCGTCCGGTTGGCCACCGGGCAGCGCGTGGAGTTCACCGTGCCGCGCGCCGCCAACGCCGTGAACGTCTCCTACAGCGTCCCCGACGGCCAGTCCGGCACGCTCAACGTGTACGTCAACGGCACGAGGCTGAGCAAGACGCTCGCGGTCACCTCGAAGTACTCCTACGTCGACACCGGCTGGATCGCCGGCGCCAAGACGCACCACTTCTACGACAACGCCCGGTTGCTGCTGGGGCAGAACGTCCAGCCCGGCGACAAGGTCGCCGTGGAGGCCGCGAACGTCCAGGTCACCGTGGACGTCGCCGACTTCGAGCAGGTAGCCGCGGCCGCCTCCCAGCCGGCCGGATCGGTCTCCGTCACCTCCAGGGGCGCCGACCCCAGCGGCCAGGGCGACTCCACCCAGGCCTTCCGGGACGCCCTCTCCGCCGCGCAGGGCGGCGTGGTGTGGATCCCGCCGGGCGACTACCGGCTCACGTCCTCACTGAGCGGCGTCCAGAACGTCACCCTCCAGGGCGCGGGCAGCTGGTACTCGGTCGTGCACGCCTCCCGCTTCATCGACCAGTCCAGCTCCTCGGGGAACGTGCGCATCAAGGACTTCGCGGTCATCGGCGAGGTCACCGAGCGCGTCGACTCCAGCCCCGACAACTTCGTCAACGGCTCGCTCGGACCGAACTCCTCCGTCTCCGGCATGTGGCTCCAGCACCTGAAGGTCGGCCTGTGGCTGACCGGCAACAACGACAACCTCGTCGTCGAGAACAGCCGCATCCTCGACACCACCGCCGACGGCCTCAACCTCAACGGCACCGCCAAGGGCGTGAAGGTCCGCAACAACTTCCTGCGCAACCAGGGCGACGACTCGCTCGCCATGTGGTCGCTGTACGGGCCGGACACCAACAGCAGCTTCGAGAACAACACCATCTCGCAGCCGAACCTCGCCAACGGCATCGCGATCTACGGCGGTACGGACATCACGGTGAAGGACAACCTGATCTCCGACACCAACGCCCTCGGCAGCGGCATCGCGATCTCCAACCAGAAGTTCCTCGACCCCTTCTCGCCGCTGGCCGGCACCATCACCGTCGACGGCAACACGCTGGTGCGCGCCGGCGCGATGAACCCCAACTGGAACCACCCGATGGCCGCGCTGCGCGTCGACTCCTACGACAGCGCCATCAACGCCACCGTCCGCATCGCCAACACCACGATCACCGACAGCCCGTACAGCGCCTTCGAGTTCGTGTCGGGCGGAGGCTACGGGTACCCGGTCAGGGGCGTCACCGTCGACGGCGCGACCGTGAAGAACACCGGCACGGTCGTCGTCCAGGCCGAGGCGCAGGGCGCGGCCACCTTCCGGGGCGTGACCGCTACCGGCGTGGGCGCGGCGGGCATCTACAACTGCCCCTATCCGGCCAACTCGGGCAGCTTCGCGCTGACCGACGGCGGCGGCAACTCCGGCTGGACATCCACCTGGTCGGACTGCTCGACCTGGCCCAAGCCCGGCCAGGGCAACCCCGATCCCGACCCGAGCCGCAACCTCGCCAAGGGCCGCCCGGCCACCGCCACCGGCTCCCAGGACGTCTACACCCCGGGCAACGGGGTGGACGGGAACGCCAACACCTACTGGGAGTCCACCAACAACGCCTTCCCGCAGTCCCTGACGGTCGACCTGGGCTCGAACCAGGCCGTACGCCGACTCGTGCTGAAGCTGCCGCCGTCGTCGGCCTGGGGCGCCCGCACCCAGACGATCACCGTGCAGGGCAGCACCGACGGCTCGTCCTACTCGACCGTCGTCGGCTCCCAGGGCTACCGCTTCGACCCGGCGAGCGGCAACACGGCCACCGTGTCCTTGCCGGGCAACACCAACCTCCGCTGGCTGCGCCTGACGGTCAGCGCCAACACCGGCTGGCCGGCGGGCCAGTTCAGTGAAGTGGAGGCCTACCTCACCCCGTGACCGCTGGCGTCCCGGACTTCGCCGCCAGGAGCAGGTTCCGTGAGGCGGCGAAGCCCGGGACCGCCCACCCGCCCCGGACTCAACCCGGCGCGACGAACCCGGACTCGTACGCCGCGATGACCGCCTGCGTGCGGTCGCGGGCGCCGAGTTTGGCCAGCAGGGAACTCACATGGGACTTGACGGTCTCCGTCCCCACCACCAGGCGCGCGGCGATCTCCGCGTTCGACAGGCCGCGCGCCATGAGGCGCAGCACCTGTTCCTCCCGCTCGGTCAGCGCGGCGCGCTCCATGGCCGTCCGGGCCGCGGCGTTGCCGTGGTCCTCGCCGTACCGGGTGGCCAACTCCCGCAGTGCCGCCGGGAACAGCAGCGAGTCGCCCGCGGCCACCAGCCGTACCGCGTGCACGATCTCCGCCGGCCGCGCCCGCTTCAGCAGGAAGCCGTCGGCGCCCGCGCGCAGCGCCCCGTACACGTACTCGTCGTTCTCGAAGGTCGTCACCACCACGATCTTCGGCGGGTCCGGCACGGTGCGCAGCACGGCCCGGGTGGCCTCGATGCCGTTCATCAGCGGCATCCGCACGTCCATCGCGACGACGTCGGGGCGCAGTTGCCGCACCAGGGGGATCACGGCGGCCCCGTCGGCCGCCTCGCCCACCACCTCGATGTCCGGCTGCGCCTCCAGCACGGCGCGCAGGCCCGCCCGTACGAGCGGTTCGTCGTCGACGAGGAGAACGGTGATCGGCATCCGGTCAGCGTAGATCACCGCAGCGGCAGGTCGACGCGCACCAGCCACCAGCCGTCGTCCTGCCCCGCCTTGGCCTCGCCGCCGAGCAGCGCCGCCCGCTCACGGATCCCGCGCAGCCCGCGGCCGCCACCCGCGCCGGCCGCCGAGGTCGTCCCGGTCAGCGGATTGCGCACCTCCAGCCGCAGTCGTGCCTGTTCCACGGCGATGCGCACGCGCACGTGGACGGGCCCCGCGTGCCGCAGCACGTTGGTGAGCGCCTCCTGGAGCATCCGGTAGCCCTCGCGGGAGACGGGCCCGGGCACGTCCTCCAGCGGCCCGGTCACTTCGGCGTCGACCCGCGCGCCCGAGGACCGCGCGGATTCCAGCAACCGGTCCGCCTCACCGAGCGCGGGACGGGGGCCGGCCGGCCGTCCCGTGTCCCGCAGCATGAGCAGGACCTGCTCCAGGTCCTCCAGCGCGGCCCGGCCGGTCTCCTCGATGGCCTCCAGCGCCCGGTCGGTGAACTCCGGGTCGGCGGCCGCCCGTGCGGCACCCGCCTGGACCACGGCCAGCGTCAGCGCGTGGCCGAGGGAGTCGTGCAGCTCCTGCGCGATCCGGTTGCGTTCCAGCAGCCGCTCGGTGCGTTCCTCCAGCTCCGACAGACGCTCCCTGACCGACGGCCCGAGCAGGCGGCGGGCGGCCTGGGCCATGAGAGCACCCGCTCCGGCGGCCACCGCGAGCAGTACCAGCACGGGCACCGGTACGAGGAGGGCGCACCACCAGCCGTGCCCGGGAACCTGCAGGAGCGGGTCGGCGACGCTGGGATCCCCGAAGGCTCCGCCGACGAGCGACAGCGAGAGCGCCATCAACTGGCCCGACACCAGGGCGACCGCGAGCCCCGCCTCCATGCGCAGCACCATCCAGGCACCCGTTCTGACCCGGTCGGTCCATGAGGTGGACGGCGCTGCGGAAACCTCCGGATCCTCGTCGCTCCGCACCCGCGCGTGCGGTCCGGGGAACAGCATCAGCCGTGCCTGGAGACCCTCCGCGCGGCGCATCGAGGGCACCATGGCCGCGGCCAGGACCAGCGGGACGGGAAGGACCGCGATCAGTGCCCAGTCGCCGGGCGTCGGGGCGACCAGGCCCGGGTAGACCATGGCGCAGACGAACGGCACGATCGCCCCCACCAGCAGGTGGAGCCAACGGGTGTAGGTGACCGCACGCGTCAGCGGCGACAGCAGGCCTGGCATGCCGCCATCCTGGCAGTGCGGGCGGGACCGTCGGCTCCCCCGCACGGGGGAGGCGGTCTCCTCCCGCGGGGGAGGCCAGGCACCCGCCCGCGCGGCCACGCTGAGGTCATGAACAGCATCCACGTGCGAGGCCTCATCAAGGAGTACGGCGGCACCCGGGCCCTCGACCGTCTGACGTGCACCGTCGAACCGGGCCGGGTCACCGGGTTCCTCGGCCCCAACGGCGCCGGGAAGTCCACCACCATGCGGCTCGTCCTCGGCCTCGACCGCCCCACCGCCGGCTCCGCCACCGTGGGCGGCCGCCCGTACGCGGCCCTGGGCGAGCCCCTGCGCACCGTCGGCGCGCTGCTGGACGCGCAGGCGGCCCACGGTTCCCGTACCGCCCGCGACCAGCTGCGCTTCCTCGCCGTCAGCAACCGCATCCCGGCCCGCCGCGTGGACGAGGTGCTCCAGGAGACCGGTCTCGCCTCCGTGGCCGGCCGCCGCATCCGCACCTTCTCCCTCGGCATGCGCCAGCGCCTCGGCGTCGCCGCCGCGCTCCTCGGGGACCCGCCCGTCCTCATGCTGGACGAACCCGCCAACGGCCTCGACCCGGAAGGGATCGTCTGGATCCGCGAGTTGCTGCGCCGGCTGGCTGGGGAAGGCCGCACGGTCCTGGTCTCCAGCCACCTGATGAACGAGACCGCGGCCTTCGCCGACCATCTCGTCGTGCTCGGCCGGGGCCGGCTCCTCGCCGACACCCCCATGGAGGACTTCATCTCACAGCACAGCCACCCGCGCGTCCGGGTGCGTGCCGGCGCGCCCGCCCGGCTGCGGGCCGTGCTGCTGGCCGAGGGATACACGGTGGCGGACGGCGACGGCGGCCCGCTGGTGGTCGACGGCGCCAGAGCCGAGCAGGTCGGAGCCGTCGCCGCCCGCGAAGGCATCCCGGTTCTCGAACTCAGCGACGAACGGGCCTCCCTGGAGCAGGCCTATCTCGCCCTCACGACCGGCGAGGCCGAGTTCGCCGCCGCGGCCGCCGCGTCCCCGACCACCCCGCAGGAGGTGTGACCATGTCCGTCACCGCCGTTCTCCACTCCGAGTGGATCAAGATCCGGTCGGTCCGGGCGAGCTTCGGCTCGCTCGTCGCGGTCTTCGCCGCCACCCTGGCCATCACCCTGCTCGTCTACTCCACCGTGGGCCAAGCGGAGGCCATGGGCGGCGAGGACCTGCTCTTCGGAGCCTTCTACGCGATCAACTTCGCGCAGATCGCCGCCATCGCGTTCGGGGCCACCGCCGTCTCGTCCGAGTACGCGAGCGGGGCCCTGCGGATCTCCCTGTCGGCCGTGCCGCGCCGGGGCCTGCTCTGCGCGGCCAAGACGGCGGTCGTGGGTGCCGCCGCCCTCGCCGTGGGGCTCGCGACCGGATTCACCACCTTCTTCGTGGGCCAGGCGTTCCTGGGGGAGTACGCCATCGGCCTCGGCACGCCGGGGGCGCTGCGGGCCTGCGTCGGCGCCGGGATCTACCTCGCCCTGATGGCCCTGTTCGCGGCGGGACTCACCTTGCTGCTGCGCAGCGCCGTCGCTGTGCTCAGCCTGCTCATCCCGTTCATCCTGATCGTGTCCTTCGTGATCGGGGACATCGCCGAGGGCGCGTCCCGCTATCTGCCGGACCGGGCCGGACAGCAGGTCCTGCACCAAGAGGCGGCGGGCGGCCTCGGCCCCTGGACGGGGCTCGCGGTGACGGCGCTGTGGGCGGCGGCCGCGCTGCTGGCCGGCTGGTGGGCGGTGCGCCGGCGCGACGCGTGACACCCGGGCCCGGGGCCCCCGACCGCAGCCTTTCCCCACCTGGGTCCGAGCCGCCCAGACACAGGCAGAGGGCGGCTCGGACGAGGCTCGTGACGCGGGCGGTGGAGCACCCGAGCTTGCGGAGGAGCCGCCGTCTGCGCGGGTTCGCGAAGCCGGGCACGGCGTTGGGGCCGGTCAGCCACCGCTGGGATGTCCAGCGCCGCCACTTCGCCGCGACCGCCTTCCTGCCCGCCGTGACACCGCCCGACCTCACACCGCGGGGCGGCAGCACGGTTCCGGTCGGTTCGGCCGGTGGTGGAGCAGGGCGGCCCGAAGGTCGCGCTCGGTGATGCGGTCGGCGGGGCGGTGGAGTGTCCAGCGGTGGGCCTCGCCGTCCATGGGCAGCACGCTGACGACGGTTTCCAGCGGTGGGTGGCCGGGTTCGGTGTACGTGAATTGGCGGATGATGACGGCGGTGTCGTCGTCCAGGCCGAGCACGGCGCGCACGGTATCCCTCAGTTCACGCAGGCGTGGACTCGGCCCGGCGGTTGCGGGGCGCGGTTGCGGTGGCATGGGGTGGATACTCCTTGGTTCCGGGAACGTCCAGGGGTTCGGCATTCCGGGCGGCTTCGCGGTGGTCACCTGGGCGGTGTGCGGGTAGTGCCCCAGTCCCAGGCGGGTGCCCCGAGCGGAGGCCGGGCAGCGCGGTGTTGCCTGGTCACGGTTGCCTGCCGGATGGCGAGGAGCAGCAGCGTGGCGGTTTCGGCCAGGATGCTGAGCAGGGCCTGTGGAGCGGGCTGCAGGCCGTGTTCGGTGAATCCGAAGACGCCCACGGTGCGGGAGGCGGCGAAGCCGCCGAGGGCGCCCAGCGCCACACCCGCGGCGGCGAGCCTGAGCAGCGGTGGCATCCCGATCAGCAGCAGCGCGGCGACCGCGAAGGAGACGCTCGCCTGGAGCAGGAACAGGGGGCCCACGACGTGGATGAAGCGGTACTCGTCGATGTAGAGGCGGGCGTGGATGTATCCGCTCCCGGCGAGCGTGGCGGCGATCGCGACACGCAGGGCAGGGGCGAGGAGCCTTCCGAGGGTCATGCCAGCCTCTCGTCCTTGATCGCCAGGTTCCGGTCGCCCTGCCGGTAGCCCACGGTGCGGATGCCGAGTGCGTCCTTGAGCTGCCGGGCGGGTACGACCTGCGGAGTCGGGGCGGGGGCCCGGCCGGGCTTGGGCAGCGGATAGGCCGTGGTGGTGGCGGAGTGGAAGGTGATGTTGCCGTCCGTCTTGGTGAACAGCTGGTGGACATGCCCGTTGAGACAGGTCACGGAGGAGAAGCGGCGCAGGAGGGCGATGACGCGCAAGGCGTCGTCCGTGCTCCAGCCCCACTGCGGGTACATGGCGAACAGGGGGATGTGGCTGAAGACCACGATGGGCGTGTCCGGCGGCAGTCCCGCGAGGTCCCTGCGGACGAACTCGATCTGCTCGTTGCCGAGATGACCGAGCTTCTCCAGGCTCAGGGTGTTGACCAGCGCGATGAAGTGCACGCCGTGGGTGTCGAAGCTGTACCAGCCGTCGCCCAGCGTGCCCTTGCCGAAGGTCCGCCGGTAGGCGCGTCCTGCGTCGCCTATGGAGTCGTGCTCGCCGGGCACGGTGAAGACGCGGTCGGTCCGCATCCCCGTCATCATCTGCCTGACCTGGTCGAACTGCGAAGACGTGGACAGGTGGGTCAGATCGCCGCTGTGCATGACGAAGTCGGGCCGGAAACCCAGTGAGTTGACCTGGCGGATCGCTTCGGAGAAGGAGCCGGCCACGTCCATGTTCGCCGGCCCCTGGAAGCCGATGTGGCTGTCGGAGACCTGCACGAACCGCAGTGCGCCGCTCGTCGTCGTGCCGGCTCCCGCAGCCGCGGTTCCGGCGGTGGTCCCGGCGGTGCCGCGGCTGTCGGCGATGTGACTGATCACTTCTCCGCCGGCCACGGTCAGCACCACGGCCCCGCCGAACCACCCCGCGTGCCGGAGGAGTTGGCGCCGGGACATGCCGTGTTCGGGTACGGGCGGTTCGTTGCCACCGAGCGGTGATCCCTGGTGAGGGTCGTGGTACTCGGTCATCGGGTCACCTCCACGGTGGCGGTCATGAACGGATGGATGGTGCAGAGGTAGTGGTAGGTGCCGGGCTGTGTGAACCGGTGGCTGTACGTGGCGTGAGTGGCCAGGGCGGCCGAATGCAGCGGGCCGCCCGATCCGGTGCTGGTGACGGTGTGGGCGTCGGTGTCCTGGTTGGTCCAGGTCACCGTGGTGCCCGCTTTGACCTTCAGCGTGGCCGGGGCGAATGCGAAGTTCTTTATCGCCACGGCGTTCCCGGCCACCGGCGCGGTCGGCTTACTGGTGCTCGGAGGGCTCATGGGCATGGTCATGCTGGGCATGGGGGAGGCGCCGGGAGCGGAGCCCGCCGCGTGTCCCGGTCCGGAGGCGCCGGGCATGCCGGCCGTCTGGTGCTGACCCTGTCCCGGTGTGATGGCACCGGCATGGGGGGACGAGGAGTGCGACGACTGGCCGCATGCGCTCAGGAGCCCCAGCGCGCCGACGGTGGCGACGGTGGCGACGGCGAGCCCAGCCGCAGCGCGTGATCGCCGGCCTGGTGTACGAAGGTGCGGGTACATGCTGTTCGTTCCTCACGATCAGGTTGAGATGGGGACTGCGTCTGCCGAGTGCGCGCAAGCGAAGCGAAGTCGCGGGTGGCAAAGGGCAGTTCCCCGTCCCCGAGCCGAGAACGGCTTGGGGTGTGGACGACAGGTGTCGCGTATGTCGGCCTTTGTCTGACTCCACGGGCGGCGGGGGCGTGCGGTTCGGTCGATACGCACTTTTCGCGACACTTTCTTTGGGTCGCCGCAGATCGACCGTCCCTCCGGCGTTCCGGCGCGCGCGGCCCTGGCGGCGCTTACGGAGGGTCGCCACTCTGTGCGGTGCGTCACAAGGCGAGGCGATGCATATGAGCAGTGATCGTTCTATGCCCTGGAGCTCCCGAAAGCGTGGCCCAAGGACCGATCCGGATCGCTCCGCGGAAAGGCCACGGGGCCCGGACCGGCCATGCCGGCTCCGTCGCGCACCTTCTCCGGGCGCGATCCCGCCACCGGCGTCACCGCTTCGTCGCCCTCGCCGTCAGTTCCCGCGAAGGATGCCGGTGCTTGGTCGACTTGACACGTGAGTGCGCAGTCGGGGTGTGCACGCTCCCGGTCGCCGGTCGCCCAACGGCCAGGGAGCGAAAGGCGCGAATCGCTCGAACCGTTCGGCGGGCGCCGGCCGTGGAACTGAGTGAACGCCCCGATGCAGGATCCGGCACACCGACCGCCCCTCGAACGCGTCGACGGTCTCCGGATTCCGGTCTCCGCACATGCACAGAAGAGTCAGAAGACCATGTTCGTAACCGATTCCCCCCGCCTGAGCCCACCGGTCTCCCGGCGTTGCCGCCACGAGGCGCTGCTCGCCCTGCCCGCGCAGGAGGCACACGTCTCCGCCGCCCGTCACTTCGCGGCCGATCTGCTGGAGACCTGGTGCGTCCCGGAGAGCGAGCGGGACTCCGCCGTTCTCATCGTCGACGAACTCGCCGCCAACGCCGCCCGGTACGGCCGCGAGCGCATGACCCTGCGGCTCGTCCTCGACCACGGCGCCCTGCACATCGTGGTCAGTGACTCCGGAACGGCCGTGGAGCGCCGTCGCCCCGACATCGCCCCGGACGAGCACGGCCGCGGCACCGGCATCGTCCAGTACCTCGCCCAGTCGACCGAGGTCCACCAGACGCGCGGCGGACGCGAAGTCCGCGCCTGCCTGAGGTGCTCGGCATGACCGGTCCCGAGTTCCCGTGCGAGCCGCCGCCCTTCGCCGGGCCGGGCGCCGAGGCGATGCGTCGCCTGCCGGTCACCGGGGGCCGCCGCGGCGCAGGGTCACCCGAGGGCCTCCGCGAGTGGGCCTTCGCGACCCACGAGCCGTGCCCCGTCGACGACTGTCCGGCGCCGGCCCGGGGGCCCGTACGGTCCCCGGCGAACCCACCGGCCCTCGACCAGGGTGACCTGGACCACGACACGGTGCCGTGTGCACGCTGCGGCGCCCGCCGCGGTGTATCGGGGGAGGGCGTCGCCCCGAACACCGGCGAGGGCATCGACGCCCCGCGCCCGCACGAGGCGTACGCGAACGCGCCCGACCTGCGCCGCGAAATGCACCAGGTGCTTGCCCTCGGGGCCGAGCGCGACGGCCGCCAGGCCAGGACCGTCAACGGCCCGCCGGTCGACGCCGCGGTCGCCGAACGCGCCCGGCTGCTGCGCCGGGCTGCCCTCATGGACCGTATGGCCCTGGAGAGCCCCGACCCCGGCCCGGTCGGCGCCGCCGCGCAAACCGCCGAACAGCTCCTGCGGCACGATCGCCGCCGACCCGACCTGGTGGCCGGGCCGCATCAGCCCGACGCGATCACGCTCGGACCCGGTCGCCGCCACTACGTCCGCCAGGAGTACGCCGCCTGGGCATCCGCGGGGCGGCCCGGCACCTGAACCGGCCCGATGCGACAGCGAGAGGCGGCGCGAGGTCGAGCCGTGGGGGCGCCGTTGACGGGGCCCGTGGCCGAGCGCCCGCTCGACGATCCTGGTGACGATCAGGATCCTGGCGACCAGCCGGTAGCGCGCAGGGTGTCCGTGCCGATCTCGCGGCTGGGGGACATGGCCGGCCCGGCGAGGGTGTGCGGCGAGGACATCCGCCAGGACCGCACTATTTGCGCATCGACGCAATAAGCGGCACACTACCTGTCGGCACCCGCCTGTCGCGCCGTGCGCGAGGCCCGTGCTCCCCGACGGAACCGCATGGCTGAACGGAGGCACTCGTGGACATCGACCCACCCAGTCCGAGCGGCCTCTCCGGCAGTCTCTGACCGCCGCCCCGGTCGTCCGCTTTCTTCTTCCTCTTCTCTTTCTTCCTTCTTCTTCCCCTCTTCTCTCCTTCTTCTCTTTTCGCCGCTTTCTCGCCGTACCCTGTCATGCCTGCCCTGGTGCGAGTGCCGCCGCCTCGCGGTGCGCTCCCACCAGGGCGTCCATGTGCCGCAGTCCGGGCGGAGCGCGGTTGGAGGTGCCTGTGATGTCGTTCCGGACGAGTGCGCCCGCCACGCGGTCGCGGGCCTCGTTCCCCGCTCGGTTCGCCGGCGGTCTTACCCGGATGACCTGGGTGGACCTGGTCGTCGCCGCCGCGGTGGTGGTACTGCTGTACGTCACCCTGCGGGTGGGGAAAGGGATCACGCTCTCGTTCTCCACCAGCCAGTCCGCGCAGGTGGACACCGGTGTCGGCCAGCTGCCCTACGACGCCGCCCGCTCGCTGCTGCGCATGTTCGTCGCCCTGGCCCTGTCCACGGCCTTCACTTTCGGCTACGCCTACGCCGCCGCCAAGAGCCGCCGTCTGGAACGGATCCTGATCCCGGCGCTGGACATCCTTCAGTCCGTGCCGGTGCTGGCGTTCCTGACGGTGGCGGTGACCGGGTTCGTCGCCCTGTTCCCGGGCTCGATGCTCGGCCTGGAGTGTGCGGCGATCTTCGCCATCTTCACCTCCCAGGCGTGGAACATGACGTTCGGCTTCTACCACTCCCTCACCTCGCTGCCGCGCGAACTGGACGAGCTGTCACGGTCGTTCGGCTTCACCCGGTGGATGCGGTTCTGGAAGGTGGAGCTGCCCGCCGGGATGATCGGCCTGGTCTGGAACGGCATGATGAGCTTCGGCGGCGGCTGGTTCTTCCTCGTCGCCTCCGAGGCGGTCACCCTCGGCCACACCGACTACGCCCTGCCCGGGGTCGGCTCCTACGCCGGGGCCGCGATCGCCGACGGCGACCTGACCAAGGTCGGCTGCGCCATCCTCACCATGGCGGTCATGGTGATCGGGGTGAACTTCTTGTTCTGGCGGCCGCTGACCGCCTGGGCGGAGAAGTTCAAGATCGAGCAGTCCGAGGCCGGCGAGGTCCAGCGGTCGGTCGTCCTGGACTTCCTGCGCCGCTCCGACTGGCCCCGGCTCGCCGGCCGCCTGCTGCGCCCGGCCGGCCGGGCGCTGAGCAGGGCCGGGCGCGTCTTCGGCACCGACGACCGGCCCCTCGTGGTGCAGCGGGGCAGGCAGCGCGCCGGGGACGTCGCCTTCGCCCTGGTGGCGGGCGGGCTGATCGTCTGGGGCCTGGTCGACCTCTGCCTCTACCTGTACGACCACACAGGCCTGGGCGTGTTCGGCGAACCGCTGCTGCTCGGGCTCGCCACCCTGGCCCGCGTCGCCGTCCTGGTCGCCGTGGCCACGGTGGTGTGGGTGCCGATCGGCGTGAAGATCGGTTTCTCGCCCAGGCTGACGAGGATCGCCCAGCCGGTGGTGCAGGTGCTGGCCTCGTTCCCGGCGAACTTCCTCTTCCCGCTGGCGGTGTGGTTCTTCATCAGGACCGGCCTGAGCATCGACATCGGCGGCATCTTCCTGATGGCGCTCGGCGCCCAGTGGTACATCCTCTTCAACACCATCGCCGGCGCCATGGCGATCCCCACCGACCTGCGCGAGGCCATGGACGACCTCGGGGTGAGAGGCCGGCAGCGCTGGCGGCGGCTGATCATCCCCGGCATCTTCCCCTCCTACGTCACCGGCGGCATCACCGCCTCCGGCGGCGCCTGGAACGCCTCCATCGTCGCCGAGGTCGTCACCTTCGGCGGCACCACGCTCACCGCCACCGGCCTGGGCGCCTACATCGCCCGCGCCACGGAGCAGGGCGACCATCCCCGACTGATCGCCGGCGTGGTCGTGATGAGCGTCTACGTGGTCTGCCTCAACCGCTTCCTCTGGCGGCCGCTGTACCGGCTGGCCGAGACCCGGTACTCCCTGTGATCCCCTCCCGTCCGCACACCGGGCCCCATCCGTACTCCGCACCCCACAGCTTGGACCTGCCATGGCGATGAACACCCTTCCGGCCACCGAGAACACCCGCCCGGCCGACGGCGAACCGCTGCTGGAGACCGTCGGCCTGACGAAGTCGTACGCGGGCGCCGACGGCGAACTGCCCGTGCTCTCCGGCATCGACCTCGAGATCCGCGCCGGTGAGGTCGTCGCGCTGCTGGGCAAGTCCGGCTCGGGCAAGTCGACGCTGCTGCGCTGTATGGCCGGACTCGTCCCGGCCAGCTCCGGCACCGTCAGCTACAAGGGCGCCGCGCTGACCGGCGCCAACCCCGGTACGGCGATGGTGTTCCAGACCTTCGCGCTGCTGCCCTGGCTGACCGTGCAGCAGAACGTCGAACTCGGCCTGGAGGCCAAGGGTGTGCACCCCGTGGAGCGCGCCGAGGCCGCCCGCCTGGCCATCGACCTGATCGGCCTGGACGGCTTCGAGTCCGCCTATCCCAAGGAACTGTCGGGTGGCATGCGCCAGCGCGTCGGCTTCGCCCGCGCGCTGGTCGTCGAGCCGGACGTGCTGATGATGGACGAGCCCTTCTCCGCCCTGGACGTGCTCACGGCGGAGAACCTGCGCGGCGAGCTGATGGAGCTGTGGGAGTCCGGCCAGTTCCCCACCAGGGCCATCGTGCTGGTCACCCACAACATCGAGGAGGCGGTCCTGATGGCCGACCGGATCGTGGTGCTCGGCTCCCGCCCCTACGGCACCATCCGGGAGGTCTTCGAGGTCGGTCTGGACCGGCCCCGCGACCGCAACTCCGCCGCCTTCGAGGACATGATCGACCGTGTCTACCGCACCATGACCGGCCGGCAGAAGGAGGGCCGCACCCCCGGCCGCCAGGAACCGGCCGACCTGGAGAGGCGGACGGTGGCCAACACCCCGCTGCCGCAGGCGAGCGTGGACGGGCTGTCGGGCCTGGCGGAGCTGGTGCTGCACCGCGGCGGGCGCTGCGATCTCGCCGGTCTCGCCGACGACCTCGGTCTCGAGGTCGACGACGTCATGCCCCAGGTCGACGCCCTGGACCTGCTCGGTTTCGCCGGGTTCAGCGGCGACGACCTGCTGCTCACCGACACCGGCACCGCGTTCGCCGGGGCCGACGTCCAGGAGTCGAAGACCATCTTCGCCCGGGCCGCGATCCAGCTGCCGCTGGTCAAGGTGATCACCAGCAGCGTGCGCGGCAAGGCCGACGGGACCGCGCGGGCCGGATTCTTCCGCGATCTGCTGGCCCATCACTACACCAGCGAGCAGGTCGACCAGCAGTTGGAGACGGCCACCGACTGGGGCCGCTACGCCGAGTTGTACGCCTACGACGCCGGCCCCGAGGAGTACCGCCGCGACGACACCGGCGACGCCTCCGGACCCACGGACACCCAGTGCCCCGCCTGAGCACCGCGGGGCCGCCGCCTCATGGGGTGCCGCCCAGGGCCGGGCGGCGTGAGAGCACCGGGTTGGCGGCGGCGGCCCGCCGGGGTGCGAGCGCGCTCTCCTCGCCACCGGAGCCGCCGGTTCCGGGGCCGCCGCCCTCGGTGCCCGTGAGGTGCGCGGCCTCCAGCAGGGGCCGCACTCCCGCGGCCCGGTAGAAGATACGTGTGCCCTCCCGGCGCGTGGTCACCAGACCGGCCGCCCGGAGTCTGGCCAGGTGCTGGGACGTCGCGGCCACGTGGGCGTCCAGCATCCGGGCCAGCTCGCTCACCGGCTGTTCACCGTGGCTGAGGGCCCACAGCAGCCGGTAGCGGGAGGGGTCCGCCACCGCCTTGAGCACCGCCACCGCCCGGTCCGCCGCCTCGGCGTCCCACACCTTTCCTTGCACATCCATGCAACTAGGGTACCGGCGGTCCCCCGGGCGGTTCGAACGCGGCGGGCTCCGCCTCGGCAGGCGCGGGCTCCGGCCGCCGCGGCTTCCGCCGCCACGGTGCGGGCCAGGACAGATTGAGGAACGCCTCGGCCTGGAGCGCGGCCAGGCTGATGCGGAGCAGGTCCCGGGCCGTGGGATAGACCAGGAACCTCGGCTCCCACCGGGGCTGGAACTTGGCGTTGAACTTGTACAGCGACTCGATCTGGAACCAGCGGGAGAGGAAGAGCAGCAGGCCGCGCCAGGCGCGCAGGGCCGGTCCGGCGCCCAGGCGTTCACCGCGGGCGAGGGCGGCGCGGAACATCGCGAAGTTCAGCGAGACCCGGCCGACACCGAGACCGGGGGCCTGCTGGAGGGCCTTGACGATGAGGAGTTCGTTCAGACCGGGGTCGGCGGTGCGGTCGCGGCGCATCAGGTCCAGGGAGATCCCGTCCCGGCCCCAGGGCACGAAGTGCAGGACCGCGCGGATGTCCCCGCCGGGCGCGGGGGCGCCGGCGTCCGGCTCCTTGTGGGCCGTGACGACCACGCAGTCGCCGTCACCGGCCTCGCCGAAGCGCCCGAGGGCCATGGAGAAGCCGCGTTCCACCTCGGTGCCGCGCCAGGCGGCCGCCGCCGCGCGGATCTGCTCGGTCTCCTGCTCGGACAGGTCGCGCACGCGGCGGATGCGGCAGCTGTAGCCGCCCCGTTCGATGCGGTTGACCATCTGCCGGACATTGCGCATCGGCCGTCCGGACAGGGTGAAGGCGCCGGTGTCGACGACGGCCTCGTCGCCGATCTCCAGGGCGTTCAGTCCGGCTTCGCGGGTCCACACCTCGCCGCCGGTCTCGCTGCACCCCATCACCGCGGGGACCCAGGCGTGCCGGGCGGCGGTGTCCATGAACTCCTTGATGGCGCCCGGCCAGGCCTCCACGTCGCCGATCGGGTCGCCGCCCGCGAGCATCACGCCGGACACCACCCGGTAGGCGATCGCCGCCTTTCCGGTGGGGGAGAAGAGCACGTTCTTGTCGCGGCGCAGCGCGAAGTATCCCAGCGAGTCCCGCTCGCCGTGCCGTTCCAGCAGGGCGCGCAGCCGCCGCTCCTCGTCGTCGCCGAGGACGGGTACGGGTGTGGAGGGGCGCAGCGCGAGGTAGAGGGTGGTGGCCGCGGTCAGCAGGCCGAGCCCGGCGAGCGAGAAGTAGACGAGGTCGCTGGTGCGCTCGCTGGAGTAGTGCACCGGTCCCTCGATGCCGATCAGACCGTAGGCGACGTGCTGGATACGGTCGGACAGTGAGGCCGCGACGACCTTCCTGGGGTGGGCGCCGACGATCAGCAGTCCCGCGCCGAGGCTGAAGGCGCTCAGCAGGAGGAAGTTCCACACCGCCCGCCACCGGGTGCGCGGGTCGGACAGCGCGTAGAACTCCCGGCGGGCGACGAGCAGCAGCACGAACAGCAGCACCGTGACGACGCCGGGCACATGCTGGTGCCAGCGCAGCAGTTGCAGTGCCGCGCCCGTGGGCAGCAGGATCATCACCGCCCGCCAGGCCCGCCGTTTGCGGCGCCGCAGGGCGTGCGCCAGCATCACCATCAGCACGCCCACGATCAGCGAGGCGGCGGTGGCCAGGGTGGACACGGCCCCGGGCAGGGCCACGGCCAGGGTGTGCACCCGCCCGTGCCGCATACGCGGGAAGATCGCCCCCGCGACGTCGAGTACGCCCACGAGCAGGCACAGGTAACCGGCCACGGCGGGCACACGGCGGTACGAGACGGCGCGAAGACGATTCCGCGAGGAGCCTTCGTCGGTGGTCACGGAGTCCTTCACGAGAGGCCAGCGTAGGGCCTGCTGAGCAGGCGTGACCACGGGCGGGGGCCGGTGAGCGCGCAACCCTTCGGCGTGCTTCACTTAACGGATTGCGCAACTGGGCGATGATGGCGTTCCGCGTCGTGCGGGATCCGGGACAGCCTGCCGGGGCGCGGCCGGAGCGAACCGGAGCGAACCGGAGTGCGCCGGATCGAACCAGAGCGAACCAGAGCGAACCAGAGCGAAGGAGAGCCGCGATGGAGGTCGGGAGCGGGCTCATGGGGCCGGGAGCCGTCCGGGGGACGTTCCGGCGCGCGGGACCGCGGCCGCCCACGGCCTTCGGTTCGGTCCTGCGGCGGCTGGACTGGCCGCTGCTGGGCGCCGCGCTGGCGCTGTCGGTGCTCGGCGCGCTCCTGGTGTACTCCGCGACCCGCGGCCGCACCCAGCTGACCGAGGGTGACCCGTACGCCTTCCTGACGCGCCATCTGATCAACACCGCCATCGGGATCGCCCTGGCCGTCGGCACCATGTGGCTGGGCCCGCGCAGGCTCCGGGACCTCGTCCCCCTCCTGTACGGCGTCACGCTCCTGCTGGTCCTCGCGGTGCTGACGCCGCTGGGCGCCACGATCAACGGGTCGCGCCGCTGGATCATGATCGGCGGGATGTCCATCCAGCCGGCGGAGTTCGTCAAGGTCGCCATCGTGCTGGCCATGGCCGTGCTGCTGGCCACCAAGGTGGACACGGGTGACCGGCCGAGCCCGGACAGCCGCAGCGTCCTGGAGTCCCTGGCGGTGGCCGGCGTGCCCGCCCTGCTGGTCCTGCTCACGCCGGACCTCGGGCAGTTCATGGGCATCGGCGTGATCGTGCTCGGGGTGCTGCTCGCCTCCGGTGCCTCCGCGCGCTGGGTCACCGGGCTGCTCGCGGCCGGAGTCCTGGGTGCGGTGGCGGTGTGGCAACTGCACCTGCTGGACCAGTACCAGATCAACCGGTTCGCCGCGTTCGCCGATCCCGCCCTCGACCCGTCCGGGGTCGGCTACAACACCAGCCAGGCCCGGATCGCCATCGGGGCCGGCGGCCTGCTGGGCCAGGGGCTGTTCCACGGAGCGCAGACCACCGGGCAGTTCGTGCCCGAGCAGCAGACCGACTTCGTCTTCAGCGTGGCGGGGGAGGAGCTGGGCTTCCTGGGCGCCGGGGCGCTGATCGCCCTGCTCGGCGTGGTGCTGTGGCGTGCGCTGCGCATCGCCCGCGCCTGCCCCGACCTGTACGGAACGGTGGTCGCGACCGGCATCGTGGCCTGGCTGGCCTTCCAGGCGTTCGAGAACATCGGCATGAACCTCGGCATCATGCCGGTCACCGGACTGCCGCTGCCGTTCGTCAGCTACGGCGGCTCGTCGATGTTCGCCGGCTGGATCGCCGTGGGCATACTCCAGGGCCTCCGTCTGCAACGCCCGCTGTCCGCCTGACCGCAGAGTCTCAGCGGCGGCGCCCGGGGAGGCGCGGCAGGGTCGAGCGAACCCGGCGCCATCGACCCTCCAGCGCCTTACGCACAGCGGGTTCGCCGCGGGCGGCGGCGAGCAGGAGCCCCACGGCGTACAGGGTGGCGATCAGCGAGCTGCCGCCGTAGGAGAACAGGGGCAGGGGCACGCCCGCGACGGGCACCAGCCCCAGGACGCCGCCGAGGTTGATGAAGGTCTGCGCCGCGAGCCAGGTGACGATGCCGCCGGTCGCCAGGCGGACGAATGGGTCGTTGCGGCGGGTGGCGATGCGCAGCCCGCCCGCGAACAGCGCGGCGAACAGGGCCAGTACGGACAGGGTGCCGAACAGACCCAGTTCCTCCCCGGTGACGGCGAAGATGAAGTCGGTGTGCGGCTCGGGCAGTTGGCCCCACTTCTCCACGCTGGCGCCGATTCCGTTGCCGAACAGGCCGCCCGTCGACAGCGCGTACAGGCCGTGCACCACCTGCCAGCACTGGTCGCTCGGGCCCGGGTCGCTCGCGCCAAGGCAGGCGAACCGCGACACCCGGTGCGGGGCGGTCATGATCAGTACGGTGGCCAGGAGCGCCGTGCCCGTCAGGGCGGCCCCGAAGAGCCGCAGCGGCGCACCGGCCAGCCACAGCAGACCGAACAGCACGGCGCACAGGATGACCGCGGTCCCCATGTCCCCGCCGAGCATCATCAGCCCCAGCAGCAGCAAGGCACCGGGCACCAGCGGCACGAGCAGGTGCTTCCACTGGCCCAGCAGCTTGTGCTGCTGTTTGCGGGCCAGCAGGTCCGCGCCCCATACGACGAACGCGACCTTCGCGAACTCGCTGGGTTGGAGCACGAACGGTCCGCCCAGGTCGAGCCAGTTGGTGTTGCCGTTGACGGTCCGCCCCAGCCCCGGCACCTGCACCAGCGCCAGCAGCAGTACGGACCCGGCCAGCAGCGGATAGGCCAGCCACCGGTGCGTCTTCACCGACATACGGGCGGCCGGCACCGCCAGCACCGCGCCGATCACCGCGGCCATGATCTGCCGACGCAGATAGTAGGTCGGCGGCAGACCGGAGCGCAGCGCCTGGATCTGCGAGGAGGAGAACACCATCACCAGCCCCAGGCCGGCGATCAGCGCCGCACTGCCCGCCACCAGGTAGTAGCCGGTGAGCGGCCGGTCCCAGGCCCGCCGCAGCCGCGCGAGGGCGCGGCGCGGGAGCGTGGAGGGGCCGGGCACCCGCCCCGCACGCCCGCCGCGCGGCCGGCCCGCCGGATCCGGGGCCGGCGGAGGGGCCTGCCGGCGTCCACGCGCCGACGGGGCGGCCTGGGCGCCCGGCACGCGCTTCTCCGCACGGACACTCTGTGAATTGCGCATGTGTGCAACCGTAGAGCTGCGGGAGCGGTCCATCGGGGCGCGGCGCTCCGGTGCCGGCGGCGAATCGCCGTTCCGCGGCACGCGTGAGTGGGCCCGCGGCCCCGGCCGCGCGGAACGTGCTGTCATCGTGGTCGTCCGCCGTCCCGTCAGGAGTGCGGCGCGCGACCGCGCCGGAACGGGTTCCGGAGCCGGCGTGGTCCGCGGCCCGTGGCCCGTGGCCCGCCGACCAGCAGGAGGCGGGCGGTGTCCTCGGGGCCCAGCGGGGCTCGGCCGGGACGGCGGGCCCAGAAGCGGGCCAGGTGGCGCTCCAGGTCCTTCCGGCCGTCCTCGTCGGTGAGCGCGGCCAGGACCAGGCCTTCCTCGCCGTCCGGGGCGCGCAGGTCGACGAGGCGCCCCTCGGCGGTGAAGGCCGTGTACTCCCCGTCCACCACGTCCATGGCCTCCAGCCCGTCCTCCGCGGCCCGGAGAGAGGGGAAGACGGCAAGTTCCTCGTCCCGGTCGAAGACCATGACGATGTCGGCAGGATGACTCACGCCGCCCATCTTCCCCGGTCAGGTCCCCAATTCGCCAGCGGGGCAAGGGGGATGGCGGATCATGGGTCCGACGGCTCCCCGCCCCGAAGCCCCGGTGGGCGGGAATTCCCCTCGGGTCAACAATTGCGCAACCCTTAAACTGTCCCCATGGAATCTGGTGGTGGCGTGATGGGGCGGGAGGCCGCGGTGCTCGCGGGCGGGCCGGCGGACGGTATGCGGGTCAAGGTCGCCGGGCGGCCGTGGGTGCTTCAGGTGTCGTTCCCCTGTCAGGCGGAGGCGTCGCGGGACGGCGTACGCGTGGAGGCGGTGTACGTCTACCGCCGCGACCCGCGCGTGAAGGGCGAGCCCCTGCGATACGGCTTCGACGTGGCCAGTCCCTGACCGTCCCGCCGGATCGGGGTGCGGGCCGGCCGCACACCCCGTCGCGGATCCCCCTCATCGACTATTGCTACATTGCGCAAACGTACAACCATTGGGTGGGGTCAGTCGTCCCCTCTGTACGAGTACGACGGATGAGGGTGCGCGCATGACGACCAGCCACAAGACCGCTCCTTCGCGCCGCCGGAGCAAGGGCGTCCCGCCCCAGCGCCGGGGCGGCTCCCGCCGCCGCGCCTCCGGCGGCCGCGGCGGACGCAGTCGCGGACGGACGGCCCTCGTCATGGCGCTGTCCCTGGTGGTGCTCGGCACGGCGGGTCTGGGCTGGCTCTATCTGAAGCTCAACGGCAACATCAACACCTTCGGCGCCGACGGCCTGTCCGACAACCGGCCCGAGGCCGGCTCGTCCAAGGGCGAGAACGTCCTGGTCATCGGCTCCGACGCGCGCGTGGGCGGCAACGACGCGCTCGGCGGCGGCAGCAAGGACGACATCGGCCGCTCCGACACCGCGTTCCTGCTGCACGTCTACGCCGACCATCGGCACGCCCTCGCCGTGTCCATCCCCCGGGACACCCTGGTCACCATCCCGCCCTGCAAGCTCCCCGACGGCGGCTGGACCGAGTCGCGGCCGAACACGATGTTCAACGCCGCGTACTCCGTGGGCAACACCGCCGAGGGCAACCCCGCCTGCAGCCAGAACACCGTCGAGCACCTCACCGGGCTGCGCGTGGACCACACCGTCGTCGTCGACTTCAAGGGATTCGCCGCGCTCACCGACGTGGTGGGCGGGGTGCCGGTGTGCGTGCCGCAGGACATCTACCAGAAGGACCTCAACCCCAACCGGGCCAGCCGCGGCTCGCTGCTGTTCAGCAAGGGCGAGCAGAAGGTCTCCGGGAAGCAGGCGCTGGACTGGGTCCGGATCCGGCACGGCATCGGCGACGGCTCCGACATAGGCCGGATCAAGCGCCAGCAGGCGTTCGTCGCCAGCCTCATCAAGAAGGTCAAGGCCGACGGGTTCACCCCGACCAAGCTGTTCCCCCTCGCCGATGCCGCCACCAAGTCGCTCACCGTGGACCCCGGTCTGGGCTCGGCCGACAAGCTGCTGTCGTTCGCGATGTCGCTGAAGGACGTCGACCTGCACAACACCAAGTTCGTCACCATCCCGTGGCGCTATGAGGGGGCGCGGGTCGCCATCGTGGAGCCGGACGCCTCGGAGCTGTGGGCCGCGCTCAGGGCCGACCGCACCATCGACGGCAAGGACGCGGGCGGCAAGAAGAGCAAGAAGGGCAAGGCGGCTGCCTCCGCATCCCCGGACGCCGGTCAGGGCGACCTGGGGAAGGGCATCGACGTGGGTGTCTACAACGGAACCACCACCCCCGGCCTCGCCACCCGCGGCGCCTCCGTCCTCACCGGCCGCGGCTTCACCGTCACCGGCACCGAGAACGCGGGCAGCCAGAACCACGCCATCACCATCATCCAGTACGGTCCCGGCCGACAGGCCGAGGCCGAGACGGTCGCCAAGCTCTTCCCCGGGGCCGAACTCCAGGCCCTGACCGGCCCGGGCATCAACGTGGTCCTGGGTGAGGACTTCACGGCCGCCGCGGACGGTGCCTCGGCCGAGCCGACCTCCGTGCCCACGTCGGTGGCGGCGGACGCCCGCTCGGCCGACGACGACCTGTGCTCCAACTTGTCCTACGGGTAGGGCGGGCGTGCCGGTACGGCGCCGAGCCCGCCCGGCATCCGGCCGGACACCGACGGCGAAGGGCCGCACCCGCTCTCGCGGGTGCGGCCCTCGTGATTCAGCGCGTCAGGGACGCGAATCAGGCCGTGGCAGCGCCGCTGCCGGCCTTGCGGCGACGCACGACGAACACGGCGCCCGCGCCGACGGCGACCGCGGCACCGCCCGCGAGCGCGATCATCGGCAGCGCCGAGCTGGAGCCGGTCTCGGCGAGGTGGCCCTGCGGGACGATCTGCTTGTCGCCGGCGGGCTTGGCCGGCAGCGGCTTCCGGCCGCCCTGCGGCTTGGCGTCGGCGGGCTTGCCCGCGTTGGTGCCGGCCGCGAGGACGTCGAACAGGTAGAAGTCGTCGTCGGTGGCGAAGACACAGTTGCCCTTGTCATCGGCGTACATGCCGATGGAGATTGCGACGCCCATGCCGGCCGGGGCCTTCTTGTCCACGTTCAGACGCAGGTCGATGGAGAAGGACTCCTTCGGCTTGACGTCGGTGTAGCCGACGTAACCGATGGCGTCATCCCTCTCGTCCAGGGAGATGTTCTCCCACGTGCCGGTGACCGGGTCCTTGAACTGCAGGGTGAGGTGGCTGCTCTCGTCGGTGAACTCCTTCTCCCCGACCAGGGCCGCGAACACGCCCATGTCGACGCGCTTGTAGGAGTTGTCGCCGGAGTTCGTGACGTTCAGCTTGAAGTTGTGGAACCCGCTGCCCGCGACGACCTTCGAGGGCAGGCCGGTCAGGCTGGTGCGCAGGTTCTTGTCCTGCTTCTGCTCCTTGCCCTCCTTGCACGCCTGGGGGCCCGGCGTCTCGGACGGCGAGGCGCTGGGGGTGGGGGTGGCCGACTCCTTGTCGGTGGTGCCCGCGTCCTTCGAGTCGGACCCCGTGTTCGCGGACTTCTCGCCGGTGTCGTCCGACTTGTTGTCGTCGCCGGTGGTGGTGTCGTCGGCGCTCTTCGACGGGTCCTCGGCCTCGGTGGTGTCGTCGGCGCTCTTGGACGTGTCCTCGGGCTCGGCGGTCTGGCCGTCGGCGCCGGTGGAGCCGCCCTCGGTCGTCTCGGTGACCGCCGGGGTCGGAGAGCCCGTGGCGAAGGCGGCGGGGGCCGCAAGAAGCACAGCGGGTGTGATGGCTGCCGTGGCTGCTGCGAGCGCCAGAGAGCGGCGAATCTTCATGCGATCCTCGAAAATAAAGTGGCCAATGTATTCGCAAAGGAGATCGCCGAGGGCCGTGAAGGGTTGCCCAGAAATCCACAGGTCAATGTGTGGCGTGCATCACTCACGCGCATGGGTTCCGCCTGCCCGGCGGTAGTGTGCGCCGGTGAGTACGTATTCGAACACACCGGCAGGTTGGTACCCGGATCCGCACGGAGCGGCCCAGACGCTGCGTTACTGGGACGGTTCCCAGTGGACGGAGCACACCCACGCCGACCAGCAGGCCCACGTCGCGCAGCAGGTGCCGCCGCAGCCGGCTGCCCACGACCCCCGCGTGCAGCGGCAGGTCCAGCACCAGGCCGGGGTCGCTCCGGGCGCCCAGGGCGGCGGCTCGCTGTTCAGCGAGCCGGTGCTCGTGGTGAACCAGAAGGCCAAACTGATCGAGCTGACCAACGAGTACGAGGTCTTCGACCAGCACGGCAGCCGGATCGGCACGGTCACCGAGGTCGGGCAGAGCGCGCTGAAGAAGGCGATGCGGTTCGTCTCCAGCCTCGACCAGTTCATGACGCACAGGCTCGAGATCCGCGACGCCTACGGCACGCCCCAGTTGGTGCTCACCCGGCCGGCGAAGGTCTTCAAGTCGCGGGTGGTGGTGTCCCGTCCGGACGGCTCGGAGATCGGTGAGATCGTCCAGCAGAACGTCTTCGGCAAGATCAACTTCGCGATGAACGTGAACGGGCAGCAGGTCGGCGCGATCAAGGCGGAGAACTGGCGCGCCTGGAACTTCGCCATCGTCGACCACGCCGACAACGAGGTCGCCCGGATCACCAAGACCTGGGAGGGCCTGGCCAAGACGATGTTCACGACCGCCGACAACTACGTCCTGCAGATCCACTACCAGCTGCCCGAGCCGCTGCTGAGCCTGGTGGTCGCCACGGCGCTGACCGTCGACACGGCGCTCAAGCAGGACTCGCGCGGCTGGAACTGACCGCCGGTCACAGCGGGGTGAGGTGTCCCGGTCCCAACGGCCGGGACGGCAGCGCGGGTTCCTGCGCGGGCGGTTCCGTCTCCAGGGCGAGCACGGCGGCCACGGGATGGTCCGGGTCGCCGCCCGGTGCGATGTGCTCCGGGCCCGGTACGGGGTTGGCGTCCGTGGGTCGCGGGGTCGCCCGAGAGAGCGCCACGACCCCCCAGGAGGCGAGGGCCGCGCCCGCCGACGCCAGCAGCACGCCCGTCGCGCCGCCCCTCAGCCCCTGGCCCAGCAGGGTGAGCCCGATCAGCGCGGCCGCCGCCGGGTTGGTCAGTGTCAGCACCGCGAGCGGGGCGCCGAGGCCGTCCCGGTAGGCGGTCTGCGACAGCAGCAGGCCACCGGTCGCGAAGGCCGCGACGAGCAGCGCCACCATGATGACGTGGGCGCTGAGCAGGGGGCCGGAGTGGTCCGTGGCGGCCACCGTCACCGTCTGGGTCAGCGCGGAGGCCACGCCCGAGGCGACCCCCGACGCGGTCGCGTGCCGCAGGCCCGGTCGCGCGCCGGGCCGTGACAGCGCGCCGATCAGAACGGCCGTGGCACCCGCCACCGACAGTGCCTCGAGGGGGCTCAGCACGCGTACCGGGGCCGGCCCGGAGGCCGCGAGGAGCAGGGCGGCCAGTCCGAGCAGCGTGCACGCGGTGCCCCGCCACTCCGCCGCCGCGACCCGTCGCCCGGCCATCCGCGCCCCCAGCGGCACGGCGGCCACCAGGGTGAGCGCGCCGAGCGGCTGGACCACGGTGAGCGGACCGTACTTCAGGGCCGCCACGTGCAGCAGGGCCGCCGATCCGTTCAGTGCGACGGCCCACCACCAGGTGCCGGCGCGGAGCAGTCCGCGCACACCCGTTCCGCGGGTGCGCGCGGCAAGCCGTTCCTGGGCGACCGCGGCGGTCGCGTAGGCGACGGCCGAGAACAGCGACAGGACGACGGCCGTCAGGGCCGCGTTCACCGGCCCGCCCCCGCCGGGGCGTTCCCCTCGGCCGGCCGGGACTCGCGGGCGAGCGGGCGCCGCGCCGGTCCGTCGGGCTCCGTTTCGGCGGCCTCGCTTCCGGGTGTCATGCCAGGCCCTCTCTCATGGTGGTGCGTCGGGTGGTGCTGTCCGCACCCATGTCGATGTACGGTACATCGACACGAGAGCGTACCGATACGACAGTGTACCGATACGCACGCGTACCGGTACACTGTCGTATCGATGGACCTTCGCCACACTGGAGAGCGGCCCGGAGTCCGGGCCTGAACTCCCGGGACACGAGTGAGGAGCGCAGCGATGACATCGCAGGCCGCGGACGAGCCGGAGACGGTTGTCGCCCCGCGCCGCTCCAAGCTCACGCCGGAGCGTGAGCAGGAGTTCTTCGACGCCGTGCTCGAACAGATCCGCGAGCACGGCTACGACGCCGTCACCATGGAGGGAGTCGCCGCCAGCACCCGGTGCAGCAAGTCCACGCTCTACCGGCAGTGGCGGACCAAGCCGCAGTTCGTGGCGGCCGCCCTGCGGTCCAGCGGCCGCTGCCGCTTCGCCGGCATCGACACCGGCTCGCTCGCCGAGGACCTGCGGCGGGTCGCACTGGCCACGGGCGAGTGGTCGGGCCGGGACACCCGCCTCCTCCAGGCGCTCGGGCACGCGATCACGCTGGACCCCGAGCTGAAGCGGGCGCTGCGCGAGACGCTGGTCGAGCCGGAGATCGCCGCGCTGCGGGAGATCCTGCGGCTCGGGGTGGAGCGCGGCGAGGTCCGCGCGGACAATCCGGCACTGGAGTTCGTGCCCGCGCAGCTGTTCGGCGTCCTGCGCATCCGGCCCGTGCTGGAGGGGGAGTACGCCGACCCGGACTACGTGGTCCGGTTCCTGGAGGCCGCGGTGCTGCCCGCACTGGGCCTCGGTTCACGACTCAGGCCACCGTCCCCGGGATGACCGGGCGGTGACCTGTCCGCGCCGCACCGTGGGGACGGGGGCGGCGCACACCCCCGGCCGGGCGGGGTACCTCTGGAGCGGAGAGGTGCCCCGCCCGGTCACTTCGGATCCGGGTACGACTCGGACGCCGGCTCCGGCGTCGGCTCAGACGCTCTGGCCGTTGCCACCGCCCGAGGAGGGCTCGATGCCCCGGGTGATGTCGTCGATCACGGACTGCGGCTCCCCGACGTCGAGGCCGAAGCGGACGACGACGAGCTGCCGGGAGTCGTGGGGCGAGGGGAAGGCCAGCGACTCCACGTACCCGTCCGCGCCCTTGCGGGTGACGGCCTTCCAGCGGACCAGGTAGCCCTTCTGCCCGGCCACGGTCACCGCCTTGGAGGCCAGCACCTGGTGGGATGTGATGCCGCCGTAGGCCTCGCCTCCGTAGGAGTCCTCGGCGTTCGCCGATATGTCGGCCTTGGCGACCTGCTCGGGCGTGCTCCCACGGACGCCCAGTGCGAGCGCGGGAGCCGAGTAGGCGCCGCCCTTGGTGCAGTCCTTGGAGGTGTCGCCGGGGCACTTGTAGGAATCGTTCGACGTGACCTGGGCGCCCACCCCCAACTCCTGGCCGTACCAGCCGTCGGGCACGGGCAGGCTGATGCCGCTGACCGCGTCGGTCACCGAGCCGCTCTTGATCTTCGGCGCCTCGGACGGCCCGCCACCGGACCCGCCGGACCCACCGGAGTCGCCCGAGCCCCCGTCCGGGCCGCCGAAGGGGCCGCGTTCCTCGCCCGTGCCGCCCCGGTCGTCCGGGCCCTGCCGGGACGACCCGGCACGGCTGTCCTTGCCGCTGACGTCGTTGGCCAGCGCGTACACGCCGACGCCGATGCTCGCCAGCACCGCGGCCGCCACCGCGACGGCGATACCGATACGCAGGCCGCGGCGCCCGGAGGCGGGCGGCCGGCCTGGATGTCCGGGGTACGCCGGATAGCCCGGGTACCCCGGATACCCCTGCTGGGCCGGGTACGGCCCGGGGGCCGTCTGCTGCCCCGGGGGACCCCACACGGCGGCCGATCCGACGGGACGGGTCTGGTCCGTCCATGCCCTGCCGTCCCACCAGCGCTCGGTGGCGGGGCCGTCACTTGTCTGCCCGGGGTCGGGGTACCACCCGGGAGGAGTCACCTGCGTCATGTGCCTACCGTATGAGGCGTCGGTGAAAGCCCGATGAGAGGACCCCGGTCCGGCTCCCGGCGCGGCAGTCTTTACCGCAGGTCACCCGTCGAGGCAACAGGTGTCGGGACGGGCCGCCGCATCGGCCGCTCGGGGGCTACGCTCGAAGTCTGCATGCCGTCGGGCGACTTGGGGAGGTAGCGGGATGACGGAGGTACGGCCGGGCACGGCCGCCTCGGGCTCGCTGTGGGAGCGTGACGAGGAACTCGCCGCCGTCGTACGCGCGATCGACGTCCTGTGCGCCGACCGCGCGTCCTCGGGAGGGCTGCTGGTCCTGGAGGGGGAGGCCGGTCTCGGCAAGACCGCCCTGCTGACCGAGATCCGCCGTATCGCCGGTGACCACGGCTGCGCGGTGTGGTCGGCGCGCGGCGGGGAGACCCTGCGCTCCGTCCCCTTCAACGTGGTGCGGCAGCTGCTCCAGCCCGCGCTCCTGTCGCTGATGCCCGAGGAGGCCCGCGAATACCTCGGCGACTGGTACCACATCGCCGGCCCCGCCCTCGGCATCGCGGAACCCCGGGACGGGCAGGCCGACCCGCAGGGCGTGTGCGACGGACTGGTCGCCGCCGTGCGCCGGCTGGCCGAGCGCGAGTGGCCGCTGGTGCTGCTGATCGACGACGCCCACTGGGCCGACGTGGAGACGCTGCGCTGGCTCGCCGCGTTCGCCGAGCGCCTGAAGGACCTGCCCGTACTGCTCGTGGTGACCCGCCGGCCCGGCGAGTTCGGCGGCGAGGGCGCCCGGTGCCTGGACGCGGCCGTCGCCGCCGCCGGTGTACACACCCTGAGCGCCCTGACCCCCGAGGCGACCGCCGGACTCACCCGCACCGCCCTCGGCCCGCACGCCGACGCCCCGTTCTGCCGCGAGGTCTGGGCGGTCACCGGCGGCAACCCGTACGAGACCGTCGAGCTGCTCGCCAAGGTGCGCGACAGCGAACTCGAACCGGTCGAGGCCCAGGCCGCAGAACTGCGCGCCCTGAACCGCTCGGCCCGCGGCGGCGGCCTCGTCGCCCGCCTGGAGGAACTCGGCATCGACGCCACCCGGTTCGCCTGGGCCGCCGCCGTCCTGGGCACCGGCATCTCCGTGGAGCTCGTCGCCCGGCTGGCCACCATGTACCCCGACGACGCCGAGCGCTGCGCCGAACTGCTGCGCCGCGCCCGCATCCTCACCGAGCCGGACCCGGCGACCACCCGGGGCGGCGGGGACCTGGAGTTCGTACACCCGCTGATCGCCACCGCCGTCTACAACTCCATCCCGGACGCCCTGCGCACCGCCATGCACGGCATCGCCGCCCAGGTGGTCGCCGACTCCGGGTTCGGCGCCGCCGCGGCCTCCCGACACCTGCTCCAGGTACACCCGGACGACGACCAGGAACTCGTCGAGCAGCTGCGCCAGGCGGCCCGCGAGCACCTCGCCGTCGGCGCGTCCGACGCGGCCCGCCAGTGCCTGGAACGGGCCCTGCTGGAGCCGCCGACCCCCACGACGCACGCGCGCGTGCTCCACGAGCTGGGCTGCGCCACCCTGCTGACCGCGCCCGCCACCACCATCGAGCACCTCCAGCGGGCGCTCGCCATGCCCGGCCTCGACGGTGCCACCCGCGTGGACGCCGTGTGGCGGCTGTCCCAGGCCCTGCTCCACAACGACCAGCTGGAGGAGGCCGTCCGCACGGTCGAGGCGGAGGCCGCCCGCCACGAACCGGGACCCACCCGCATGCGGTTGCAGGCCGTCCAGTACATGTGGGAGGGCCTGTACACCGGCGGTACCAGCTCCCCGGACCGCTCCGAGCGGCTCGCCGGACTCGCCGCCGGCTGCACCGGACGCGACAACTCCGAGCGCGCCCTGCTGATCCTGCGCGGCTTCGACGCCATGACCCGCGGCGAGAGCGCCGAGGAGGTCGTCGAGATGTGCGACCGGGCCCTCGTCAACGGCCGCCTCGCCCCCGGACTCGGCTGGACCGACACCGAGTGGGGCATCGAACTGCTGCTGATGCTCGCCAGCGCCTACGCCTACTGCGACCGCCTCGACCGGGCCGAAACCCTCTACACCGAGGCTCTGCGTGCCTACGAGACCGCCGGCTGGAGCGGCGGCCACCTCGCCCTCGCCCACGCCTACGTCGGCCTCGGGCACCGCAGGCGAGGCCGGCTGCGGGAGGCGGAGGAGGCCCTGCGCGCGTCGCTGCGCCTGGCCGAGCGCATCGGCCGCGGACTGCCCCTGTACTGGACCGCGACCTGCAACCTCGTCGACACCCTGCTCGCCCGCGGCCATGTCGAGCGGGCCTGGGAGGTCGCCGAGCAGCACGCCTTCGCCCCGCCCTACCCGTCCACCATCGTGCTGCCCGATCCGCACAGCGTGCGCGGCCGGCTGCTGCTGGCCCTCGGCCGCACCGAGGACGCCGTCAACGAACTGGAGGCGGCCGAGAAGGCGGCGGCCGCACGCGGCCACCAGAACCCGGTGACGGTGCCCTGGGCGGCCGACCTGGCCCGAGCGCTCGCCACCGAGGACCCCGAGCGGGCCGGCCGGCTCGTCGCCGACCTCCGCCGCCAGGCCGAGCGGTTCGGCACCGACACCGCCATAGGAGAGGCACTGCGCTGCGCCGCGGCCCTGGAGACCGGCCGGCGCGCGGTCCGGCTGGCAGCCCAGGCCGTCACCTATCTGGAGGCCTCCCCCTGCCAGTACGAACACGCCGCCGCCCGCGTCGAGTTCGGCATCGTCTCGCGCTCGGCCGCCGAGCTGGGCCGGGGCCTGGCACTGGCGCGCTCGTGCGGAGCGGACGGCCTGGCGGAGCAGGCGGCGCGACTGCTGGAGTCGGAACACGGACCGGGCCAGGCCCCGTCGTAGTGCCCGTCCGGCGGACCATGCCGCGTGCGCGGGGTCGGGTACGCCCGTCCGCGTCCTGCGGGCGCACGCACCGGACCTCGCGCACCCGAGCCGACGGTGACTGTCGCCGACCCGCGACTCGATGCGCCGGACGGGCGCCGGCTCACACCCGGGAGCCGGCACTCGGGAGCCGGCCCGCTGCCGCCGATGTCCGCGCCGGCTTCGGCGGACGGCGGGGCGGCCCGCCGACGCTGCCGCGGCCCGCCGGGTCACGCCTCGTCACCCCTCCCCGGATTCCTCCGCCAGCACCCGCTGGGCCACCGCGAACGCCGAGTTCGCCGCCGGGACGCCGCAGTACACGGCGCTCTGGAGCAGCGCCGCGCCGATCTCCTCGGGGGTGAGCCCGTTGCGGCGGGCCGCTCGTACGTGCATGGCCAGTTCGTCGTAGTGGCCGTGCGCGACCAGCGCCGTCAGGGTGATCAGGCTGCGCTCGCGGCGGCTCAGCGTCGGGTCGGTCCAGATCTCGCCCCAGGCGTAGCGGGAGATGAAGTCCTGGAAGCGGGCCGTGAACGGGGTCTGCCGGGCCTGCGCCCGGTCGACGTGCGCGTCGCCGAGCACCTCGCGGCGCACCTCCATGCCCCGCCGGGGAGCACCGTCGAGGTGGGTGCGCAGCGCCGCCAGGACCGCCTCGGGACACTGCGCGGGCGCCAGGTGCGAGGCGCCGGGGATCTCCACCAGCGCCGAGCCGGGCACCGCGTCGGCGATCTGCCGCAGATGCGCGGGCGGGGTGGCCGGGTCCTCGCGGCCCGCGACGAGCAGTGTGCGCGCGCCGATCCGAGGCAGCAGGTCGGTCAGGTCGAAGGCGGCCAGCGCGTCGCAGCAGGCGGCGTACGCCTCCGGGTCGGCCTCCCGGTGGTCCCGGACCAGCTCCGGCACGGTGAAGTCACCGGCGAACCACCGGGCGTCGGCGCTCTCGGCCAGCCAGTCCAGCCCGTCCCGCCGGACCCGCTCGGCCCGCTCCTGCCACGCCTTGGCGCCGTTGAAGTGGGCCGAGGAGCAGAGCACGGCGAGCGAGTCGACACGTTCGGGGTGGTGCACGGCGAGGTGCAGACCCACCGCACCGCCCAGCGACACCCCGGCGTACGCGAACCGTTCGATGCCGAGCGAGTCGGCGAGCGCCAGCACCAGGCCGGCGAGGTCGCCGACGGTGGCGCCGGGACCGATCAGCCCGGCCGGCGAACCCCCGTGCCCGGGCAGGTCCCAGCGGACCACCCGGTGGGAGATCGCCAGCTCGGGCGCGACCTTGTCCCACAGCGCGTACGACGTGCCGAGGGACGGCCCGAGCAGCAGCGGGGGAGCGGAGGCGGGGCCTTCGAGAAGGTGGTGCAGGGTCAACGTCGCTCCAGGGCACGGTCGGTGAGAGTTCCGGCGGAGCCGGTGTAACAGGCCGGGTCGGTGAGCTCGCCCAGATCCACGTCCTTCAACTCGGGCTGTTCTGACAGGAGTTCGCTGAGGTTCCGGTTCTCGGTGTAAATGCGCCGGGCGAGTTCGGTGAGCAGCTCCTTCGCCCGGGCGCGGCCGAGCAGCGGGGCCAGCTCGGCCGACAGCCGCTCGGAGACGATCAGCCCGTGGGTCAGCCCGAGATGGGCGCGCATCGCCTCCGCGTCCACCCGCAGCCCCTCGGTCAGCTCCGCGGCGTCGCGGGCCGCGCCGCCGACGAGCCGCAGCAGCTCCCGCAGCGGCTCCCACTCGGCGTGCCAGGCGCCGGGCGGCCGTTCGTCCCGCGCCGCCAGCGACCCGTAGAGGGTGGCCGCGAGGTGCGGCGCGCGCCGGGCGGCGGCCGCGATCAGCGTGGACCGCACGGGGTTCGCCTTGTGCGGCATGGCGGAGGAACCGCCGCCACTGCCCTCGGCGAGTTCGGCGGTCTCCGTGCGGGTCAGGCCCAGCACGTCCACGGCGATCTTGCCCAGCGCCCCGGCGGTGAAGGCGAGGCACCCCGCGAGGTCGGCGACCGGGGTGCGCAGAGTGTGCCAAGGCAACAACGGCTCGCACAGGCCCAGTTCACGGGCGTACGCGGTGACGAGCGCGGTCGGGTCCTCGGCGCCGTACGCGGCGAAGGCCGCCAAGGTCCCCGCCGCGCCGCCGAGTTGGACGGGCAGGGAATCCCGCACCCGGGTCAGGCGGTCCCGGGCGTCCAGCACCAGCGACCGCCACCCGGCCGCCTTCAGGCCGAACGTCGTCGGCACGGCGTGCTGTGTCAGCGTCCGGCCCGGCATCGCCGTGTCGCGGTGCTCGGTGGCCGTCCGGGCCAGCGCCTGCTCGGTGCGGGCCAGGTCGGCGAGGACCAGGTCCAGGGTGCGCACGGCGACCAGCATCGTCGCCGTGTCCATGATGTCCTGGCTGGTCGCGCCCCGGTGGACGCAGGGGCCGTACTCCTCGCCCACGGCCTCGGTGAGGTCGGCGACCAGCGGGATGACCGGGTTTCCGCCGTCGCGGGCGCGCTCCGCGAGCGCCCGCACGTCGAAGCGGCCCGGATCGGCCGCTCGGGTCACCGCCTCGGCCGCCCGGCCCGGGACGAGGCCCAGCGCGGCCTGGGCCCGGGTGAGCGCCGCCTCCGCGTCGAGCAGGGCCCGCAGATAGGCGGAGTCGCTCGTCGCGGACGCGGCGGGGGAGCCGGCCCAGCCAGGACCGAGCAGACCGACGTCGAGACCGACGGCGGCGGGATCAGTGGCAGGTGGTGTCACCGGAACTCCAGGAAGACCGTCTCGCCCTCGCCCTGAAGGCGGATGTCGAAACGGTATGCCCCACTGTCCTCCCGCGCGGCGATCAGCGTGCCGCGCCGCTCCTCGTCCACCTGGGCGAGCAGCGGGTCGGCGGCCAGCGCGGCCTCGTCACCGGGCAGGTAGATCCGGGTGAACAGGTGCACGAGCAGCCCGCGGGCGAACACGCACACGCTGAGGTAGGGGGCGTTCCGTCCGCGCGCGCCGGGCCGCAGTGTCCGCGCGTACCAGTGGCCGTCGACGTCGGTCTGGATGCGGCCGAAGCCGGTGAACTCCACTCCGTTGCGGCCGAGGTGGTCGCCGGAGGCCGGGTCGCGCCGCATCGAGCCGTCCACGGCCGGCAGGTTGCCGTCCGGGTCGGGCCCCCACACCTCCACCAGGGCGTCCGGCAGGGGCCGCCCCTCGCCGTCGTACACGTATCCGTGCACGGTGACCGTGTCCGGGTGCCCCAGGGGCGCGATCTCCTCGCCGCCGCGGAAGGGGAGCGCGTAGCCGTAGAAGGGGCCCACCGTGTGCGACGGAGTGGGCAGCACGTTCTCGGGGCTGCTCGTGTCGATCTTCGTCATGGCAGGTCAGCGTCCTTCTTCGATCCAGGTGGCGTGCGGGCCGTCCAGCACGATGTCCCAGTGGTAGCCGAGCGAGAACTCCGGCACCGACAGGCTGTGGTCGTAGGTGGCGACCAGCCGCTGCCGGGCCGCGTCGTCCGTCACGGACTGGAGGATCGGGTCGTACGGGAACAGCGGGTCGTTCGGGAAGTACATCTGTGTCACGAGCCGCTGCGTGAACGCCGTGCCGAAGACCGAGAAGTGGATGTGGGCCGGACGCCAGGCGTTGACGTGGTTGCGCCACGGGTACGGGCCCGGCTGGATCGTGGTGAACCGGTAGAAGCCGTCCGTGTCGGTCAGCGTGCGGCCGACGCCGGTGAAGTTGGGGTCCAGCGGCGCGTCGTGCTGCTCGCGCTGGTGGGCGTAGCGGCCCGCGGAGTTGGCCTGCCAGATCTCGACGAGCTGGCCGCGCACGGGCCGCCCGTCGCGGTCGAGCAGCCGCCCGGAGACGGTGATCCGCTCGCCGATCGGCTCCCCCGTGTGCTGGCGGGTGAGGTCGTTGTCGATCCCGGTGATGTCCCGCTCGCCGAACGCGGGCGAGGACAGCTCGACCAGTTCCGGGTCCTTGGCGGCGTCGATGGCGACCAGCGGCTGCTTGGGGTGGCGCAGCACCGAGGAGCGGTACGGCGCGTAGTCGCGGCGCGGCTGGTGCTCGACCGGCGCGCCGTCGGCGACACGCTTCTGGTACGCGGCGTGCTCGGCCGCGATCTCCTGGTCGATGTCGTGCTGAGTGAGAGCCATGGGGTTTCCTAGCGTTCGAGGACGAGGGCGAGGCCCTGGCCGACGCCGATGCAGAGGGTGGCGACGCCGACTCCCCTGCCCTTGCGGGCGAGTTGGTGGGCGACGGTTCCGGCGAGACGGGCGCCGGAGGCGCCGAGCGGGTGGCCCAGGGCGATGGCCCCGCCCTGGGGGTTGAGGATGTCGGGGTCGAACTCGGGCCACTCCGCGACGCATCCGAGGACCTGGGCCGCGAACGCCTCGTTGAGTTCGAGGGTGTCGAGGTCGGCGATGGTCCGGCCGGCCTTGGCCAGCGCGCGGTTGACGGCTTCGACGGGGGCGAGGCCGAAGTAGTGCGGGTCGGTGGCGCTCACGCCGCCGGCGGAGATCCGGGCCAGGGGTTCACGGCCGGTGGCCTTCAGACCCTCTTCGTCGGTGAGCAGCAAGGCGGCGGCGCCGTCGTTCAGAGGGGAGGCGTTGCCCGCGGTCACCGTGCCGTTCTCGGTGCGGAACGACGGCTTGAGCTTGGCCATCGCCGCCAGGGACGTGTCCGGGCGTACGGACTCGTCGGCGGCGAGGACGACCGGGTCGCCCTTGCGGCGGGGGACCGGCACGGGGGCCAGCTCGGGGTCGAACAGGCCCTCGGCCTGTGCCCTGGCCGCCTTCTGGTGGGAGGCGAGCGCGAACTCGTCCTGCTGCTCTCGGCTGATCTTGTGTTTCTCGGCGATGAGTTCGGCCGACTCGCCGAGCGGGACGGTCCACTGCGGTTCCATCCTGGGGTTGACCATGCGCCAGCCCAGGGTGGTCGAGTACATCTCGGCGTGTCCGGCCGGGAACGCCCGGTCCGGCTTGGGCAGTACGTAGGGGGCGCGGGTCATGGACTCCACACCGCCGGCCACGGCGACGGAGGCGTCGCCCAGCGCGATGGCGCGGGCGGCCTGGATCACCGCCTCCAGGCCGGAGGCGCACAGCCGGTTGACGGTCACGCCGGGCACGGAGGTCGGCAGCCCGGCCAGCAGGCCGGCCATGCGGGCGACGTTGCGGTTCTCCTCGCCCGCGCCGTTGGCGTTGCCGAAGTAGACGTCGTCGATCCGGACCGGGTCCAGGCCGGGGGTACGAGCCATGAGTTCACGGATCGCGTGGGCGGCGAGGTCGTCCGGGCGGACGCTCGCCAGGGCCCCGTTGTAGCGGCCGATCGGGGTGCGTACCGCGTCGACGAGGTAGACGGTCTTCACAGCAGATCCTTTGCGACGGTCAGCTTGGCGTCGGTCCGGGCGACGACCTCGTCGACGTCGACGCCGGGGGCGGTCTCGACCAGGACGAGTCCGTCGTCGGTGACGTCCAGGACGGCGAGGTCGGTGATGATCCGGTTGACGCACGCCTTGCCGGTCAGGGGCAGCGCGCACTGTTCGAGGATCTTCGGGGAGCCGTCCTTGGCGGTGTGGGTCATCACCACGATGACCGTGCGGGCGCCGTGGACGAGGTCCATCGCCCCGCCGATCCCGGTGATCATCTTGCCCGGGATGGCCCAGTTGGCCAGGTCGCCGCCGGCGGAGACCTGCATGGCGCCCAGCACGGCGACGTCGATGTGCCCGCCGCGGATCATCGAGAACGACAGCGCCGAGTCGAAGAACGAGGCGCCGGGCAGGACCGTGACGGTCTCCTTGCCCGCGTTGATCAGGTCGGGGTCGACCTGGTCCTCGGTGGGGTAGGGGCCGGTGCCCAGGATGCCGTTCTCCGACTCCAGGATCACCTCCACGCCGTCGGGCAGGTAGTTCGGGATCAGCGTGGGCAGACCGATGCCCAGGTTGACGTACTGGCCGTCCCGCAGTTCCCGCGCGGCACGGGCCGCCATCTCCTCACGGCTCCAGGCCATCAGCTGCTCACCGTTCCTCGGGCCGAAGGCGCCGAAATCGTGCGCTGTTCGATCTTCTTTTCCGCCCCCTGCTCCTCGGTCAGCGCCACCACGCGCTGGACGAAGATGCCCGGCAGGTGCACCGCGTCCGGATCGATCTCACCCGGCTCGACGAGTTCCTCGACCTCCGCGACGGTCACCCGGCCCGCCATGGCGGCCAGCGGGTTGAAGTTCCGGGAGGACTTGTTGAACACCAGGTTCCCGTGCCGGTCGCCCTTCGCCGCACGCACCAGCGCGAAGTCGGTACGGATCCCGCGTTCCAGCACGTACTGGGTGCCGTCGAACTCGCGGACCTCCTTCGGCGGCGACGCCAGGGCCACGCCGCCCTCGCCGTCGTACCGCCACGGCAGACCCCCCTCCGCGACCTGGGTGCCCACACCCGCCGGGGTGTAGAAGGCGGGGATCCCGGCCCCGCCGGCCCGCAGCCGCTCGGCCAGCGTGCCCTGCGGGATCATCTCCACCTCCAGCTCACCGGCCAGATACTGCCGCGCGAACTCCTTGTTGGCACCGATGTAGGAGCCCGTCACCCGCGCGATCCGTCCCGCCGCCAGCAGGACCGCCAGACCCGACTCCATCGCACCGCAGTTGTTCGACACCACCGACAGCCCGCCCACCCCGCGCTCGTACAGCGCCTGGATGAGCACGTTCGGCACACCGCTCAGCCCGAAACCGCCCACCGCGAGCGACGCGCCGTCCGATACGTCGGCCACCGCCTCCACGGCTGTGGCGACCACCTTGTCCATCGAATCAAGCCTCATCTCTGCCGAGCATCCAGCAACCGCAGATAGTCAGGGCACTGACTATTTTGTGGATCCCCTCACGCTGCCACTCGGGGCGTGCGCAGTCAATACCGTTCTGACCAGCATCAGCAGGATGGTCGAGGTGACGGAGAACCCGTGGTGGACGGGTGGCCCGTCGGCGGTATCGTTCAGTGCACCTACAGAAGGCCATAGACGGCACGACGGACCGACGCGAGGAGCGCACATGGGCGCGGTGGACCTCTCGACCCACCCCGGGCATCTGGCCCGGCGGCTGCAGCAGGCGCACTACCTGCTGTGGAACACGATGGTCTCCGAGGAGATCACCTCGCCGCAGTTCGCGGTCCTGAACGTGCTCGTCGCCGAGCCGGGGCTCGATCAGCGCACGGTGGGGGAGCGGGTGGGCCTCGACCGGTCCACCATCGCCGAGGTGATCAGCCGCCTCGGCCGCCGCGGGCTGCTCGACAAGGTGCGTGACCCGCAGGACGGCCGCCGCTTCCTGCTGCGGCTCACCGGGGAGGGGGAGCGCACCCACCGAAAGCTCACCGTGCGGACGGCCCGGATGAACCAGGTCTTCCTGGGGCCGCTCAGCGCCGACGAGCAGGCCCTCTTCTTCGACCTCATCCGGCGGGTCGCGGACGCGGCCGAGGGGCTGCGCCATCCGGTGGAACCGCTCGCCGCGCGGTCCTGACCGCGTCCGCCGCCGTCGCCGTTCACCGCCCGCACGTCACCGGGCCGGGGTGAAGACCACCCAGACCTGGCCCCGGGCGAAGTTCACGTCCGTGCCGTCGGCGGCCGTGAACCGCGTGCCGCCGGCCGCGCTCGGGCGCTTCCAGGTGGCGTCGTACACCCGCCCGTCGCGCAGCACCTCCGCCTTCCCCGAACCGACGGTCTCGGTGTAAGGGGTGTAGTTGCCGAGCGCGTCGTGCAGATCCGACGTGCGCACCTTCATGTGCTGCACCACGACCGTCGCGGGCACCACCTGCCGCCCGTCGGTCGTGACGGTCCGGCGGCCGTCCATCGCCACCTTCCAGCCGTGCCGCCCCGCGGACCAGGTGAAGGTGAAGCGGGCCGCCGGGTAGCGGACCGTGCGCGAGGTCTCGGCGCGGCCGCCCGCGGGTGCCGGGCCGTAGTGGAAGCCGGTGGTCAGCGCGTCCGCTCCCGGAGCCGAGCCGAGGAGCTTGTCGGGGCGCAGGTAGAGGTTGTGCGGGGCCGGCTTGGCGGTGCCCCGGAAGTACGCGTCGGGCTTGTTGTCGGGTGTTCCGGGGGTCAGCGGGGCGGCCTCGATCAGCGGCAGGAGTTTCTTCTGGGCGCCGGAGAAGGCGAGCGTGGGACGGTCGAACTGGCGCAGCAGTTCGAGGTCGGACTCGCGCGCGCTGCGCACCGGCCCGACGACCGGGGGCAGCCGGGTGGCGTAGACCGCCATCAGCCGGCTCAGCCCGCCCTCGACCTGCTCCGCATACACGATGTCGGCGGCGTCCAGACCGGTCTGGGGGCGGGCCGCTCCCACGTTGTCGATCTTGACGGCGAGGACGGGGCCCGCGTGCTCCGGACTCGGTGCCGGGGTCTGCGGCAGCACCTGCACCGGCCTGGGGGTCTCTCCCTTTCCGTCCTGCCCGTCGTCGACGGTGCCGTGCCGCGCCGTGCAGCCCGCCGCCAGGGTGGCCGTCGCCAGGGCGGCCAGCAGCGCCACCGCAGAGGCGGCGCACCGCACGCGCACGCTTCGTCCCAAGTCCACCGTTCAGCCCCCGTCTCCGCACCTCTGTCTTCTGACTGTGTGTTTATCCGCTCATCGGTGGCCATACCCGCCCGGTTCTGATCGAGCGGGACCAGGCCGCCGATCGGCCCATTGAGCCGGCCGGCGGTTCGGCGGGGTGGGCCCCGGGTACCCGGGCGCGGCACAGGAGAGGCAGAACGACGGAGGGAGCGCGCCGCGATGAAGGCAGTGACGTGGCAGGGCAAGCGCGACGTTCGGGTGGACGAGGTCCCCGACCCGAAGATCCAGGAGCCGACGGACGCCGTCATCCGGATCACCTCGACCGGCCTGTGCGGCTCCGATCTGCACCTCTACGAGGTGCTCACGCCGTTCATGACACCGGGCGACATCCTCGGCCACGAGCCCATGGGCATCGTGGAGGAGGTCGGCGCCGGGGTGCCGAACCTGAAGCCCGGCGACCGGGTGGTCGTGCCGTTCCAGATCTCCTGCGGCCACTGCTTCATGTGCTCCGCGGGCCTGACGACCCAGTGCGAGACCACCCAGGTCACCAGCGAGGGCATGGGCGCCGCCCTGTTCGGCTACACCCGCCTGTACGGCGCCGTGCCGGGCGCCCAGGCCGAGTACCTGCGCGTCCCGCAGGCCCAGTTCGGACCGATCAAGCTCCCCGAGGGCCCGCCCGACGACCGGTTCCTCTACCTCTCGGACGTGCTGCCGACCGCCTGGCAGGCGGTCGCCTACGCCGACGTGCCGCGCGGCGGGAGCGTGGCCGTACTCGGTCTCGGCCCCATCGGCGACATGGCGTGCCGGATCGCCAAGGCACGCGGCGCCGAGCGGGTGTTCGGCGTGGACCTGGTCCCGGAACGGCTGGTCAGGGCGCGCCGGCGCGGCGTGGAGACGTACGACCTGCGCGGCTTCGACCACGAGAAGGAACTGGTCGCGGCGATCCGCGACGAGACGGAGGGACGCGGGCCCGACGCCGTGATCGACGCGGTCGGTACCGAGGCGCACGGCAGCGCGGCCGCCCGTCTCGTCCAGCAGGCCGCGACGGTGCTGCCGCATGCGCTGGGCGGACCGCTCGCGGAACGCTTCAGCGTGGACCGGCTCGCCGCCCTGCACGCCGCCATCGAACTGGTGCGCCGCGGCGGCACGCTCTCCCTGAGCGGCGTCTACGGCGGCACGGCCGACCCCATGCCGATGATCACGCTCTTCGACAAGCAGATCCAGATGCGCATGGGCCAGGCCAACGTCCGCCGCTGGACCGACGAGATCATGCCCTACCTGACGGACGAGGACCCGCTCGGCGTCGACGACTTCGCCACGCACCGGCTGCCGCTGTCGGACGCCCCGCACGCGTACGAGATGTTCCAGCGCAAGCAGGAAGGGGCCGTCAAGGTCGTCATGCAGCCGTGAGTCCGTCAAGGTCGTCGTGCGGCCGAGAGCGTGGGCGGCCCGCGCACGGATCGCCGCGCACGGGCTCGGGGCCGGCGGGCTCAGGGGCGGGAGCCGAAGACCTCCGCCAGGTCGTAGCGGACCGGCTCCTCCAGCTGGGCGTAGGTGCAGCTCTCCGGCGCGCGGTCCGGGCGCCAGCGGCGGAAGCGGGCCGTGTGCCGGAACCGCGCCCCGTTCTCCATGTGGTCGTAGGCCACCTCGGCCACCCGCTCCGGCCGCAGCGGCACCCAGGACAGGTCCTTCTTCCCCGACCAGCGGCTGGGCGCGCCGGGCAGCCGGGCCGCCTCGTGGGCCGTCTCGTCCGACCAGGCCGCCCACGGGTGCCCGGCGACGTCGTCCATCCGCTGCGGCGCCAGCTCCTCGATCAGCTCGGCGCGCCGCTTCATCGGGAACGCGGCGGACACGCCCACGTGTTGCAGGGTGCCCCGGTCGTCGTACAGGCCGAGCAGCAGCGAGCCGACGACGGGGCCGCTCTTGTGGTGGCGGTACCCGGCGACGACCACGTCCGCCGTGCGCTCGTGCTTGACCTTGAACATGGCCCGCTCGTCCTGGCGATAGCGCAGCCCCGGCGGCTTGGCGACGACACCGTCCAGGCCGGCCCCCTCGTACTGCTCGAACCAGCGCCGGGCCACCTCGATGTCGGTCGTGGCGGGTGCCACGTGCACCGGGGCGGTGACCCCCGCCAGCGCCCGGACCAGCAGCGCGCGGCGGTCGGACAGCGGCACGTCCAGCAGGGACTCGCCGTCCAGGGCGAGCAGGTCGAAGGCCACGAAGGAGGACGGGGTCCGCTCGGCCAGCATCCGCACCCTGGAGTCGGCCGGGTGGATCCGCTCGGTCAGCGCGTCGAAGTCCAGCCGGCCCTCCCGCGCGATCACGATCTCCCCGTCCAGCACGCACCGCTCGGGCAGCCGTTCCTTGAGCGCCTCCACCAGCTCGGGAAAGTACCTGGTCAGCGGCTTTCCCGTACGGCTGCCGAGCTCGACCTCGGCGCCGTCGCGGAACACGATCGCCCGGAACCCGTCCCACTTCGCCTCGTACTGCATGTCCGGCGGGATCCTCGCCACCGACTTGGCGAGCATGGGCTTCACGGGGGGCATCACCGGCAGGTCCATGCCTAGATTCTGCGCTCGATTCCGTGCGCCCGCGCGCGTGCTCACCCGGTGTGCGAGGTCCGCGCGCTGCCCCTACCGTGGCTCGCATGGGCGATGTGGTGGAGCTGGAGGTGGGCGGGCGGACCGTACGGCTGTCCAGCCCGGGCAAGGTGTTCTTTCCCGAGCGGGGGTTCACCAAGCTGGACATCGCCCGGTACTACCAGGCCGTCGCCCCCGGTATCCTGCGCGCCCTGCGCGACCGCCCCACCACCCTGGAGCGCTACCCGGACGGCATCACCGGCGAGTGGTTCTTCCAGAAGCGGGCGCCCAAGGGCATGCCCGCGTGGATCCCCACCGCCCACATCACCTTCCCCAGCGGCCGCAGCGCCGACGAGATGTGCCCCACCGAGGAGGCCGCCGTGGTGTGGGCCGCCCAGTACGGCACGCTCACCTTCCACCCCTGGCCGGTACGCCGGGACGACGTCGACCACCCCGACGAACTGCGCATCGACCTCGACCCCCAGCCCGGCACCGACTTCGCCGACGCCGTGCGCGCCGCCCACGAACTGCGTTCCGTGCTGGAGGAGTTCGGGGGCCTGCGCGGCTGGCCCAAGACCTCCGGCGGCCGCGGGCTGCACGTGTTCGTGCCGATCCAGCCGCGCTGGACCTTCACCCAGGTACGGCGTGCCGCGATCGCCGTGGGCCGGGAGATGGAACGCCGGATGCCCGAGCAGGTGACGATCAAGTGGTGGAAGGAGGAGCGCGGCGCCCGCATCTTCCTGGACTACAACCAGACGGCCCGCGACCGCACCATCGCCGCCGCCTACTCCGTGCGCCCCCGCCCCCACGCCCCCGTCTCGGCGCCCCTGCGCTGGGAGGAGGTCGGCGCCGTCCGGCCCCAGGACTTCGACGTGGCCACCATGCCGTCCCGGTTCGCCGAAGTCGGCGACGTGCACGCCGACATGGACGACCACGCCTTCTCCCTGGAAGCGCTGCTGGAACTCGCCGCCCAGGACGAACGCGACCACGGCCTCGGCGATCTGCCCTACCCGCCCGAGTACCCGAAGATGCCGGGCGAGCCGAAGCGCGTCCAGCCGAGCCGGGCGAAGAAGGAGGGCCCGGCCACCGGCTGAGTCCGCCGGCCGAGTGCGCCGGCCGAGTGCGCGGGCTGAGTGCGCCGGCCGAGTGCGCGGGCTGAGTGCGCCGGCCGAGTGCGCGGGCTGAGTGCGCCGGCTGAGTGCACGGACACTCCTGGTGGGAGGCGGGGTTCGGGTCGAGAGCGCTCTCACGGCGGGGCCCGGGCGCGGCTATCCTGATCCGCAACCGCCGGTGAGGAGCGCAGAAGTGACCAAGACAGCGTCGCGTCCCACGTTGGAGGCCGTGGCCGCGCGGGCGGGGGTGTCGCGGGCCACCGTGTCCCGGGTGGTGAACGGCGGCGACGGGGTGAGGGAGCCACTGGCCGAGCGCGTGCGGCGGGCCGTGGAGGAACTCGGGTACGTGCCGAACCAGGCCGCCCGCAGCCTGGTGACCAAGCGCCACGACGCCGTCGCCGTCGTCGTCGCCGAACCGGAGACCAGGGTCTTCGCCGACCCCTTCTTCGCGCTGCAGCTGCGGGGCATCAGCAAGGAGCTGACGGCCCACGACTCGCAGCTCGTCCTGCTGCTGACGGAGGGGCGCGACGACCACGCCAGGGTCGGGCGCTACCTCGCCGGCGGTCACGTCGACGGCGCCCTCGTGTTCTCGCTGCACCTCGACGACCCGCTGCCGGGGCTGATCCGGCGCGCCGGGGTGCCGACCGTGTTCGGCGGGCGGCCCGGCTGGAGCGACGACACGGGCCCCGGCGCCGCGGACTCCGCGCGGACGGCCGGGAACCCCGCGGTCGTCTACGTCGACAGCGACAACCGGGGCGGGGCGCGGGAGGCCGTACGGCATCTGGTCGGCCTCGGCCGGACCAGGATCGGGCACATCACCGGCGCCCTCGACCAGACCTCGGCGGTGGACCGGCTCGACGGATTCCGGGACGTGATGGTCGACGCCGACCCCCGGCTGATCGTGGAGAGCGACTTCACCCCGGCCGGCGGCGAGCGCGCCATGCGCGAACTCCTCGACCGCTGCCCCGACCTGGACGCGGTGTTCGCCGCGAACGACCTCACCGCCTCCGGTGCCCTGCGCGTGCTGCGCGAGCGCGGGCTGCGGGTTCCCGACGACGTCGCCGTGGTCGGCTTCGACGACATGCTGCCCGTGGCCGAGCAGACCGAGCCGCCGCTGACGACCGTGCGTCAGGACATCGAGGAGATGGGCCGGCTGATGGCCCGCCTCCTGCTGCGCGGCCTCGACGGACAGGGCGCCGAGGCCGGGGTGGGCGGCGCGCCGCGCAGCGTCATCCTGCCGACGACACTCGTACGTCGCGCGTCCGCGTGAGCCCCGCCGGGCCGCCGGGGCGGCTCACGTCTGCGGTGGGGTGCTCCTGATCACCGCGAAGCGGGCGCCGTAGGGGTCGGCGAGCCTGGCGATACGGCCGACGCCCGTCACGTCGGTGGCGGGCACCCGGACCGTGCCGCCCAGCTCCTCGGCCCTGGCCACCGTCGCGTCCGTGTCCGGGACCTCGAAGTACGGCAGCCAGTACGCGCCCGTCTTCGCCTCGGTCGGGTCGTCGGCGAGGGCCACGATGCCGCCGAACATGGCGTCCTCGCCGCCCTCGGCGGGGTTCACACACGTGTAGGTGCCGCCGGGGAAGGGCACCGCGGAGGTCTCCAGACCCAGCACCTTGTGGTAGAACGCGGCCGCCGCGGCGATGTCCGCCGTGTACAGCTCGACCCAGCACAGCGAGCCCGCCTCGCCGGCCATGTCCACGCCCTTGATCCGCCCCGGCTGCCAGAGGCCGAACGGCACGCCCGCCTTGTCGGCGAGGACCGCCATGTGCCCCTCGCCCATCACATCCATGGGCTGGACCAGCACGGTGCCGTGCGCCTCCTCGGCGGCCTTGGCGGTCGCCGCCGCGTCGGCGCTCTGGAAGTACACGGTCCAGGAGGGCGGCCCCTGCTCCGGCGTGGTCTGCATCCCGCCGGCCACCGTCCTGCCGCCGAGCTGGAAGAAGCCGTAGCCACCGGCCTGCGGCCCGGCCGACTGGAACCGCCAGCCGAAGAGAGCGCCGTAGAAGGAGCCGGCGCCGTCGATGTCGGGGGTGCCGACGTCGATCCAGTTCGGAGCGCCGTTGACGAAACGGGTGGTGAGCATCCATGCCCTCCTTCGAAGGTGCCCGGTTGTCTGCACTGCCGAGTCTGTCACCGCCCACCGACAACCGCCGCCGCAACACGACGCCCCCGGCGCCGCCGCCCTGGTCATGCTGCTCGACCACCCGCCGCGGTCGCTCCGCTGACGGCGGTCACTTGGTCGCGGTGACCGGCCCGGTGGCGGCGTTCACCCGGGCCGCGGCGGTGGACTCGCTGGCGGTGGTCGCCCGGCAGCGGCGGTCGCCCTCCGCCGAGACGTTCACCCGCCGGCTGCGGTCGCGTTGCTGACGGCGGTCGCCTGGCCTCGGTGGTCGGCCCCGTTTGGTGGCTTTCACCCGGCCGCTGCCGTCACCCCGATGACGGCGGTCACCTGGCCTCGGTGGTCGGTCCGCCGCGGTTGCGGTGGTTGGCACGGTGGTCGTCGTTTCCGTCACGAGGGGAGTCGCCTCGTGCTTTTCGGGGCGATCCGCGCGCCGCCGTGCGCTGCGGGTGGTCGTGAGGCCATCATCGGGGCGGCGAGTGGCCGTGGGGGGCGCGTTGAGTCGGTGTTGATCGAATGTTTCGCGTCGACCGGCACGATCCCGTTCATGCACTTCGAGACGACCACCCCGGCCGGCATCGCCTGGCAGGACCGGGCCCTGTGCGCGCAGACCGGGGCCGACTTCTTCTTTCCCGAGCCGGGCAGCTCGGTGCGTGAGGCGAAGCGCATCTGCGGGATGTGCGAGATGCGCTCGGCCTGCCTGGAGTACGCCCTCGCGAACGACGAACGCTTCGGCGTCTGGGGCGGCCTCTCCGAGAAGGAACGGCAGGCCCTCGGGCGGACCGGGCGGTCCGCCCCGTGCGCGAACGGCTGATCAGGCGCCGGCCCGCGCCGCCAACCGCGCCCGCCGCGCGGCGAGCCGCTCGTCGAACTTCGTCGCCTCGTCGTTCAGCCCGCCCATGAACAGGCCCAGCTCCTCCTGCGCCTGCAGGCCCTCCGGGCCGAGGCCGTCGATCTCCAGGACCTTCAGGAAGCGCAGCACCGGCTGGAGCACGTCGTCGTGGTGGATGCGCAGGTTGTAGACCCCGCCGATGGCCATCTGCGCCGCCGCCCGCTCGAAGCCGGGGATGCCGTGGCCGGGCATGCGGAAGTTGACCACCACGTCCCGCACCGCCTGCATGGTCAGGTCGGGCGCGATCTCGAAGGCAGCCTTGAGCAGGTTGCGGTAGAAGACCATGTGCAGGTTCTCGTCCGTCGCGATGCGCCCCAGCATGCGGTCGCAGACCGGATCGCCGGACTGGTGCCCGGTGTTGCGGTGCGAGATACGGGTGGCGAGCTCCTGGAAGGCGACATACGCGACCGAGTGCAGCATCGAGTGCCGGTTGTCGGACTCGAAGCCCTCGCTCATGTGCGCCATCCGGAACTGCTCCAGCTTGTCCGGGTCGACCGCGCGCGAGGCGAGCAGGTAGTCGCGCATCACGATGCCGTGCCGGCCCTCCTCGGCCGTCCAGCGGTGCACCCACGTGCCCCAGGCGCCGTCCCGGCCGAACAGGGTGGCGATCTCGTGGTGGTAGCTCGGGAGGTTGTCCTCGGTCAGCAGGTTGACCACCAGGGCGATCCGGCCGACATCCGTGACCTTGGACTGCTCCTTGTCCCAGGCCTCGCCGTCCTCGAAGAGACCGGGGAAGTTGCGGCCGTCGCTCCAGGGCACGTACTCGTGCGGCATCCAGTCCTTGGCGACCGTCAGATGCCGGTTCAGCTCCTTCTCGACCACTTCCTCCAGCGCGTACAGCAGCCGCGCGTCGGTCCACGTGGACGGGCTGCCGAGGTGAGGGGAGGTGAGGGTCACGGAAACTCCAGGGGGACGCGCGGGGAAGCGGGGGCGGGCAGGGCTGAACGGAACGAGCCCGGCGAGCGGTGCACGGGAACCTACGGGATCGTAGGCTACGAATCCGTAGGTTACGAATCCGTAGGTTAAGTTCGTCGTAAAGGTGGCTGATCAGAAGGGTGCCGCAAAGGAGTTGACGGACGCCCAGAGGCGTCCCAGGATCGCAGGTCCAGGGGCTGGACGAGACGCCGCCCGCCTCATCAGGCGTACAACTCCCGCAGTCGCACCGAGAGGCACGTCACACAGCCTTCGAGCTTCTCGAACTCGCCGATGTCCACCACCACCGGCTCGAAGCCGAGGTCGCCCAGCAGTTCCGCCGTCTTCGGCGCGCTCGCCGCCATCAGCAGCCTGTCGCCGCCGAGCAGCACCACATGGCTGCCGGACTCCTCCGGCACCGGCAGGAAGCGCGGGTACAGCGACGGCGTGTCCACCTTCGGGATGTGCCCGATGACCGTCCCGTCGGGCAGCGCCGTCACCGCCGACTTCAGATGCAGCACCTTGCTCACCGGTACGGTCACGACCCGCGCCCCGAGCGGCTCGAACACGGCCCGCAGCTGCTGCACGCCGACCGCGTTGGTGCGCCCGCCACGGCCGACGTAGACCGTGTCCCCGACCTTCAGCACGTCCCCGCCGTCCAGCGTGCCCGGCTCCCAGACCCAGTTCACCGAGCAGCCCAGACGGGCCACGGCCTGCTCCACCCCGGCGGTCTCGCCACGCCGGGACGGGGCGCCCGGACGGGTGATCAGGGCGACGTTCCGGTAGACGACGACGGTGTCCTCCACGAACACCGCGTCGGGGCAGTCGTCGGCCGGTTCGACCTCGACCGTCTCCCAGCCGTGGCCGCGCAGCGCCTCGACGTACGTCTCCCACTGCCGCACCGCCAGTTCGACGTCGACCTCCTCCCGCTCGACATGGGTCACCAGCCCTTCGGCGAGCCGCGGACCGGGGTGGCGGACGAGGGCCTTCTTGCTGGGCACGAGGCGCCTTTCGTGTCTACGCGTGGGCGTTTCCCGGTGCGGCCGTGACCGCACCGGGCCGCCATCATGCGACAAGCGTCGGCCCCGACAAAAGCCCGCCGGGCCCTACGCGGGACCCACGACGGATTCCCAGGTGGTCTCCCGCAGTTCTCCTTCCTCCAGCAGGAGCCAGCGGGTGATGCCGAGGGACTCCAGGAACGGCAGGTCGTGGCTGGCCACGATCAGGGCACCCTCGTAGGACTCCAGGGCCGTCGTCAGCCGGTGCACGCTCGCCATGTCCAGGTTGTTGGTCGGCTCGTCGAGCATCAGCAACTGCGGCGCGGGCTCCGCCAGCAGCAGCGCGGCCAGCGCGGCCCGGAAGCGTTCGCCGCCGGACAGCGTCGCCGCAAGCTGGTCGGCGCGGGCGCCCCGGAACAGGAAGCGGGCCAGCCGGGCCCGGATCCGGTTGTTGGTGGCGCCCGGCGCGAGACGGGCCACGTTCTCGGCCACACTCAGTTCGCCGTCGAGGATGTCCAGCCGCTGCGGCAGGAACCGGGCCGGCACATGAGCGGTCACCTCGCCCGACAGCGGCGGCAGCTCCCCGGCGACGGTGCGCAGCAGCGTCGTCTTGCCCGCCCCGTTGCGCCCGATCAGCGCGACCCGCTCGGGACCGCGCAGGTCGAGACCTCCGTCCACGCGCGCGCCGTACGCCAGTTCCAGATCCCGCAGGGTGAGCACGGTACGGCCCGGCGGTACCGCCGTGTGCGGCAGGTCGACGCGGATCTCGTCGTCGTCCCGCACCGCATCCACCGCCTCGTCGAGCCGTTCCCTGGCCTCGGCGAGCCGCTCCTCGTGCATGATGCGGTGCTTGCCCGCGGACTCCTGCGCCGCGCGCTTGCGGGCACCCATGACGATCTTCGGCTCGCGCTTCTGGTCCCACATCTTCTGGCCGTACCGCTTGCGCCGGGCCAGCTTGACCTGGGCGTCGGCCAGTTCCCGCTGCTGCTTGCGCAGGTCGGCCTCGGCGACGCGCACCATGCGCTCGGCCGCCTCCTGCTCCAGGGCGAGAGCCTCCTCGTACGCCGAGAAGTTCCCGCCGTACCAGGTGACCCGGCCGGAGCCGAGGTCGGCGATCTGGTCGACCATTTCCAGGAGTTCGCGGTCGTGGCTGACCACGACCAGCACGCCCGGCCAGGACTCGACGGCCGCGTACAGCCGGCGGCGCGCGTACAGGTCGAGGTTGTTGGTCGGCTCGTCCAGCAGCAGCACGTCCGGCCGGCGCAGCAGCAGCGCGGCCAGCCGCAGCAGCACCGACTCACCGCCCGAGACCTCGCCGATGGTGCGGTCCAGGTCGATGCGGCCGAGCCCGAGCTCGCCGAGGGTCGCCAGGGCGCGTTCCTCCACGTCCCAGTCGTCGCCGACCGTCTCGAAGTGCTCCTCGGAGACGTCTCCGGCCTCGATGGCGTGCAGCGCGGCCCGCTGCGCGGCGATGCCGAGCGCCTCGTCGACCCGCAGCGCGGTGTCGAGCGTGACGTTCTGCGGAAGGTGTCCCACCTCGCCGGCGACGCGGACGGCACCGTCGGCCGGTCCGAGCTCGCCGGCGATCAGCTTCAACAGGGTGGACTTTCCCGAGCCGTTGACGCCGACCAGGCCCGTCCTGCCGGGTCCGAAGGTGATGTCGAGGCCGGTGAAGACGGGGCTGCCGTCGGACCAGGCGAAGGAGAGGGAGGTACAGGTGATGGATGAGGACATGGTCGCCTCGCGATTGCTGGGTGCGGTCAGGGACAGACGCGTGTGAGACACCGCAGGGCGAGGTCACCGTGTGGAACGGGGGTCACGGGGCATGAGAAGAGCCCTGGGCCGGATTTCCTTCGGGACGGCTCGGACGCCGAGGTCGCGCGCCACGTACACACCTGACCGGTGCGACGCGGTGCCTCAGGACCTCAGACGAGCAACGTCCTTCTCCAATCGACGGCAACAGGACCGCTGCAAACGGTAGGAGGGGCCGGGACACCTGTCAACGAAATAATGGGTGGGCCCGAGCCCCCGGAAGGAGGCCCCCGTGCCCGACGGTTCGCTCTCGCTGCCCGCCCGGCTCTACCTGCTGGCCCGGGACACCAAGCGGCTGAGGATCACCGGCACCGCCCAACTGCACCTCCTGGTCCGGGCCGGCGCCCTGACCGAGCTGGCCCAGCGCGGGCTGCTCGTCGACGACGACGGTGTCGCGGTACCCGCCGGCCTGGACGCCGACACCGGGGACCCGGTGCTCGACGGGCTGCTCGAACTCGTCCGGGAGTCCCGGCCCCGCCGCTGGAAGGCCTGGGTGACACTGCACGCCCGGACCACCCTCGACGCCGTGCGGGAGCAGCTGACCGCCGAAGGGTTCCTGCGCGCCGAGCGGCGCCGGGTCCTCGGTGTCCTCCCGTCCGTGGACCACGCCCTGGAGCGCGTCGCCGTCGTGGACGCACTGCGGGAGGAGGCACGCCGGGCGCTGGAGGGCCCGCTGCCGGCCGCGGAGGTCTCCGAACGCGACGCGGCCGTCGTCGCCCTCGCGGCCGCCGCCGAACTGCACACCCTGGTGCCCGCCAAGGACCGCAAGGGCCACCGGCAGCGCATCGAGGAGCTGACCGAGCGCAGCGGAGCCGCGGCCCCCGCGCTGCGCCGGGTGATGCGCGAGGTGAGCGCGGCGGTGGTCATGGCGACCACCGCGGCTTCCGCCGCCGCGGCGAGCGGCTGACCGGGACCGTCCGGGTCCCGGGCCGTCGTCCTCGGGCGCCCCGTCCCAGGGGTGTTGGCCCGGGACCGGGTGGAGCCGTCAGCAGGCGTCCCGCATCAGCTCCGCCAGACCGTGGTCCAGGTCGAACTGGAGGTGTTCCAGGCCGAGCGGCACCAGCTCGCTCGTGGCCTCCAGGAAGCGCCGTATCTCACGGCTGTGGACGTGCACCACCGCCGCGCCCTCGGGGGCGTGGAACTCCAGCACGGTGCGGTCGAACCCGTACGGCCGCACCCGTACGTCGCCGTCGCCCTCGGGCTCCCGCAGACCGGCCGCCAGCAGATCACGGGCGAAGAGCCAGCAGACGTCCACGCCTTCGAGGGTGGCCGGGGCCGGGAAGGTCATACGGACGGCGAACGGGTCCCGCCGGTCGTAGTGCAGCGTGGCGGGAATGCTGGGCATCCGTGGCGTGGCGGAGACCAGGCGCGCCTCCACGAACTGCTCGATGTCGGTGGACATGGCCTTGCTCCCTTGTGACGGCTGGACGAACCTCCGGGCGGATGAGGCCGGGCACTGGAAGAGACGACGGAAGCCGCCGATCCGTGCACACGAGGAGCGAGTGACCTCCGTCACCGCGTTCATGCACGGACGTGACACGGCTGTCGCGTCGCTCGACTGGAGGACTGGATATCGCCCGATATGGCGAACCGATCCAGAATTGCGGGTATCCGTTCCTTGCACAGAGAGGAAGTGAACGGCATGCCACGCGGTTCCAGTTCCAAGCGCGAGCGCCAGTACGAACACATCAAGCAGAGCGCGCAGGACCGGGGGGAGAGCACCGAACGCGCCAGGGAGATCGCCGCGCGCACGGTGAACAAGGAGCGTGCCCGCAGCGGCGAGTCGAAGACCGCCGGCCGCATCTCCACCCAGGACCTGTCCTCCGGCAGACGGGGCGGGCAGCGTTCGGGCCGGGGCTCCGAGGGGCCCACCTACGACCAGCTCTACGAGGAGGCCAAGCGGCGCAACATCCACGGCCGCTCGGACATGAACAAGCAGCAGCTGCGGCAGGCCCTGGGCAGAGGCTGACCCCGGCGCCCAGCCGGGCGGGCCCGCCTCCGGTCAGGAACGCGGGCCCGCCCCGCCGTGCCGTCCCCGATGGCCATAGGCTCGGCCCATCATGACGACGACCGTACGCATTCCCGCGGGCTGGCCCTCCACCGAGGAGCAGGCCCGCGCCGTCCAGGACGAGTTGCGTGAACGGGTGGTGCGCGACGAGCCGGGCCCGCCGCCCGGTACGGGCCACGTCACGGGAGTCGACGTGGCCTACGACGACGAGCGGGACCTCGTCGCGGCGGCGGCCGTCGTCCTGGACGCGGCCACCTTGCGCGTCGTCGCCGAGGCCACCGCCGTCGGGCGGATCTCCTTCCCGTACGTACCGGGGCTGCTGGCCTTCCGTGAGATCCCCACCGTGCTCGCCGCGCTGGACGCCCTGCCCTGCCCGCCCGGCCTGGTCGTCTGCGACGGCTACGGCCTGGCCCACCCCCGGCGCTTCGGGCTGGCGAGCCACCTCGGGGTGCTGACCGGGCTTCCGACGATCGGCGTCGCCAAGAACCCGTTCACCTTCACCCACGAGGATCCGGACACCCCGCGCGGCAGTGCCTCCCCGCTGCTCGCCGGCGCCGACGAGGTCGGCCGGGCCCTGCGCACCCGGGACGGCGTCAAGCCGGTCTTCGTCTCCGTCGGCCACCGGGTGAGCCTGGACAACGCCTGCGCGCACACCCTCGCCCTCACCCCGGACTACCGCCTCCCGGAGACGACCCGCCGCGCCGACGCCCTGTGCCGCCGCGCCCTCCGGGAGGCGACGGCGGGCAGGGCCTAGGTGTGCTGTCCGGGCACGCGTGTCCGGCTCCGGGGTCCGGCTCCGAGGCCCGGTTCTGAGTACGCCGTCTGAGTATCCGTACGGATGTGCCCACCGGGGCCTGTGGGCAGGCTGGGGCGCATGACGACGCACCGTTCCCACAAGCCCCTCGCCGACCCGGCCCGCCCCGTCGAGCGTGCCGTGAACGCCACCCTGATCCTGGCCGTACTGGCCGCGCTCGGCTGGATAGCCGGGATGATCTGGACCGTGGCCGACTGGTCGCTGTAGTCCGGTGCCGCCGTGCTCCGGTCACAGCACTAGCGGCTCGTCGCGATCCGGAAGGTGATGCCCGCCCGGCGCAGGCGGTCGATGAGGGCGTCGCCCATGGCCACCGCCGTGGTGACCTGGCCCGCCGTCCGCGGGAGGTCGTCGAGCGCCAGAGCGAGCGCCGACTCGGCGAACATCTTCGCCGTCTCGCCGTAGCCCGGGTCGCCGCCCGCCACCTCGGTGAACACCCGCCGTCCGCCGCCCTCGCCCACGAACCGCACCGAGAACCAGCTCCTGGCCCGCTTCTCCGCGCTCGGCCCCTCACCGGGCTGCAGCCGTCCGGACAACCAGCGCCGGGCGGGCGGCAGTTGGGCGGCGGCCATGACCGCGCCGAGGGCGGCGGCACCGCCCACGGCGACCGGCAGGTGCCGCACGGCCGCGTAGTGGCGGTAGCGGAAGTCCGGGCCGTAACGTTCCAGCACGCGCGCGGAACGCCGCACGATCTGCGGGTCGATGGTCGGCAGCGGCACCGCCCAGGCACCCACCTCCCCGGCGAACCGCGGCGCGCCCGTCGGCGTGACCGCCCGCCGCCCCAGCAGCCGCGGCTCGTGCCGCGCCCGGTCCCGCGCGGCGGCCCGGATCCGCAGGGGACGGGCGAACTGGCTGAGCGCCGACGCGAGGGTCCCACCCGAGAAGGCGGCGTCCGCCCGGACGTATCCGTCCACGGTCAGCGGTACGCCCTCCGGCAGCTGCCGGACGGTGAAGTACACGCCCAGGTCGGGCGGGACGGAGTCGAAGCCGCAGGCGTGCACCAGGCGCGCCCCGGTCTCGCGCGCGCGTGCGTCGTGCCGGACGTACACCAGGTCCACGAACTCGGGCTCGCCGCACAGGTCCAGGTAGTCCGTGCCGCTGTCGGCGCAGGCGGCGACGAGTTCCTCGCCCACGGCTGCGTACGGGCCCACGGTCGTGGCCAGCACGCGGGCCTGCCGGGCGAGGTCGCGCAGGGAGTCCGGGTCGGCCGCGTCCGCGCGCAGCACTCCGACGGACGCACCCGAGGGCAGTCGCTCGCGCAGTTCCCGGAGCCGCTCCTCACCGCGTCCGGCGATGGCCCAGCGCAGCCCCTCGGGGGCGTGCGCGGCGAGGTACTCGGCGGTGAGCGCCCCCACGAAGCCGGTGGCTCCGAAGAGGACGATGTCGTACGGACGGTCGGAGTTCCTCAGCCTGCTCATGACACCCCTCGCTCTCGCAGCCCGCGCCGCGGTCCGTGGCCGAGGCTAGCGTGAGGGGTGCGCGGTCCGGCGGCGAGGGCCCGGCGGGTGAAGGCGCGACGGTGCGGGATAGCGCCACGAGGCCACCGGGTACGCCTCGGCTAAGCGCTTGCTCGCCGAGGGCTTGTATCCGCTGGAACACGTTCTTAGCATCATCGGTGTTACATCGGTTGTGTCACAGTGAGGGGACCGGATGGCAACGGCAGAGGCGGCGGGGCCGCACGGCCCGCTGACCGGTGTGCGCGTGGTCGAACTGGCCGGCATCGGCCCCGGCCCGTTCGCCGCGATGCTGCTGGCCGACCTGGGCGCCGACGTCGTCCGGGTGGACCGCCCCGGCGGCACCGGACTCGGCATCGACCCCGCCCACGACATCACCAACCGCAACAAGCGCTCGGTGGTCGTCGACCTCAAGTCCCCGGGCGGCCCCGCCCGCGTCCTCGACCTCGCCGCCCGCGCCGACATTCTCATCGAGGGCTACCGCCCCGGCGTCGCCGAGCGCCTCGGCGTCGGCCCCGGGGCTTGCCACGCCCGCAACCCGCGGCTGGTCTACGGCCGGATGACCGGATGGGGCCAGGACGGACCGCTCGCCCCGCGCGCGGGACACGACATCGCCTACATCGCCGTGACCGGCACCCTCGGCATGATCGGCGAACCGGACGCGCCCCCGGCCGTTCCCGCCAACCTGCTCGGCGACTACGCCGGCGGCTCCCTCTATCTCGTGGTCGGCGTCCTCGCCGCCCTGCACCACGCGCGCGCGACCGGCACCGGACAGGTTGTGGACGCCTCGATCGTCGACGGCACCGCCCACCTCTCCGCGATGATCCACGGCATGCTCGCCGCCGGCGTCTGGCAGGACCGCCGCGGGGCCAACCTCCTGGACGGCGGCTGCCCTTACTACGGCACCTACGAGACCGCGGACGGCCGGTACATGGCGGTCGGCGCCCTGGAGCAGCGGTTCTACGACGAGTTCACCGCACTGCTCGGCCTGGCGGAGCACGCCGGGGCCCGTACCGACCACACTCGCTGGGGGGAACTGCGCGAGGCGGTCGCCGCCCGCTTCAAGTCCCGCACCCAGCAGGAGTGGACCGCGGTCTTCGAGGGCTCGGACGCCTGCGTGGCCCCCGTGCTGTCGCTGCGCGAGGCCCCGCACCACCCGCACCTCGCCGCCCGCGGCACCTTCACGGAGCACTCCGGTCTCACCCAGCCCGCCCCCGCGCCCCGCTTCTCCGCCACCCCCACCGCCGTCCGCACCGGCCCCGCCCGGCCCGGCGACGGCACGGCAACCGTGGCCCGCGACTGGGACCTGCCCGCACTCCTGGAGGACGGGAAGGACAGGAAGGACGGGAAGGACGGAATGGCCAGGACGGCCGGGACGGACGGGACGGCAGATGACGGGGAGGGCGGCTCCTGACGGACCCACGACCGCGACACGCTCCCCCGACCCGCCCCGGGTCCCCCCAGCCGCCCCCAGGACACCACCCTCGTCGAAAGGCTTGTCAGTGAGCACCGAAGCGTACGTGTACGACGCGATCCGCACCCCCCGCGGGCGCGGCAAGGCCAACGGCGCCCTGCACGGCACGAAGCCCATCGACCTGGTCGTCGGCCTCATCCACGAGATCCGCGACCGCTTCCCCGGACTCGACCCGGCCGCCGTCGACGACATCGTGCTCGGCGTCGTCGGACCGATCGGCGACCAGGGCTCCGACATCGCCCGGATCGCCGCCATCGCCGCGGGACTGCCGGACACGGTGGCCGGTGTGCAGGAGAACCGCTTCTGCGCCTCCGGCCTGGAGGCCGTCAACCTGGCCGCCGCCAAGGTGCGCTCCGGCTGGGAGGACCTGGTCCTCGCGGGCGGTGTCGAGTCGATGTCCCGGGTGCCGATGGCCTCCGACGGCGGCGCCTGGTTCAACGACCCGATGACCAACCTCGCCGTCAACTTCGTACCGCAGGGCATCGGCGCCGACCTGATCGCCACCATCGAGGGCTTCTCCCGGCGGGACGTCGACGAGTACGCGGCCCTGTCCCAGGAGCGCGCGGTCACCGCCTGGAAGGAGGGCCGCTTCGACCGCTCCGTCGTCCCGGTCAGGGACCGCAACGGGCTCGTCGTCCTCGACCACGACGAGCATCCGCGCCCCGGCACCACCGCCGACTCGTTGGCGGCGCTCAAGCCCTCCTTCGCGGACATCGGCGAGTTGGGCGGCTTCGACGCCGTCGCCCTGCAGAAGTACCACTGGGTGGAGAAGATCGACCACGTCCACCACGCGGGCAACTCCTCCGGCATCGTCGACGGCGCCTCGCTCGTCGCCATCGGCTCCCGCGAGGTCGGCGAGCGGTACGGACTCACCCCCCGCGCGCGGATCGTCTCCGCCGCCGTCTCCGGCTCCGAGCCCACCATCATGCTCACCGGGCCCGCTCCCGCCACCCGCAAGGCACTCGCCAGGGCCGGCCTGACCATCGACGACATCGACCTCGTCGAGATCAACGAGGCGTTCGCGGCGGTCGTGCTGCGCTTCGTGAAGGACATGGGCCTGTCCCTGGACAAGGTCAACGTCAACGGCGGCGCCATCGCGCTGGGCCACCCGCTCGGCGCGACCGGCGCGATGATCCTCGGCACCCTCGTCGACGAACTGGAGCGCCAGGACAAGCGCTACGGCCTGGCGACCCTCTGCGTCGGCGGCGGCATGGGCATCGCCACGATCGTCGAGCGCGTCTGACCCGCCCCCAGCGGCGCCCTCAGAACCCAGACTTCAACGGAGACCCCGACATGACCGAGAGCACCACCATCCGCTGGGAGCAGGACGACACCGGCGTCGTCACCCTCGTCCTCGACGACCCCAACCAGTCCGCGAACACGATGAACCAGGCGTTCCGTGACTCCCTCGCCGCCGTCGCCGACCGGCTGGAGACGGAGCGGGAGTCCGTCCGCGGCATCATCCTCACCTCCGCGAAGAAGACCTTCTTCGCGGGCGGCGACCTGCGCGACCTGATCCGGGTCACCCCGGACACCGCCCAGGAGCTGTTCGACGGCGGCCTCGCGCTCAAGCGGAACCTGCGCCGTATCGAGACCCTGGGCAAGCCCGTCGTCGCCGCGATCAACGGCGCGGCCCTGGGTGGCGGTTACGAACTCGCCCTGGCCTGCCACCACCGGATCGCGCTCGACACCCCCGGTACGAGGATCGGCTGCCCCGAGGTGACCCTCGGCCTGCTCCCCGGCGGCGGCGGGGTGGTCCGCACCGTACGGCTGCTGGGCATCACCGACGCCCTGCTCAAGGTGCTGCTCCAGGGCACCCAGTACAACGCGCGGCGCGCCCAGGAGAACGGGCTCGTCGACGAAGTGGCCACTTCTCAGAAGGAGTTGCTGGCCAGGGCCCGCGCCTTCATCGACGCCAACCCCGAGTCCGGCCAGCCCTGGGACAAACCCGGCTACCGCATCCCGGGCGGCACCCCGGCGAACCCGAAGTTCGCCGCCAACCTGCCCGCCTTCCCGGCCAGTCTGCGCAAGCAGACGAACGGCGCCCCCTACCCGGCCCCGCGCAACATCCTGGCCGCCGCCGTCGAGGGTGCTCAGGTCGACTTCGAGACCGCCCAGGTCATCGAGGCCCGCTACTTCGTCGAACTGGCCGCGGGGCAGACCTCGAAGAACATGATCCAGGCGTTCTTCTTCGACCTCCAGGCCGTCAACTCCGGCGCCAGCCGGCCCCAGGGCGTCGAACCCCGCCACGTCCGCAAGGTGGCCGTCCTCGGCGCCGGGATGATGGGCGCGGGCATCGCCTACGCGTGCGCCCGCGCGGGCATCGAGGTCGTCCTGAAGGACGTGTCCCCGGAGGCCGCCGCCAAGGGCAAGGGCTACTCGGAGAAGCTGTGTGCCAAGGCCGTCGCCAAGGGCCGTACCAGCCAGGAGAAGGCGGACGCGGTGCTCGCCCGCATCACGCCCACCGCGGAGGTCGCCGACCTCGCGGGCTGCGACGCCGTGATCGAGGCCGTCTTCGAGGACCCGGCGCTCAAGCACAAGGTGTTCCAGGAGATCGAGCAGGTCGTCGCACCGGACGCGCTGCTGTGCTCCAACACCTCCACCCTGCCGATCACCCTGCTCGCCGAAGGCGTGGAGCGCCAGGCCGACTTCATCGGGCTGCACTTCTTCTCACCCGTGGACAAGATGCCCCTGGTCGAGATCATCAAGGGCGAGCGCACCGGCGACGAGGCGCTGGCCCGCGCCTTCGACCTGGTCCGGCAGATCAACAAGACCCCGATCGTCGTCAACGACTCGCGCGGCTTCTTCACCTCCCGGGTCATCGGCCAGTTCATCAACGAGGGCGTGGCGATGGTCGGCGAGGGCATCGAGCCCGCGTCGGTGGAACAGGCGGCGGCCCAGGTGGGCTACCCGGCCAAGGTGCTGTCCCTGATGGACGAGCTGACCCTCACCCTGCCCCGGAAGATCCGGGCCGAGTCGCGGCGGGCGGTGGAGGAGGCGGGCGGCACCTGGACCCCGCACCCCGCGGACGCGATCGTCGACCGCATGGTCGACGAGTTCGGCCGCACGGGCCGCGGCGGCGGCGCCGGCTTCTACGACTACGGCGAGGACGGCGCTCGCGCCGGACTGTGGCCGGGTCTGCGTGAGCACTTCACGACACCGGGGTACGAGATCCCGTTCCGGGACATGCAGGAGCGCATGCTCTTCGCCGAGGCGCTCGACACGGTCAGGCTCCTGGAGGAGGGCGTCCTGACCTCCGTCGCCGACGCCAACATCGGCTCGGTCCTCGGCATCGGCTTCCCCGGCTGGACCGGCGGAGTGCTGCAGTACATCAACGGCTACGACGGCGGCGCCGGGGCAGGGGCCGGTCTGCCCGGCTTCGTGGGACGCGCGCGGGAACTCGCCGAGCGCTACGGCGAGCGGTTCACCCCGCCGGCGCTGCTGGTGGCGAAGGCGGAGAAGGGGGAGACCTTCACCGACGCGCGCTGACGGGCCGCTCAGCCGGACGGCGGCTCCTGAGGCCCCCGGGGATCCGCTTCCCGGGGGCCCTCCCGCCCGGCCGTGTCCAGCCACTCCCGCAGCTCCTCCTTCAGCGAGCGCTGGAAGGTGGTGAGCAGGGCCTGCACCACCAGGGGGTGCATATGGGCGGACAGGGACTTCACATCCCGGGTGTCGCGTTCGGCGACGGCGTCACGCAGCAGCTTCGACAGCTCGTGGGCGGCCGTACGCGCGTGCTCGGTCAGCACCGTACGGGCGGCGAGGATCGTCTCCTGGGACAGGGGTACGTCCAGGAGTTCCACGCCGAGCCGCAGCAGACCGGAGTCGACGCGGAAGGACTCGCCGTCGGCCTCGACGACGTTCATCGCGGCCAGCCGCTCGACGTCCTCCTCGCCGAGCGGCCGGCCGGCCCGGCGCTCCAGCTCCCGCCGGGACAGCGACTCCACGGTGTCCGGCGCCCAGGACGCGACCACCGCGCGGTGGATGGCCAGGTCGTGCGGGGTGAGGTCCGGCGGCAGCTGGCGCAGATGGCGCTCGATCGCGGCGAGCGTCATGCCCCGCAGCTGCATCTCCTCGATCAGCGCCAGGCGCGCCAGGTGCTCCCGGCCGTAGCGGCCCACCCGGCGCGGACCGATCACCGGCGGCGGCAGCAGGTTCCGGCCGCTGTAGAAGCGGACCGTGCGCACCGTGACGCCGGCCCGCGCGGCCAGCTCGTCGATCGTGAGGGTCGGCTCGTCGGCGTCGGTCGTCATCGCAGCAGTATCGCTGTCCCACCGATGCTGTGAAAGCCCTGACCTGCCGGTGTACGGCTGGTGACCGATGAGTGAATGACGCGTGTGAGAAGTCCCGCTCTGTGACGTACGCCATCGCAGGGGAATCGACAGCCGGGGAAGCTGCCCTTCTGGTCTGTGCCGCGACATGGGTGGTGCGGGCCGGATCACGTACGGACACCCGGGCGCAGGCGCCCGGGCACCAGAAAGTGGAACCACCCTTGAGCAAGGACGCCGTGCCCACGGCACAGGTCGCCTCCCACCAGGCGACCGGGACGCCCGCCGACGCGGGCGACGCCGGATACAGCAAGGACCTCAAGCACCGCCACGTCAACATGATCGCCATCGGTGGGGCGATCGGCACCGGACTCTTCCTGGGAGCGGGCGGTCGCCTGCACAACGCGGGCCCCGCGCTGGCGTTGGCCTACCTCGTGTGCGGCGTCTTCGCGTTCTTCGTCGTCCGTGCCCTCGGCGAGCTGGTCCTGTACCGGCCCTCGTCCGGCTCGTTCGTGTCGTACGCGCGTGAGTTCCTCGGCGAGAAGGGCGCCTACGTCGCCGGCTGGATGTACTTCCTGAACTGGTCGACGACCGGTATCGCCGACATCACGGCGATCGCGCTCTACACGCACTACTGGAGCATGTTCACGTCCGTCCCGCAGTGGGTGCTCGCGCTGATCGCCCTCGCCGTGGTCCTCGCCATCAACCTGATCTCGGTGAAGATCTTCGGCGAGATGGAGTTCTGGTTCGCGATCATCAAGGTCGCCACCCTGGTCGGCTTCATGCTGATCGGCATCTTCCTGCTGGCCACGCAGCACGACGTCGGCGGCAGGACCCCGGGCCTGAGCTCGATCACCGACCACGGCGGGTTCTTCCCGCACGGCGTGATGCCGGTCGTCCTCGTCATGCAGGGCGTGATCTTCGCCTACTCCGCCCTGGAGATGATCGGTGTCGCCGCCGGTGAGACCGCCGAGCCGGAGAAGATCATCCCGCGCGCGGTGAACTCGATCATGTGGCGGGTGGGCCTGTTCTACGTCGGCTCGGTCATCCTGCTCGCCCTGCTGCTGCCCGGTTCGGTCTACTCGGCGGGGGAGAGCCCCTTCGTCACCGTCCTGTCGAGGATCGGCGTCCCGGCGGCCGGTGACGTCATGAACCTCGTCGTCCTCACGGCCGCCATGTCGTCGCTGAACTCCGGCCTGTACACCACCGGCCGTATCCTGCGCTCCATGGCCGCGGCGGGCTCCGCTCCGAAGTTCACCGGGGTGATGAGCCGCACCCGGGTCCCCTACGGCGGCATCCTCCTGACCTGCGCGGTCTGTGTGCTCGGCGTCGGCCTGAACTACCTCATGCCCAGCCAGGCCTTCGAGATCGTGCTGAACGTCGCCTCCCTCGGCATCGTCAGCACCTGGGTGACCATCATGATCTGCCACCTGGTCTTCGTCCGCCGCGCCAAGGCCGGCCTGCTCACCCGCCCGCACTTCCGCCTTCCCGGCAGCCCGGTCACCGAGATCGCCACGATCGCGTTCTTCGTCGGCTGCCTCGGCATGATGTGGAACGACCCCGAGGTGGGCCGCAAGACCCTCCTGCTGATCCCGCTGATCGCCCTGCTCCTGGTCGCCGGCTGGTTCGGCGTCCGCCGCCGCGTCTCCCGGACGGCCGACCGGGAGCTCTCCGAAATCACGGAGTAGCGGCCCCACCCCGCTGTCGGTGCCACCCCGTACGGTGGCGTCATGCCGGAGATCACGTACATCCGGGGTGACGCCACCGAGCCCTCGGCCGAGGGCGTGAAGGTGTTGGCCCACGTCTGCAACGACATCGGCGCCCGGGGGAGGGGCTTCGTCCAGGCCCTCTCCCGGCGCCGGCCGGAGCCGGAGGCCGCCTACCGGGCCTGGTACCGGGACCGTGCGGACAACGACTTCGGCCTCGGCGCCGTCCAGCTCGTCCGGGTGGAGCCGGATGTGTGGGTGGCCAACATGATCGGCCAACGCGGCATCCGGCGCAGAGGCGAGGCCGTCGCGCCCGTGCGGTACGAGGCGATCGACACCGCACTGGACCGGCTCGCGGTCCGTGCGGCCGAGCTCGACGCGTCCGTCCACATGCCCCGGATCGGCTGCGGCCTGGCCGGCGGCACCTGGGACCGGATCGAGCCGCTGATCGACAAGCGGCTGGTGCGGCGGGGGATCGCGGTGACGGTGTACGACCACGAGGGGTGAGGCCGGGCGGCCCAGGATCCGTTTTTGCCGCCCGGCCATGAGTCACCTCGTGTGCACGTCGTTCGTCGCCTCGATCTTCTTCCACGACCTCGGCTGCCCGGGAGCCGCCGGCGTCGTCGCCAGGGACGCCGCGCGCGCGGCCGGGGCGGCCGGCTTGGACGGCTGGAACAGCCACGTGTCGAAGAGGGCCGCGAGCGGCTTGCCGGAGATCTTCTCGGCGTACTCCTGGAAGTCGGCCACGGAGGCGTTGCCGTACGCGTGCTTCTTCGGCCAGCCCTTCAGGAGGGCGAAGAACGCCTTGTCGCCGATCTCGTTGCGCAGCGCCTGGACGGCGAGCGCGCCCCGGTCGTAGACCGCGATGTCGAACTGGTCGTCCGGACCCGGGTCGCCCGGCGCGACCGTCCAGAAGGGGTCGTCGGCGGGGTGCGAGGCGTAGACCCAGTCCGCCAGCTCCTGCGCGGTGCCCTCGCCCTCGTGCTCGGACCACAGCCACTGGGCGTAGCGCGCGAAGCCCTCGTTGATCCAGATGTCCTTCCAGCCCTTGAGCGACACGCTGTCGCCGTACCACTGGTGGGCCAGCTCGTGCACGACGACGGACGTGTTCGAGCCGTTGGCGAACTGCCTCGGGCTGTAGTACACCCGGGTCTGGGTCTCCAGCGCGTACCCGGTCGTCGTGTTCGGCACATAGCCGCCGGCCGAGCTGAACGGATACGGCCCGAAATAGCCGCTCAGCCAGTCGACGATCTCCCCGGTGCGCTCGACGCTCGCGCGCGCCGCCCCCGTGTTGTCGCCGAGGTCCCTGCTGTAGGCGTTGAGGACGGGGACGCCGCCCTCCGACGTGCCCGTCGTGATGTCGAACTTCCCGATCGCGAGCGTGGCCAGATACGTGGCCTGCGGCTTGTTCTGGCGCCAGTTGTACCGGGTCCAGCCGAGCTGCGAGGCGGTCGACTGGAGGGTGCCGTTGGAGATCGCCTGCGTGCCGTCCGGCACGGCCACCGACACGTCGTAGGTGGCCTTGTCACTCGGGTGGTCGTTGCTCGGGAACCACCACCAGGCCGCCTCCGGCTCGTCCGCCGCGATCCCGCCGTCCGGGGTGCGATGCCAGGTGGTGAAGCCGTACGCGCTCTTCGTGGACGGCACCCCGCTGTAGCGGACCACCACAGTGATCGGCGTGTTCCTGGCCAGCGGCTTCTTCGGGGTGACCACCAGTTCGTGCTGACCGGAGGCGGCGAAGGCGGCCGTCGCGCCGTTGACCCGCACCTCGCTGATGTCCAGCAGGAAGTCCAGGTCGAAGCTGGACAGGTCCTGTGTGGTCCGCGCCTCGATCGTCGCCGTGCCCTCCAGCTCGTCCGTGGCCGGCTGGTACTTCAGCCTGAGGTCGTAGTGGGAGACGTCGTATCCGCCGTTGCCGTAGTACGGGTAGTAGGGGTCGCCGATGCCCGGTGCGCCGGGGGAGTGGCTCGCGGCCGATGCCGGGATCGCCAGCAGCAGGGTGGCCGCCGCCAGTGCGCCCGGCGCGATCATTCTGCGGTGCACGTCAGCTCCAAGTCATAGGGGCACGAGGTTCGTTCGGAGCCTATTGAGTCCCGGCGGTCGCGGGCGTGTCCATGCCCACCCCCGTCACACGATCGCCATTCGGCCGTCATGGGTGAAACATGCTCAGGGGCCTTTCCCGCCCCAACCCGCTCAGGCGGCCGGGTACGCCAGCGCGGCCGCCCGGCGCGCACAGCCCCAGGCCACGGTGACCCCGGCCCCGCCGTGCCCGTAGTTGTGCACCAGCACCCGCCCGTCCGGCAGTTCCTCGCGCTCCAGCCGTACCGCGTGCCGGGTCGGCCGCAGCCCGACCCGGTGCTCCAGCACCCGCGCCCCGGCGATCTCCGGCCGGAGGGCCGCACACCGCTCGACGATCCGCTCGGCCACCGCCGGATCGGGCGTCAGCGACCAGTCGTCCTCCTCGGCCGTGCCGCCGAGGAGGAGCCGGCCCGGCTGCGGGAAGACGTAGGTGGGGGAATCCGAGGCGAGGTCGACGGACGTCAGCCACGTCGTGATCCCCGGGTTCTCCACGACGACGAGCTGACCGCGCACGGGACGCATCGCGGGATCGGGGACGAGCGCACGGGCACCGAGGCCGGTGCAGTTCACGACGACCGGGGCGCCGACCGCCGCCAGATCCGTCACTTCCCGTTCCTCCACGATGCCGCCCGCCCCGGTCAACCGCTCCCGCAGCCACGCCAGATGAGCCGGCATGTCGATCAGCGGAAGCCGCGCCCGCAGCGCCGTGCCCGCCGCCCACTCCCCGGCGTGCGCCGGGCGCAGGCCGGGCACCCGCGCCGCCCACGGCCCCAGCGAGTCGAGCCGCGTCCCGCCGTGCACGCCCTCGACCAGGCGTACGCCCGTCTCGTTGGAACGCCCGGCCAACTCCTCGTACACCGCCAGGGATTCGAGCGACCACTCCCCGACGAGCGACTCCGGCTCGATCCGGTACGGCCACCACAGCGCCCCGGCGACCGCCGACGTCGTCCGCTCGGCCGGCTCACGTGTCCACACCCGTACCCGCCGGCCGCGCTCGGCCAGCACGACGGCCGTCGTCAGTCCGATGACGCCGCCGCCGACCACCACCACCTCGATACCCGGCCCACTGTCCACGCGGCGCACGGTAGCGGAAGGCGCACTCCGTGCTCACCTCGCCCCTGGGCCGGGAATACTCACGGCATGCCTGCCGAGTACACGACCTTCGGCCTGGCCCCGGCGACGCGTCCCGGGGAGATCCTCGCCGACGGCGGTCACCAGCTCCACCGGGACTTCGTGGACTTCGTCGTGGACGGACGGCCCCTGCTGGTCCACCGCCGACCTGGACGCGGTCTCCCCGCTCGCCTCCGACATCCCGCCCGCCATCCTCGCCGCCCAGGTGCGCGGCCTGCTGCTGGACAGCGAGGCGCCGCTGCCGGGCGGCTGGTACCTCATCTACGGCTGCCCCGAGTGCGAGGACCTGGCCTGCGGCGCGGTCACCGCCGTCATCGAGAGGACCGGCGCGGACGACGCGGACTACGTCTGGCGGGACTTCGCCTGGCAGACGGACGAACACGCCGACCTGGAACGGGACGGCTACCACGGCATCGGCCCGTTCCGTTTCGCCGGCGCCGAGTACCGCGCGGCACTGGGCGCGCTGCTGGACGGCGGTGGCCCCGCGCCCCGCCGCCGGGTGCTGCTCGTCGGGGCCCGGGTCGCCGTCCTCGCCAGACTCGCCGCCGCCCTGCGCGCCATCGGCATCGGCGCCGACATCACCCGCGACGCGCTCCACGTCCACGCCGGCGAACTGCTCCAGTACGGTGCCGTCGTCTTCGGCCCGGCGGTGGGCCCGGCCGAACGCGCCGCCGTCCGGGGCGCCTTCGAGCGCGCGGGGGCCGAGTGGGCCCACGTCGACGGGCCGGTCCCGATCGTGCCGCTCCTGGTCGCCCAGGTCGAACAGGCCCTGGACCGCGGTCCCGTGGAGCGGCGCCGGCTCACCCGGCTGGCCGCCGCCGACGGCGCGGTGGACGTCGAGGTCACCTCCGCCTGCCGGGTCCGGCTCACCGTCCACGGCCTCGACCGGTTCCATCGCAGCCACACCCAGGAGGTCTTCGACGGCGTCCTGGAGCCGGGCCGGCACCGGCTCGCGCTGGACGCCGGGGAGGTGAAGGGCAGGTCCTTCGTGGTGGCGCGGACGGCGGGGGGGTGCCCCTATGTGTTTGGTCAAGGTCCGGGCCAGTAAGTTCGTGTGGTCGGGTGCGGAGGCCGAGTCGTGGGGGTGTGCATGGGTGATAGCCAGGTGACGATCAAGCTCACGAGCGACGAGGCACTGGTGCTGTCGCACTGGCTGGAGAAGCTGCAGATGACAGACCTCAGTCGCGTTGTCGACGATCCGGCGGTCTGGGCACCGATGCATCGGATAGCCGGAACGCTGGACAAAGCGCTTCCCGAGCTGTTCGCGCCTGACTATGACCAGCGGCTCGAGGCCGCTCGTCGGCGGCTTCGGCCGGAGGACTAACTGATCGGTGGTCTGAACCCTCACCTGGCCGCGGCGGGTTGGGGTTCGTAGAAGGTGCCGTCACGGAGCATCGCGAAGAGGACGTCGGCCCGGCGTCTGGCGAGGCAGAGCAGGGCTTGGGTGTGGTGCTTGCCCTGGGCGATCTTCTTGTCGTAGTAGACCCGCGAGGCTGGGTCGCCCAGGGCGGCGAACGCGGAGAGGAAGAAGGCCCGTTTGAGCTGCTTGTTTCCTCGTCGGGAGGGCTGTTCGCCGCGGATCGAGGAACCTGAGCTGCGGGTCGCCGGGGCGAGACCTGCGTAGGCGGCAAGGTGGCCAGCGGTCGGAAACGTGCTGCCGTCGCCGACCTCGATCAGGATCCTGGCTCCGGTCCTGACGCCGACTCCTGGCATCGACGTCAGGACTTTCGAAAGAGGGTGGGCCCCCAGGAGTTCCTCGATCCGCCCGGCCAGCAGTTTCCGCTGGTCAAGGACGGCCGTCAGTGACGCGGCGAGGCTCGGGACGATCAGTGCAGCAGCGTTGGTGCCCGGGACCGTCACGGTCTGCTCGTCGAGGGCGGTGAAGATGTCCTCGATCAGCCGCTCGGCCATTCTCGGTGCCTTCGGCCGCAGCAGCGTGACCAGGCGCCGCCGCCCTGCCTTGCGGATCTGGGCTGGAGACCCGAACCGCTCCAGCAGGGTCAGGACGGCTGGGTGCTGCAGGCGCGGCCCCAGCACCCGTTCCAGCGAGGGATGGATCTGGGTGAGCAGGCCGTGAAGCCGGTTGGCGACCCGGGTGGCCTCGCCGGCCAGGTCGTCGTCGAACCCGACGATCATCTCCAGCTCGGCGATCGTCTCGTCCTCGCCGTCGATCGCCCGCAGCGTGTGGGGCATCGCGCGGGCGGCATCCGCGATGATGAACGCGTCCTTCGCGTCGGTCTTGGCCTCGCCGGGGTAGAGGTCGGCGATCCGCCGCATCGTCAGCCCGGGTAGATAAGCGACCGGGCAGCCCATATTCCTCGCAACCGCCAGCGGCAGGGCGCCGATCGAGGCCGGCTGGTCGACCACGACCAGTACGGTTCCGTGCTTGGCCTGGAGTTTGGCGAACAGCTCGCGGAGCTTGGGCTCGGTGTTGGGCAGCCGCTTGTCGAACGCTTTCGTTCCGGCCGGGGTGACGGCGGTGGCGTGATGTTCGCCCTTTCCGACGTCCAGGCCGAGGAAGATGTCGATGTCGCCGGTGTCGATCACGTGCAAGCCCCTCCATCACGCTTTCGTCCGGCCTGCCAGGGCACCGAGCTGCCACATCCACGTTACGGAGAGCTCATCCGGCTCGCGTGAAGCCGGTGCTCAAGCCCCTCATCAGCGGTCCGTCGATGCCTCCGGATCCGGTGACACCACCCCCCGGATCATCGACAACAGGAGGGGGAAGTCATGCCGGACCCGAAGGCCGGAGGCCCCATTGCGGAGCCACGAAAACGGTAACGGGGGGGGGCGTGCTGGTTGCGGAGGTGGCGCACTGAGCGCGCCGGGGCACGGCCATTAGGATCGGTCCTCTGATGACTGCCACCCTCGTTGCCAAGAACCTCACCGCCGGGCACGGCGACCGCGCGCTGTTCGCCGGACTGGACCTCGTCGTCGCGCCCGGGGACGTGATCGGGCTGGTCGGCGCCAACGGCGCGGGCAAGTCCACGCTGCTCAGGATGCTCGCCGGGCTGAGCACCCCGGAACAGGGCGAGGTCACCCTGTCCCCGCCGGCGGCGAGCGTCGGGCACCTTCCCCAGGAGCCGGAGCGGAGGCCCGGGGAGACCGTACGGGAGTTCCTGGCCCGGCGCACCGGGGTGGCCGGGGCCCAGCGGGCCATGGACGAGGCCACGCAGGCCCTCGTCGAGGGAGCGCCGGGCGCGGACGACGCGTACGCGACCAGCCTGGAGCGGTGGCTCGGCCTCGGCGGCGCCGACCTCGACGAACGCGCCGAGGAGGTCGCCGACTCGCTCGGCCTGGCCGTCGGCCTCGACCAGCCCATGACGTCCCTCTCGGGCGGCCAGGCGGCCCGCGCGGGACTGGCCTCGCTGCTGCTGTCCCGCTACGACGTCTTCCTGCTCGACGAGCCGACCAACGACCTCGACCTGGCCGGCCTGGAACGCCTGGAGCGGTTCGTGACCGGGCTGCGCGCCGGGACCGTCGTCGTCAGCCACGACCGCGAGTTCCTCACCCGCACCGTCACCAAGGTCCTCGAACTCGACCTCGCCCAGCGGCGGATCAACCTCTACGGCGGCGGCTACGCGGCCTATCTGGAGGAGCGGGAGGTGGCCCGTCGGCACGCCCGCGAGGACTACGAGGAGTACGCCGACAAGCGGGCCGCCCTCCAGGACCGCGCCCAGACGCAGCGCTCCTGGATGGACAAGGGCGTGAAGAACGCCCGGCGCAAGGCGGGCGCTGACAACGACAAGATCGGCCGCAAGTTCCGCAGTGAGGCCAGTGAGAAGCAGGCCGCGAAGGCCCGCCAGACCCAGCGCATGATCGAGCGCCTGGAGGTCGTCGAGGAGCCGCGCAAGGAGTGGGAGCTGCGCATGGAGATCGCGTCGGCCCCGAGGTCGGGCGCGGTCGTCACCACGCTCCGGGACGCGGAGGTGCGCCGCGGCGGCTTCGTACTCGGCCCGGTGTCCCTCCAGATCGACTGGGCGGACCGGGTGGCGGTCACGGGCGCCAACGGCGCGGGCAAGTCGACGCTGCTGGGCGCACTGCTGGGGCGGATCCCGGTGGACGCCGGGCACGCGGCCCTGGGCTCCGGTGTGCTGGTCGGCGAGGTCGACCAGGCCCGCCGCCTCTTCCACGGCCCCGAGGCCCTGCTGGACGCCTTCTGCGCGGCGGTGCCGGACACCGAACCGGTGGAGGCGCGCACGCTGCTCGCCAAGTTCGGCCTGAAGTCGGACCATGTGACGCGTCCCGCCGCGACGCTCTCCCCGGGCGAGCGCACCCGGGCCGCGCTCGCCCTCCTCCAGGGCAGGGGCGTCAACCTCCTGGTCCTGGACGAGCCCACCAACCACCTGGACCTGCCGGCCATCGAGCAACTGGAATCGGCCCTGGACTCCTACCAGGGCACCCTGCTGCTGGTCACCCACGACCGCCGCATGCTCGACGCCGTACGCGTCACCCGCCGACTGGAGGTCACCGCGGGCAAAGTGACGGAACGCTAGGCCTTGTGCCGCCCTGGCCGGACCCGCGGTGAACGCTCCGACGCGGGGTCTTACACTCGGTCACCGTTGCCCACCGGAACGAAACCGCAGATCGGAAGGCATGGTCACCCATGTTCCAAGACGCCCCCATTTATCACCAGCTCGTAGCCGAGCGAGGCGACGTGCCCGCACGCGTACGGGACGCGGCCACGGCCATACACAGGCAACTCGAGGACGTGATGCGAACAGGGCGGCCCAACGCCGCCTTCCAGCCAGGCCCGCCGCCCCCGGGCGCGACCCCACGCCCCCACACCGAACTCCCCCCGGGCCAGCACCCGCCGCGATAACGCCCCCGCCGGCACCGGCCGCACCGCCCCGCCGCCACGAGCCGGGCCAACGGGCTGGCCACTGCCGCCCCGTCGACGGTCCGGCGCTGCTAGGCGCCAACGGGCCCACCCGGCCCGGCCCGGCCAACTACCGGCAGCCGCCGGCCGGTCGACTGCCCGCAGCCACCGGCCCGTCCGTGACCTGCCGTGACCGGCCGGTCATCGGCGGGCCCGTAACGTCCGGTCGGCGGTCCACCCGTAGCGGTCGTCAACCGCCGACCGTCACCGGCCGGTTCGGCAGGCCCGCCCCCGGGCCCGCCCACCGGTGGTGGTGCGAGTCCGGGGGCGGGTGGGTCAGCGGCGGGCGTTTTTCGGGTCGAGGAGGCCCGCGCGGCGCAGGGCGTCGGCCATCGCGCTGTTGGCGGGCGGGGGTGCCTGGCGCGAGCCGCCGCCACCACCGCTACCACCGCCACCGCGGCCCTGGCGCTGCTGCGGCGGGCGCCCGCCGCGCCGGCGGCGCTCGCCGCCGTCGCCCTGAGCCTGGCGGTCCTGCGCCGCCGCCTCGTCGTCCAGACGCAGCGTCAGCGAGATCCGCTTGCGCGGGATGTCGACGTCCAGCACCTTCACCTTGACGATGTCACCGGGCTTGACGACGTCCCGCGGATCCTTCACGAACTGCTTCGACATCGCCGAGACGTGCACCAGACCGTCCTGGTGGACGCCGACGTCGACGAACGCGCCGAACGCCGCCACGTTCGTCACCACGCCCTCCAGGACCATCCCGGACGCCAGGTCGGAGATCTTCTCGACGCCCTCCTTGAAGGTGGCCGTCCTGAACGCGGGTCGCGGGTCGCGCCCCGGCTTCTCCAGCTCACGCAGGATGTCGGTCACCGTCGGCAGACCGAACGTGTCGTCCACGAAGTCGGCCGCCCTGAGCGAGCGCAGCACTCCGGAGTTGCCGACGAGCGAGGCGACCTCCTGGCCCGTGGTCTTCACCATCCGGCGGACCACGGGGTAGGACTCGGGGTGCACGCTGGAGGCGTCCAGCGGGTCGTCGCCGCCGCGGATCCGCAGGAAGCCCGCGCACTGCTCGTAGGCCTTCGGACCGAGCCGCGAGACGTTCTTCAGCTGCGCCCGCGACGTGAACGGCCCGTTGGCGTCCCGGTGCGCCACGATGTTCTCGGCGAGACCCGAGGTGACGCCGGAGACGCGCGCGAGCAGCGGTACGGACGCGGTGTTCACGTCCACGCCGACGCCGTTCACACAGTCCTCGACCACCGCGTCCAGGGAGCGGGACAGCTTCACCTCGGACAGGTCGTGCTGGTACTGACCGACACCGATGGACTTGGGGTCGATCTTGACCAGTTCGGCCAGGGGGTCCTGGAGCCGGCGGGCGATGGAGACCGCGCCGCGCAGGGAGACGTCCATGTCGGGCAGTTCCCGCGAGGCGTACGCCGACGCCGAGTACACGGACGCGCCCGCCTCCGACACCATCACCTTGGTGAGCTTCAGCTCCGGGTGCCTGGTGATGACGTCGGCGGCCAGCTTGTCGGTCTCCCGGGACGCCGTGCCGTTGCCGATCGCGATCAGTTCGACCGCGTGCTCCTTGGCCAGCCGGGCCAGCTTGGCGACGGCCTCGTCCCACCTGTTGGCCGGAACGTGCGGGTGGACGACGTCGGTGGCGACGACCTTGCCGGTCGCGTCGACCACGGCGACCTTCACGCCCGTACGGAACCCGGGGTCCAGGCCGAGGGTCGAGCGGGTGCCGGCCGGCGCGGCGAGCAGCAGGTCGCGCAGGTTGGCCGCGAACACGTTCACCGCCTCGTCCTCCGCGGCCGTGCGCAGCCGCAGGCGCAGGTCGATGCCCAGGTGGACGAGGATCCGGGTGCGCCAGGCCCAGCGGACCGTGTCCTGGAGCCACTTGTCGGCGGGCCGGCCGCGGTCGGCGATCCCGAACCGGTGGGCCACCATCCCCTCGTACGACGAGGGGCCGTCCACCGGCTCCTCCGGCTCCAGGACGAGGTCCAGGACCTCCTCCTTCTCGCCCCGCAGCATCGCCAGGATCCGGTGCGAGGGCAGCTCGGTGAACGGCTCGGCGAAGTCGAAGTAGTCGGCGAACTTGGCGCCCGCCTCCTCCTTGCCCTCCCGCACCTTGGCGGCCAGCCGCCCGCGCACCCACATGCGCTCGCGCAGCTCGCCGATCAGGTCGGCGTCCTCCGAGAACCGCTCGGTGAGGATCGCCCGCGCGCCGTCCAGGGCCGCCTGCGGATCGGCGACGCCCTTGTCCGCGTCGACGAAGGCGGCGGCCGCCGCGAGCGGCTCCGCGCCCGGGTCGTCGAGCAGGCCCTCGGCCAGCGGCTCCAGGCCCGCCTCCCGGGCGATCTGCGCCTTGGTCCGCCGCTTCGGCTTGTACGGCAGGTACACGTCCTCCAGCCGCGCCTTGGTCTCGGCGCCGCGGATCTGCGCCTCCAGTTCCTCGGTGAGCTTGCCCTGCTCGCGCACCGACTCCAGGATCGCCGTCCGCCGTTCCTCCAGTTCCCGCAGATAGCGCAGCCGCTCCTCGAGCGTGCGCAGTTGCGCGTCGTCGAGCATCTCGGTCGCTTCCTTGCGGTAGCGGGCGATGAAGGGCACCGTCGAACCGCCGTCCAGCAGCTCCACGGCGGCCTTGACCTGCCGCTCCCGTACGCCGAGCTCCTCGGCGATCCTGCCCTCGATGGACGCTGTGAGGGGTGTCGTCACGATCCCGTACCGCCTTCTCCACTCCGGTGTGCGCCGCAATTGTGGCAGGCCCCACCGACAACCGGGCCGCAGGGCGCCACCCGGCGAGGCGCACCCGTACCGGCGGAGACGGGACCGGGCATGGCGGGAAAGGTGGGAAACCCGTCATTGCGGCCCTCCTCCGGCCGGCGAAGAATCGGTCGCATGGCGCAGCGAACCGTTCTCGTCGTTCTCTTCGACGGCGTCCAGAGCCTCGACGTCACCGGCCCCGTGGAGGTCTTCGCCGGTGCCGACCGGCACGCACCAGGGGCGTACCGCATCCACACGGCCTCCCTGGACGGCGGTCCCGTACGCAGCTCCAGCGGCCTGACCCTGGTACCGGACTCGCCGCTCGCCGAGGCGCCCGCGCCGCACACGCTGCTCGTGCCCGGCGGGGAGGGCACCCGCCGGCCGGACCCGCGGCTGGTCGACTGGGTCCGCGCGCGCGGGCCGGGTGCCGCGCGCCTGGTCTCGGTGTGCACCGGTGCGATCCTGCTGGCCGAGGCGGGTCTGCTGGACGGCCGCCGGGCCACGACCCACTGGGCGTACTGCGCCAAGCTCGCCCGCGACCACCCCGCCGTCGACGTCCACGCCGACCCGGTCTACGTGCGCGACGGGGACGTCGCGACCTCGGCCGGCGTGACCTGCGGCATCGACCTGACCCTCGCGCTCGTCGAGGAGGACCTCGGCCGCGACGTCGCGCTGAGCGTCGCCCGCCACCTGGTGGTCTTCCTGCGCCGGCCCGGCAACCAGGCCCAGTTCAGCGCCCAGCTCGCCGCGCAGACGGCCCGGCGCGAGCCCCTGCGGGACGTACAGCAGTGGATCACCGAGCATCCGGCGGACGACCTGTCCGTCGAGGCGCTCGCCGCCCGTGCCCGCCTCTCGCCGCGCCACTTCGCCCGCGCGTTCCGGGCGGAGACCGGCACGACCCCCGGCCGCTACGTCGACCGGGTCCGCCTCGAACACGCCCGCCGGCTCCTGGAGGACACCGCCGACGGCGTCGAGGAGATCTCCCGCGCCAGCGGCTACGGCACACCGGAGGCCATGCGGCGCGCGTTCGTCAAGGCGCTGGGCGCCGCCCCGGCCGAGTACCGGAGGCGGTTCCGCCCCGCTCCCGCCACCACCTGACATCCACCGGAGGGAAATCCGTGCAGATCGCCATCGTCCTCTTCGACCGCTTCACCGCCCTGGACGCCGTGGGCCCGTACGAGACCCTCGGCAGGCTTCCCGGCGCGCGGACCGTCTTCGTTGCCGAACGGACCGGACCCGTCCGCACCGAGACCGGGCACCTCGCGCTCACCGCCGACCGGACCCTGGACGAGGTCACGGACCCCGGCATCGTCGTCGTCCCGGGCGGCCCCGGCCAGTCGGCTCAGATGGAGAACGAGACCCTGCTGGACTGGCTGCGCACCGCCGACGCCACCAGCACCTGGACCACCTCCGTGTGCACCGGCTCGCTGCTGCTCGCCGCCGCCGGGCTCCTGGACGGCCGCCGCGCCACCTCGCACTGGCTGGCCCTCGACCAGCTGAGGCGCTTCGGCGCCGAGCCCACGGGGGAGCGGGTCGTCTTCGACGGCAAGTACGTCACGGCCGCCGGCGTCTCCTCGGGCATCGACATGGGCCTGACGCTGCTCGGCCGGATCGCCGGCGACGAACACGCCCAGGCCGTCCAACTGCTGACCGAGTACGACCCGCAGCCGCCCTACGACGCCGGATCCCCGGAGAAGGCGCCCGCGCACCTCGTCGAGGAGTTCCGCGCCAACAGCCGCTTCACGCTGACCTAGGCGGCCGCCTACCCCACGCTCCAGGTGAACCGGGGGGTCCGGCGTTCCAGGAACGCGGTGACCCCCTCCGCGGTGTCGTCGCTCGCGTGTGCCTGCTCGGCCCAGTGGGCGTCGCGGTCCGTGCGGCCGTCCGCGAACTCCTTCGCCGCGGCCTGCGTCAGCTGCGAGCGCGCGGTGAGGATCCTGGTGAACTCCGTGATCCGCTTGGCGAGTTCGCCCTCGGGCAGCACCTCGTCGACCAGGCCGGTGCGCAGCGCGCGCTCCGCGTCGATCAACTCGCCCGAGAAGAGCAGGTACTTGGCGGTCGCCGGGCCCACCAGGGAGACCAGACGGCGGGTGGAGGAGGCGGGGTAGACGATGCCCAGCTTGGCCGGCGTCACCCCGAACAGCGCGCCCGCCTCGGCGAACCGCAGGTCGCAGGCCGCCGCGAGCTGGGCGCCACCGCCCACGCAGTACCCGCGCACCGCCGCCAGCGTCGGCTTGGGGAACGCGGCGAGCGCCTCCTCGGCCCGCCCCGCCAGGCGCTGCGCCTCCCGCGGGGAGCCGCGCAGCGTGGAGATGTCGGCGCCGGCGCAGAACGTCGCGCCCGACCCCGTCAGCACCAGCGCCCGGACGTCCGGATCGGCCGCGAGGCCGTCCAGGAGCGGTGGCAGCGCCCGCCACATCGCGGCGGTCATCGCGTTGCGCTTGGCCGGGTGGTGGACCACGACGGTGGCCACCGCGTCGGTGACGTCGTGCAGCAACTGCGGCTCCATGCGCCGGATGCTATCCGCCCGGCCGAGCGTTTGATCAAGAAGGGGTGGGGGACAGTTACGACACGGCAGCAAACGGAACAAAGGGTGGAGACCGGGGGGATCGTGCGGCTTTGAGGAGGCGCCGATGGCCAGGTTCACCAAGCCCCGCAGCGAGACGGCGAGGATGCGCCGCGGTTTCGGCTGGCTCGCCGGACTCGGGGTGCTTCTGGTGGTCGCCGGACTCGTAGGGCTCGTCTACACGGCCGCCGTGACGCTCACCTCCATGCTGCTGTTCGGCTGGCTGCTGCTGATCGGCGGGCTGGTCGGGCTGCTGCACGCGGTCCAGGCGCGCGGCTCGAACTTCTTCTGGCTCGGTGTCATCGTGGCCGCCCTGAACATCGCGGCGGGCGTGGTGGTCATCGGCCATCCGCACGCGACCGCCGCCGCGCTCACCATGTTCGCGGCCCTGCTGTTCCTGACCGGCGGCCTGTTCCGGGTGGTCGGCAGCGTCGTGGTGCGCGGCCCCCAGTTCGGCTGGACGCTGCTGCTGGGCGCCTTCTACCTGCTGCTGGGCGTCATGGTGCTGGCCTCCTGGCCGAGCAGCAGCCAGTACGTCATCGGCGCGTTCTTCTCCCTCGCCCTCCTCTTCGACGGCCTCGGCCTGATCGCGACCGGCTTCGGCGGCCGCCGCATCGTCGGCATGGTCTCCGACCGGACGGCCTAGGAGGGCCTCTCGTTTGGATCAGGCCGGGCGGTCCGTGCGCGGGGGCACGTGGACCGTACAACCCGAAAAGTTCGCGATGTCGGCGGGGACGGGACAGGACCGATCCCTGGCGTGACGGATTCGTACGCCAACGGTCACAAGGCGCTTGAAACACGCTGACTTGTGTTCAGTCCTTGGGCTGAGAGCGGTGCGTTACCAACACTCGACGTGTGGTGACAATCGAGCGCGAGGGTGGCGACCGGACGATGGACAACCACGGGCGCGGGTACGGCTCACGCCCGGAGGGCGGCGCGGGGGCACCCCTCCATGACGTACCCCCGGATCCGCTGCCGTACGAGGGAGTCTGGCGGTTCACCGCGCCCGCCGTCGACGCCTCGGTCCCGCAGGCCCGGCACGCGGTCCGGGACCTGCTGCTGCGCCAGGGCGTCCCGGTCTCGGACGACCTGGTCCACGGGCTGCTGCTGATCGTGTCCGAGCTGGTCACGAACGCCGTACGGCACGCGGCGCTGCTGTCGCCGATGCTCGCCGTGGAGGTCGCGGTCGGCGCCGAGTGGGTGCGGGTGTCCGTGGAGGACAACCACCCCTACCGCCCGACCGCCCTGGAGACCGACCACGGGCGGACCGGCGGGCGCGGGCTGCTCCTGGTCCGTGAGATCGCGCGGGAGGCCGGCGGGGTCTGCGACGTCGAGCACACCGCGAGCGGCGGCAAGGTGATCTGGGCCGCCCTGCCGCTCAAACCCGCGCACCAGCTGGAACAGCACCCCTGAGGCCCGGCTCACCAGCCGGCGGGCCCCGTCAGTTCCCTGATCGCGGGACGGGCCGCGTCCAGCACGGTCGGGAACCAGACGGAGAAGGTGTCCCGCGCGTGCCGCTCCGCCAGCTCGGCGGGCGTCACGAACGCCGTGGCGCCGACCTCCTCCGGGTCGGGCCGCAGCGGGGACTGCACCAGGCCGACGAAGAGGTGGTTGTACTCCTGCTCCACCAGGCCCGAGTCCGGGTCCGGGTGGTGGTAGCGGACCGTGCCCGCCTCGGCGAGCAGCGACGGGGAGATCCCCAGCTCCTCGTGCGTACGCCGGGCCGCCGCCGCCATGGGCGCCTCACCGGGGTAGGGGTGGCCGCAGCAGCTGTTGGACCACACTCCGGGGGAGTGGTACTTGCCCAGCGCCCGCTGCTGGAGCAGCAGCCGGCCGCGGTTGTCGAACAGGAATACGGAGAAGGCGCGGTGCAGGCGTCCCGGTGGCTGGTGGGCGGAGAGCTTCTCCGCGGTGCCGATCGTCACGCCGTCCTCGTCGACCAGTTCCAGCAAGATCGCGTCCGCGGCGCCGTTCGACGAGCTGTGCTTCGCGGTGGCAGGTGTGGTCGGCATACCCATCCTTCACTTCGGTCCTCGAGTCCCAAGTCTGCCGTACGAAACCGGCACTCCCGGCACTTCCCGGCACTCCGCATGTCCCGCGAGGCGCCGTGGGCCGCGACTGTCACGGGCCGGGCACCGTAGGTGATCGTGCCCGGACGGGCAGCCCCGGAACCGTCCGGGCGCCCCCGCGGAGAGGGCACGGGCGCACACCGCGCCTCCGTGTACCGGCACGGGCGCCGTGCGCGCCGGGCGCCCTCTGCGGTCAGGAGCGCGGGGAGCGTCCCCTCAGTGGCACAGCCGGGCCTCGTGCTCCGCGTGCCCGCTCGGCTCGAGCTGGAAGGTGCAGTGCTCCACGTCGAAGTGGTCCCCGAGGCAGCCCTGGAGCTCGTGCAGCAGCTTCTCGTGGCCGGTGGCGCTGAGCGCGTCGGACCGGACGACCACGTGCGCGGAGAGCACCGGCAGACCCGAGGTGATCGTCCAGGCGTGCAGGTCGTGCACGTCCTCCACGCCGTCCAGTGCCAGGATGTGCTCCCGCACCTCCTCCATGTCGACGTTCTTCGGGGCAGCCTCCAGCAGCACGTCGAGCGTCTCGCGCAGCAGCCGGAAGGTGCGCGGCACGATCAGCAGGCCGATGAGGAGGGAGGCGACGGGGTCGGCGGCCTGCCAGCCGGTGAGCAGGATCACCGTCGCCGAGAGCATGACGGCCACCGAGCCGAGCGCGTCCGCGGCCACCTCCAGGAAGGCACCGCGCACGTTCAGGCTCTCCTTCTGGCCGCGCATCAGGAGCATGAGGGAGATCGAGTTCGCCACCAGGCCGATCCCGCCGAACACGATCATCAGCCCGCCATGGGTGGGAGTCGGGGTGAGGAACCGCTGGATCGCCTCGTAGAGCACATAGCTGCCGACGCCGAGCAGGAGCAGGCAGTTGGCGAGCGCGGCGAGGATCTCCGCGCGGGCGAAGCCGAAGGTGCGGTTCCGGCTCGGCGGGCGGTTGGCGAAGTGGATGGCCAGCAGCGCCATACCGAGACCGAGGGCGTCGGTGGCCATGTGGGCGGCGTCAGCGACCAGCGCCAGCGAGTCGGCGAGCATGCCGCCGACGATCTCCACCACCATCACGGTGAGCGTGATCGACAGCGCGATGCGCAGCGTGCCGCGGTGCGCTGCGCCCGCCGTGCCGCCTGCTCCTACGCCGTGCGTGTGCCCGTGGTCGTGACCGGCCCCCATGGGATGACCGCCCTTTCCGTATTGCGTCCCGGATCACAGTGAACTACGGGTGGGGGGTATGGGGCAACGCGGCACTGAACACCGTTGTCATGTGCCCTGACCTGCGTAAACGAACCGCAGGTCAGGGTGCGCGGACGGGTCGGGCGCCATGGTGCGGCAGCCGGCCCCGGACGCCGAAGGAGGCCGTTTGGTGATCGGTCATGTCGTGGCCGTCCCATCCATGCCGGGGTCGGATGTGAGGAATGCCCGATCTGGTGCGGAGTTTGTGGCCCGGAGGCCGGATCGCCCATGATGATCGAGGCGAAGGCTGCGGCAGACCACGTCGATCAGACCGGTGAACGGGCGGTGAACGCGGGCTTCCGGCCATCCGATAGCCTCTGCCGACATGCCGCCCGGGTGCCACAGGCAGGCGGTGCCCCTATATGCACATGACCGGCGCGGGCGCGTCGGCCCCCAGGGAGTGAGTTCGTTGTCGACCGCCATCCTGACCGGTCAGCCGGTCCCCGGATCGTCGATCGAGGGCGATCTGCGGTCCCTCGGATTCGACGTGCGGGTCGCATCCGACGGCACCGACGCCGAGACGGTGCTCGCCCAGGTGCCCGGTGACCAGCGGGTCGCCATCGTCGACGCCCGGTTCGTCGGCCATCTGCACGCGCTGCGTCTGGGCCTGACCGACCCCCGCTTCCCGCTCGCCGCCGTCCCCGGCGCGGTGACCGCCCGCCCGGCCGGCCGCCAGGCGCTGACCCGCGCGATGGCCCGCGAGAACTCCGCCGGCGGCGACACCGCGGTCGCCGTCGCCGGCCTCGCCGACCGGATCTCCGAAGCCCTGGACGCCGACGGCTCCGAGGTGCACCGCCCCGTGCTCGGCACTCTCGTCGCCGCCGTACCCGAGGACCCCCAGACCCGCAACGAGGCACGGCAGGCCGTGGCCGCCGTCGACGACGAGGCCGTCCGCCTGAAGTCGGCCGTCAAGGCCCGCGACGGCTTCTTCACCACCTTCCTCATCAGCCCGTACTCGCGCTACGTCGCCCGCTGGTGCGCCCGCCGCGGCCTGACCCCCAACCAGGTCACCACGGCCTCCCTGCTCACCGCGCTCATAGCCGCGAGCTGCGCCGCCACCGGCACCCGCGGCGGTTTCGTCGCCGCCGGCGTGCTGCTCATCGCCTCGTTCGTGCTGGACTGCGCCGACGGCCAGCTGGCCCGCTACTCGCTTCAGTACTCCACCCTCGGCGCCTGGCTGGACGCCACCTTCGACCGGGCGAAGGAGTACGCCTACTACGCCGGCCTCGCGCTGGGCGCCGCCCGCGGCGGCGACGACGTCTGGGCCCTGGCCCTGGGCGCGATGATCCTCCAGACCTGCCGGCACGTGGTCGACTTCTCCTTCAACGAGGCCAACCACGACGCCACCGCCAACACCAGCCCCACCGCCGCGCTCTCCGACAAGCTGGACAGCGTCGGCTGGACGGTCTGGGTACGCCGGATGATCGTTCTGCCCATCGGCGAGCGCTGGGCGATGATCGCGGTCCTGACGGCGGTCACGACCCCCAGGATCACGTTCTACGTCCTGCTCGCCGGCTGCGCCCTCGCGGCGACGTACACCACGGCGGGCCGTGTGCTGCGGTCCGTGACGCGCAAGGCGCGGCGCACCGACCGGGCGGCGCAGGCGCTGGCGGACCTCGCGGACAACGGACCGATCGCGGCCCTCGTCGCCAGGCTGCGCGATCCCAACGCGCGCTGGTACCTCGACTTCCCGCTGCTGCGCGCCCTGGCCGGTGTGGCGTTCCTCGCCGGGGCCCTGTACTCCGGCGACAGCTGGCTGCTTTGCGTGGGCGCCACCTTCTACGCCGTCTTCTCGGGTCTGGCCCTCTCCCAGCCCCTCAAGGGCCCCCTCGACTGGCTCGTCCCCCCGCTGTTCCGCGCCGCCGAATACGGCACCGTGCTGGTGCTGGCGGCCAGAGCGGAGGTGAACGGAGCCCTTCCTGCGGCTTTCGGCCTGGTGGCGGCCGTCGCCTACCATCACTACGACACGGTGTACCGCATCCGCGGCGACGCCGGAGCGCCGCCGGTCTGGCTGGTGCGCGCCCTCGGAGGGCAGGAGGGGCGCACGCTGCTCGTCACCGTGCTGGCCGCGGTGCTCACCGCCTCGCAATTCCAGGTCGCGCTCACGGTCCTCGCCGTGGCCGTCGCCCTGCTGGTGCTCACCGAGAGCATCCGTTTCTGGGTGGCCTCTCATCTGAGGGGTGCGCCCGCAGTACACGACGAAGGAGAACCCGCATGATCGGCCTCGTGCTGGCGGCCGGCGCCGGACGGCGCCTGCGCCCCTACACCGACACCCTGCCCAAGGCGCTGGTGCCGGTGGGGCCCGACGGCGCGGAGGACGGCCCCACGGTCCTGGACCTCACCCTCGGCAACTTCGCCGAGGTCGGCCTGACGGAGGCCGCGATCATCGTCGGCTACCGCAAGGAGGCCGTGTACGAGCGCAAGGCGGCCCTGGAGCGGAAGTACGGCCTGAAGCTCACCCTGATCGACAACGACAAGGCCGAGGAGTGGAACAACGCCTACTCCCTGTGGTGCGGCCGTGACGCCCTCAAGGACGGCGTGATCCTCGCCAACGGCGACACCGTGCACCCGGTCTCCGTCGAGAAGACCCTGCTCGCCGCCCGCGGTGACGGCAAGAAGATCATCCTTGCCCTGGACACGGTGAAGTCGCTGGCCGACGAGGAGATGAAGGTCGTCGTCGACCCCGACAAGGGCGTCCGGAGGATCACCAAGCTGATGGACCCGGCCGAGGCGACCGGCGAGTACATCGGCGTCACTCTCATCGAGGGCGACGCCGCCCCCGAGCTGGCCGACGCGCTGAAGGTCACCTTCGAGCGGGACCCGCAGCTGTACTACGAGGACGGCTACCAGGAGCTCGTCAACCGCGGCTTCACGATCGACGTGGCGCCGATCGGCGACGTCAAGTGGGTCGAGATCGACAACCACGACGACCTCGCCAAGGGCCGGGGGATCGCGTGCCTGTACTGAGCCGGCTCATCCCGTCGCCGGTGGTGGTGGAAATCCGCCGCGGTGCCCTCGACGACCTGGCGAGTGTGCTCGCCGACGAGCGCGTCTCGCACTCCGGCAGGCTCGCCGTCGCCGTCAGCAACGGCTCCGGCGCCCGGCTGCGCGAGCGGATCGCCCCCTCGCTGCCCGGCGCCACCTGGTACGAGGTCGGCGGCGGAACCCTCGACGACGCCATCCGGCTGGCCGGCGAGATGAAGGCAGGCCGCTACGACGCGGTGGTGGGCCTGGGCGGCGGCAAGATCATCGACTGCGCCAAGTTCGCCGCGGCGCGCGTCGGCCTGCCCCTGGTCGCCGTGCCCACGAACCTCTCGCACGACGGCCTGTGCTCCCCGGTCGCCACCCTCGACAACGACGCGGGCCGCGGCTCGTACGGTGTGCCGAACCCGATCGCCGTCCTCATCGACCTGGACGTGATCCGCGACGCCCCGCCACGTTTCGTGCGCTCCGGCATCGGCGACGCCGTCTCCAACATCTCCGCCATCGCGGACTGGGAGCTGTCCCACCGCGTCACCGGCGAGAAGATCGACGGCCTGGCCGCGGCCATGGCCCGCCAGGCGGGCGAGGCGGTGCTGCGGCACCCGGGCGACATCGGCGACAACGACTTCCTCCAGGTGCTCGCCGAGGCCCTGGTCCTCACCGGGATCGCCATGTCGATCTCGGGCGACTCGCGGCCCGCCTCCGGCGCCTGCCACGAGATCAACCACGGCTTCGACCTGCTGTTCTCGAAGCGGGCCGCGAGCCACGGTGAGCAGTGCGGGCTCGGCGCGGCCTTCGCGATGTACCTGCGCGGAGCCCACGAGGAATCGGCCGGCATGGCCGAGGTGCTGCGCCGGCACGGGCTGCCGGTACTGCCCAAGGACATCGGCTTCACGGTGGACGAGTTCGTCCGGGTCGTCGAGTTCGCCCCGGAGACCCGGCCCGGCCGCTACACGATCCTCGAACACCTCGACCTCAAGACCGACCAGATCAAGGACATCTACGCCGACTATGTCAAGGCCATCGGTAGCTGAACTGAGACCGGTCGTCCATCCGGCAGGGGTGAAGGACCGGCGCAGCGGAGAGCACTGGGCGGGACGCCTCTACATGCGCGAGGTGTCCCTGCGGGTGGACCGCTACCTGGTGGGCACCAGGGTCACGCCCAACCAGCTCACGTACCTGATGACCGTCTGCGGCGTCCTCGCGGCCCCGGCCCTGCTGGTGCCGGGGATCGCGGGCGCCGTGCTCGGTGTGCTGATGGTCCAGCTGTACCTGCTGCTGGACTGCGTCGACGGCGAGATCGCCCGCTGGAAGCAGCAGTTCTCGCTGGGCGGGGTCTACCTGGACCGGGTCGGGGCCTATCTCACCGACGCCGCCGTCCTGGTCGGGCTCGGGCTGCGCGCCGTCGACCTGTGGGGTCCCGGGCGCGTCGACTGGCTGTGGGCCTTCCTCGGGACCCTGGCCGCTCTCGGCGCGATCCTGATCAAGGCCGAGACCGACCTCGTCGGAGTGGCCCGCCACCAGGGCGGGCTGCCGCCGGTCCAGGAGAGCGCGGCCGAACCGCGCTCGTCGGGCATGGCGCTGGCCCGCAGGGCCGCCGCGGCGCTCAAGTTCCACCGGCTGATCCTCGGGATCGAGGCGTCCCTGCTGATCCTGGTCCTCGCGATCGCCGACACGATCAGGGGCGACCTGTTCTTCACCCGGCTCGGCGCGGCCGTGCTCGCCGGCATCGCGCTGCTCCAGACCCTGCTGCACCTGGTGTCCATCCTCGTCTCCAGCAGGCTGAGGTGAGCGGCGTGACCTCTGCGAACACTCCGCTCAAGGTCGGCGCCGTCATCATCACCATGGGCAATCGGCCCGAGGAGCTGCGGGCCCTGCTCGACTCGGTCGCCAAGCAGGACGGCGACCGGGTCGAGGTGGTGGTCGTCGGCAACGGCTCGCCCGTCCCGGACGTCCCCGAAGGCGTCCGGACCGTCGAGCTGCCGGAGAACCTCGGCATCCCCGGCGGCCGCAACGTCGGCATCGAGGCCTTCGGACCGGCCGGCGGCGACGTCGACATCCTGCTGTTCCTCGACGACGACGGCCTGCTCGCCCGGAACGACACCGCCGAGCTGTGCCGCCGGGCCTTCGCCGCCGACGACCGGCTCGGCATCGTCAGCTTCCGCATCGCCGACCCCGACACCGGCGTCACCCAGCGCCGCCACGTGCCGCGGCTGCGCGCCGCCGACCCGATGCGCTCCTCCCGGGTCACCACCTTCCTGGGCGGCGCGAACGCCGTCCGCACCAAGGTCTTCGCGGAAGTCGGCGGCCTGCCGGACGAATTCTTCTACGCGCACGAGGAAACCGACCTGGCATGGCGGGCCCTCGACGCGGGCTGGATGATCGACTACCGGTCCGACATGGTGCTGTACCACCCGACGACCGCGCCTTCGCGGCACGCGGTCTACCACCGCATGGTCGCCCGCAACCGGGTCTGGCTGGCCCGCCGCAACCTCCCGGTGCTCCTCGTCCCGGTCTACCTCGGGGTGTGGCTGCTGCTCACCCTCGCCCGCCGCCCGTCGCGTCCGGCCCTGAAGGCTTGGGTCGGCGGCTTCCGGGAGGGCTGGGCCACACCCTGTGGGCCGCGCCGGCCCATGAAGTGGCGTACGGTGTGGCGACTCACCCGACTGGGCCGGCCGCCGGTCATCTGACAAGATCGTTCCCCCGAGTACGCGGCGCCACCAGGCCGGTGCTCGAGCCACGGCCGTACATCCGCACTGGCAGCGCATCTCGAAGACGAAAGTTTCCACTAGTGAGTGAGACAACGCATGACGGCGGCGTCGCCCTCGGCGCGGCTCCGTCGCCCGACGAGGGTCTTACCCCGGCCCAGCTCGCCGACAAGTACGGGCTGTCCGTCAGCGGCGCCCGGCCCCCGCTCGGGGCGTACATCCGGCAGTTGTGGGGGCGGCGCCACTTCATCCTGGCCTTCTCCCAGGCGAAGCTGACCGCCCAGTACAGCCAGGCCAAGCTCGGCCAGCTCTGGCAGGTGGCGACGCCGCTGCTGAACGCCGCGGTGTACTACTTCATCTTCGGCGTTCTCATCCACGCCACCCGGGGCCTGGACAAGAAGACGTACATCCCGTTCCTGGTGACCGGGGTGTTCGTGTTCACCTTCACCCAGACCTCGGTCATGGCCGGCGTCCGCGCCATCTCCGGCAACCTCGGGCTGGTGCGCGCGCTGCACTTCCCGCGTGCCTCCCTGCCGATCTCGTTCGCGCTCCAGCAGCTCCAGCAGCTGCTGTACTCGATGATCGTGCTGTTCCTCGTGGTCATCGCCTTCGGCAGCTACCCGGGCCTGTCCTGGCTGCTGATCCTGCCGGCGCTGGCGCTGCAGTTCCTGTTCAACACCGGGCTGGCGCTGATCATGGCCCGGCTGGGCGCCAAGACCCCCGACCTCGCCCAGCTCATGCCGTTCGTCACGCGGACCTGGATGTACGCGTCGGGCGTGATGTTCTCCCTCAGCGGCATGCTCGCGGGGAAGCCGGAGTGGATCATCCGGCTGATGCAGGTCAACCCCGCCGCCATCTACATGGACCTGATCCGGTTCGCGCTGATCGACGGCTACGACTCCTCGCATCTGCCGCCGCACGTCTGGGCCGGAGCCCTCGGCTGGGCCGTGCTCGCCTTCGTCGGCGGCTTCGTGTACTTCTGGAAGGCTGAGGAGAGGTACGGCCGTGGCTGACCGGGACCACCACCAGGACATGCGCGACAGCGGGCCGCACGTGCCCACCGTGATCGCGGACGAGCTGCACATCGTCTACCGCGTCAACGGCGCCAAGTCCGGCAAGGGCAGCGCCACCGCCGCGCTCAGCCGCATCCTCAAGCGGGGCTCCGACGACGCGGCGCGGGGCGTGCGCAAGGTGCACGCCGTCAAGGGCGTCTCCTTCGTCGCCTACCGCGGCGAGGCGATCGGCCTGATCGGCTCCAACGGCTCCGGCAAGTCCACGCTGCTGCGCGCCATCGCCGGCCTGCTGCCCGCCGAGAAGGGCCGGGTCTACACCGACGGCCAGCCCTCGCTGCTCGGTGTGAACGCGGCGCTGATGAACGACCTCACGGGCGAGCGCAACGTCATCCTGGGCGGACTGGCCATGGGCATGTCGCGCGAGCAGGTCAAGGAGCGCTACCAGGGGATCGTCGACTTCTCCGGCATCAACGAGAAGGGCGACTTCATCACGCTGCCGATGCGCACGTACTCCTCCGGCATGGCGGCCCGGCTGCGCTTCTCCATCGCCGCCGCCAAGGACCACGACGTCCTCATGATCGACGAGGCGCTGGCCACCGGCGACCGCAGGTTCCAGACGCGGTCCGAAGCGCGTATCCGGGAGCTGCGCAAGGAGGCCGGCACGGTGTTCCTGGTCAGCCACAACAACAAGTCGATCCGCGACACCTGCGACCGGGTGCTGTGGCTGGAGCGCGGCGAACTGCGCATGGACGGCCGCACCGAAGAGGTGCTCAAGGAGTACGAGAAGTTCACGGGCAAGTAGCCCGCAGGCGCCAGGGCCCCGCCGGAACGCGTCCGGTGGGGCCCCTCGTCCGCAAAGGATGTGTCAACTCGCGCCGTCCTGAGGAATCTTGACACCAATTGGTGTGTTGTTGTGATGTGCGGGGCACCCCCCGCGCGGCTCGCCGCGTTGTACAACGTAAGCTGTACCGGTCCCGGAAAGCGGCAAGTGGGGAGATAATGCGCGACACCCTCCGCCGACGCCGCCCCGCGGACGGCCGGGCGGCGTGTCCGAAATAGTGTGTCTTGGGTCGGCAGTGTAGAACGGGAGATGTGACGGCAATGGCGACGGAAACTCCCCAGCTCAACGCAGCAGGTGCCGTCCCCGTACCGGGCAGTGGACGATGACGCGAACGCCGACGGCGCGCGACCCCGAGCGCGCCACCCTCGACAAGGCCGCGGGTGAGAACTTCCCCGTGGCACCGTTCTTCCTGCCCAGAGCCTGGCGCGTCGATCTGATGGCCGTCTACGGCTTCGCCCGCCTCGTCGACGACATCGGCGACGGCGACCTGGCCCCCGGCGGCGCGGACGCCCGGCTGCTCGGCGTGTCGCCCGGCGAGGCCGAGGACCGCCTGGTCCTCCTCGACGCCTTCGAGGCCGATCTGCGCAGGGTCTTCGACGGCACCCCGCGCCACCCCCTGCTGCGCCGGCTCCAGCCCACCGTGCGCCGCAGATCGCTGACCCCCGAGCCGTTCCTCGGCCTGATCGCCGCCAACCGCCAGGACCAGCTCGTCGCGCGGTACGAGACCTACGACGACCTCCTCGCCTACTGCGAACTGTCCGCCAACCCCGTCGGCCGCCTCGTCCTCGCCGTCACCGGCACCTCGACCCCCGAGCGGATCCGCCGTTCCGACGCCGTCTGCACCGCCCTGCAGATCGTCGAGCACCTCCAGGACGTCAAGGAGGACCTCGGACGCGACCGCATCTATCTTCCCGCCGCCGACATGAAACGTTTCCACGTGCAGGAGTCGGATCTCGCCGCGCCCACCGCGGGCGCATCGGTGCGCGCACTGGTCGCGTACGAAGCGGAACGCGCCCGCGGTCTGCTGAATGAAGGCGCCCCCCTGGTGGGTAGCGTCCACGGCAGGTTGAAACTGCTGCTCGCGGGGTTCGTGGCGGGGGGAAGGGCGGCGGTCCACGCGATCGCCGCCGCCGAATACGACGTACTTCCCGGCCCGCCCAAGCCCGGCAAGACCCGGTTGCTGCGTGAGGTGGGCGTGACTCTGCGAGGAGAGGGGTGATCCGGGCCGTGGAGCCGGAACAGCACGTGTCCGCGCCGGTACTCGCCGCCTACAGCTACTGCGAGGCCGTCACCGGACAGCAGGCCCGCAACTTCGCCTACGGCATCAGACTGCTGCCGACGGCCAAACGGCGGGCGATGTCGGCGCTGTACGCGTTCTCCCGGCGTGTCGACGACATCGGCGACGGAACGCTGGCTCACGACGTGAAGATCACCCGTCTGGAGGACACCCGGGCGCTGCTCGGCCGGGTCCGCGACGGCGAGGTCGAGGACGACGACACCGACCCGGTGGCCGTGGCCCTCAGCCACGCCGCCCGGGTCTTCCCGATCCCGCTCGGCGGCCTGGACGAACTCATCGACGGCGTCCTGATGGACGTCCGTGGCGAGACGTACGAAACCTGGGAGGACCTGAAGGCGTACTGCCGTTGTGTGGCAGGGGCCATCGGGCGGCTCTCCCTCGGCGTGTTCGGCACCGAACCGGGGGCGCGCGGCGCCGAACGCGCTCCCGAGTACGCCGACACGCTCGGGCTCGCGCTGCAGCTGACCAACATCCTCAGAGACGTCCGCGAGGACGCCGAGGGCGGCCGCACCTACCTGCCCGCCGACGACCTCGCCAAGTTCGGCTGCTCGGCCGGGTTCCACGGGCCGACGCCGCCGGAGGGCTCCGACTTCGCGGGCCTGGTGCACTTCGAGGTGCGGCGGGCCCGCGCCCTGTTCGCCGAGGGCTACCGGCTGCTGCCCCTGCTGGACCGGCGCAGCGGCGCGTGCGTCGCCGCCATGGCCGGCATCTACCGCCGCCTGCTCGACCGCATCGAGCGCGAGCCGGAGGCCGTGCTGCGCGGCCGGGTCTCGCTGCCCGGACACGAGAAGGCGTACGTCGCCGTGCGCGGCCTGTCCGGCCTCGACGCCCGGTACGTGTCCCGGCAGACCGTCAGGAGGCGTGCCTGATGGCGATGTCACCGCACGGTGAGGTCACCGGCGGGAAGCGGCGGGCAACCCTCCGATGCCGGGCGGCGTCCCTGACGGCAACGGTCGCCGGCGAGGCACCCGCTCACCGCGGCGGACGCACAGGGGAGGGCGCACGATGACCGACGGCACACGGCGGGACGGACCGCTCACGGACGCCTCGGGACCGGCCGGACGGCATGCCGTGGTGGTCGGCGGCGGCCTGGCCGGCCTCACCGCCGCGCTCGCGCTCGCCGACGCCGGAATGCGCGTGACGCTGCTGGAGGGCAGACCCCGCCTGGGCGGGCTCGCCTTCTCCTTCCAGCGCGGCGACCTCACCATCGACAACGGACAGCACGTGTACCTGCGCTGCTGCACCGCCTACCGGTGGTTCCTCGACCGGATCGGCGGCGCCGCGCTCGCCCCGTTGCAGGACCGGCTGGAGGTGCCCGTCGTCGACGCCGCGAGACCCGAGGGCCGGCGGCTCGGCACACTGCGGCGCGACGCGCTGCCCGTACCCCTGCACCTGGGGCGCAGCCTCGCCACCTACCCGCACCTCTCGCTGGCCGAGCGGGTCCGGGTGGGCCGCGCCGCGCTCGCGCTCAAGGGACTCGACCTCACCGATCCGACCCTGGACGCACAGGACTTCGGCAGCTGGCTGACCGAGCACGGCCAGTCGGCGCGTGCCGTCGAGGCCCTGTGGGACCTGGTCGGGGTCGCCACGCTCAACGCGGTCGCGGGCGACTCCTCGCTGGGGCTCGCCGCGATGGTGTTCAAGACCGGACTGCTGTCCGACCCGGGCGCGGCCGACATCGGCTGGGCCCGCGTCCCTCTGGGCGAACTGCACGACCGGCTGGCCCGCAGGGCGCTCGACTCCGCGGGCGTGCGTACCGAGGTCCGAACACGCGTCACCTCCGTCTCCCTCAACGGAAACGGGAGCTGGAACGTTCAGGTTGCCGGCGAGAGCCTGGTCGCGGACGCGGTCGTCCTCGCCGTACCGCAGCGCGAGGCGCACGGCCTGCTGCCGGCCGGCGCCCTGGACGCGCCGGACCGGCTGCTCAGGATCGGCACCGCGCCCATCCTCAACGCCCATGTCGTCTTTGACCGCACGGTGCTGAACGCGCCGTTCTTCGCGGCCATCGGCACGCCCGTGCAGTGGGTCTTCGACCGCACCGAGGCGGCCGGCCTGAAGCACGGTCAGTACCTCGCGGTGTCCCAGTCGGTGGCGCAGGACGAGATCGACGCGCCGGTCGCCGTGCTGCGCGAGCGCTATCTGCCCGAACTGAGGCGGCTGCTGCCCCGTGCGCGCGGTGCCGAGGTGAAGGACTTCTTCGTGACCCGGGAGCGCACGGCGACGTTCGCCCCGGCCCCCGGCGTCGGACGGCTGCGGCCAGGCGCCCGCACCAAGGCCCCCGGCCTGTACCTGGCCGGAGCGTGGACCGCCACAGGGTGGCCCGCGACCATGGAGAGTGCGGTCCGCAGCGGTGTGAAGGCGGCCGAGGCCGCGCTGAGCGCCCTGGGCCGGCCCCGCCCGAGCCGTCTCTTCGCCATCGAGGAGGCGGCGGCATGACGTTCGATCAGCAGCCCGCGGCGGGCCCCCGCACCTCCGGCACCGCAACAAGAGGAGAGACTGTGCCCACTGTGCCCCCGGCCTCGACGGCCGCTCGGAGGACTGCGGTGGACGTGACCGCGCTGTTGGAGCGCGGCCGGACCCTGGCCACGCCGGTACTGCGGGCGGCCGTCGACCGCCTGGCGCCCCCCATGGACACCGTCGCCGCCTACCACTTCGGCTGGATCGACGCCGAGGGCAACCCGGCACGCGGGGACGGCGGCAAGGCCGTGCGCCCTGCCCTGGCCGTGCTCTCCGCCGAGGTCGCCGGGGCCGCGCCCGAGGCCGGTGTGCCCGGCGCGGTCGCCGTGGAGCTCGTCCACAACTTCTCCCTGCTGCACGACGACCTGATGGACGGCGACGAACAGCGCCGCCACCGCGACACGGTCTGGAAGGTGCACGGCCCCGCCCAGGCCATCCTGGTCGGCGACGCGCTGTTCGCCCTGGCCAACGAGGTGCTGCTGGAGCTCGGCACGGTCGAGGCCGGCCGTGCCGCCCGCCGGCTGACCACCGCCACCCGCGCGCTGATCGACGGTCAGGCGCAGGACATCTCCTACGAGCACCGCGACCGGGTCAGCGTCGCGGAGTGCCTGGAGATGGAGGGCAACAAGACCGGTGCCCTGCTCGCCTGCGCCTCCTCCGTCGGCGCGGTCCTCGGCGGCGCGGACGACCGCACGGCCGACGCGCTGGAGAAGTACGGGTACCACCTCGGTCTGGCCTTCCAGGCCGTCGACGACCTTCTCGGCATCTGGGGCGACCCGGACGCCACCGGCAAGCAGACCTGGAGCGATCTGCGCCAGCGCAAGAAGTCCCTGCCGGTCGTGGCCGCGCTCGCGGCGGGCGGCCCGGCCTCCGAGCGGCTCGGCGAGATCCTCGCCGCCGACGCCAAGAGCAGCGACTTCGCGAACTTCTCCGAGGAGGAGTTCGCGGCCCGCGCCGCCCTCATCGAGGAGGCGGGCGGCCGGGAGTGGACGGCCGAGGAGGCGCGCCGTCAGCACACCATCGCCATCGAAGCCCTCGACGCCGTCGGCATGCCCGAGCAGGTACGGGCCGCCTTCACGGCACTCGCCGACTTCGTCGTCGTACGAAAGAGATGATCACTATCGGTCGAACCAGCCTCGCGTAGTCGCCGGCCGGTGCAGCAAGGAGGTTTCAGGCACCGGCCGACGGCGGACCCACAGCAGCACGACTTGCACGACTGCACGAAGGGGAAGCCATGACAGCGACGACCGACGGAAGCACCGGGGCGACACTGCCGTCCCGCGCTGCCGCGGCCAGTGAAACCGTACTCAGCACCCCCGAGACGGCCGGGGTACAAGAAGCCGCCGCAGCCGCCGTCAGGCGGGCCACCGACTTCCTGCTCGCCCAGCAGGACGCCGAGGGCTGGTGGAAGGGCGACCTCGAGACGAACGTCACCATGGACGCCGAGGACCTGCTGCTGCGCCAGTTCCTGGGCATCCTGGAAGAGGACACCACCCGGGCCGCCGCGCTGTTCATCCGCGGTGAGCAGCGCGAGGACGGCACCTGGGCCACCTTCTACGGCGGCCCGGGCGAACTCTCCACCACCATCGAGGCCTACGTCGCCCTCCGGCTGGCCGGCGACGCGCCGGACGAGCCCCACATGGCCCGGGCCTCCGCCTGGATCCGCGCACAGGGCGGCATCGCGGCCTCCCGCGTCTTCACCCGGATCTGGCTGGCCCTGTTCGGCTGGTGGAAGTGGGAGGACCTGCCCGAACTGCCGCCCGAGCTCATCTGGTTCCCCAAGTGGTTCCCGCTCAACATTTACAACTTCGGGTGCTGGGCGCGGCAGACGATCGTCCCCCTGACCATCGTCTCGGCCAAGCGCCCGGTGCGTCCGGCCCCGTTCCCGCTCGACGAGCTGCACACCGACCCCGGCAGTCCCCGTCCGCCGCGGGCGCTCGCCCCGGCCAGGACCTGGGACGGCCTGTTCCAGCGGCTCGACATGGTGGTGCGCGGCTACCGTTCCGTCGCCGTGCGCAGAGTGCGCGAGGCGGCCATGAAGTCGGCCGCCCGCTGGATCATCGAGCGCCAGGAGAACGACGGCTGCTGGGGCGGCATCCAGCCGCCGGCCGTGTACTCGGTCATCGCCCTGTACCTGCTCGGCTACGACCTCGAACACCCGGTGATGCGGGCGGGCCTCGAATCGCTGGACCGTTACGCCGTGCGGCGCGAGGACGGCGCCCGCATGATCGAGGCCTGCCAGTCGCCGGTGTGGGACACCTGCCTGGCCACCATCGCGCTCGCCGACGCCGGACTGCCCTCCGACCACCCCCAGTTGGTCAAGGCCGCCGACTGGATGCTGGGCGAGCAGATCGTCCGGCCCGGCGACTGGTCGGTGCGCCGTCCCGGACTGCCGCCGGGCGGCTGGGCGTTCGAGTTCCACAACGACAACTACCCCGACATCGACGACACCGCCGAGGTCGTCCTGGCCCTGCGCCGGGTCAGGCACCACGACCCGGAGCGGATGGACAACGCCATCGGGCGCGGGGTGCGCTGGAACCTCGGGATGCAGTCGAAGAACGGCGCCTGGGGAGCCTTCGACGTCGACAACACCAGCCCCTTTCCCAACCGGCTGCCGTTCTGCGACTTCGGCGAGGTGATCGACCCGCCGTCGGCGGACGTCACCGCGCACGTCGTGGAGATGCTCGCCGCCGAGGGCATGACCCACGACCCGCGCACCCGGCGCGGCATCGAGTGGCTGCTGGCCGAACAGGAGCCGGACGGCTCGTGGTTCGGCCGCTGGGGCGTCAACTACCTCTACGGCACAGGGTCCGTCGTACCCGCCCTGACGGCCGCCGGCCTGCCCGGCTCCCACCCGGCCGTCCGCCGCGCGGTGATCTGGCTGGAGAGCGTGCAGAACGACGACGGCGGCTGGGGCGAGGACCTGCGCTCCTACCAGTACGTCGAGGAGTGGAGCGGCAAGGGCGCCTCCACCGCCTCGCAGACCGCCTGGGCCCTGCTCGCCTTGCTCGCGGCGGGGGAGAAGGACTCCAAGGCCGTCGAGCGCGGCGTCGAGTGGCTCGCGGCCACCCAGCGGGAGGACGGCTCCTGGGACGAGCCGTATTTCACCGGCACCGGCTTCCCGTGGGACTTCTCCATCAACTACCACCTGTACCGGCAGGTCTTCCCGCTCACCGCGCTCGGCCGGTACGTGCACGGCGAGCCCTTCGCCGGCCGTCTCCCCACCACCGATCCCCTCGCCGAGCGACCCGGCGCCGAGGTCAAGGGGAGCTGATGAGCACACGGCCCGGACCGGCTCCGCTGCTGATCGCCTGCGCGCTCGGCATCGAGCGTCTCGCCCTGCGCGCCGGTGACCGCGGCGGGGCCGACGGGCCGGTCACCGTCCTGCGGACGGGCATGGGACCCAAGGCGGCGGAGCGCTCCGTCACCCGGGTCCTGGCCGGCCCGCCGCTGGACCGGGCCGCGGTGCTCGCCACGGGCTTCTGCGCGGGACTCGCCCCGGGCATGCATCCCGGTGACCTCGTCGTCGCCGAGGAGACCCGGGACCCGCGCGGCACCGTCCCCTGCGTCGGCACCGAACTGCTCGTCAAGGAACTCACCCGCACCCTGCCCGGGCGCACCGTGCACACCGGGCCGCTGACCGGCTCCGACCACGTCGTGCGCGGACCCGAGCGGTCCGATCTGCGCGCCACCGGGGCGATCGCGGTCGACATGGAGTCGGCGGCCACGCTACTGAGCGCCGTGCGCTCGGGCGTGCGCCCTGTTGCGGCCGTGCGGGTGGTCGTGGACGCTCCAGAGCATGAACTCGTCCGCATCGGTACGGTCCGCGGTGGAATATCAGCCTTCCGCGTTCTTCGTTCCGTCCTGCCGACTTTTTTCGAATGGCACCGTAACGTGCTGCTCCCCAGGAGGTGAGCCAGATGGCCATGCCGCTGCGCCAGTCCGTCAAAGTCGCCACATACTTGGCCGAACAGAAGCTGCGCAAGCGGGACAAGTTCCCGCTGATCGTCGAGCTTGAGCCGCTCTTCGCCTGCAACCTCAAGTGCGAGGGCTGCGGCAAGATCCAGCACCCGGCCGGAGTGCTCAAGCAGCGCATGCCCGTCGCCCAGGCGGTGGGCGCGGTACTGGAGTCGGGTGCGCCGATGGTGTCCATCGCGGGCGGCGAGCCCCTGATGCACCCGCAGATCGACGAGATCGTACGGCAGCTGGTGGCCAAGCGGAAGTACGTCTTCCTGTGCACCAACGCGCTGCTGATGCGCAAGAAGATGGACAAGTTCAAGCCGTCCCCCTACTTCGCCTTCGCGGTGCACATCGACGGGCTGCGGGAGCGGCACGACGAGTCGGTGGCGAAGGAGGGCGTGTTCGACGAGGCGGTGGAGGCCATCAAGGAGGCCAAGCGGCGCGGCTTCCGGGTGACCACCAACTCCACCTTCTTCAACACCGACACCCCGCAGACCGTCGTCGAGGTGCTCAACTTCCTCAACGACGACCTCAAGGTCGACGAGATGATGATCTCGCCCGCCTACGCCTACGAGAAGGCGCCCGACCAGGAGCACTTCCTGGGCGTGGAGCAGACCCGGGAGCTGTTCAGGAAGGCCTTCGCGGGCGGCAACCGGCGCCGCTGGCGGCTCAACCACTCGCCGTTGTTCCTCGACTTCCTCGAGGGCAAGGTCGACTTCCCGTGCACCGCGTGGGCGATCCCGAACTACTCGCTGTTCGGGTGGCAGCGCCCCTGCTACCTGATGAGCGACGGGTACGTGCCGACGTACCGGGAACTCATCGAGGACACCGACTGGGACAAGTACGGCCGGGGCAAGGACCCGCGGTGCGCCAACTGCATGGCGCACTGCGGCTACGAGCCCACCGCCGTGCTGGCCACCATGGGATCGCTGAAGGAGTCCCTGCGCGCCATGCGCGAGACGGTCTCCGGAAACCGGGACTGACGCCATGACGGCCATTCCCCTGGGCGTCCCCGAGGTACCGGCCCGGCCGATCGCCGAGCGGCGCGCGTCGCGCCGGATCCAGGTCGGTTCCGTGGCGGTGGGCGGGGACGCGCCGGTGTCGGTGCAGTCGATGACGACGACGCGTACGTCGGATGTCGGCGCCACCTTGCAGCAGATCGCGGAGCTGACGGCTTCGGGTTGTCAGATCGTGCGGGTGGCGTGTCCGACGCAGGACGACGCGGACGTGTTGGCGACGATCGCGCGGAAGTCGCAGATCCCGGTGATCGCGGACATTCACTTCCAGCCGAAGTACGTGTTCGCGGCGATCGAGGCGGGCTGTGCGGCGGTGCGGGTGAATCCGGGCAACATCAAGCAGTTCGACGACAAGGTGAGGGAGATCGCCAGGGCGGCGAAGGACCATGGGACGCCGATCCGTATCGGGGTGAACGCGGGTTCCCTGGACCGGCGGCTGCTGCAGAAGTACGGGAAGGCGACTCCGGAGGCGCTGGTGGAGTCGGCGCTGTGGGAGGCGTCCCTGTTCGAGGAGCACGACTTCCGGGACATCAAGATCTCGGTCAAGCACAACGACCCGGTCGTGATGATCGAGGCCTACCGGCAGCTCGCCGCCCAATGCGACTACCCGCTCCACCTCGGCGTGACCGAGGCCGGTCCGGCCTTCCAGGGCACGATCAAGTCGGCTGTCGCCTTCGGTGCGCTGCTCTCCGAGGGCATCGGCGACACCATCCGGGTGTCGCTGTCCGCGCCGCCGGTCGAGGAGATCAAGGTCGGTATCCAGATCCTGGAGTCGCTGAATCTGCGTCAGCGTGGTCTGGAGATCGTCTCCTGTCCGTCCTGCGGCCGGGCCCAGGTCGATGTGTACAAGCTGGCCGAGGAGGTCACGGCGGGTCTGACCGGTATGGAGGTGCCGTTGCGCGTCGCGGTCATGGGCTGTGTCGTGAACGGTCCCGGTGAGGCCCGTGAGGCCGACCTCGGGGTCGCCTCCGGCAACGGCAAGGGGCAGATCTTCGTCAAGGGGCAGGTCATCAAGACCGTTCCGGAGTCGAAGATCGTGGAGACCCTGATCGAGGAGGCCATGAAGATCGCCGAGCAGATGGGGAACGACGACGCCGCTTCCGGCGGCCGCACCGGCACGGGGACGCCGACAGTCACAGTGGGTTGAAGTACGGCACGGACCGAGAGGGGGCCCAGCGTGACCATTCTGGAGAGCATCCGGGGACCACGCGACCTGAAGGCGTTGTCCGAGGCGGAACTGGGTGAACTGTCCGACGAGATACGCGAGTTCCTGGTGCAAGCGGTCGCCAGAACCGGTGGCCACCTCGGGCCCAACCTGGGCGTGGTGGAACTCACCGTCGCACTGCACCGGGTCTTCGAGTCGCCGGTCGACCGGATCCTGTGGGACACCGGTCACCAGAGTTATGTGCACAAACTTCTGACAGGACGTCAGGACTTCTCCAAGCTGCGCGGCAAGGGAGGGCTGTCCGGCTACCCGGCACGGGAGGAGTCCGAGCACGACGTCATCGAGAACAGCCACGCCTCCACGGCGCTCGGCTGGGCCGACGGACTCGCCAAGGCCCGCCAGGTGCAGGGCGAGAAGGGACACGTCATCGCCGTCATCGGGGACGGCGCGCTGACCGGCGGCATGGCCTGGGAGGCGCTGAACAACATCGCGGCCGCCAGGGACCGGCCGCTGATCATCGTCGTCAACGACAACGAGCGGTCCTACGCGCCGACCATCGGCGGCCTCGCCAACCATCTGGCCACCCTGCGCACCACCGACGGATACGAGAAGGTCCTGGCCTGGGGCAAGGACGTCCTCCAGCGCACCCCGGTCGTCGGCAACACCCTCTACGAGTCGCTGCACGGCGCGAAGAAGGGCTTCAAGGACGCCTTCGCACCGCAGGGCATGTTCGAGGACCTGGGGCTGAAGTACCTCGGCCCGATCGACGGACACGACATCAAGGCCGTCGAGTCGGCGCTGCGCCGGGCCAAACGCTTCCACGGCCCCGTCCTGGTCCACTGCCTCACCGAGAAGGGCCGCGGCTACGAACCCGCCCTCGCCCACGAGGAGGACCACTTCCACACCGTGGGCGTGATGGACCCGCTCACCTGTGAGCCCCTCACCCCCGCCGGCGGGCCGTCCTGGACCTCCGTGTTCGGCGACGAGATCGTGAGGATCGGCGAGGAGCGGGAAGACGTCGTGGCGATCACCGCCGCCATGCTGCACCCGGTGGGCCTCGGCAAGTTCGCCGAGCGCTTCCCGGACCGGGTGTGGGACGTGGGCATCGCCGAGCAGCACGCGGTCGTCTCGGCCGCGGGGCTCGCCACCGGCGGTCTGCACCCGGTCGTCGCCGTCTACGCCACCTTCCTCAACCGCGCCTTCGACCAGCTCCTGATGGACGTGGCCCTGCACCGCTGCGGGGTCACCTTCGTCCTGGACCGGGCGGGAGTGACCGGCGTCGACGGGCCCTCCCACAACGGCATGTGGGACATGTCCGTCCTCCAGGTCGTACCCGGCCTCAGGATCGCCGCGCCGCGTGACGCCGACCAGCTGCGGGCCCAGCTGCGCGAGGCCGTCGCCGTCGACGACGCGCCGACCCTGGTCCGTTTCCCCAAGGAGTCGGCCGGCCCGCGGATCGAGGCCACGGGCCGCGTCGGCGGCATGGACGTGCTGCGCCGGGCGGAGCGGTCCGACGTGCTGCTGGTCGCCGTCGGCGTGATGGCGCCGGTGTGCCTCCAGGCCGCCGAACTGCTCCAGGCGCGGGGCATCGGCTGCACCGTCGTCGACCCGCGCTGGGTCAAGCCCGTCGATCCGGCGCTGCCGGGCCTGGCCGCCGGGCACCGGCTGGTGGCCGTGGTCGAGGACAACAGCCGTGCGGCCGGTGTCGGCGCCGCGGTCGCCCTGGCCCTCGGTGACGCCGAGGTCGACGTACCGGTACGGAGGTTCGGCATCCCGGAACAGTTCCTCGCGCACGCCAAGCGCGGGGAGGTACTGGCCGACATCGGGCTCACCCCGGTCGAGGTCGCCGGACGGATCGGCGCGAGCCTGGCCGTGCGGGAGCAGGCCGGGACGATCCCGGCGCAGGAGGGCGCCGGGGCCGTCATGGCAGTCAAGGAGACAACCGAATGACCACGGAGTTCGACCTCGGCGCCCTGCTGTCCGAGCGCGGCGCCGAGCGTTACGAGCTGCACGCCAGGCACCTCAACCACCAACTGCCGCGCATGCTCCACACCATCGGCTTCGACAAGGTCTACGAGCGGGCCGAGGGCGCGTACTTCTGGGACGCGGAGGGCGACGACTACCTGGACATGCTCTCCGGCTTCGGGGTGATGGGCCTGGGCCGCCATCACCCCGTCGTCCGCAAGGCGCTGCACGACGTGCTGGACGCCCAGCTCGCCGACCTCACCCGCTTCGACTGCCAGCCGCTGCCCGGGCTGCTGGCCGAGCGGCTGCTCGCGCACAGCCCGCACCTGGACCGGGCGTTCTTCGGCAACAGCGGCACGGAGGCGGTGGAGACCGCGCTGAAGTTCGCCCGCCGCGCCACCGGCAGGCCACGGATCCTGTACTGCGAGCACTCCTTCCACGGCCTGACCGCCGGCTCGCTGTCCGTCAACGGCGAGGAGGGCTTCCGGGACGGGTTCGCCCCGCTGCTGCCCGACACCGCCGTCCCGCTCGGCGACCTCGACGCGCTCGAGCGGGAGCTGAGGAAGGGCGACGTGGCCGCCCTGATCGTCGAGCCGATCCAGGGCAAGGGCGTGCACGAGGCCCCGCCCGGCTGGCTGCGCGCCGCGCAGGAGCTGCTGCACCGGCACAAGGCGCTGCTCATCGCCGACGAGGTGCAGACGGGCCTGGGCCGCACCGGCGATTTCTACGCCTACCAGCACGAGGACGGGGTCGAGCCGGACCTGGTCTGCGTGGCCAAGGCCCTGTCCGGCGGATATGTGCCGGTGAGCGCGACCCTCGGCAGGGACTGGATCTTCAAGAAGGTCTACTCCTCGATCGACCGGGTGCTGGTCCACTCGGCGAGTTTCGGGTCCAACGCCCAGGCCATGGCGGCGGGGCTGGCCGTGCTGTCCGTGATGGAGAACGAGCAGATCGTGGCCAACGCGCGGGCCACGGGCGAGCTGCTCAAGTCCCGGCTGGCGGCGCTTACCGACCGGTACGAGCTGCTCGCCGACGTGCGCGGCCGGGGCCTGATGATCGGCATCGAGTTCGGCCGGCCGAGGTCGCTGAAACTGCGTGGGCGCTGGACCATGCTCCAGGCGGCCCGCAAGGGACTGTTCGCGCAGATGGTGGTCGTCCCGCTGCTGCAACGGCACCGTATCCTGACCCAGGTCTCCGGCGACCACCTGGAGGTGATCAAGCTGATCCCGCCGCTGGTCATCGGGGAGGCGGAGGTCGACCGGTTCGTGGACGCCTTCACCGCCGTGATGGACGACGCGCACGGCGGCGGGCTGATGTGGGACTTCGGAAAGACGCTGGTCAAGCAGGCCGTCGCCAACCGGTGAGCGGAGCCGGACCCGGGCTTTGCCTCTGAGGCAAGGAATTTGCCTTAGGGGCAAAGTGGCGCTGGAATGGAGGTATGAACTCTCCAGAGTCCCAGCCCTCGGCGGGGCCGGCCGAGGACCTGCCCGCCGTCGCGCCGCAACTGCGGGCGCTGCGCCGCCGTGCCGCACTGACCCTGGAGGCCGCGGCTCGCGCCGCCGGACTGTCGCCCGCCCACCTCTCCCGCCTGGAGACCGGGCAGCGCCAGCCCTCGCTGCCGATGCTGCTCGCGCTCGCCCGCGTCTATGGTACGACCGTCTCCGAACTGCTCGGCGAGAACGTCGCCGACCGGGACGCGGTCGTGCGCGCCGAGGACATGGAGCCGACGCGGGCCGGCGGCTGGACGTACTGGCAGGCCGGCGCGTCCGGCCGAGGGATGCAGGCCCTGCGGGTCCGTGTCCCGCACGGCTCCCAGGGCGACATCGTGCGCGTACACCCCGGCGAGGAGTGGCTGTACGTCCTCGAGGGGCACCTCAGGCTTCGCCTCGGGGACGCCACGCACCTGCTCGTGCCGGGCACCAGCGCGCACTTCGACTCGCTGACCCCGCACCGCATCGCGGCCGAGAGCCCGGACGGGGTCGAGCTCCTCTTCGTCCACACCCTGTTGCAGAGTCCCACGGCCGCGCTGTGCCTGGGCCCCCACATCGGAGACATGCCATGAGCAACCTGGAAGAGAAGTTCCCGCGCGCCCTGTGGGTCCGGCTCGTCATCTACACCGTCGTCGGGCACTTCTTCGCCGGGTTCGTCTGGTTCCTGTTCTCGGTCGGCGGCTCCAAGTGACGGCCCACGTGACGGCCCGTCAGTCCAGCAGCCGCTCGCGCAGCCGCTCCCGGGTTTCGGGAGCCAGCCGCAGTCCCCGCTCCAGATAGGAGTCGACGCCGCCCCAGGTCTCCTCGATGGTCTCCAGGGCCGCCGCCAGGTACTCGGCGCGCGCCTCGAACAGGGGGCTGAGCAGTTCCATGACCTCGGGGGAGTAGGCCGCGGCCGAGGTACCGCTGCGGTGCACCTTGTAGCGGCGGTGCTTGGCGTTCGACTCCAGGTAGTCGGCGACGATCGCGTCCCGCTCCACGCCCAGGGCGAGAAGGGTCACGGCGACCGACAGGCCCGCGCGGTCCTTGCCCGCCGCACAGTGCATCAGGACCGGGACACAGTCCTCGGCGAGCGCGTGCAGCACCCGGGAGTGCTCGCCGGTGCGCTCCTTGATGATCATGCGGTAGGACGCGATCATCCGGTGCGCGCCCTTGCCGTCGTCCAGGACGGAGCGCAACTCGTCGAGGTCTCCGTCGCGGACCATCTTCCAGAACTCGGCGCCGTCCGCCGGGTCGCTCAGCGGCAGGTTCACGTGGCGCACGCCCGGCAGTTCGACGTCCGGACCCTCCAACTTGACGTCGGCCGCGTTGCGGAAGTCGAAGATCGTGTGCAGGCCCAGGGAACCGAGGAAGGACGCGTCCTCGTCGGTCGCGTGCGCGAGGTGGCCGCTGCGGAACAGCATCCCGTGCCGCACCCGCCGGCCGTCCGCGGTCGGCAGCCCGCCCACATCACGGAAGTTGCGCACTGCGGCCAGCTCGGGTTCGGTCGAGGGGACCTGCTGCGTCACGGGGACTCCTCCCTTTCGGTCCCGCCGTCACGGCGCGTCGGCGGGCACGGCTTCGACCATACGACATGGCTTCCCGGGGCAACGGGGGTTGTCCACGGGCGTTGCCCCCGCGCCCGGGCGCCTCGATGATGTCGGTGCGTGCGCGGACCTGTTCGGACCTGTGGGGGACGGAACATGCTGGAGACCGCCGATGACGGCCGCACATGGCTGCTGACCGGGCCCACGAGCGGCTACGCCGTCCATCTCACCGGGCGCGGTGAACTGCTCCACCTGCACTGGGGCCCGAGGATCACCCTCGCCGACGCCGAGGCCCTGGCCGCCCGCCCGCTGCCGAACGCCCGGCCCTTCGAGTCCCCGCTCGACGGACACGAGGAGTACCCGGTCGAGGGCGGCCCCCGCTTCGTACGGCCCGCGCTGTCCGTGCGCACCGCCGAACGGCGCGGCACCGAGTGGACCTTCGGGGCGCACCGGACCGAGGGCGACGAACTGCGACTGCTCTTTCACGACTCGGGGCTGGACATCACACTCCACTACCGGATGCGCGGGGACGTCGTCGAGCGCCGGGTCACCCTCGCCAACCGGGGGCCCGAGGCCGTGGAGGTGCTGCGCGCCGACTCCGCCACCTGGACCCTGCCCGACCGCGAGGGCTGGCGGCTGTCCCAGCTGCACGGCCGCTGGGCCGCCGAGTCCCGCCTGGTGCGCACCGGCCTCACCTACGGCGAGAAGGTCCTCGGCAGCCGCCGCGGCCACACCGGCCACCAGCACCTGCCGTGGGTCGCCCTGGACACCGGCGCCGGCGAGGAGCACGGCGAGGTCTACGGCTGCGCCCTGGGCTGGTCAGGCTCCTGGCGGATCGCGGTCGCCCAGCTCCCGGACGCGCGCGTCCAGATCACCGGTGGCGCCGGGCACGACGACTCGGGGCTGCTGATGCTCCCGGCCGGAGAGACGTACACCAGCCCCGTCTTCGCCGGCCTGTGGAGCGACGGCGGACACGGCGGCGCGAGCCGTGCCTGGCACGCCTACCAGCGGCGGTACGTCGTCCCCGACGCGGACCGGGACCGGCCGGTGCTCTACAACTCCTGGGAGGCCACCGGGTTCGACATCTCCGAGGAGCAGCAGGGGGCTCTCGCGCGGCGGGCGGCGGCGATCGGCGTGGAACTGTTCGTCGTGGACGACGGCTGGTTCGGCGCCCGCACCAGTGACCGCGCCGGGCTCGGCGACTGGTGGCCCAACCCCGACCGGTTCCCCGGCGGCCTGAAGCCGCTCGCCGACCGGGTGCACGGCCTCGGCATGCGGTTCGGCATCTGGGTCGAGCCGGAGATGGTCAACCGCGACAGCGACCTGTACCGCGCGCACCCCGACTGGGTGCAGCACCAACCCGGGCGCACGCGGACGGAGTTCCGCAACCAGTTCGTCCTCAACCTCGCGCGCGAGGACGTGCGCGAGCATCTGTGGGAGCGGCTGGACGGTCTGCTCTCCAGCGCCCCGATCGACTATGTGAAGTGGGACTTCAACCGCTGCTTCACCGACGCGGGCTGGCCCGTTGAGCCGTACCCGCAGCGGCTGTGGACCGACCATGTGCGGGCGCTGTACGCCCTGCTGGACCGGCTGCGGGCCGCGCACCCCGGCGTCGCCTTCGAGTCCTGCTCGGGCGGCGGCGGCCGGATCGACCTCGGTGTCCTGTCCCGTACGGACCAGGTGTGGACCTCCGACAACACCGATCCGCTGGACCGGCTCGCCATCCAGCACGGCTTCAGCCAGATCCATCCCGCGCGGGTCATGGCCGCCTGGGTCACCGACAGCCCGAACACCATGCTCAACGGGCGGTCCAGCACGCTGCGCTTCCGCTTCGTGAGCGCCATGGCGGGCGTGCTCGGAGTGGGCGGCGACCTCACCCGGTGGACGGAGGAGGAACTGGCCGAGGCCCGCGAGTGGATCGCCCTCTACAAGGAGATCCGGCCGGTGGTCCAGCGCGGCGACCTGTACCGGCTGCGGGCCCCGCGGGGCGGGCTGAGCGCGGTGCAGTACGTCCTCGGTGACGACACCGTCGTCCTCGCCCTGCTCCAGGCGCAGCACCACGGCGAGCCCGTGCCCGCGCTGCGGCTGCGCGGACTGGACCCGGCGGCGTCGTACGCGTGCGGGGACACCGGGGAAGTGCACCGGGGTGCCCTGCTGCTGCACCACGGGCTGCGCACCGGGCTGCGGGGCGACTTCGACGCGACGGTCGTCCGGCTGCGGCGGGTCTGAGAGGCCCGTGTATTCCCGTTATTCCCACCGGGCGCGCTCGGTCGAAGTGGCTTTTCTCACCGACCGTCAACCCCTTCCTACGGTCGCGTAGGTCACATTCGAAGGTGAATCATGGGCCGACGTGGCAGACGATTCGAAGAGTGACAGCAGATCAGTGATCGGGTCGTACGTGGCGCTGGGGGACAGCTTCACCGAGGGCGTCGGCGACCCCGGCCCCGACGGGGCGTTCGTCGGCTGGGCCGACCGCTTCGCCGTCCTGCTCGCCGACCGGCGGCCCGAGGGCGGCTTCCAGTACACCAACCTCGCCGTGCGCGGGAAGCTGCTCGACCAGATCGTGGCGGACCAGGTCTCCCGGGCCGTCGAACTCGCCCCCGACCTGGTCTCGTTCTGTGCCGGCGGCAACGACATCATCCGCCCCGGCACCGATCCGGACGACGTGGCCGAGCGTTTCGAGAACGCGGTCTCCAGGCTCGCCGCCGTCTCGGGCACGGTCATGGTGACCACCGGCTTCGACACGCGGGGCGTGCCCCTGCTCAAGCATCTGCGCGGCAAGATCGCCACGTACAACGGGCATGTGCGGGCCATCGCCGACCGCTACGGCTGCCCGGTGCTCGACCTGTGGTCGCTGAAGGCCGTCCAGGACCGCCGCGCCTGGGACGGCGACCGCCTGCACCTCTCCCCCGACGGGCACACGCGCGTGGCGCTGCGCGCCGGCCAGGTCCTCGGACTCGACGTCCCGGCCGATCCGGAGCAGCCCTGGCCGCCGCTGCCGCCCCGCGGCACGCTGGAGGTCCGCCGCGACGACGTGCACTGGGCGCGCGAGTACCTGGTGCCGTGGATCGGCCGCCGACTGCGCGGCGAGTCCTCCGGCGACGACGTGACAGCCAAGGGCGCCCTGTCCCCCGACGCCATCAGGACCCGAATCGCTTCGGTGGCCTGAACCCACAGAGACCCCACGCCTCCCGCACCCGGACCTGGCGCCTGGACGTACCCGCGTCCGCCTCCCCGCTCACGGGAGCCCGGACCGCATCCGGCCCCGCTTGCGGGAGCTTGGGCCGCATCCGGCTTTGGCGCGGGGGTCCGCCTGTCCGCTCGTCGGCTGGGTGGCCGTTTCGTCCGGTGGGGCGGTCGTACGCGGGGTGGCACTGCCGGGATCCGAGGGCGGAACGCGGCAGCTGTCACCCACTCTCCGCGCCCGAGCCGGTGACGGCCGTCGCCCGGCCGTGGGGCGGGAGCCCGGCCGCCGTCCCAGGCCCACGGCCGTCCCGTCCGGCGGCGCTTCCGGGATGGGCGGCGGACGCGTCTGCCGCCCATCCCTCGCGCCGGGCCGGTGACGGCTGCCTTCCGGTGGCTGCGGGAGGCCCCGGGCGTCCAGGCTCGTTCCGCCCCTCAGCCCTCGGCCCCAGCAGCGCGGGGCGCTCTCGTCGGGGCCGCACGTGTGGTCAGGGCGAGACCCGGCCCTCGGCCTCCTTGACGGGACCGGGGTGCCTTGTCGGCGCGCTGTCCGTGCCCCGTGCGGATTCCGGGACCTCGCAGGAGTCCTTGAAGCCCTGACTCGTCAGACCCAGCGCGGAGTTCATGCGTGAGCGCAGGTTCTCGACCGCGACCACCGCCGTCAGTTCGACCAGGGCCGGCTCGCCCAGCCGGTCGCGCAGGCGGGCGGCCAGGTCGTCGTCGACCGTGGGCGGCGTGGCCGTCATGGCCTCGGCGTACGCGAGGACGTCGCGCTCCAGCGGCGTGTAGGCGTCGCTGTCCCGCCACGCGGGGACGTCGTGCAGCTTCTCGGGTGCCATCCCGTGCTCGCGGGCGACCCAGTAGCCGAAGTCCATGCACCACGAGCAGCCGATGGCGGCGGCCGACGCCATCTCGGCGAGCGCCTTCAGATCGGGGTCGAGCCTGTTCCACTTGGCCAGCGACTGCTCGAACCGCCAGATCGCTCCACAGGACCCGCGGATTGTGCGCGAGCGCCCGGGCGGGGTCCAGCACCTTGCCGTAGACGCGCCTGCTGTACCACTCGACGAGGCGGAACAAGCGGGTGCGGGGCGGGGTGAGCGAGACGCGGGCCATGGCGGCCACCTCCAGTTGCGTCGGTTCCCTGAGCACCTCGCGGGTGCCTGCACCGGTACGACGGACGGGAGCGCGCCGGTGTGACATCCGGGCCGTCGGAGGGGCCCGACATAATGGAAAGCCTGACCGACTCCACCTGGAGGTAGCGTGGCAGGATTCCGTCCTTCGAACCCGGGGCTCCGTGCACTGCGGCCCGAAGCCTTCGGCGCCGACCCCAGCGGAGAGCGCATGGCGCGCATCCGCAGATCACCCCACTTCAAGGACGGCGTCTTCCAGAACCCCGGGGGTCCCGCCCGGACCCGGCCCTCCGGCTCGACGCCGGCCTTCGCGAGGCGCTACCTCGACAAGGACGAACGCCGGCGCCGCGCCCCGCGCGGCACCGTACCCATGCACGCCACCACGCTCGCCGACCTGGCGAAGCCCGCGGCCACCGGTCTGCGGCTGACCTGGATGGGACACTCCAGCGTCCTCGCGGAGATCGACGGGCAGCGGGTGCTGTTCGACCCCGTGTGGGGAGAGCGCTGCTCACCGTTCCCCTTCGCAGGGCCCCGCCGGCTGCACCCGGTGCCGCTGCCGCTGGCCGCGCTCGGCCCGGTCGACGTCGTCGTCATCTCCCACGACCACTACGACCACCTGGACCTGCCCACCATCAAGGCGCTGGCCGGCACGGACACCGTCTTCGCCGTGCCGCTCGGCGTCGGTGCCCACCTCGAGCACTGGGGCGTGTCCGCCGACCGCCTGCGCGAACTGGACTGGCACGAGGCCACCAAGGTCGGCGGGCTCACGCTGACCGCGACCCCCGCCCGCCACTTCTGCGGCCGGGCCCTGCGCAACACCCAGCACACCCTGTGGGCCTCCTGGGCCGTCGCGGGCGAGGAGCACCGGATCTACCACAGCGGTGACACCGGCTACTTCGACGGCTTCCGGCAGATCGGAGCGGACCACGGCCCGTTCGACGCGACGATGATCCAGATCGGCGCGTACTCCGAGTTCTGGCCGGACATCCACATGACGCCCGAGGAAGGGGTCCGTGCCCACCTCGACCTGCAGGGGTACACGCCGTCCGGCGTGCTGCTGCCGATCCACTGGGGCACCTTCACCCTCGCCCCGCACGCCTGGGCCGAGCCCGGCGAGTGGACGAAGGACGCCGCCGAGGAGGCGGGACAGGCAGTGGCGCTCCCGCGGCCGGGGGAGCCCTTCGAACCCGCGGGCAAGGTGCCCGCGGAGCCGTGGTGGCGACCGGTGTCCGCGCCCCTCTCCCACCCGTGGCGCAGCGTCAAGGGGCCGGAGGCCACGCCGACCGTCCCGGCCGCGCCGACCGCCCCGGGCGATCTCGACCTCGCCGGCGAGCGGTGACGCCGGGTCCGGGTGACCTCTTCGCCGGAAATCTCTGAGAAATCCCGGACCGAGTTCGTCCCCTTCCTCCACCTCGATGCAGAAATTCGGCGACTTCGGCTGCGTGGCAATGCCGACTATGCGTGGAAGCGCATGTCGCATGCCGCGCAGTCGGCTGAAATACCTAAACCTCACTGACCAGGCAAAGCTCCACAGATCCAGTTTTACACCTGCCGTGGCAGCTTCCTGCAAGCGCCGTACCCTGCCAAGGAATCGCATGTTAAAGTTTCGGCACTTGATAATCTGTTAACTGTGAGGCGATTATGCACGAACGCGAGTTGCGCGCTTTTGTCGCGATTGCCGAAATAGGCCGAATGGATCTCGCAGCCAAGAAGCTCGGATACTCGCAACCGGCAATAAGTTACCAGATCATATGCCTTGAGCGATCTTTGGGTATCAAGCTGTTCACCCGGAATTCAGGCGGCACCACTCTGACCCGAGAAGGACAGATGATCCTGTCATCGGCGCGCGCGACTCTGATGCTGATCGAGAACATCAAGAGAGAATGCATGGAATTCAGCAGAGCGCCCGTGGCCGTCACGAGCCTGGTGCCCTGACGCCCGACCCGGCTCCCCACGACCACCTCGATCCCGGAGTGCCGACCCGGCCGCCGCAACCGGCCCCCGGATCGAGCACCGGGCGATGCCGCCCACGTATGCACAAGGGAGAACCGTGGCACAGCGGGAAAAGGAAATCGTCGGCGTGGGCACGTTCCCGGCCCCCGGGGACCGGGGCACCGTGGTGGTGTCGGGCCTGGCGAGCGACGCGCACACGTGGAACCTGGTCTATCTCCAGCTGGTCATCGAGGAACTCGGCTACCGCGTGGTCAACCTCGGGCCCTGTGTGCCGGACGACGTACTGGTCGCCGAATGCCGCCGGATCGATCCGGCGCTGGTCGTCATCGGCAGTGTCAACGGGCACGGCCGCACCGACGGCCTGCGCGCGGTCGCCCGGCTGCGCGCCTGCCCGGAACTGGCCGCCACGCCCATGGTGATCGGCGGCAAGCTCACGGTGTCCGACGAGAACGTGGGCCGGCACGCGCGGGCCCTGGTGGCCGCGGGCTTCGACGCGGTCTTCCCCGACCAGGCCTCGGACGCGGCCGACTTCACGGCGTTCGTCGCCTCGCTCCCGCCCGCCCCGCAGCCGGCGCTGAGCGCGGGGAGACCCCGGTGACGGCCCTGGTACCGAGACGGTCCGCCCACACGCAGCCGGGATTCGGCGCCTTCGTCCGCGCGCGGGCGCAGGCCGGCGCTCTCGTCGTGCAGCCGCGGATGGGTTTCGGTGATCCGGAGCGGATGCGGGCGGGACTGGCCGCCACCAAGGCGGCCGAAGGGCACACCGTCGGCACACTGACCCTGGACAGTTACACCAGGGTCGGCGATCTGGCCGCGATCCGCCACGCCCGGCACGAGGGCCTGCCGCTCAACGGCTACCCGATCGTCAGCCACCGCGACGCCACGACCCGGGCGATGCTGGCCGGTGTCCGGGACGCCGGCTTCCCGGTACAGGTGCGGCACGGATCCGCCCTGCCCCAGCACATCTTCCGCAAGCTGATCGCGCTGGGCCTGGACGCGACCGAGGGCGGGCCCGTGTCCTACTGCCTGCCCTACGGGCGTACCCCGCTGGCCGAGTCGATCGCGGCCTGGCGGCAGTGCACGGAACTGTTCTCCGGGCTGCGTGACCAGGGCGCCGAACCGCACCTGGAGACCTTCGGCGGCTGCATGATGGGCCAACTGTGCCCGCCCAGCCAGCTGGTGGCGCTCAGCGTGCTGGAGGCGCTGTTCTTCCGCGCCTACGGCTGCCGCAGCGTCTCGGTGAGCTATGCCCAGCAGACGCACGCCGGCCAGGACGCCGAGGCCGTGTTCGCGCTGCGCCGGCTGTGCGCCGAGCTGTTGCCCGACGTGGACTGGCACGTGGTCGTCTACGCCTACATGGGGGCGTACCCGGTCACCGAGCCCGGTGCGTACCGGCTGCTCGGCCAGGCCGCCGAACTGGCGGTGCGGACCGGCTCCGAGCGGCTCATCGTCAAGACCGTCGCCGAGTCGCGGCGGATCCCCACCATCGCGGAGAACGTGGCCGCCCTGGAGTACGCGGCGCGGGCGGCCGAGACGGTCCGGCCGGTGCCCGCCCCGGACACGGACACGCAGACGTACGCGGAGGCGCTGGCGCTGGTCGACGCGGTGCTGAACCTGCACACCGATCCCGCTCGCGCGCTGCTGCTGGCCTTCGAACGCGGTTATCTCGACATCCCGTACTGCGTGCATCCGGACAACCGGGGCCGTACGCGCAGCCGACTGGACGAGGAGGGCAGGCTGTGCTGGGCCGAGATCGGAGCGCTGCCGCTGACGCGTCTGGTGCGGACCGGGCAGGGCCGTGAGGTGACCGCGGCGGGTCTGCTGGGGGATCTCTCCTATCTGCGGCGCAAGTTGGACCGTGAGGCGGCGGTTCACGACCGCGCCGCCGCCGCGGTGACGGCCTCCGATCCGAGGTGACGGGGACGGGGCCGGCGGCGTCGGCAGGCCGTGGCGGCAGGCGGGAACCCGGCCCTGTCGGCCGTCCGCGGCGCCCGGTGGGAACGCCGGCCATGCCGCCCCGTCCGCGCCGCGGCGCCGTCCGCCCGGAGGCGCGTCCGCGCAGGGTGCGCATACCCCTGCCGGGCGTGCGGTGCTGTGCGTGACCCGCAGGGCGTATCCGCGCCGGGTGTGACCCGCAGGGTCCGCCCGTGCCGGGCGTATCGCTGCCGGGCGTGCGGGTGCTGCCGGGTGTTTCCCGCTGGGCGTATCCGCGCCGGGCGTGACCCGCAGGGCGTGTCCGCGCCGGGCGTATCCCGCAGGGTGTGCCGGTGCCGGGCGTATCCCGCAGGGTGTGCCGGTGCCGGGCGTGCCGACCCCTGTCAGGAGTGCCCGTGCCGGACGTGACCCCCGGGGTGTGACCGTGCCGGGCGGATCGCTGATGGGCGTGACCCGTTGGGTGTGCCCGTGCCCGGTGCGGCGTGCCGGGTTGTGTCGTGTCAGGCGGGGTCCGGAGCCGTTTGGGGCCAGGCGGCGAACCGCCGGCGGCCGTAGAGCAGCGGTGTGCCGTCGGCGCAGTCGGTGCCGAACACCTCGCCGAATACGACGACATGGTCGCCGACGGCCTTGGCGTCGGCCACCCGGCAGGCGGCGAACGCGACGGTGTCACCGCCGAGCCGGGGGAGTCCGGCGCTGCCGACCGGTTGCCACGGCACGTGCTCGAAGTGGCTGAGCGAGGAGTCGGCGAACAGGCGGGCGACGCCGCCGGCGTGGACCCCGAGCAGATTCACCCCGAAGAAGCCGTGGGCGCGCAGCGCGCCGAGCGTTCGGCTGGTGACCGTCAGGCAGACGGACAGGACCGGCGGATCGAGGCTGACGCTCGAGAGGGAGGAGCAGGTCATTCCGCGCGGCCTGCCGTCCGCGTCGACCGTGGTCACCACGGACACACCGGTCGGGAAGGAACTCATGAACGCGCGATACGCCCCGGCGCCGACCGGAACCGGCTCCACGTCCGTCCCCTTCGCCGTTCCGCCCGGCGCCCCGGCGCGCGCGGTCACCGCGCCTGCTCGCGTTCCCGCCACGCCTGCCTGAGCCGGTCGAGATGGGCCAGTCCGGCCAGCACCTCGTCGGTCTCCACACCGAAGTCGATCAGACAGGCGATCTCGTCCACGCCGATCTCGTACAGCCGCTCGCACATCCGCAGGCCGTCCTCGACCGTGCCGAACAGGCCGCTGGTCTCGAAGTAGCGGTCGAACGCCTGGCCGACCAGGAAGTCGATGTCCGTGGGGCTCATCTTGTTCAGATCCAGCGCGACCGCGTTCGCGCCCGCCGCCTTGGCGGCGTGGATGACCAGGTCGAAGGAGCTGGCCAGGTACTTGCTGAACGGCTCGCGGACCGTCTGCCTGACCTTCTCCCGGTCCGTGCCGACGAAGGTGTGCAGCATCAGCGCGACATGTCCGTCGCCCTCGGTCTCGTCGTGGTGGTCGCGGAAGGACTGCCGGTACTCGCCGATCCGCTTCTCCAGCACGTCGACACCCTGGCCCAGCAGGTGGGTCAGCACCCCGGCGCCCATCTCGCCCGCCTCGCGGAACGTCTGCGGGTTGCCGGCGCTGGTCAGCCAGACCGGCAACTCCCGCTGGACCGGGGGCGGGAAGACCGTCACGTCGACGCTCTCGCCCGCGCCGTCGACGAGCGTCGCGGGCTCCTGCCGCCAGAGGCTCCGGATCGCCCGCACCGAGTCGATCAGACCGGACCTGCGGGTCGGATATCCCTCCGGGCGGAGTACGAAGTCGGCGGCGTGCCAGCCGGAGGCGAATGCGATGCCGACCCTTCCCTTGGACAGATTGTCGACGACGGACCATTCCTCGGCGATGCGCACCGGATGGTGCAGCGGGGCCACCACACTGCCGGCCCGCACCGCGACCTTTTCCGTGACCGCGGCCACCGCGGCGCCCGTCACCGCCGGATTCGGATAGAGGCCGCCGAACGCGTGGAAGTGACGTTCCGGGGTCCACACCGACGCGAAATCGTGGGTGTCGGCGAACTTGGCTCCCTCGATCAGCAGCCGGTATCTGTCGCCGGCGTCCTCCTTGTCGTTCGCGAAGTAGAAAAGGCCGAAATCCATGGCGCCTCCAGCCATCAGCGCGTGCGGTGGGTGGCCGAGCGGAAAACGGAAGTGGAGCCCGATTCCGTCCGCCTGACACGCGCAGCCTAGTCAGGGGGAAAACACCCGCTCCGGGTCAGTTCGAAAACTCTGTGGCCGGGTTTGAGAGGCGCCGTCGGGGACGGTCGCCCCTGGGGCTCACCGCATCGGTCCGGCGCGGCCGTAGGCACGCGCCGCCGCCGGAGCGGCCACGGCGATCACCAGCAGACAGAAGACGACGGCGAGCGGCGCCGCGTGGCGGTCCGGGAAACCGGCGCCGGTGGCCGTCCCCTCCGTGCCGAGCAGGTCGCGCACGGTGCTGTTCACCGCGGTCACCGGGTTCCAGCCGACCACCTGACGCAGCCAGCCGGGCAGGCCGTCCGGGGGCACGAACGCGTTGGACAGGAACGTCGCCGGAAGGAGGCACACCGGTACGACCGAGGTGACCGCCTCCGCGTTGCGGAAGGTGAGCCCCAGACAGATTCCCAGACATGAACACCCCAGGCCCAGCAGCAGTTCCAGGCTCACCGCGGCCAGCGCCGCCGTCGGCCGGACACCGACGGCCCAGCCGGCGATCCACGCGGCGGGCACCACACTGACCATCGCCACCGCGACGGGCAGCGAGTCCACGAGGATCCGTCCGGAGAGGATGGCCGCGCGGTCGACCGGAAGGGAGCGGAGCCGGTCGAACATGCCGTTCTGGAGGTCGTCGACGACGCCCAGCGCGGACAGCGCGACCGTCGAGACGGCGAGCGAGGTGACCACGCCCGCCGACACGTACGCGCCGTACTGCCCGCCGCCGGGAACCCGCATGCTGCCGCCGAACAGGACCCCGAGGCCGACCACCATCGCGACCGGCATCACGGTGAACCCGATCAGCTTCTCCGGCAGGCGCAGCAGATGCCACAGGTGCCGGCCTGCGATCGCCCGCAAGTCGCCGAGGAACTCCGCCATGTCGCCGCGGGCCGGTCAGGCGTGCCCGGCGAGCAGGATCCGGTGCATCGGGGTGTCCAGCACCGCGACCCGCCGCAGTCCGGCCGAGGCCAGCCACTGGTCGTAGTCGTTCAGCAGGAAGGCGTCACCGCCTCCAGTGGCCAGCATGGACGCGGCGAACAGCATCGCGAACCGGTCCTGGACCGACTTGGCGTCCTTCTCGTCGGTGACCAGGTGGTCGGCGATGCAGACCAGGCCGTCCCGCGACAGGGCCTCCTTGGACTTGCGCAGCAGCTCCTGCGCCGACTCGGGGGTCTGGAGATGGAAGATGTTGACGAAGACCAGCAGGTCGTGGTCGCGGCCCCAGCTCTCGGTCCAGAAGTCGCGCACCTGGACGTCGAACCGGTCGGCGACGCCGAGCCGTTCGGCCTGCGCCATGGCGATCGGGGCGATGCTCGGGGCCTCCAGGCCGGTGGCCCGCCACTGCTGGAACGCCCGCAGCAGCAACTGGCTGTACAGGCCGGTCCCGCAGCCGATGTCCAGCACGGAGGCCGGCCGGTCGGTGGGCCACTCCAGCGTCTCGAACCCGCCGCGCAGCGCTTCGACGATCGGCGGCGCCCAGAAGTTGATGCCACGCACCAGGGATTCGTAGTTGTGCTCGGTGATCTGGTTGAGCTGGAGCCGGCCGGCCTCGTCGCGGTTGTCGCCGCGCACCGAGTCCGCCAGGTTGCGCCAGGAGTGCCAGGCCAGCTGACGGTCGTACTCGATCTTGCCGACCAGACTGAACAGCCCGTCCGGCAGCAGGCATTCGCGCATCTCCTCCGGCATCCGGTAGACCGCGGGGCCGTCCTCGGCCGGGACGCGGTCGACGATGTCGTAGGCGTACAGGCCGTCCATCAGCACCCGCATCGCCCGCGGGTTGGCGGCACAGGCCCGCGCGAGCTGGTCGCCGGTCTTCGGCCCGGTGTTCAACTCGGCGAACACACCGAGGTCGTGCGCGGCCTCGATGACGCCGGGCGCCCACAGCGAGATCAGATGCTCGTACACCCGGTGGGCGGAGTGCACGACCTTGCCGGCACCCCGCCAGTCGGGAAGCAGTGTGGTGTCCACGAGCGGACGGACGTTGAGTTCCGGCGCGGGTGTGTCGCCCGCCTCGAAGTCAGCGGGCGTGGTGACACCAGGCGTCATCGCAGTGCTCCTTTGGGGGTAGGCGGCGCCTTGTCGGGCGAGCGGTTCACCGGGCCGCCGCGGTCTGGTACCTGCGGGCGGCGAGCGGCATGGCCAGCGCGATCATCACCGCGATGAGGACCACGGCGACGGGGACCGGGTGAACCGAGGGGAAGGAGGTGTCCCCGACGGAGGTGGGGTTGCCGAACAGCTGGCGCAGTGCCCCGACCACCGCCGACAGCGGGTTCCACACCGCGATGGCGCGCAGCCACTCGGGCAGCCCGCTGAGCGGGATGAACGCGCTGGACAGGAACGTGAGCGGCATCATGACCATGGACATCACCGCGCTGACCGCCTCGACGTTGCGCAGGGACAGCCCGAGCAGCGCGCCGAGCCAGGCGGCGCCCAGGCCGAGCAGCAGCAGGATGCCGAAGGCGGCCAGGATGCGCGGGGCGCCGGTGTGCACCCGCCAGCCGATCAAGGAGCCGACCGCGGCCATCACGACGATGGCGATCGTGGACAGCAGCAGGTCGGAGACGGTGCGTCCGATCAGTACGGCGTAGCGGGACATGGGAAGCGAGCGGAACCGGTCGACCAGGCCGTTGCGCAGGTCGTCGACCACGCCGACCGCGGTCGTCTGCAGGTTGGCCAGCATGACCTGCGCGAAGATGCCGGCCATGATGTACTCGCGGTAGTTGCCGCCCTCGACCCGCATGGCGCTGCCGAACAGGAACCCGAAGACGATCACGTACATCACCGGCATCAGCGTCACGCTCAGCAGCCGCTCCGGCACCCGGGACAGATGCCTGAGGTGACGGCCCGTCAGGGCGAGGCAATCGCTCAGGAACTCGCTCACGTCGCCGCTCCTTCGGTCACCGGCCGCGTCGCGGGGCCGGTCAGGGACAGGAAGACCTCGTCCATCGAGGGACGGCTGAGCCGGAAGTCGGCCACCGGGATGCCGGCCCGGACCAGTTCGGTGGCCACCGTCGCGATGCCGCCGACGCCTTCGGTCATCGGCATGGAGACCGTCCTCTTCTCCTCGTCCACGAGCGGTTCCTCGACGCCGAACCGGCTCAGCACCTTGGTGAGAGCGACGACGTCGTCCGAGGAGGCGGCGGTGACCCGCAGCCGGTCGTCGCCCACCCGGTCCTTCAACTCGTCCGGGGTGCCTTCGGCGACGACACCGCCGTCCTTCAACACCGCGATGTGGTCGGCGAGTTGGTCGGCCTCTTCGAGGTACTGGGTGGTGAGCAGGACGGTGACACCGCGGCTCACCTGGGTGCGGATGACCTCCCACAGGGTCAGCCGGCTGGACAGGTCGAGTCCGGTGGTCGGCTCGTCCAGGAACAGCACCGGCGGCTCGGCGATCAGGCTGGCGGCGAGGTCGAGCCTGCGCCGCATGCCGCCGGAGTAGGTCTTCACCGGCCGGCCGGCCGCCTCGGTCAGGTCGAGCCGTTCGAGCAGCTCGTCCGCCCTGGCCCGGGTGGCGCTCCGGCCGAGGTGGTAGAGGGTGCCGATCAGCCGGAGGTTCTCCCGGCCGGTCAACCGTTCGTCCACCGCCGCGTACTGCCCGGTCAGCCCGATGCGCCGGCGGACCTCCTTCGCCTGGCGGCGCACGTCGAACCCGGCCACGGTCGCCTCGCCGCCGTCCGCGGAGAGCAGGGTGGCCAGGATGCGCACGGTCGTGGTCTTCCCGGCGCCGTTGGGGCCGAGCAGCCCGAACACCGTGCCGGCGGGGACCGACAGGTCGACACCGTTCAGCGCGTCCTTGACCTGCTTTCCACCGTAACGTTTGCTCAGCCCCTCGGCCCGAATTGCAATGTCCACGCATTCACCCCCATACGCTACGGGTTCACCGACCGCGACGGCTGCCGCATCGGCGCCGCCGACGCTAGCAGCGGCGTGGCCGGAACCGGCCCCCTCATTGAAAACTCCGATATGCACGGGGTTCGCGCCTTCGCGCCCGGTGATAGCGTGCCCGCGGTGTGCTCGCGGCTTCGAGGTGAGGATTTGAATGGTGCACGAAACATTAATTCCAGGCGAAAATGACGAGAATTCGCCCGGCCGGGATCGGGGCACCGAGCTGCCGCCCCGGCCGGTCTGGGTTCACCTGGCTTTCGTTTTCACACTGTTCTTCATGCTTCTCCACGTGTACTGGGCGGTGGGCGGCACCTGGGGACTGCCGCTCCTGGCGCGCCACAACAAGTCCGCGGTGCAGGCGGTCAACTGGGTGGTGAGCGCCCTCATGCTGTTCGGCGCGCTCTTCGTCCTCGCGCTGAATCGCCGGACGGGGAGCCGAGTTCGCGCCTGGGTGCTGCTGGTGCCGATGTGGATCGCGGCGGTGGTGTGCGTCTCCCACGCCCTTTACGGATTCGTCACCAAGGCCCTGTACCTGAGCGGACGCCACGGCGCGGTCGACTTCCCGGTCGTGCCCGGTGTCGGCACGGCTGAGGCGGCCGAGGCGAACCATCTCTCGGCCGTGCAGGACCTCCTGGTGTTCGAGCCGTGCTTCATGGTCCAGGGCGTGGTGCTGGCCCTGGCCGCCTGGCAGTTCATCCGCACCCGGAGCGGCCGCCGCAAGTGGTGGACGTCGTTGGCCGTGGGCATCGTGGTGATCGACGTGTTCGGCGCCCTGCTCTCGCTCGCCGGCGCGCGCTTCGCGCTCTCCTGACGCCCCCCGCGTCGCCGGTTCAGCCGGCGACGCGGGCGGCGGCCAGGTGGCCGGTCAGACGGTCGGCCAGGTCGCGGACGAGGGCTTCGGGGTCGTCCATCAGGTAGAAGTGGCCGCCGGGGTAGACGCGGTGGTCGAAGCGGCCGGTGGCGCTCACCGCCGCCCACTCCCGCAGGCCCTCGACCGGCACCTGCTCGTCCTCGCTCCCCACGTACGCGGTCACCGGGGTGGCCAGCGGGGTGACCGGGCGCGGGAGGTAGGTGCCGATCAACCGGAAGTCCGCACGGATCGCGGGCAGTACCAGCTCCCGCAGGTCCGGATCGTCCAGCACCGTGTCGGCGTCGGGGTCGCCGAGCCGGCGTACCTCCGCCACGATCGCGTCGTCGCCGCCCAGGTGCACGCTCTTGGGCACCACGCGGTGCGGCGGCAACTGGCCGGAGACGAACAGCCGGCCCGGCGCCGAGCCGGTGCGCTGCTGGAGGCGCAGGGCCACCTCGTAGGCGACGGAGGCACCCATGCTGTGCCCGAACAGCACGAGCCTCTCTCCCGCGTAACACTGGAGCACGTCGGCGATCGGCGTGGTCAGCGCGCCCATCTCGTCGATGCACGGCTCCAGGACCCGGTCCTGACGGCCCGGGTAGCACACCCCGGTCACCTCGATGTCGTCGGGCAGCCACTGCGGCCAGTCACGGAACATGCTGGCCGCGCCGCCCGCATGGGGAAAGCACACCAGCCGCAGACGGGGGCGGGCCACCTTGCGGTAGCAGCGCAGCCACTTCGACGGGCTCACCCCGGCGGCCGCGCTCACCGACGCGCTCCGTTCCCGCTGTCGTAGGCGGCCAGCGCCGTCTCGTCCGGCTGGAAACGCACCGGCAGGCTGCTCAGCCCGGTCAGGAAGTTGGAGTGGATCCGCTGCGGCTCGCCGGTGACCTCGAAGCCGGTGCTGTAGGTGCGCAGGGCGTCCAGCATCGCGTTCACCTCCACGCGGCCCAGGTACGCGCCGAGGCAGAAGTGCGGGCCGTAGCCGAAGGTGATGTGCTTGTTGGGCGATCGGTTCAGATCGAAGACGTACGGGTCGGCGAAGACCTCCTCGTCCCGGTTGGCCGAGCTGTTCCACAGCGTGACGATGTCGCCGCCGGCGATCACCTGGCCGTGCAGCTCCACGTCGGTGACCGCGCGCCGGCCGAAGTGCATCGCCGGGGTCGCCCAGCGCAGCACCTCCTCGGTGGCCGACTCCAGCGTCACCTCGCGATCGCGGAGCAACTGCCACTGGTCCGGGTGCCGGGTGAAGGTCCGCACCGCGTCGATCATGGACAGCCGGCTGGTCTCGTCGCCGCCGAGGATCAGGCTGTAGCAGTTGAGGACGATGACCTCCTCGCTCAACGGCTCGCCGTTCACGGTGCTGTTGGCGAGAACGCTGATCACGTCCTCGGTCGGCTTCGCCCGGCGTTCGGCGACCAACTCGTTGAAGTACAGAAGGATCTCGTTGCGAGCGAGCCAGGCGTCGGTCGCCGACTGGCCCTCCTCGTTCGAACTGAGCGCGGACTTGTTGAGGTTCAGCAGGAACTCACGGTCCGCGGCGGGCACTCCGAGCAGGTCGGAGATGGTGTTCATCGGGATGTGCTCGGCGACGTCGGCGGCGAAGTCGCACTCGCCACGCCGGACGGCCTCCACCACCAGGCGGGTCGTGTTGGCGCGGACCCGGTCGGTGATGGGTTTGAGGGCCTGCGGGGAGAAGGCCTTGAGCAGCACGTTGCGCAGATTCCGGTGCCGCGCGCCGTCGGTGACGGCGAGCATCCTGCCCGCGGCGGAGTCGCCCCCGGCGAGCAGCGTGACCAGCACGTTGCCCCGTTCGGAGGTGAGGCGCTTGTTGTCCTTGTACAGCGCCATGACGTCCGCGTACCGGCTGACCACCCAGAAACCCGGTGCGTCGCCGGTGGGCGGGTGCCAGTGGAGCGGTCGCGTGGTGCGCAATCGGTGCCAGTATGCGCGGAGGTCGTTCTCCTCGAACGTTCTGGGATCGGTCAGATCGACCGTGGAGACATCGTCCGGTGTCGACATCGTCTGCGCAGTCATGTTTCCACCATTCGTCGTGGCTGCGAAAGGGGATTGCGGCGGTGTGGGGGATTGCAGCGGGGTGTTCGGCCGAGGAGGCATCCGGTTCAGGCCCGGGGAAAAGGAATCCCTTTTCCCCGGGCCTGAACCGTTCGGTCGATACGGACTCCGGCTACTTGCTTTCCCCGAGCTTTTCGGCGAGTACGCGGCCGATTTCCGCGGCCGGTTCCGCCTGCATCATATGCGCGTGGGTACAACGCACTACCCTGTATTCAATTTTTCCAGTGACGAACGGCCGCCAGCGTTCGGCCCGTTCCGCGAGTTCCGCGGCGGACACCGTCTCGTCCGGCTCGGCGACGAGGACCAGCACGTCGCTGTCGAGCGGCTGCGGCTCGAAACCGCCGATCAGGGTGCGGCTGTTCGCGAAGACATTGGCCAGTGCGGCGATCGCGGACTCGTCGAGGTTGGCGAACACGCTCTGACGCTCCCTCAGCACCTCGGCCACCATCGCGTACTCGAGCGGCTCGTCGCCCAGGCTGTCCAAGTCGTGGCCGACGAAGTCCAGCATGATCCGCAGTGCGTCCTGCTGGTCGGGCAGGCGCTCCGGCTCCGGCTCACCGCGGTCGATGGGGTACTGGTCGAGATTGGCGAGCAGCCCGACCTCCTCGCCCGCGGCCCGCAGCTGGGTGGCCATGGCGTGGACCACCAGACTGCCCAGCGACCAGCCGAGCAGGTGGTAGGGGCCGTTCGGCTGGACGCCGCGCACCTGGGCGACATAGTCCGCCGCCATCTCCTCGATGCTGCGCGGCAGGGTCGCCGACGGATCGGCGAGCCCCCTGGCCTGGATGCCGTAGAGCGGGCGGTCCGCACCGATGTGCTTCATCAGGCCCGAGTAGACCCAGCTCAGGCCACCCGCCGGGTGCACGCAGAACAGGGGTGCCCTGTCGCCCGTGGTCCGCAGCGGCAGCAGCACGTCGAGGGTGTCCCCTTCGGTGTCACCCGCGAGCCGGCCGGCCAGCTCCGCGACGGTGGGCGCCTCGAAGATGGTGCGGATGCTCAGCCGTACTCCGAACGTGGCGCGGACCTTGGTGACCAGCCGCATCGACATGATGCTGTCGCCGCCGACCTCGAAGAAGCTGTCGTGCACGCCGACCGTCTCCAGCCCGAGCACCTCGGCGAACAGGCCGCACAGGATCTCCTCCTGCGGCGTGCGCGGCCCCGTCCAGTCCGTGGGGCTGAAGTCGGGTGCGGGCAGGGCCTTGCGGTCGAGCTTGCCGTGTGGGGTGAGCGGAAGTGCGTCGAGCACGACGAACGCGGCGGGCATCATGTGGTCGGGCAGCCGCGCGGCAAGCGCGTCACGCAGCCGGGGCACCTCGACGGTCTCACCGCCCGCCGGTACCACGTAGGCGACCAGGCTCTTCGCACCCTCCTCGTTCTCTCGGACGACGACGACCGCCTGGGCTACGGCGGGGTCCTCGGCGAGTACGGTCTCGATCTCGCCGAGTTCGATGCGGAAGCCGCGGATCTTGACTTGTTCGTCGGCGCGTCCGACGAACTCCAGGGTGCCGTGGGGGGTCCAGCGGGCGATGTCGCCGGTGCGGTACATCCGCGTTCCGGGTGGGCCGTAGGGGTTGGCGGGGAAGCGTTCGGTGGTGAGTGCGGGGCGGTTGAGGTAGCCGCGTGCGAGTCCGTCGCCGGTGACGTAGAGCTCGCCGGCGACACCGACCGGCACGGGGCGCAGCCAGGAGTCGAGGACGAAGGCCCGGGTGTTGATCACCGGGGAGCCGATCGGTACAGCCCCGCCGGGGAGCAGAGGCGTGCTCATCGAGACAGCCACGGTGGCTTCGGTGGGGCCGTAGGCGTTGGTCATGCGGCGGTCGGGTGCCCAGCGGGTGACGAGTTCGGGTGGGCAGGCGTCGCCGCCGACGATGAGGTTCTGGAAGTGGGTGAGTTGGGTGGCTGCTTCGGTGGGGAGGCTGGCGAGTGCGGCTGGGGGGATGAGGGCGTGGGTGATCCGGTGGTCGTGCAGTATGTCGGCGAGGGTTTCGCCGACGAGGGGGCCGGGGGGCGGGACGACGAGGGCGGCGCCTGCGGTGACGGCCATGCACAGTTCGAGTACGGAGGCGTCGAAGCTGGGTGAGGAGAACAGCAGGACCCGCGACCGTGCGTCGGCGGTGAAGCGTTCGACGCAGGAGGTGGCGAAGGCGGCGAGGCCTCGGTGGGAGACCATGACGCCCTTGGGGCGTCCGGTGGATCCGGAGGTGTAGATGACGTAGGCGGGGTGGTCCGGGCGCAGGGGGGCTGTCCGGTCCTGGTCGCTGATCGGGGAGCCGTCCACGCCGTCCGCGCCCGGGGCGGAGTCGATGGTCAGCCAGAGTGATCCGCCGCCCGCACCGGCCAGTCGCTCGCCGGCCTCCCTCGTGGAGAGGACCAGTGCGGGTGTCGCGTCGTTGAGGATGTACTCGATGCGTTCGGCGGGGTAGTCGGGGTCGACGGGCAGGTAGGCGCCGCCTGCTTTGAGGACGGCGAGTTGGGCCACGACCATGTCGACCGAGCGGGGCAGGAGAAGTGCCACCAGGTGCTCGGGGCCGACCCCGGCGTCGATCAGGACGCGGGCGAGCCGGTTGGCGCGTTCGTCCGTCTCCCGGTACGACAACGACTCCCCGCCGCACACCACCGCGGTCGCGTCCGGGGCCCGCTCCACGGACGCGCCGAACAGCTCCGGGAACGTCACCGGCAGCACGTCGCCGCGCGCCGTGTCATTCCACTCCACCAGCACCCGATGCCGTTCCTCGGGGGACAGCAGTTCCGCGGCGCCGACGGCCCGGTCCGGGTCGGCCGCGAACTGACCTATCAACCCGACCAGCCAGTCCATCCAGCGCACCATCTCGGCGCGCTCGAACAGCTCGCTCCGGTACTCGAACTTCAGCAGCAGTTCCCTGGTCGGAACGGCGATCAGCGAGATCGGGTAGTGGTTCGCGTCCCGCGCCTCCAGGCCGGTGATCCGCTGGCCCTCGGTGGGCTTGCCGAGCGTGCCGGTGTCCATCGGGTAGTTCTCGGTGACGGTGAGGGTGTCGAAGAGCTGGTCGACACCCTGGGCACGCAGGATGTCCGGCAGGCCGAGGTACTGGTGGCCCATCAGCTCGGTCTGCCGGCTCTGAAGATGGCCCAGCAGTTCCGCCCACGACTCGCCGGGCCGCACCCGGACGCGTACCGGCAGGGTGTTGATGAACAGGCCGACCATGTTCTCGACACCCGTGATCTCCGGCGGACGGCCGGAGACCGTGCCGCCGAAGACGACGTCGTCGCGCCCGGTCAGCCGTCCCAGCAGGACACCCCAGGCCGCCTGGACCACGGTGTTGAGCGTGACGCCGCAGCGCCGGGCCGCCGCGTTCAGCGCGGTGGTCAGCTCCTCGGGCACGCGGAACAGCAGCTCGTCCGGCACGGTCGCCCGGCGGCCGGAGTCCTCCGGCGCGATCAGTGTCGGTTCGCTCACGCCTTCGAGCACCCGCTGCCACGCGGCGAGCGCGCTCGCGCGGTCCTGCCGACCGAGCCAGGACAGGTACTCCCGGTAGGGAGTGGGCGCGGGCAGGTCACCGCCCGCGTACAGCACGAACAGATCGCGCATCACCAGCGGCGCGGACCAGCCGTCCAGCAGGATGTGGTGCGTGGTGAGGACGAACCGACAGCGGTTCTCGCCCAGTTGGACGAGGGTGAACCGGAACAGCGGCGGCCGTTCCACCTCGAACCGGTCCACCCGGTCGGCGGCCATGAACGCGGCCAGCTCGGCGTCCCGCTCCTCGGGTGCCAGTCCGCTGAGGTCCACCTCCCGCCACGGCAGCTCCACCCCGCGCCGTACCACCTGCACGGGACGGTCCAGGCCCTGCTGCCGGAACGCGGCCCGCAGGTTGGCATGCCGGTGCAGCAACCCGGCCGCGGCCGCCCGGAGCCCGGCGGCGTCCAGACCGCCCTCGACGTCCACGGCGATCTGGATGTTGTAGACGTCGGGGGAGTTCTCGTCGAACTGGGCGTGGAAGAGCAGGCCCTCCTGCAACGGAGTGAGCGGCAGGACGTCTTCGAGCTCCTCCGGGTCGGCCGCCTCCACCATGTCGATCTGGGCCTGGGTCAGCGGAACCAGCGGGAGGTCGGAGGGGCTGTGGCCACCGGCCGAGGGGCGCGCCACATGGGCGACCAGAGCGCCGAGCGCCTCGAACCAGGTCTCGGCGAGCTCGCGCACCTCCTCCTCGGTGAACAGCGCGTCCGCCCAGGACCAGACGGCGATCAGCCGGGGGCCGTCGGCGCGGTCCTGGGTCTGCGCGTTCAGGTCGATGCTGTGGCTCAGCGGTACGTCGGTGTCGCCGCCACCGCCGAGTCCGCCGGACTCCGGGGCCGGGCTCCACTCCTCCGGCGTGGCCTGCGTCGCCTCCTCCGCGATGGCGAAGCGGCCCAGGTAGTTGAAACCGATCTGCGGCTTGGGCAGGCCCGCCAGCATCATGCTGGTCTGCGGGTTGAGGTAGCGCAGCAGGCCGTACCCGATGCCGTTCTCCGGCAGCCTGCGCAGCTGCTCCTTGACCTCCTTCAGGGCCCGCCCGGCCGAGGGGCCCCCGGCGCAGAACTCGCTCCAGTCCAGCGGGCCCGGGTCGACCCGGACCGGGAAGAGGCTGGTCAGCCAGCCGACGGTGCGGTGCAGGTCGACGCCGTCGACGATCTCCTCGCGGCCGTGGCCCTCGAGGTCGATCAGCACGCCCGTGTGGTCGCCGCGACCGTGGGTCTGCCGCCACCGCGCCACCGCCGCGCCGAACGCGGTGAGGAGGACGTCGTTGACCCGGGCGTGGAACGCGGCCGGCACGGTGGTGAGCAGCGCCGCGGTCAGGTCGGTGGGCAGGACCAGCGACATCGTGCGCGCGGTCGCGGTGATGTCCCGTCGCGGGTCGAGCGGTTGAGGGGTCAGCAACGGGTCGGACTCGCCGAGCACGTCCAGCCAGGTCTCCAGCTCCCCGACCCGCTCGGCGTCCTGCGCGGCCTCGGTCAGCCGCTGGGCCCAGGTGCGCAGCGAGGTGCCCACCGGCGCCAGTTCCGGTGTCCGGCCGGCCGCCACCTCGGCCCAGGCCTGGGCCAGGTCGGGCAGCAGGATCCGCCAGGAGACACCGTCCACCACCAGGTGGTGCACGACCAGCAGCAGCCGGCCGGGAGCGGAGGGCCCCGCGTCGAACCACACCGCCTGCACCATCGCGCCGGTCTCCGGGTCGAGCCGGTCCCAGGCCGCCTGGACGTGCTCACCGATACGGGCGTTGGTCTCCTCGCGGCCCAGACCGGCGATGTCCACCTGGTGGACGCAGTCGGCGGCGCGCAGTTCCCCGCGGGGCGGTATGTCCAGGTTCCAGATCAGCCCGCCGGTGCGACGCAGCCGCATCCGCAGCGCGTCATGGTGGTCGAGCACCGTCTGGAGGGCGGTTTCCAGGCGCTTCAGGCCGAGTTCGGCCGGGACGACCACCATCATGGTCTGGTTGAAGCGCCGGATCGGGCCGCCGCGCTCCCGCATCCAGTGGATGATCGGGAGCAGCGGCACGGAGCCGACGCCGTCGGTGTCCCCGCGGCTGCCGGAGGACGTTGCGACGCCGCCGGCGGCAGCCGCGAGACGGGCGACGGTCTTGTGCTCGAACACGTCCCGCGCGGTGAACTCGACGCCGGCCGCGCGCGCCCGGCTGACCAGCTTGATGGAGACGATGCTGTCGCCGCCGAGGTCGAAGAAGCTGTCGTCGATCCCGGCCTCGGACAGGCCGAGCACCTCGGCGAACAGCCCGCACAGGATCCTCTCGGTCTCGTCGCGCGGCTCCCGGCTGCCCTGTGAGGAGGTGAACTCGGGGGCGGGCAGAGCCTTGCGGTCCAGCTTGCCGTGTGGGGTGAGCGGAAGTGCGTCGAGCACGACGAACGCGGCGGGCATCATGTGGTCGGGCAGGGTGGCACTCACGAGTTCCCGCAGCCGTGCGGTGTCGATCCCGGAGCCGGAGGCGGGCACCAGATAGGCGACGAGCTGCTTGCGGTGCTCGTCGTCCTCCCGCGCGTTCACCACCGCCTGGGCTACGGCGGGGTCCTCGGCGAGTACGGTCTCGATCTCGCCGAGTTCGATGCGGAAGCCGCGGATCTTGACTTGTTCGTCGGCGCGTCCGACGAACTCCAGGGTGCCGTGGGGGGTCCAGCGGGCGATGTCGCCGGTGCGGTACATCCGCGTTCCGGGTGGGCCGTAGGGGTTGGCGGGGAAGCGTTCGGTGGTGAGTGCGGGGCGGTTGAGGTAGCCGCGTGCGAGTCCGTCGCCGGTGACGTAGAGCTCGCCGGCGACACCGACCGGCACGGGGCGCAGCCAGGAGTCGAGGACGAAGGCCCGGGTGTTGATCACCGGGGAGCCGATCGGTACAGCCCCGCCGGGGAGCAGAGGCGTGCTCATCGAGACAGCCACGGTGGCTTCGGTGGGGCCGTAGGCGTTGGTCATGCGGCGGTCGGGTGCCCAGCGGGTGACGAGTTCGGGTGGGCAGGCGTCGCCGCCGACGATGAGGTTCTGGAAGTGGGTGAGTTGGGTGGCTGCTTCGGTGGGGAGGCTGGCGAGTGCGGCTGGGGGGATGAGGGCGTGGGTGATCCGGTGGTCGTGCAGTATGTCGGCGAGGGTTTCGCCGACGAGGGGGCCGGGGGGCGGGACGACGAGGGCGGCGCCTGCGGTGACGGCCATGCACAGTTCGAGTACGGAGGCGTCGAAGCTGGGTGAGGAGAACAGCAGGACCCGCGACCGTGCGTCGGCGGTGAAGCGTTCGACGCAGGAGGTGGCGAAGGCGGCGAGGCCTCGGTGGGAGACCATGACGCCCTTGGGGCGTCCGGTGGATCCGGAGGTGTAGATGACGTAGGCGGGGTGGTCCGGGCGCAGGGGGGCTGTCCGGTCCTGGTCGCTGATCGGGGAGCCGTCCACGCCGTCCGCGCCCGGGGCGGAGTCGATGGTCAGCCAGAGTGATCCGCCGCCCGCACCGGCCAGTCGCTCGCCGGCCTCCCTCGTGGAGAGGACCAGTGCGGGTGTCGCGTCGTTGAGGATGTACTCGATGCGTTCGGCGGGGTAGTCGGGGTCGACGGGCAGGTAGGCGCCGCCTGCTTTGAGGACGGCGAGTTGGGCCACGACCATGTCGACCGAGCGGGGCAGGAGAAGTGCCACCAGGTGCTCGGGGCCGACCCCGGCGTCGATCAGGACGCGGGCGAGCCGGTTGGCCCGTTCGTCCGTCTCCCGGTACGACAACGACTCCCCGCCGCACACCATCGCGGTCGCGTCCGGGGCCCGTTCCACGGACGCGCCGAACAGCTCCGGGAACGTCACCGGCAGCACGTCGCCGCGCGCCGTGTCGTTCCACTCCACCAGCACCCGATGCCGCTCGGGTGCCGAGAGCACATCGACGGCCCGCACCGGAAGTTCCGGGTCGGCGACCACGGCTTCCAGGAAGCGCACCAGCCGCTCACCCAGCTCCTCGACGGTCGAGCGGTCGAAGAGGTCGAGGCGGAACTCCACGAGGCCGCTGATGCCCCGGAGTTCGCCCTCGCGGTCGATGCTCTCGTTGAAGCTGAGGGAGAGGTCGAACTGGGTTGATTTGACTGGAACTTGACGTACGGTGCAGTCCAGGCCGGTGAGGCCCATGCTGCTCTCCGGCGTGTTCTGCAGTGCCAGCGAGACCTGGAAGAGCGGGTGGCGGGCCAGCGAGCGCTCCGGGTTGAGCACCTCGACCAGCCGCTCGAACGGCACGTCCTGGTGGGCGTAGGCCGCCAGATCCGCCTCACGCACCCGGCCCAGCAACTCGGTGAAGGTCGGGTCGCCGGACAGGTCGGTACGCAGCACCAGCGTGTTGATGAAGAAGCCGACGACCCGCTCCAGCGCGTCGTCCGTACGGCCGGCGATCGGGCTGCCCAGCACCACGTCGGACGTCGAGCCCAGCACCGACAGCAGCGAGGCCAGGCCCGCCTGGAGCACCATGAACAGCGTGGTGCCGGTCTGCCGGGCCAGCGCGGCCAGTTCGCGGTGCAGCTCGGCCGGGAGGTGCACCAGCACGGAATCGGCCCGGTAGTCGGCCTCGGCCGGCCGCGGCCGGTCGGTGGGCAGGCGCAGCTCGTCCGGCAGCCCGGCCAATGTCTCCTTCCAGAAGGCGAGTTGCTGGTGAATCAGGCTCTCCTGGTCGTCCTCGGAGCCCAGGATCTCGTAGTTCCACATGGTGTAGTCGGCGTACTGCACCGGCAGCGGCTGCCAGTCGGGCGCCCCGCCGGCGGCCCGTGAGGTGTAGGCGCGTGCCAGGTCGGCGGAGAACGGGTCGAGGGACCAGCCGTCGCCGGCGATGTGGTGCAGCACGGTCAGCAGGACGTGCGACTCCGGGCCGGTCTCGAACAGGGTGATCCGCAGCGGGGTCTCGACGGCCAGGTCGAAGCTCTGCGCGGACGCCGCCGCGATGGCGGTGTCCAGGTCTGCCGCGGTGGTGCGGACCAGAACCGGCTCGCAGCCGTGGTCCGGGGAGAGAATCTCCTGACGCGGCTCGCCGTCCCGGTCCGGGAAGACGGTGCGCAGGCTCTCGTGCCGGGCGACCACGTCCCGTACGGCGGCGCGCAGCGCGTCGACGTCCAGCGGCCCGCTGATCTGCACCGCGAGGACGATGTTGTGGGCGGTGCTGGTCCGCTCGAAGCGGTTCATGAACCACAGCCGGCGCTGCGCGTAGGACAGGGGGATCTCCGCCGGCCGTTCCCACGGCCGCAGGGTGGCCCGGGCGCCGGCCGCGCCGCCGATGCGGCCGACCAGTTCCGCGACGGTGGGTGCCTCCCACAGCTCCCGCAGCGGCAGTTCGACCTCGAAGACGGATCTGATCCGGCTGACCACACGGGTCGCGTGCAGCGAGTGGCCGCCCAGTTCGAAGAAGTTGTCGTGGACGCCGACCGAGGTCAGGTTGAGCATCTCCGCGAACAGCCCGCACAGGATTTCCTCCTGAGGGGTGCGCGGGCCCTGGCGGGTGACCAGCGCGGCGAAGTCGGGGGCAGGCAGCGCCTTGCGGTCCACCTTGCCGTTGGGGGTCAGCGGGAGTGCGTCCAGCGGGACGAAGGCGGCAGGCAGCATGTACTCGGGAAGCCGGGCGGCCGCGTGGGAGCGCAGCGCGTCCACGGCCGGAACCGTCCGGTCGGAGACCGGCACCAGGTAGGCGACGAGGCGGTTCTCGCCCGACTCGTCGGGCCGGGCGACCACAGTGGCCTGGGAGACGTTCTCGTGCTCGGTCAGCACCGCCTCGATCTCGCCGGGTTCGACCCGGAAGCCGCGGATCTTCACCTGGTCGTCCACCCGGCCGACGAACTCCAGCTGGCCGTCGTCCGCCCAGCGCGCCACGTCGCCGGTGCGGTACATGCGGGAGCCCGGCGCGCCGAACGGGTCGGCCGCGAACCGCTCGGCGGTCAGGCCGGCCCGGCCCGCGTAACCGCGGGCCACGCCGTCGCCCGCCAGGTACAGGTCGCCCGCGACACCGACCGGGGTGGGGGAGAGCGCGGAATCCAGCACGTAGACCCGGGTGTTGGCGATGGGCCGGCCGATCGCCGGAAGGCCCGGCCGGCCGCCCAGCCGGGCCGAGGTGGACCAGACCGTGGTCTCGGTCGGGCCGTAGACGTTGGTGACCTCGGCGGCCAGCTCGCACAGCCGGGTGGCGAGGGCCGCCGGTACCGGTTCGCCGCCGACCAGGACCCGCAGTCCGGTCACGGCCTTCGGCCGCTCCGAGACCAGGGCCTGCCACAGTGTGGGGGTCGCCTGCATGACCGTGGCGCCGGTGCCGGTGATCAGCCGGCCGAGTGCCGGCGGGTCCAGCACCTGGTCGCGGGAGGCCATGACCACGGTGGCGCCCGCGCTCAGCGGCACGAACAGCTCCAGCGCGGCGATGTCGAACGCGACGGTGGTCACCGCGACCAGCCGGTCGGCGGCTTTGATCCCCGTGCGGCCGCGCATGTCGGCGACCAGGTTGGCGATGTTGGCGCGGGAGACCACGACGCCCTTGGGACGGCCGGTGGAGCCGGAGGTGTAGATCGCGTAGGCCGGGTTGGCCGGATGGACCGGCGAGGCCAGGTCGGCATCGGTCAGAGGTGCGCTGGGCAGTTGGGCCAGGGCTTCGGCGGCGGTTCCGTCCAGCACGACGCGCCGCACCCCGGGGGCCTCGGGCAGGCCGGTCACCGAGGAGTCGGTCAGCAGCGCGCAGGGGCGTGCGTCGTCGAGGATGTAGCCGATCCGGTCGGCCGGGTACTCCGGGTCCAATGGGACATAGGCGCCGCCCGCCTTGAGGACCGCGAGCAGCGCCGTCAGGAGCGCCCTCCCGCGCGGCAGGGCCACGGCGACCCACGACTCCGGTCCGACGCCCGCGCCCGCGAGATGGCGGGCGAGGCGGTTGGCGCGCTCGTCGAGCTCCCGGTAGGACACCTCGCCGTCCGCGTCGATCACGGCGACGGCGTCCGGGGTGAGTGTCGCGTTCCGCTGGAAGGCGTCGACCAGGGACTCGGCGGCCACGGGCTGAGCGGTGTCGTTCCACTCCGTCAGCAGCCGGTGGCGCTCGGCCGGGGGCAGGGCCTGGACCCGGCCGACGGGTGCCTCGGGGTCGGCGTGGATCAGGGTGAGGATGCCGACCAGCGCGTCCAGGATGCCCTGCGCGCGCTCCCGGTCGAACAGGTCCGGCCGGTAGCCGAGCCGGATCCGCATGCGCCGGCCGGGCGCCGGGAACAGGCTCAGCGGGTAGTGGGTCGCGTCCTGGCCGACCGCGCCGGTGATCCGCAGGCCCTCGGCGAGTTCACCGAGCCCGTCGGCCTCCACCGGATAGTTCTCGAACACGACCAGGGTGTCGAACAGTTCGCCGGTCACCCCGGACTGCGCCTGGGCGTCGGCGAGCGTGAGGTGGTGGTGGTCGAGCAGGTCGACCTGTCGGCGCTGCTGCCGTTCCAGCAGCCGCGCCCAGGACTCGGCCGGCCGTGCGGAGACCCGTACCGGCAGGGTGTTGATGAACGAGCCGACCATGTTCTCCACACCGGGGACCGCCGAGGGCCGGCCCGAGACGGTGCCGCCGAACACGACGTCGTCGCGTCCGGTCAGCCGGCCCAGCAGAACGCCCCAGGCCGCCTGCACCACGGTGTTCAGCGTGACGCCGCAGTGCCTGGCCGTCTCGGCCAGCCCGCTGCTCAGCTTCTCCGACAGCGTGACCAGCAGGTCCTGCGGCACCACCGCGCCGCGGTCGGCGTCCGGCGCGACCAGGGTGGGTTCGCTGACGTCGCCCAGCGCGTCGCGCCAGGCGGCGAGGGCGGCCCGCCTGTCCTGCCGTCCCAGCCAGGACAGGTAGTCGCGGTAGGGCGTCACCGGCGGCAGCTCGCCGCCGGAGTAGAGCGCGAACAGCTCGCGCATCAGCAGCGGGCCGGACCAGCCGTCGAGCAGGATGTGGTGGTTGGTCATCAGGAACCGGCAGCGGTCCTCGCCCAGCCGGATCAGGGTGAAGCGCAGCAGCGGCGCACGTCTCAGGTCGAATCCGCGCACCCGGTCGGCGGCCATCAGCTCGGCGAGCCGGTCATCCAGCCGGTCGGCCGGACCATCGGTGAGGTCGACCTCGGACCAGGGCAGCTCGACGCTGCGGTACACCACCTGCACCGGATCACCGTTCTTGCGGCGGCGGAAGCCGACCCGGAGGTTGGCGTGCCGGCGCAGCAGCCAGGCGGCCGCGTCACGGAGCCGGTCGGTGTCCGGTGTCCCGTCCAGGTCCACCGCGATCTGCACCGTGTAGACGTCGAGAGCCGTCTCGTCGTTCTGCGCGTACTGGGAGTGGAACAGCAGCCCTTCCTGCAAGGGCGACAAGGGCAGGAGATCCTCGATGCGCGACTGGTTCACCATGACAACCCCTCGTCGTCCAGTTCGTTCTCGAACTCGTCCAGTTCCTGCTGGTCCACCCGGACCAAGGTGGGCGTGCCCGACCGGGCGGGTGCCGCCGTGAGGGCGCGGGCGCGGTCGGCCATGGACGTCAGCGCCCGGAACCAGGACTCGGCCAGGTCCCGTACGTCCGCCTCGTCGAACATCCCGTCGGGCCACGCCCACGCGGCGACCAGCCGCGGGCCGTCCGGACGGTCCTCGGTCTGCGCGTTGACGTCCAGGCTGTGCGCCATGGGCATGGCGGCGTCGCCGCCGCCGGTCAGCCCGGCCATGCCGGGTGGCGGGCTCCAGTCCCGGGCCGGGGCGTCACCACCGCCGGCGGCGAACCGGCCCAGATAGTTGAACCCGAGCTGCGGCGTCCGCAGGGCGGCCAGTTGCGGCCCCGTGCGCTCGTTGAGGTAGCGCAGCAGGCCGTAGCCGATGCCGCCGTCCGGCAGTTCGCCGAGCTGGGCGCGCACCTTGGCGAGCACGGTGTCCACCGCCTCGCCGCCGCCCCAGAAATCGTTCCAGTCCACCTGCCCGGGGTTGAGGCGCACCGGGAAGGAACTGGTGAACCAGCCGACGGTCCGGCCCAGATCGGCGCCTCCGACCACCGGCTCGCGGCCGTGGCCCTCCATCTCGACCAGCACCGCGTTGCCCCGGGTCGGCCGGCGCCGGGCCCGCCAGGAGGCGACGGCTACCGTGTAGGCGGCCAGGAGTACGTCCTTGATCCCGGCGTCGAAGGCGGCCGGCACGCTCGTCAGCAGTGGCTCGGTCACGTCCGCGGGCAGCGTGAGGCGCACGCTCCGCGCCGTGCCGAACACGTCCCGCTCCCGGTCCAGCGGCCGGGCACCCAGTTGCGGGTCGGGGCCGCTCAGGGCGGCGCGCCACAGCGGCAGTTCCTCGATTCGGCGCCCGCTCCCGGCCTCCTCCGCCAGCCGTCCGGCCCAGGTGCGCAGCGAGGTGGGCACCACCTCGAGGCGCGGTTCCTCACCGGCCGCCACCTGGGACCAGGCGGTGGCCAGGTCCGGCAGCAGGATCCGCCAGGACACGCCGTCCACCACCAGGTGGTGCACGGCCAGCAGCAGCAGGCCGGGCCGGCCTGCACCGGCGTCGAACCAGACCGCCCGCACCAGCGAGCCGGACTCCGGGGTCAGCCGCCGCGCTGCCGCCCGGCCGTGCTCCACGAGCACGGCGCGCTGCGCCTCGGCGTCCCCGGAGACGGCGACGTCCGCGAAGTCCACCCGGTGCACCAGCTGTTCGGCGCGCACCTCGCCACGGGGGCGTACCTCGATCCGCCAGTCCTCCTCGCCGGACCTGGTCAGCCGCAGCCGCAGCGCGTCGTGCCGGTCGAGCACGGCCTGTACGGCGGCGGTCAGTCCGGCGAGGTCGAGCGCGGCGGGCGTCCGGACCGTCATCGCCTGGTGGAAGCCGTCGACCGGGCCTCCGTGCTCCCGCCACCAGTGCATGATCGGGGTCAGCGGCAGCTCTCCGATGCCCGCGTCCGCGTCCTCGGTGAAGGACTCGGTCGCAGCCTCGGCGACCCCGGCGAGCGCCGCGGGGGTGCGGTGCTCGAACACGTCCGCCACCGTGAGTTCGATCCCCGCCGCCCGGGCCCGGCTGACCAGTTGGATGGAGACGATGCTGTCGCCGCCGAGGTCGAAGAAACCCTCGTCGGCCCCGACCGTCTCCCGGCCGAGCAGTTCGGCGAAGATCCGGCACAGGGCGGCCTCCCGCTCGGTGGCCGGACCGCGGCCGGGCTCGTCGGTGCCGAACTCGGGAGCCGGCAGCGCGGCGCGGTCCAGCTTGCCGTTCACAGTGAGCGGCAGCGCGTCCAGCACGACGAAGGCGGCGGGGACCATGTAGTCCGGCAGCGCGGCCGCGACGTCCTTGCGCAGCACGGCCTGCTCCGGCGGTTCGGCACCCGCCTCCGGGACGACGTAGCCCACGAGCTGTCTGAGGCCGGGCCGGTCCTCGCGTACGACCACCGCGGCCTGGGCGAGTCCGGGCCGGGCGAGCAGGGCGGTCTCGATCTCGCCGGGTTCGACCCGGAAGCCGCGGATCTTGACCTGTTGGTCGGAGCGTCCGACGAACTCCAGCTCACCGTCGCGGTTCCAGCGCACGAGGTCGCCGGTCCGGTACATCCGGGTGCCGGGCGGCCCGAACGGGTCGGCCACGAATCTCTCCGCGGTCAGTGCCGAGCGGCCCAGGTAGCCCAGCGCCACTCCGGGACCGGAGACGCAGAGCTCGCCCGCGACGCCCACCGGTACCGGTCGCAGCCGCTCGTCGAGCACCGCCAGGCGGGTGCCTGCGACCGGGCGGCCGATCGGCGGCGTCGTGTCGCCGGACAGCGGGCCGCTGAGCGTGGCGGCGATGGTGGTCTCGGTCGGCCCGTAGGCGTTGACGACGATGCGTCCGGCCGACCAGCGGGCCAGCAGGCCCGGTGAGAGCGCCTCGCCGCCGGAGACGACGCAGCGCAGGCTGGGCAGATCCCGCTCCGGGAGGGTGCCGAGGACCGGGGCCGGCAGCATCACATGGGTGGCGCCGGCGGCCTCGATGGAGTCGGCGAGGCCCTCACCGACCAGTTCGCGGCCCGGGCCCGGCAGGGCGAGCGTGGCCCCGGACAGCAGGGTCATCGCCAGGTCGCCGACCGACACGTCGAAGTTGGTCGACACCACCTGGAGCACCCGGCTGTCGCTGTCCAGGCCCAGCCGTTCGGCGTGGCTGTGCACGAACGACGCCAGACCGGTGTGCCCGACGAGCACGCCCTTGGGCCGGCCGGTCGACCCGGAGGTGTAGACGACGTAGGCGGGGCTGTTCACGGTCCTCGCCCCTGGCGGGTCGGTCGCCGGACGCGCGGCCACCGAGGCGGCGAATCCCGGTTCGTCCAGGACCCAGGTCGGCACGGCCGGTGCGGAGGGCAGCAGGCCGCGTGAGGCCTCGGTGGCCAGCAGGGCGGCCGGTGCGGCGTCCGCGAGCATGAAGGCCACGCGCTCGGCCGGGTACTCCGGATCGACCGGCAGATGGACGGCGCCCGCCTTGGCCACGGCCAGGAACGCGGTGACCTGCTGGGGGGAGCGCGGGACGGCGACCGCGACGATCCGGCCCGGGGCGACCCCGCGGGCGATCAGTTCATGGGCCAGCCGGTTGGCCCGCTCGTTCAGCTCGGCGTAGCTGGTTGCTTCGCCCTCGCACCACAGGGCGGTCGCCCGCGGGGTGCGTGCCGCCTGCGCCTCGAACAACTCGGCCAGGGTGCCGGCCGGCACCCCCGGCTCGGTGCCGCGCCAGGCGCCGAGCAGCAGCTCCCGCTCGCCGGCGGTCAGCAGGTCGTGCTCCCCGATCGGCCGGTCCGGCTCGGCCAGCAGCCGCTCAAGGAGCGCGACCAGCCGGTCCGCCAGCGACTGGACGGTGCCCTCGGTGAACAGGTCGGTGCTGTACTCGACCACACCGACGATGCCGTCCGGGCGCCCGTCCGCGTCCACCGTCTCGGCCAGGTTGAACGCCAGGTCGAACTTGGCCACCCGCAGGCCGTGGGGCTGCTGGGCGATGGTCAGGTCGTCGCCGAGGCTCAGCTCGGCGGGCGGGGTGTTCAGCAGGTTGAGCATCACCTGGAGCAGCGGGTGCCGGGACATCGAACGGCTGGGGCCGAGCACCTCGACGAGCCGTTCGAACGGCACGTTCTGGTTCTCGAAGGCGGCGACGTCGGTGCGCCGCACCCGCTCCACCAGCGCCCGGAAGGTCGGGTCGCCGCTGGTGTCGGTGCGCAGCACCAGGGTGTTGACGAAGAAGCCGACCAGTTCGTCCAGGGCGTCGTCGGTGCGTCCGGCGACCGTGGTCCCCAACGGGATGTCGCTGCCCGCGCCGATCCGGTCGAACAGCGCCGCGAGCGCGGCCTGCACCACCATGAAGGGGCTGGCCCCCGCGGTCTTCGCCAGCTCGACCAGCGCACGGTGCGCCGGAGGCTCGAACCGCAGCCGGACCAGTCCGCCTCGGTGGCTGGGCCGGGCCGGGCGCGGCAGGTCGGTCGGCAGCGCCAGTTCCTCCGGCAGGCCGGCCAACTGCTCGCGCCAGTAGCCCAACTCCGCCGCCAGCCGGGAGTCCTGGTCGTCCTCGCTGCCGAGCACGTCGCGCTGCCAGAGGGCGTAGTCGGCGTACTGTACGGCGAGCGGCGTCCACTGCGGGGTCCGTCCGGCCGCCCGGGCCCGGTAGGCGTCGGACAGGTCGCGCAGCAGCGGGCCCAGCGACCAGCCGTCGCAGCAGATGTGGTGGACCAGGAACACCAGCACATGGTCGCGCCGGCCCACGGTGAACAGGTGCACCCGCACCGGCAGTTCGGCGGCCAGGTCGAAGCCGTGGCCGACGGCCCCGGCGACCGCGGCGTCCAGTTCGTCCGGTGCGACGTCGGCGATCCGCAGGCGGGGTGTCGCCGCCTCCGGGTCCAGGATCTCCTGGCGGGGAGTGCCGCCGGTCTCGGGGAACGTGGTGCGCAGGCTCTCGTGCCGGGCCACCACGTCACCGATCGCGGCCTGCAACGCCTCCACGTCGAGGGCGCCGGTGAGCCGCATGGACAGCGGAATGTTGTACGTCGGGCTGGGTCCCTCCAGGCGGTTGAGGAACCACAGCCGGCGCTGTGCGAACGACAGCGGGACGTGCTCCGGCCGCTGCCGCGGCACCACGGTCCGCCGGGCTTCCCCGGCCCCGCCGACCAGCACGGCCAGTCCGGCCACGGTCGGGTTCTCGAAGAAGTCGCGCAGCGGCAGTTCGGCGGCGAACTCGCTGCGGATCCGGCTGACCAACTTGGTCGCCTGCAAGGAGTGCCCGCCGAGTTCGAAGAAGTTCGCCTCGACGTCGACGTCCTCGTCGCCGAGCACCTCGGCGAAGATCCGCCGCAGCCCGGCCTCGGTCGCGTTGCGCGGGGCACGGCCACCGGACGGACCGGCGGACTCCGGCGCGGGCAGCGCCCTGCGGTCGATCTTCCCGTTGGGGGTCAACGGCAGCGCCGGGAGCACCACGAAGGCCGACGGCACCATGTACTCGGGCAGCCGCGCGGCGACATGCTCCCGCAGCGCCGTCGCCGAGGGCGTCGTACGGCCCTCCCCGGCGACCACATAGGCGACCAGGCGCCGCTCGCCCGGCTCGTCCTCCCGCGCGAGTACGGCGGCCTGCGCCACGTCGGGGTGGGCGGCGAGCAGCGACTCGATCTCGCCCGGCTCGATCCGGAAACCGCGGATCTTGACCTGGTCGTCGGCGCGGCCGACGAACTCCAGGTCGCCGTCCGGCAGCCGGCGGACCAGATCGCCCGTCCGGTACATCCGGGAGCCGGCCGGGCCGTGCGGGTCGGCCGTGAACCGCTCGGCGGTCAGTCCGGGCCGGCCCGCGTAGCCGCGGGCCAGACCGGCCCCGGCCAGATACGCCTCGCCGGGCGTGCCGACCGGAACCGGTTGCAGCGCCTCGTCGAGGACCAGCACCCGCACGTTCCACAGCGGGCGGCCGATCGGCGGGTTGACGCCCGCGGTGAGCGGTGCGCTGACGGTGGCGCACACGGTCGCCTCGGTCGGGCCGTAGGCGTTGAGCAGCCGACGGCCGTCCGCCCAGCGGGCGATCAGGTCGGGCGAGGACGCCTCACCCGCGACGATCACGTTCATGCCGTCCGGGAGCGCGCCCGGCGGCAGCACCGCGAGCGCGGCCGGCGGAATGTTGGCGTGCGTGACCCGTTCCCGGGCCAGCAGCGCGGCCAGCGGCTCGCCGACCGCCAGGTCCTCGGCGGGGGCCATCACCAGGACGCCGCCGACCAGCAGCGGCGCGAGCACCTCCCAGATGGCGGCGTCGAAGCTGGAGGAGGCGAACTGGAGCATCCGGCTGCTCGCGTCGAGGCCGAACTGCTCGCGGATCGCACCGAAGCCGCCGATGCCCTCGTGCGGGACCACCACGCCCTTGGGCGTGCCGGTGGAGCCGGAGGTGTAGATCATGTAGGCGGCGTTGGCGGGGGAGGCCGTGCGGCCCCTGTCCGGCGCGGTGTCCGGCAGCGCGGCCAGTTCGGCGCGCACACCGGCGTCGTCGAGCAGCACCCGCGGGACGTCGGAGCCGGGCAGCCCGGCGGCGGCCGGTCCTTCGGTCAGCAGCACGGCCGGCCCGGCGTCGGCGAGCATGAAGGCGATCCGCTCGGCCGGATAGGCCGGGTCCACCGGCAGGTGGACGGCACCGGCCTTGAGCACCGCCAGCAGTGCGACCACCGACCGCGGCGTGCGCGGCAGCGCGACGGCCACCACGTCCTCGGGGCCGACGCCCCTGCCGGCCAGCAGGTGCGCGAGGCGGTTGGCCTCGGCGTCCAGGCGCGCGTACCCCAGCTCCGTGCCGTCGAAGCTGATCGCCACCGAGTCCGGGGTGGCGGCGGCCTGACGGCCGAACAGCTCCGCGATGGTGCCGCGGGGCACGTCGTGCGCGGTCGCGTTGAAGTCGTACAGCACCTGCTGCCGCTCCGCCGGGGAGAGCACCTCCAGACGGCTGATCGGCAGGTCCGGATCGACGCAGGCGGCGTCCAGCAGGCGCAGCAGCCGGTCGGCCATGCGCGAGACGGTCTCCGGGTCGAACAGGTCGTCGCTGTACTCGACCAGGCCGGTCATGCCCAGCGGTCCGCCCTGCTCGTCGTAGCGTTCGCGCAGGCTGAAGGCCAGGTCGAACTTGGCGGCGCCGATGCCGACGCCCTGCGCGCCGATCTCCAGACCGGGCAGGCCGATCTCGACGTCGGCGGTGTTCTGGAGGTTCAGCCACACCTGGAAGAGCGGATGGCGGCCGAGGGAGCGTTCGGGGTTGAGCACCTCCACCAGCCGTTCGAACGGCACCTCCTGGTGGGCGTAGGCGGCGAGGTCGTTCTCGCGGACCCGGTCGAGGAGTGCGGCGAAGCTCGGGTCGCCGCCGGTGTCGGTGCGCAGCACCAGGGTGTTGACGAAGAAGCCGACCAGTTCGTCCAGCGCCTCGTCGTCGCGGCCGGCGACCGGGGTGCCCAGCGGGATGTCGGTGCCCGCGCCCAGCCGGGTCAGCAGCGCGGTGAGCGCGGCCTGGCCGACCATGAACAGGCTGGTCCTGGTCCGCCGGGCCAACCGCGCCATCCGCTCGTGCAGTTCGGCCGGGACCGCGAAGGGCACCGTGGAGCCCTTGTGGCCGGCCACCGCGGGCCTCGGCCGGTCGGCGGGCAGCCGCAGCTCGTCCGGCAGCCCGGTCAAAGTGTCCCGCCAGAACTCCAGTTGCCGGGCGATCCCACTGTCCGGCTCGGTCTCGCTGCCCAGCACCTCGCGCTGCCACAGCGTGTAGTCCGCGTACTGGACCGGCAGCGGCGCCCAGCCGGGCGCGCGGCCCGCCAGCCGGGCGCCGTACGCCTCGGCCAGGTCGCGCGCCATCGGCGCCATGGACAATCCGTCGCCCGCGATGTGGTGCATCACGATCAGCAGCACATGGCGGTCCGGGCCGAGCCGGAACAGGTGTGCCCGCAAAGGCAGTTCACCGGCCAGGTCGAATCCGCGGAAGGCGGCCTCCTCCAGGACGGCGTCCAGACCCGCCTCGTCGGTCTCGGAGACGACGAAGGCCGGGGCGGCCTGCCCGACCGGGGCGATGGACTGGCGGGGGGTGCCGTCGGTCTCGGGGAACGTGGTGCGCAGGCTCTCGTGCCGGGCCACCACGTCACCGATCGCGGCCCGCAGCGCCTCGACGTCGAGCGGGCCGGTCAGCCGGGCGGCCAGCGGCAGGTTGTACGTGGAGCTCGGGCCCTCGAGACGGTTGAGGAACCACAGCCGGCGCTGCGCGAACGACAGCGGGACCAGGTCCGTGCGGGGCATCGCGCGGACCGCGGCGCGCGCCCCCGCCGCGCCGGCCGCCTTGCCGGCCAGGCCCGCCACGGTCGGGGACTCGAAGACGTCCCGTACGGCCACTTCCACGCCCAGCGTGCCGCGGATCCTGCTGACCAGTCTGGTCGCCAGCAGCGAGTGGCCGCCGAGGGCGAAGAAGTCGTCGTCGACGCCGACCGAGCCGACACCGAGCACCTCGGCGAACAGGCCGCAGAGGATCTCCTCCCGCGGGCCGCGCGGGGCGCGCCCTTCGGGCGCCTCGGCCTCGGGCACCGGCAGCGCGGCCCGGTCCAGCTTGCCGCTGGGCGTCAGCGGGAACGCGTCCATGAGCACGAACGCCCCGGGCGCCATGTGGTCCGGCAGCGCGGCCGCGACATGCGCGCGCAGGGCGTCCCGCCCGATCGGGCCGGCCACCGGCACCACGTAGCCGACCAGACGGCGGCCGCCGCGCCCGTCGTCCCGGGCCACCACGGCGGCCTGCGCCACCTCGGGGTGGGTGCGCAGCACGGCCTCGATCTCGCCCGGCTCGATCCGGAAGCCGCGGATCTTCACCTGGTGGTCCGCGCGGCCGGCGTACTCCAGCTCACCGTCGCGGTTCCAGCGCACCAGGTCGCCGGTGCGGTACATCCGGGCGCCGGGCGGCCCGAACGGGTCGGCCGTGAACCGCTCCGCGGTCAGGCCCGGACGGTCGTGGTAGCCGCGGGCCAACTGGGCGCCCGCGATGTACAGTTCGCCGCCGACGCCGTCCGGCACCGGTCGCAGGGCCGCGTCCAGCACGTACACCTGGGTGTTCCACACCGGACGCCCGATCGGCGCGCCGGTCCGGGGCCAGGCCGACCGGTCCGCGGGCAGGGTGTGCGCGGTGACCACGTGCGTCTCGGACGGGCCGTAGTGGTTGTGCAGCACGCGGTCCGGGGTCGCGCCGCACAGCTCGCGCACCCGGTCGCCCAGCACCAGCGCCTCCCCGGCCTGCGCGACGTGCCGCAGGTCCGGCAGGCCGGTGCCGTGCTCCGCGACGGCCTCGCCGAGGGCGTCCAGCATCATGGTGGGCGCGTACAGCTCGGTGATGCGCCGCTCCCGCAGCCAGGCCGCGAACCTGGCCGGGTCGCGCCGGGTCTCCTCGTCCGGCACCACCAATGTCCTGCCGTCGAGCAGGGCCGAGAGGATCTCCTGGGCCGAGACGTCGAAGCTGATCGCGGTGAACTGGGCGGTCCGGGCGTCCGGTTCGGCGGGGACGGCCGCGGCGTGCCAGGACATCAGGTTGACCAGCGCGCCGCCGGGCATCACCACGCCCTTGGGGCGGCCGGTCGAGCCGGAGGTGTAGATCAGGTAGGCGGGGTGCTGCGGCAGCAGCGGCCCGATCCGCTCGTCGTCGCCGGGGTCGGTGTCCGCCGGCGCGGCCAGTTCGGCCCGTACATCCGGGTCGTCCAGTGCCAGCGTCGGCCCGGCGGGCAGCCGGCCGGCGACCCCGGTGGTGGACAGCAGCAGTCGGGGAGCGGCGTCGGCCAGCATGAAGGCGATCCGCTCGGCCGGGTACTCCGGGTCGACCGGCAGATAGCCCGCGCCGGACTTGAGCACGGCGAGCAGACCGACGATCAGCTCCACCGAGCGGGGCAGGGCAAGACCCACGATGTGCTCGGGACCGATGCCACGGCCGATCAGCAGCCGGGCGAGCCGGTTGGCCCGCGCGTTCAGCTCGGCGTAGGTCAGCTCCTCGTCGCCGCACACCAGCGCGGGGGCGTCCGGGCGTTCCGCGACCTTGGCCTGGAACAGCGCGGGCAGCGAGGCGGCGGGCACCTCGTGCTCGGTGGCGTTGCGGGTGACCAGCAGCTCGTGGCGGGCGACCGGGTCCAGTACGTCGACCTTGCTCACCGGGCGGGCCGGTTCGGCGACGACGCCCTCCAGCACCCGCACGAAGGACGCCGCGATCCGCTCGGCGGTCGGCTCGTCGAACAGGTCCCCGCTGTACTCCACGAAGCCCTCGACGCCGCCGGGACGCCCGTCGGCCGTGTAGCTCTCGCGCAGGCTGAACAGCAGGTCGAACTTGGACACCCCGGTGTCGACGCGTTGCGTGCCGACCCGCACTCCCGGCAGCCGGAACGGCGCGGTCGGGTTGTTGTGCAGGGTGAGCATCACCTGGAACAGCGGGTGCCGGGACATCGACCGGCCGGGGTTCAACACCTCGACCAGCCGCTCGAACGGCACCTCCTGGTGCGCGTAGGCGGCCAGGTCGGCCTCCCGCACCCGGCCGAGCAGCTCACGGAAGTCGGGGTCCCCGGAGAGGTCGGTGCGCAGCACCAGGGTGTTGATGAAGAAGCCGACCAGGTCGTCCAGCGACTCGTCGCCGCGCCCGGCGATCGGGGTGCCGAGCGGGATGTCCGTTCCGGCGCCCAGGCGGTGCAGCAGCACCAAGAGGCCCGCCTGCAACGTCATGAACACGCTGGCCTGGCAGCTGCGGGAGAGCGCGACCAGGCGCTGGTGGACCTCCCGGTTGATCCGGAAGCCGACCGTGCCGCCCCGGTAGGAGGGGGTCGCGGGACGCGGCCGGTCGACCGGCAGGTTCAGCTCGTCCGGCAGTCCGGCCAGCGTCTCGCGCCAGAAGGCCAGTTGCCGCGAGACCGCGCTGTCCGGGTCGTCCTCGCTGCCGAGCACCTCGCGCTGCCACAGGGCGAAGTCCGCGTACTGCACGGGCAGCGGTGCGAACGACGGCTCACCGCCGTCGCGCCGCGCGCCGTAGGCGGCGGACAGATCGCGGCCGAAAGGCACGGCCGACCACTCGTCCATCACGATGTGGTGCATCACCACCAGCAGCACGTGCTCCTCGTCGCCCAGCCGCAGCAGCCGCGCCCGTACCGGCGGCTCGGCGGTCAGGTCGAAGCCCTCGCTCGCGGCCCCGGCCAGCGCCGTCGCCAGATCGGCCGGGTCGACGTCGGTCACCCGCAGTCCGGGGACGGTGTCCACCACGACCTGGCAGGGCGTGCCGTCACGGTCCGGGAAGACCGTGCGCAGGCACTCGTGCCGCCGGGCCACGTCGGCCAGCGCCGCGCGCAGCGCCGCCACGTCCAGTGGGCCGGTCAGCCGGGCCGCCATCGGCACGTTGTAGGCCGGGCTCGGGCCCTCGAACCGGTTGATGAACCACAGCCTGGTCTGCTGCAGCGACAGCGGCACGTCGTCCGGGCGCGGCACCGGCTCGATCCTCCGGGCCACCGGCCCGTCGGGGGTGAGCAGGTGGGCGAGCGCGGCCACCGTCGGCGACTCGAACAGGCTGCGCAACGAGATCCGCACGCCGAACACCGAGCGGATCCGGGTGACCAGCCGGGTCGCCAGCAGCGAGTGGCCGCCGAGCTCGAAGAAGCTGTCGTCGATGCCCACGACGGACGCGCCGAGGATCTCCGCGAACAGCCCGCACAGGATCTCCTCCTGGGGGGTCCGGGGGGTGCGGCCGGAGGTCACCCCGGAGAAGTCGGGGGCCGGCAGCGCCCGCTTGTCCAGCTTCCCGTTGGGCGTCACCGGGAGTTCGTCGAGCATCATGAACGCCGCGGGCACCATGTGGGACGGCAGCGCGTTCGAGACGGCGGTGCGCACGTCGGCCACGCCCGGCGCGGCGGTGCCGGCCTCCGGCACCAGATAGGCGACCAGCCGGTGGTCGCCCGGCCGGTCCTCGCGGACGATCACGCTGGCCTGGGCGATGCCGTCCTGGGCCAGCAGCACCGACTCGATCTCGCCGGGCTCGATGCGGAAGCCGTGCAGTTTCACCTGGCTGTCGGCGCGTCCCCGGAAGACGAGCCGGCCGTCCTGGTCCCAGGTGGCGACGTCTCCCGTGCGGTACATCCGGGCGCCGGACCCCTCGAAGGGGTTGGCGACGAACCGTTCGGCGGTGAGTGCGGGACGGTCGAGGTAGCCGCGGGCGAGGCCGGCTCCGGAGAGGTAGAGCTCGCCGGGGACACCGGGCAGCACCGGCCGCAGCGCGGAGTCGAGGAGGTAGACGCGGGCGCCGGTGATCGGGCCGCCGATGGGCGGTACGACCTCTCCGGCGAGCGGGGTGCTCATGGTGGCGCACACGGTGGTCTCGGAGGGACCGTAGGCGTTGATCATGCGGCGGCCGGCGGACCAGCGGCCGACGAGTTCGGGTGCGGTGGCCTCGCCGGCGACCACCAGGGTGATGCCTTCGGGGAGGGAGCCCCGGTCGAGGACGGCGAGGGCGGCCGGGGGGATGGTGGCGTGCGTGACGCGCTGCTCGGCGACGAGGTCGGCCAGCGGCTGCCCGGGGCGGAGCCGCTCGGCGGGGGCCAGGACGAGCGTCGCGCCGGTGAGCAGGCCCATGACCAGCTCCCAGAAGGCGGCGTCGAAGCTGAGGGAGGCGAACTGGAGGACCCGGCTGCCGGGGCCGACCTCGAAGCGTTCGGTCTGGGCGGCGACGAGGGAGGCGATGCCGCGGTGGGTGACGACGACGCCCTTGGGCCTGCCGGTGGATCCGGAGGTGTAGATGAGATACGCGGGGTGATCGGCCGTCAGACGCGAGGCGGGGGACCGGTCGTCGGGGGCGGCGGCGATGCGTGCGGCGGTGGCGGGGTCGTCCAGCGCGAGGAGCAGGCGGTCGCCGGCCGGCAGGCCGGCGGCGACGGCAGTGGTGGTGAGGACGACTCCGGGCCGCGCGTCGTCGAGCATGTGGGCGATGCGCTCGGCCGGATAGTCGGGGTCCACCGGCAGATACGCCGCCCCGGCCTTGTGTACGGCGAGTACGGCGACCGCGAGGTCCGCGGATCGCGGAAGTGCCAGGGCCACGTACTGCTCGGGCCCGACTCCGGCGGAGACGAGGTGATGGGCCAGCCGGTTGGCGCGGCGGTCCAGCTCGGCGTAGGACAGCGTGGTGTCCTCGAAGACGACGGCCGGGTCCGCCGGCGCCAGGGCGACCCGCTCCGCGAACAGCTCCGGCAGGGTTCTCGGACGCTCGCCTCCCGTGTCGTTGCGCCGCAGCAGGACCTCTTCGCGCTCCTCCGGGGCGAGCACGTCCAGTCGGCCGACGGGGCAGTCCGGGTCGCGCACCACCGCTTCCAGCACCCGCACCAGCCGGGCTCCGATCGCCTCCACGTCCGCCGGGCGGAAGACGTCCGGCCGGTAGCCGAAACGGATCCGCAGCGTCTCGCCGGGCAGGGCGGCCACGCTCAGGGGGTAGTGGTTGGCGTCCGCGCCGTGCGCGCCGACGATCGTCAGTCCGGCCAGCTCACGGAAACCCTTCTCGTCGAAGGGGTAGTTCTCGGTGACGGTGATGGTGTCGAACAGTTCGCCGGACGCGCCGGCCAGGGCGTGCACATCGGGCAGGTTCAGATGCTGGTGGGACATCAGCCCGGCCTGCTGCCGCTGGAAGCGGGCCAGCATCTCGCCCACCGGCTCCGACGGGTCGAGCCGCACCCGCACCGGCAGGGTGTTGATGAACAGGCCGACGATGCTCTCCACACCGGGGATGTCCGCCGGACGTCCGGAGACGGTGCCGCCGAACACCACGTCGGTGCGGCCGGTCAGCCGGCTCAGAACCAGCGCCCAGGCGCCCTGGAAGACCGTGTTGACGGTCAGGTCGTGTCTGCGGGCCGTCGCGGTCAGCTCGCGGCTCAGCCCGGCCGGAACCTCCACCAGCAGGCGCTCGGGCGCGACCGGGGTGCGCAGCCGGTCGTCGGACACCAGCCGCGTCGGTTCCTCGACGCCGTGGAGCACCGTCCGCCACGCCTCCTCCGCCGCGGGCCGGTCCTGCCCGGCCAGCCAGGCGAGGTAGTCGCGGTACGGCGTCACCGGCGGCAGCGCCGACTCGTCGCCGCCCGCGCCGTACAGCGTGAACAGGTCCGTCATCAGCCGGCCCACCGACCAGCCGTCCAGCAGGATGTGGTGGTGCGCCATGACGAGCCGGTGGGCGCGCTCGCCGTGGTGGATCAGCGTGAAGTGCAGCAGCGGGGGCCGTGCCAGGTCGAAGGCGCGCTCCGACGCGGCCGCGGTCAGCTCCCGCAGCCGCGCCGCCTGCTGCTCCCCGGGCAGGTCGCGCAGGTCGAACTCCTGCCAGGGCAGGGGAACTTCGCGCGGGATGAGCTGCACCGGGCGGCTGAGCCGCTCGTAGCGGAAGGCGGCCCGCAGGTTGGGGTGCCGGCGCAGCAGGCCCGCAACCGACTCCCGCAACGCCCCTGCGTCCAGCTCGCCTTCGAGGTCGAGGCAGAGTCTCGCCGTGTAGATGTCCAGCGAGCGCTCGTGGTAGACGGTGTGGAAGAGCAGGCCTTCCTGGAGGGGCGAGAGCGGAAGGACGTCCTGGAACCCCGGCTTCGTCATGAGGAGAAGTACCTTCCGTCAGCTTCCAGAACGTCGATGTCGCCTTGGTCGAGACCGGTCAGGGAGAGGTCCGACGGGGTGTGTCCGCCGGCGCCGGAGGCCTCGGAACGGGTGGTGATGGCTTCCAGCGCGCGGAACCAGTCGTCGACCAGTTCGCGTACGGCCGCCTCGCCGAACAGCTCGCCCGGCCAGGAGCAGGTCACGGTCAGGCAGGGGCCCTCGGGACCGTCGACGGCCGAGGTGGTCAGCTCCAGCGCGTGCCCCGCTTCCGGCGTCGGCGCCTGCTCGGTGGGTCCGGCGGAGACCGGCCACTCGGAGAGGGCGTCGTCGTCGAGCCTGCCGAGGTGGGTGAAGCGGATGTCCGGCCGGGGCAGTCCGGTCAGCACGGGGGCGGTGCGCGGGTTGAGATACCGCAGCATGCCGTAGCCGACACCGCCGTCCGGCACCGCGCGCAGCTGCTCCTTGACCGCCTTGACGGCGTTGCCCACGGCCTCGCCGCCCGCGGTCAGCTCGGACCGGTCGACGGCGCCGGCGTCCAGGCGTACCGGGTGCGCCGTGGTGAACCGGCCCAGGGTGCGGGAGAGGTCCTGGCCCTCGGCGAACGGTTCGCGCCCGTCCCGCTCCAGGTCCACCAGGACGCTCGTGCCGCCGAGGTGGTCCCGCAGGTGCCGGCGCCGCCACTGCGGGACGGCCAGCGCCAGCGCGGTGAGCAGCACGTCGTCCACATCGCAGTGGAACGCGGCGGGCACCCGGCCGAGCAGCGGTTCGGTCCGTCGCGCCGGCAGCGTGCGGTGCAGCGTGCCCGTGGCACCGGGCTCGTCCGGCCCGGGAGCCGACGGCCGGTCGGCGAGCCGGGGTTCGGCGGTGCTGAGCGTCGTCCTCCACCAGTCCAGTTCGCGCTCGCGTTCCGGGTCCTGCGCCGCGGCCACCAGTTGCTGCGCCCAGCGGCGGTAGGAGGTGCCGGCCGGTCGCGGGGCGTCCTGGCTCTCTCCGGCCAGGACCCGCCGGCAGGCGGTCAGATCGGTGCGCAGGACGTGCCAGGACACCGCGTCCACGACCAGCCGGTGCAGCACCACCAGCAGCCGGCCCTGCCGTCCGGGTCCGGCGTCGAACCAGACGAACCGGGCGACGTCCCCGGTTTCCGGGTCGAGACGTCCGGCCGCCGGCCCGGTGTGGTCGCGCACCACGACGGCCAGCCCGTCCGCGTCCAGTCCGGCGACCGCCACGCGGGCCACCCGGCCGGCGGCGTCCACCGTGCCGGGGGGCCGCACCTGAAGGCTCCACCGGGCGCCGTCCTCGCCGCCTTGATGGCGGCCCAGCAGCAGCCGGAGCGCGTCGTGCCGGTCGGTGAGCATGCCCACCAGCTCGTGCAGCCGGTCGAGACCGAGATCGGCGGGGGCGTCCAGCAGCAGCGACTGATGGTACGCCCGGACCGGGCCGCCCCGCTCCCGCAGCGCGTGCACGGCCGGTGGCAGCGGGACGCCGCCGATTCCGGCCTCGGGTGACTCGACGACGAGGTCGGGCACGTCGGCGGCCACGGACGCGAGTCCTTCGACGGTCCGGTGGACGAACACGTCCTCGGGTTTGATCCGCAACCCTCTCGCCCGCGCCCGGCCGACCAGGCGGATCGAGACGATGCTGTCGCCGCCGAGGTCGAAGAAGCTGTCGCGGATGCCCACCGAGGGCAGGCCGAGTACCTCGGCGAACACCTCGCACAGCGCTTCCTCGCGCGGTGTGCGCGGCCGCTCGTCGCCGACCAGCACGGCGAAGTCCGGGGCGGGCAGCAGCTTGCGGTCCACCTTGCCGTTCGGGGTGAGCGGCAGGGCGTCGAGGGCGACGAACGCGGCCGGGACCATGTGGTCCGGCAGGACGCGCGCCGCGTGCTCCCGCAGCTCGGCCGCGGCCGGCACCTCCCGGCCGGGAGCCGCGACCAGGTAGGCCACCAGGCGCTTGTCTCCCTCGCCGTCCTCCCGGGCCACCACGGTGGCGTGGGCCAGCGCCGGGTGAGCGGCGAGGACGGTCTCGATCTCGCCCGGTTCGATGCGGAAGCCGCGCACCTTGACCTGGTCGTCGGCCCGTCCCACGAATTCCAGCTCGCCCGCGGTGTTCCACCGGGCGATGTCGCCGGTGCGGTACATCCGGGTACCGGCCGGGCCGAACGGGTCCGCCACGAAGCGTTCGCCGGTCAGCCCGGGACGGCCCAGGTAGCCGCGGGCCACTCCGTCACCGGCGAGGTACAGGTCACCCGCGACGCCGGCCGGCACCGGTGCGAGCCGGGCGTCCAGCACGTACACGCGGGTGTTCGCGATCGGCCGGCCGATCACCGGCGCGCCGGGGCGGTCGTCCAGCGCGGCGGTGGTGGACCACACCGTGGTCTCGGTGGGGCCGTACATGTTCCGCACCCCGGCGGACAGTTCGAGCAGCCGGGCGGCCAGTCCGGTGGGCAGTGCCTCGCCGCCGACCAGGACCCGCAGTCCGGTGAGGGCGTCCGGGTGCCCGGACACCAGCTCCTGCCACAGCGTCGGCGTCGCCTGGACCACGGTGGCGCCCATGCCGGTGATCAGCTTGGCGAGTTCGTCGACGTCCCGCACCTGCCCGGTGGCGGCGAGCACGAGCCGGGCCCCGGCGACCAGGGGCACGTACAGCTCCAGACCGGCGATGTCGAAGGCGACGGTGGTGACGGCCACCAGGACATCCGTCTCGGTGACCGGCAGCCGCTCGCGCATGTCCCGCACGAAGTTGGCGATGTTCGCGCGGGTGACCACCACGCCCTTGGGGCGGCCGGTGGAACCGGAGGTGTAGATCACGTAGGCCGGGTGGTCGCCGTGCGCCGTGTCCGGCAGGTCGGTGTCCGGCAGGGCGGCGATCCGTGCCCCGAGCGCCGGGTCGTCCACCGCGACCGTCTCCGCCCCTGCCGGTACGGGCAGTTCGCGGGCGAGCTCGGAGGTCGTCAGCACCAGCGCGGGCGAGCCGTCCGTGAGGATGTGCCGCACCCGCTCGGCCGGATAGGCCGGGTCGAGCGGTATGTAGGCCGCGCCGGACTTGAGCACCGCCAGCAGCGCCACCACCAGATCCAGCCCGCGCGGCAGGCTCACCGCCACCCGGACCTCCGGCCCGGCGCCGCGGCCGGCCAGGTACCGCGCCAGCCGGTTCGCCCTGGCGTTCAGGCCGGCGTAGGTGATCTCGGCGCAGGTGCTTCCGCCGTCGGCGGCGACGACCGCGACGCGGTCCGGGGTGCGGGCGGCCGCCGCCTCGATCGCCTCGACCAGTGAGTGCGGGCCGAAGTCGGCGCTCGTGGCGTTCCAGTCGCGCAGCAGCCGGGTGCGCTCGGCCGGAGTCAGGACGTCCACGTCGCCGACGGGCCGGTCGGGTTCGGCGCACAGCCGTTCCATCAGGTGCGTGAACCGCTCGGCCAGCCCCACCACGGTGTCGTGGTCGAACAGGTCCGTGCTGTACTCGGCGACCGCCTCGATCCCGGCGGGCGTCCGGCCGTCGTCGAACAGCTCGCGCAGATTGACGTTGAGGTCGAACTTGGCCGTGTTCAGGTCGAGCATGCGGCGCCGCGCGGACACCCCGGGCAGGTCGTAGTCGGCCTCCGGGTTGTTGTGCAGGCTGACCATCACCTGGAAGAGCGGGTGACGGGCCATGACCCGCTCGGGGTTCAGCACGTCGACCAGCCGCTCGAAGGGCACGTCCTGGTGTGCGTACGCGGCCAGGTCGGTCTCCCGTACCCGGTCGAGGAGTTCGGTGAAGGTGGGCTCGCCGGACAGGTCGGTGCGCAGCACCAGCGTGTTGACGAAGAACCCCACCAGATCGTCCAGGGCCTCGTCCGTACGGCCCGCGATCGGGGTGCCCAGGGGGATGTCGGTGCCCGCGCCCAGGCGGTGCAGCAGCACCGACAGCCCCGCCTGGACCACCATGAACATGCTGACCCCGCGGCGGCGGGCGAGGGCCGCCAGGTCCCGGTGCAGCCGCGGCTCCAGCCCGAAGGTGACCCAGCCGCCGCGGTACGAGGGGGTCGCCGGGCGCGGCCGGTCCACCGGCAGGCTCAGCTCGTCCGGCAGTCCGGCCAGCGCCTCGCGCCAGTACGCCGACTGCCGTGCGGCCACGCTGTCCGGGTCGTCCTCGCCGCCCAGCATCGCGTGCTGCCAGAGCATGTAGTCCGGGTACTGCACCGGCAGCGGCGTCCACCGCGGGGCCGCGCCGGCGCACCGGGCGCCGTAGGCGGTGGCGAGGTCCCGGCCGAACGGCCCGGTCGACCAGCCGTCGACGACGATGTGGTGCATCACCACCACGAACACCGACTGCCGCTCGCCGACCCGCAACAGGGCGGCTCGCAGCGGCAGTTCGACCGTCAGGTCGAAGCCCTGGCCGGCGATGCGCCGCAACTCCCCGTCCAGCTCGTGCGCCGGGACGTCGAGCACGGTGAACTCCGGTGCGGCGACCGACGGATCGAGTACCACCTGGTACGGACTGCCGTCCCGCTCGGGGAAGATCGTGCGCAGCGACTCGTGGCGGGCGATCACGTCGGTGAGCGCGGAGCGCAGCGCGGAGACGTCCACCGGACCGTCGAGGTCCAGCGCGATCGGCAGGTTGTAGGTGGCGCTGTGGCCCTCCAGGCGGTTCAGGAACCACAGCCGCCGCTGGCCGTGGGACAGCGGCAGGCGCGCCGGCCGCGGGGCGGCGCGCAGCGCCCGCCGGCCCTGCGGCGCGCCGCGCAGCGATCCGGCCAGGGCGGCGACGGTCGGGCTCTCGAACAGCGCGCGGATGGGCAGTTCCGTGCCGAAGGCCGAACGGATCCTGCTGACCAGCCGGGTGGCCAGCAGGGAGTGGCCGCCCAGGTCGAAGAAGTTGTCGTCGACTCCGACCGCGGGCACGTTCAGGATCTGCGCGAACAGAGCGCACAACAGCTCTTCCTGCGGTGTGCGCGGCGCGCGGCCGGTGGTGGCGGCGGGGGAGTGGTCCGGCGCCGGCAGGGCCCGCCGGTCGACCTTGCCGTTGGGGCTGAGCGGCAGCTCGTCCATGACCACGAAGGCCGCGGGCACCATGTAGTCCGGCAGGTCCGCGGCCACCTCGCGGGCGACCTCGGCCTGGTCCAGCGGGCCGTCCGGCACCAGGTAGGCGACGAGGCGCTGGTCGCCCGGCAGGTCCTCCCGCAGTACGACGGCGGCCTGGGCGACGCCCGCCCGGCGCAGCAGCGCGTTCTCGATCTCGCCGATCTCCACCCGGAAACCGCGGATCTTGACCTGGTCGTCGACGCGCCGCAGGAAGTACAGCTCGCCGTCCGGGGTCCACTTCACGATGTCGCCGGTGCGGTACATGCGGGAGCCGGGCGGTCCGAACGGGTTGGGAGCGAACCGCTCGGCGGTCAGCGTCGGCCGGTGCAGATAGCCGCGCGCGATCCCCTCGCCCGCCACGTACAGCTCGCCGGCCACGCCCATGGGCACCGGCCGCAGGGACGCGTCCAGCACGTACAGCCAGGTGTTGGGCATGGGGCGGCCGATCGGCAGCGGGCCGCTGCCGACGGGTTCGCCGGCCCTGATCACGTGCTGGGTGCAGTTGACCGTGGTCTCGGTGGGTCCGTAGCCGTTGTAGATGTGCGCCTCGGGGTGGCGCGAGCGCCACTCGGTCAGGGTCTCGCCGAGCAGCAGCTCGCCGCCCAGCATCAGTTCGCGGCTGGGGGAGAACGCGTCCGGCAGTGCCTCCAGCAACGGCAGATGGCTCGGGGTGGCCTTGAGGAACGTGCATGGCGTCCGCTCCAGGGCCGCCAGGGTCCACGGCTCGCCGTCGTCCAGGGTGGCCAGGATCACCGTGCCGCCGACGGACAGCGTGGTGTAGAGCGCGGTCACCGTCAGGTCGAAGGAGATCGGGCTGTGCAGCACGGCGGCTCCCGTGGTGCTCGGGTAGCCCGACGTGCTCCAGCGCAGGTAGTCGCTCAGGCAGTGCTGTTCGGTGAGTACGCCCTTGGGGCGCCCGGTGGAACCGGAGGTGTAGATGACGTACGCGGAGTGGTGCGGGTGGACCGGGTACAGCCGGTCGGCGTCGCCCGGATCCGTCACCGGGCGCCCGGCCACGGCCTCGACCGTCTCCGGCTCGTCCAGCAGCAGCCGCGGCAGGTCGTCGGAGTGCGGGAGGCCCGCGCCGATGGCGCCGTCGGTGAGCAGCAGCATGGCCGAGGCGTCCTCGATCATGAACTCGACGCGTTCCGGCGGGTAGTCCGGGTCGAGCGGGAGGTAGGCGGCACCCGCCTTCAGGACCGCCACCAGGGCGACCACCAGCTGCGGTGCGCGCGGCAGGGCGACCGCGACCCAGTCCTCGGCCCCCACGCCGCGCGCGATCAGGTGGTGGGCCAACCGGTTGGCGCGCTCGTTGAGTTCGCGGTAGGTCACCTGCTCGTCCCGGCAGACCAGGGCGACGGCGTCCGGGGTCGCCGCGACCTGCCGCTGGAAGCGCTCGACGAACGTCGGCGGAACCTCCTCGCGGATCTCGCCGACCCCGAGGGCGAGGATGCGGTGGCGGTCGGCCTCGCCCAGCAGGTCCAACTCGCTGACCCTGTGCGCCGGGTCGGCCGCGACCGACTCCAGCAGGCGGCTCAGCCGGGCGGAGATGTCCTCGGCGGTGCCCCGGTCGTACAGGTCGCTGCTGTAGTTGAGCAGACCGGTGATCCCGGCCGGCGTGCCGTCGTCGGCGTACCGGTCGCGCACGGAGAACGACAGGTCGAACTTGGCGACCTCGGTGTTCACCGGGTGCAGGCGGGTGCGCACCCCGGGGAAGCCCAGCTCCATCTCGGGGGTGTTCTCGAAGTTCAGCAGTACCTGGAACAGCGGGTGCCGGGAGAGCGAGCGCTCCGGCTTCAGCGTCTCGACCAGCAGCTCGAACGGCACCTCCTGGTGGGCGTACGCGGACAGGTCCGCCTCGCGCACCCGGCCGAGCAGCTGCCGGAAGGTCGGGTCGCCGCTCACGTCGTTGCGCAGGACCAGGGTGTTGACGAAGAAGCCGATCAGGTCGACCAGCGACTCGTCGTTGCGCCCGGCGACCGAGGTGCCGATCGGGATGTCCACGCCGCCGCCCAGCCGGTTCAGC